>DAWV01000007.1:0-56197 GCA_002506085.1 Methanocorpusculaceae archaeon UBA425
AACTGAATCCCTTGGGGAAAACATCCTTTTTACAGGAGTTTCCCGTGGTCAGTTTGGCTGACTTTCGAGGTAACAATGTTAGGCGGGCTTTGTTATAAACCCTCCGAATCATCATTACAGGACCCCGGAAAATCCACATTTCTGCACGTCTTCCGGGGTTTTGCTCGGTATAAGGCACACGTGGATAACACCCGGTTCCTTGCGGAATCGGGCGGGTATTCACGCGCCTTGCGAGGTAACTAGATTGGAGCAAATCACATATAAACCCGCCGGTAATGAATCCAAAAATACGCCGGAAACATCATCATCATAAGCCGGAAAGAACATAATTAACTGAAACAAACTACTGGATAGACCACCCTTGTCCGAAGAGAAAATATTGCTTAGTGAAGTCCGTTCATGGAATGCATCAGAAATCGTTGACCTTTATCGTACCGGAGGCTGGTGGGAGATGGGATGGAGCTCCGACAACATCGCGCATATTATCCGCGGGAGCTTTGTCTTCGTAATCGCCCACGATGAAAACAACCACGCAATCGGCATGGGGCGCATAATCGCCGACGGAGCGTCCGACGGATACATCCAGGACCTCGTCGTCTTCCCCGAATATCGCGGACGCGGCATCGGGGGGCGCATCGCGCACACCCTCAGGCTGCTTGGATTAGCGCACGGCCTCTCATGGATAGGACTCATCGCAGCGCCTGGAAAAGAACAATTCTACACCAGAGCCGGATTCACTGAAATGAAAAACATGACCCCCATGCTCTTTGAAAATGAAAAAGACTGACTTCCGCAAAATAACCTTCGCCGAAAAACCACTCCTCGACGACTACCACCAGCGCTTCCCCCAATACCACTCGGAAACCTCCCCGCTCTCCATCCTCTGCTGGGAACACTACTCCCCCAGCGGATATGCAGTAATAAATGACCATCTCCTTCTAACCCGCACAATCAGCGGCGAAACAACCTATCACACTCCCATCGGCGAATTCGACCCGGCACTCTTTGAAGAACTCCTCGCCTTCGCCAAAACACACGCCGGAAAAACCGCCATCGCATTCTACGAAGAAACCTATCTCGCATATATGAAAGACCATCATCCGGAGACACCAGTCTACGAATCCAGAGGATGCTGTGAATATTACTACCGGACAGAAGAACTCGCCAGCCTTCACGGACAAAAATACCTCGGCATCCGGAAACAGATCAACCAGTTCAACGCCCGCTACCAATACGGAACTGAACCGATTCATCCGGAAATATTTTCGGAAATCCATGAGATGCTCAATAAATGGAGCATCTCCAAACACACCGACGCAAATCTCATCATGAAAGAAGAAGTAGGTGCCGCCCACACGGCACTTGACCACTGGGACCAGCTCGACTGTGAAGGACTTGTCATCCGGATCCTCCCGTCAAACAAAATCGGGGCACTCGCAATATGGAATGAAATGAACAAGGAAACCGCATTAATCCACTTCGAAAAAGGATTCACCCACTACAAAGGCATCTACAAAGTAATCAATCAGGAAACCGCCCGCGCCCTCCTGGGCAGATATATCTGGATAAACCGCGAATCCGACATGGATGTCCCGGGACTCCGTGAGGCAAAACTCCGTTATCACCCGGAAAAATGCGCAAAAGCCTGGTACATCAAACGAAAAGAAATCCTCTGATGCAGGGTCGTGCCCGGACATCCCACAGATATTATTAGCCAGACCGCACATGTATAAAGCGGATGAATCTGTTGTTTGAACTCTCCGGAGAGAACCTGAGCCTGGCAGCTGCCGAACTATCCTGCGTGGGTAAGGTAACCCGCATAGAAAACGGCATTGCTCTGGCTGAAGTCGACAACCCCGAGAGAACAACACGGCTCGCACAAACGCACATAATCATGCGTCTCCTCGGTGAATGCGGCGCCACAATGGAAGACCTGAAAAATCTCCTTGAAACCCTCTCGCTCACTGCCCCCGGCACATTCTGCTGCCGGGCAAGAAAGATTCATCCTGTCACCGTCAATGCATCCCAACTGGAACTCGAACGCATGATGGGACAAACAATTCCCGGCACCGTTGACCTCAAAAATCCGGAAACCGAATATCGTGCCGTATTCACTAACGGCAGATGCTTCCTTGGCCAGGTTCTTTACACCATCGACCGGGGATCCTATGCCTATCGAAACCCGCAAAGAAGAGCATTCTTCCACCCGGGCGTCATGATGCCTTTGATGGCGCGAACAATGGTCAACTTGACCCATATCGAGCCCGGTCAGCTTCTCTGCGACCCCTTCTGCGGAACGGGGGGCATGCTCCTCGAATGCAATCTGATGGGGATACCTGCAGTCGGAAGCGACTATGACCCGGAAATGCTCGAGGGCTGCCGGCAGAATCTGCCTGACGCAGCCTGTGTACGGGCGGATGCAACCAATATGCCCTACCCGGACCATATATTTGATGCCGTTGCAACGGATCTTCCATACGGTCAGTCCACCAAAATCGAAGCTGACAGCCTGAATACCCTGTATATCGAATCCCTGAGAGAAATCAGACGCGTTCTCAAACACGGCGGAAGAGCCGTAATTGTAACCCACAAAGACATCAGACCGCTTGCAAAAGACCTCTTTGACATCGTCGGATACTACGAACAGAGAGTGCATAAAAGCCTCACGCGACGGATACTAGTCCTCGCATAAATACACTATGAAACTACAAATAGGAGAGCTGTAATGCTCTCGTGGATAAGTGAGCAGTTCAGCCACTATAAACCCGACCGGGCAATCGCCGTCAGGGCTCTTCGCCATATGCGGGCAGTTGAACGTAAAAACCTCTTCTCGGAAGACATCATGCTGATGAGAACAGCCGAAGGCTACTGGTTTGAATACCTCATATATGAACAGCTCATCAGAATAGCCGAACAGACCACCACCATCAAAAGAATTGTCAGAAAAGGTGCCGACGTTCCAAAACACCGGGAAAAAATGAGCCTCGGGGTAAACGGCATCTACTCTGCCGAGAAAGGCGACATCCGGGTCAGAGGAAACGGACAGGACCTTGCAGAGGTCGATCTCCTCCTCTTCGACAAAGACAAACAGGTGGTATTCTGCGAAATTGTAACCAGCCCTGCCGACCTGAAAGACCTCGAAGCCGAAATCGTCTACAAGAAAAACCTGTTCGGCTACATGTTCAATCAGGAGCATGTAGGTTTCATTCTCTTCTCCTCCGTTGACATCTCCGGAACCCAGGTCGTCCGCGGTCTGGTTGCCGATCCCGACAATGCATATGTCGGAACCCACTGCTGCGAAATCATGAAATCCTGCCTGAAAAGTCTCAGGATTACTTCATTCCCGACCCGCCCGGAAAAGAACCCGAAACTCATCCCGAGCGAAACCTTAAAAATCCGTGACTTCGATTACAAAAAACTCCACGACGAAGCACTCGTGAGACTCTATTTCGCCATGGACCATGACATGTCTCCAAGCCAGTACTTCTCCGACCCATCCGTCTCCCCCCTGGTAAAAAAAGTCATCTGCGGCGGACTCTACCCCTCAGCAATCAAGGCACTGGTCACCAATTACGGTCTTCGGGTCAAAACCGATATTCTTGACATTGACAAACTCGAAGGTGAATACTCAAAAGTCATACTTGCCGTCGATTTCCCGGAAATGACACCGGTCATCTATATCAAACCAAAAAAACTGCGGACATATCTGAAGATGATTCCGATAAAAACCGGGGGATTCAAATACGAACGTCCCACCCCGTCACGCGTAGGATTCTATCTCTGGCTGGAAGCAACCAAACCGTCAATGGGTGCCGAGCGTGCAATGAGCATTCTGGAATACTGCGGCACTCCTGTGAAAAACTGTGTTGTTGAACCCATGCATGAACGACCAGTGCCTACAGGGATACCCAGAAAACATCATCATCCAAGAAGACTGCACAAATAACATCACTTTTTTTTAAGCCTCGCCGGATAACACGGACACCTCACAACAAGCAGACCGCCGGCTAATACCGCAATCCCTGCAAAAACAAACACCAGGAAATAACCGGCCGGCATAACAACAACTCCGGCAATAAACGGCAAAACCGCCATACCGGCATATTGTATCATCATATTGAGTCCGTTCGTCACACCCTGGGGCAGATGTGTTTCCGCGATATAATGTAAAACGGCCACTGCAATCACCCCATACGCCGCTCCGACAAAAATCATGCCGACCGGCGTAAAGAAAACAATCGGAACGGAAATCGCGAGGATGAACGCAGCCTTCCTAATGACGCCAAGCGAATTCCAAAACGCAAAC
This sequence comes from Methanocorpusculaceae archaeon UBA425, assembly GCA_002506085.1. Lineage (GTDB taxonomy): Archaea > Halobacteriota > Methanomicrobia > Methanomicrobiales > Methanocorpusculaceae > Methanocorpusculum. The sequence continues at coordinate 4,307 of DAWV01000007.1, forward strand.
CGGGATGCCGCATAGACGCATACGGCTGTCGATATGCTCATAAGAGCCGTCACAACGCCGGAAATATCAGCAGAATATCCGGACATCTCCGGATACATACTCGTCACAATACCGGTCGTCCCGGTAAAAATAAACAGCGACACAAAGAGCCATTTATGTTCCCGCGTAATCGAAAGAATCTTTTTTATCTGCACCGTCTCCGACACGAAAGCAGCTGAATCACGGAAGAATATCCCGGCAATAAGGGCGCATCCTGTCAGAACGCCGAAGAAAAGCACCCCCGCATACGGGTGGATTCCGGCAAGGATGCCGGAAAGAAGAAGCCCGGCAACCATCCCCGCATTCAGCAGAGCAAGATAAATACCGGACAGTTTCCGGTGATCAGCCTCCGAGTTCACATAGGATACCGCCGCCGACACAAACATTCCGGTAAACAGACCTTCAACCAGCCGGAGCACGACCGCATACAGGGGGTCGCCCGCCAGAAACCAGAGCAGAATCGCCGACAGAAACGTTCCGGCTAGACCGATTCTGATAAGAGAGGCACGCCCGAACTTATCAGAAAGCCATCCGGCAGGAAACACCATAAAAAATGCGCCTAAAAAGTAGGCTGAGTAAAGGGCGCCCAGCAAAGCGGCATCCTGAGTAATCAGTGCCAGAACAGGAACAACGGCATTGGAAAGCGCCATTGTCGCAAAGGCGCCAAGATAGACGGAAATTCGGGAAAGATGCATCACCGTTTGAGAATACCGATTTCGGAAAGCATTGCCGGCAGATACTCCTTTGTAACGAAATCAAGACCATGGCTGGCAAATGCCTGCTGTTCAGACTTCAGCCCCATCTCCAGCTGGAGATTAATCTCCTTCTTCCAGAAATCGGAACCGAACCGGGGATCAGTCAGTTCCGCATTAAGTGCCGCAATATCCTGCTCGGTCAGTTTATCTGCCGGCAGATTATACCGCTGAATATCAGAAGGCTTCACGCCGATAAACTGGGCGGACGGCGTTGCCAGAAGTTCTGACATATGTGCCGCCTTAATCGAGCCGTAGGCAACGGACGCATAAATACGGTACGACCAGGGATCCCCATCAGTGAAAACCACAATCGGAATCCCGAGCTCCTCATTCATCCGTTTCAGCATACGCCGGGTAGCGCGTGCCGGCTGACCCTTCAGGTGAAGAAGAATCGTATTGTACTCCTCATCAAACCCGTTCTCCTGCAGACGGGAGAACATACCACCGGTTTCGAGGGCGATAACACACGTAGCGTCATGATCAACAAGTTCCACATTCTCCACATTATTCGGAATAGTGTATCCGGCTTCCCCCACATCATCCTGACAGTGAATATCCTTCATGCCCCGCCGCGTGTGTTCACGGATGCGGAGCGGCCCGAAGATTGATGCCCCGTCCTCTTCAGGACGCATGTGGAAAAATTCCCTCTGCATAGAGGTGATGATTTCCAGATCTTCTATCAGATAATTACTCTCGTTCTCGGCATGGAACTGCGCCTGCTTCCAGCCCTCCGAAATGTAATACATTTCCCTTAATGTTGAGGACCGGTTTTCCTGCAGCTGTTTCTTGATGAACCAGATGACATATGCCATTTTAAGAATATGTGTGGCGGATTTCGCGGATCCTGCATTTCTGACAGACTCTTTGTCTCCATACTTCCAGACCTCGGAGTCGTCATCATATTCAATATTGTACTTCGTCCTCGTTGGAAGAGTAATCGACGGAATCTCTCCGCTGTCAATCTGGTCATACCAGACTTTGGCAATTTCCATCAGACGTTTCTTCGTCGCCATGTCTCTTTCAGTCGGTTCAGACATCTAAATCCACCACTACTTTCAGGTTTTCCGCCACACCCTGCATTTCAATCATTCCTCCGCCAAGACCGGTATACATAACTTCGAACGCCTCACCCGGGGCAAGCGTGAACTTCCAGATTTTTGTGAATTCATCATCCGAATCCGACACAAACGAGGGAGGAACAGTCGCATCAGCGGCATTATCCCCGGAAATATCATACAGGGAAATCTCCTGGGCTTTAGTTGTGTAGTTATCGATATGAATCAGGACTTTGCCGCCGGAATTACTTTTCTTGAGAACCACACGCCTCATAATCTTCCCCTCGAGAAGAGAGGTGTCAGGCATCGGAAGTTCCACAATCTCGCCGACTTTTGCGGCAATCAGCGGAATCACCGAACAAATCGCACGTGCCCGGTCATCCTGAAGTTTGTTCTTCTCGCGGCGTGACAGAAACGTCTTCAGGTCACGGCCGAGTTCCTGCAGGGCGAGAATAATCTCCCGCTCGACTTCAGGAATAGACGCCACCGCATCCTTCGATTCGCTTGTGAACGGAACACTCGTCGCCGCCACATGAACCAGAATCATCAGGGGTCCCTGGGGAAATCCTGACTGGGAAACCCCATAGGTTTTCCAGTTCACACTTTGAACCGCATTCGTGATAGCACATGCCCCCTGCTGATAAAGCAGAGGAACACGGTTTGCGAACCGAAGCAGGACAGCACTTCCGTCAGACTGAAGTTTGCCGCCGTAGCCGATTGCCGCTTCCACGATAAACGAGTGCCCGCCATACACACTTCCGGGACGGGTGCGTGCCTTGATGAAATCCAGCTGGAACTCCTTTTCCATTCCTTTGACGATAAGGTCTTCCGTTATCGGGGACAGACATTGTGAAGCCGTCGGTGCGGGAATTTTGGTCGTCTGCATCGCATCGAGCAGGAGATTCAGATACTCAAGCCCGAGTTTGCTGACCTTTGTCTCCGGGTCGAGTCTCGCGGAGCGGCAGATTTCAAGAGCCGTTTTTTCTCCGACCTTCGAGAAGCTTTCAACTAAAAACTCGCCGAGCGGCAAATCCGATGCTGCCGTCATGCGCTTTAAAACACCGAGCTCTATACCATAGGGATGGGGTTTAATCGAGACCGGGCACGGCGGGACCTCGGACGAGACACGGTCGTAGATGAACGTCTCGTCATCGAGCTCCACCCGGAATTTTGCATGCGGATTGACAATCGAGGTGTATTTCAGATACTCGAGAAGTTTTTTCCTTGCCGCGATATTGCTTTTGAATTCGAGCTGGACACGTGTCCCATGCGGCAGATTCCAGTCAACTTCCTCATGCGAGAGAACTTCCGGCTCATTTGTCTCGGTATGAATCGTAAGAGACATCTGGTGCGCCCGGTTCTTCGCATCTGTCCGGGAGATAACAATCGTCGGCTTACCGGTCGTGAGCTGGGCATATAATACTGCGGCCGAAATTCCTATACCCTGCTGACCACGGGTCTGCCTGACCTGATGAAAACGGGAGCCGTACAGAAGTTTGGCAAAAACGCTCGGCATTTTTTCCGGAATGATACCGGGTCCGTTATCCTCGACAACGACACGGAACACATCATTCGAGATACGCCGGACCGATACGAGAATATCCGGGAGAATCTGTGCTTCTTCGCAGGCATCCAGGGAATTATCGATTGCTTCTTTAACGGTGGTGATGATTCCCCTGACCGGAGAATCAAAACCGAGCATCTGCTTGTTTTTCTCAAAAAATTCTGCTACACTGATACTTCGCTGTTTTTTCGCTAACTCATCTGCGAGAACCATGGATCACTCCGACCGCAGATTCGGGTGAAATCTCGGTTTGCGAACCGGTTCCGAGATCCTTAAGCGTAATTGTCCCGGCCTGCGCTTCCTTTTCTCCAATGACCGCAGCGAATGTCGCCCCGGATTTCAGCGCAGAGGAAAGCTGTGCGCCGAATCCTCTGTCGAGCAGGTCCATCACGGTCGTAATGCCGGCTTCACGGAAGGCGGCAGCCGTTTTATAGGCGGCAGCACGTGTTTCCGGCGTGCAGACAACAGCCACCACCGGTTTGGTTTCCGGGGTGAACTCGCCTAAAGACACCAGGACTCTGTCGAATCCGATACCGAACCCGCAGGACGGTACGTCTTTTCCGCCGAAAAGGTGGGCAAGCCGGTAAACGCCGCCGCCGAGAATCTGATTTTCCGCACCGAGATTGTCGGCAAATCCTTCGAAAACCATACCCGTATAATAGTCAAGACCGCGGGCGATGCCGAAGTTCTGCTCGTAGGGTATGTTCTGTGCATCGAGATAACCGAATGTCTCCTCGATTCTCGATTTTTCCGGAATATCTCCGGTAATCGCGAATATCTCAGGCAGGGTTGCGGCAGTCGTGAGACCTTTCAGCGGCTCGAAGAGTTCGCTGTGCTCCAGCCCGGAAAGCGTCGTCTCAAGCATCTCCATATCACGTTTATCGAGAGCTGCCATGACCTTTTTCTGGGCAGGAGCGTCCAAAACGGCAAGAAGATGCTTCATCGGCGCAAGGTGCCCGACCTTCAGAATGAATCTGACACCGGTACTTTTCAGAAGGGCATAGGAAAGCGCGATTACTTCCGCATCAGCTGCCGCAGAATCAGCGCCGATGAGTTCGGAGCCGAACTGCCAGAACTGCCGGTAGCGTCCTTTCTGGGGGCGTTCATATCGGAAGCATTCTGCAAAGTAGAACCACCTGAGCGGTTTTGGCGCCATCTGCGCTCCGTTGACATAGGCACGGATTACGGCAGAGGTAATCTCCGGACGGAGCGTTATTTTCCGCCCGCCTTTGTCTTCGAAAGCATACATCTCGCTGATGATGCCTTCGCCTGATTTTATCGTGAAGAGTTCCTGCTCTTCAAACATCGGGGTAACGACTTCTCCATACCCGAATGAGGAGGCAACATCACGCATTTTCTGTTCGATGAAACGGCGCTGTGCCATTTCCGGCGGGAGGAAGTCACGCGTTCCGCGGGGTTTTTGTATCATCATCTTATTTTCTCTCCTGACGTGGCGCCGATCCTATGAACCGGGTCCATGCTGATTCGTTTCCAATCCATACATCCTCTTTTTTTACTCTGGACTGGAGGTAAAGAGCAAGCAGAACACATCCCATTCCGAGATAGAGAAAGGTACTCTCGCCAAAACCGGCAAGAGCATACCCAAACCATCCGAGAGCGGAATAAAGAACACCGGAATAGGCAGCTTTCCGGTAACCGTCTTTGCCGGTCCGGACAAAGATACGGGCATCCCTGAGCCAGAGGAAAGAGACGCAGACTGCACCAAAGGCGATTATAATTACTATCGGGTCGATGTAGGACATGGATGCTGTACTATTTGGCGGGGGAATGCATTAAAGATGTCACAAGATGAGGTTTGCAGCCGGTTCCCACGAATTAATCCCTTACACGATAATGGAGTCCCGGGAAAAATACTGTAAATAGAAATACCCGCAATACTATTCTGTCAATGAAAGAAATCGTGCTCATCACCTGTTCCGGCGTATCAAACACCGGAAAACTCACCGACCAGGCAGCAAAATACTTTGTTCAGAAATATCCGGGCACAATAGACCTCCTTATCTCCGCCAAAAATATAGATGAGGTCAATGATATCGACCGCGAAGACTCGAATATTCTTGTCCTCGAAGGATGCCCGGAAGGATGCGTCATGAAAAAACTGGCGCCCAAAAAAATAGAACCGGACATCCTCCTGCGGACTACCGACCTCGGCGTGGCAAAACACGGGATGGACGAACCAGGGTTTACCGATATCGTAAAAATTTCAGATGAACTGAAAAAATGCATAAAGGAATGGTAAGAGTTCAACGCGAATCTCTAACCCGTCCCGCTAGCTGCTCATAAAAAAATATCAGATGTCGTCTTCACCCTCGGGCAGGACGACTTCTTCGTCATCCGCCTCAGGCTGGACGACCGGCTTTTTCTCTTCATGCCCTGGCACGAGCTCAGGTATAACGAGCTCGGCATCATCCGGACGGACTATTGCAACTCCCGTGACCGTATCGCCGGAATCGACCCGGATAACACGGACACCTCTTGTTCCGCGTCCCTGAACCGAGATATCCGCAGCCAGAGTCCGCATAACAACCCCGCTCGCGGTCGTGATAACAACCTCATCCTCATCCGAAACCGCGAGGGAAGCAACGACTTTGCCGCGCTCGAAGTTGGCAACAATCGACTTCACTCCCTGCGTACCGCGGCCGTGGCCCATGAACGCATCGAACCCGGTTCTCTTACCGAATCCTTTGTCCGTAATCATCAGCAGATACTCTGTCTCGACTAACGTCAGGGCACAGACATAATCTCCCTCGAATTTCAGCCGGATACCGATAACGCCCTGTGTGCCGCGGCCGGTCGATCTGACCTCCGTCTCGGAGAATCTGAGTGCCTGACCGAATGCGGTCGTAAGAACGACATCAGAATCTCCGTCCGTCACGACCACATCAACGAGTTCATCACCCTCAAGGAGGGTAATCCCGATGATACCACCGGTTCTCGGTCTGGAGAACAGATCCTGGGTAAACTTACCCACACGCCCGTTCTTCGTCGCATACAGCAGATGCATGTTTGCATCGAAAGCACGCAGAGGAATCACCGCGGAAACCTCCTCGTCGGTCAGGTTCAGCAGATTCACGATTGCCTTACCCTTACTCGTCCGGGACCCTTCCGGAATTTCATACACACGGAGCCAGTAGACTCTGCCTTTGTTCGTGAAACAAAGCAGATAATCATGCGTACTTGCCATGAAGATCTTATCGACGGAATCCTCCTCCTTCGTGGTCATACCGATAACCCCTCTGCCGCCGCGTTTCTGCTGACGGTAGAGATCGAGCGGAACTCTCTTAATGTAATCCTGGGTCGTCAGCATTACAAGAGTCTGCTCATCCGGAATCAGGTCCATCACATTGAAGTCGGAGTTTGCCGTGTAATCAATCTTTGTGCGGCGTTCGTCCGCGTAGGCTGCACGAATCTCGGCGGTCTCGGTCTTGACAACCGCAAGGACGTGCTCATCTGCGGATAAAATCCAGGTGAGTTTCTCGATGATGATACGCAGAGAATCCGTCTCATCCAGAATCTTCTTCTGCTCAAGGGCCGCGAGACGACGCAGCTGCATCTTGAGAATCGCATCAGCCTGGGCTTCGGAAAAGCCGAACTTCGAAACAAGGGCTTCCTGAGCCACAGAAGCCTCCGGAGATGCGCGGATGGTCGCAATAACTCCGTCGATCATGTCCATGGCCTTTAAGAGACCATCCAGAATATGGACCCGTTCCTCGGCTTTACGCAGATCATACTGGGTCCGTCTCCGGACGACTTCGACACGGTGGGCGATGAAATACCGCAGAAGTTCCGCGAGGGAAAGGATCTTCGGTTTCTTATCAACAATCGCGAGATTTATGATGCCGAAAGTACTCTCGAGCGGGGTATGCTTATAGAGTAAGTTCAGAATGATATTTGCCTGAACACCCTGCTTGAGTTCGATGACGACCCGGATACCGTCCTTATCGGACTCATCACGGAGATCGCTGATTCCTTCAATCACTTTGGTTTTGACGAGATCGGCCATCTTCTCGATCATAGCCGCCTTGTTCACCTGATAGGGAATCTCGGTGATGATGATCTGCTCGAATCCTTTTTTGCGTTCCTCTATTTCGGCAATACCGCGGACAACGACTTTGCCCTGACCTGTCGCATAGGCATTGACGATCCCGTCCGTACCCATGATCTTCGCACCGGTCGGGAAATCCGGGGCAGGCAGAATCTTCATCATCTCGTCAAGCTGCATCTCCGGATTGTCAATATAGGCGGCAATCAGATCACAGACCTCGCCGAGGTTATGCGGCATCATATTAGTCGCCATACCAACGGCGATACCGCTCGTTCCATTCACGAGAAGATTTGGAATCCTGCTCGGAAGAACATCCGGTTCCTCTGATGACTCATCGAAGTTCGGAACGAAATCAACGGTCTCCTTATCGATATCCTCCAGAATCGACTCGGCAGTCTTTGTGAGACGGACCTCGGTATAACGCATTGCTGCTGCCGAGTCCCCGTCAATCGAACCGAAGTTACCCTGACCATCCACTAACGGATATCGATACGAAAACGGCTGGGCCATTTTGACAACCGTGTCATATATCGCAGTGTCACCGTGCGGGTGGTAATTTCCCATGGTGGCTGCGACAGCCTTCGCGGATTTCTTGTAGGCTTTATCACTGGTATTGCCCTCATCATGGAGCATAGCGTAAAGAATACGGCGGTGGACCGGCTTTAAGCCGTCACGGACATCCGGAATCGCACGTCCGATGATAACGCTCATCGCGTAATCGATGAAGCAGGTCTTCAGTTCATGGGTGATTTCAACCGGCTGTTTTTTGTGGGTTGTATTTACCGGGATGATTTCTTCAGACGTCAAGGTTCGTCACCTCCCCTGCATGACGTTTAATGAAATCTTTCCTGGGCATCACATCATCACCCATGAGTTTGCTGAACATCTCGTCTGCATAACTTGCATCATCGATATTTACCTGTTTGAGAATACGGAACTCAGGGTTCATTGTCGTGTTCCAGAGTTGATCTGCGTTCATTTCACCAAGACCCTTGTACCGCTGGACCGAGATGCCTTTGTCACCGAACTCGGCACTCGCGGTGCGCATGTCCTCTTCCGTGTACACGTATTTTTCCTGCTTGCCTTTGGCAATCCGGAATAATGGAGGCTGGGCGATATAGATGTAGCCAAGTTCAACGAGGGGTTTCATGTACCTGAAGAAGAATGTCAGAAGCAGAATTCTGATATGGGCTCCATCAACATCCGCATCGGTCATGATGACGATATGGTGATACCGTGTTCGTTCGGGATCGAACTTCTCGCCGTATCCCGCACCGATTGCCGTAATGAGGGTCTGAATTTCGAGATTCTTGAGGGCTTTGTGTTCCAGTGCCTTCTCGACATTGAGGATTTTGCCACGAAGCGGCAGAATGGCCTGAAACTTTCTGTCACGTCCCTGTTTGGCCGAGCCGCCTGCGGAATCTCCTTCCACAATATAGATTTCACTTTTCGCAGGGTCGCGTTCGGAGCAGTCGGCAAGTTTGCCCGGCAGACCGGACATCTCAAGCGAGGTCTTCCTTCTGGCGAGTTCCTTTGCACGGCGTGCCGCCTCGCGGGCATTTGCCGCATCAAGGGATTTTTTGGTGATGCCGGCGATGACCTTCGGGTTTTCCTCGAAGAACTGAGTCAGGGCCTGATAGACCATGGTGTCGACAAGACCTTTCACACTGCTGTTTCCGAGCCGAAGCTTGGTCTGACCATCGAACTGCGGGTTCGCGATCTTGACACTGATGACGGCGGTAAGACCCTCGCGGACATCCTCGCCTTTTACGAAGATGTCTTCCTTGAGGTGCTTGTTTATATGGGCACTGTTATTGATTGCCCGGGTAAGTGCCGAACGGAATCCTTCCAGATGGGTTCCGCCTTCCTTGGTATTGACACTGTTTACATAGGAGTAGAGGGTTTCCGAATAGGAGTTATTATATTGAATTGCAACTTCCACTTCGATTTTGTTTTCCTCATCGGTTTTGTCGATACTGATCGGGTCAGGGTGGAGGAGTTCTTTTCCTTCGTTCAGGTGAACGACAAACTCGCTTATTCCGCCCTGATAGCAGAATGTCTCGGCATCCCCGGTCCGGTGATCCTCGATCTGGATCTCAAGACCTTTGTTCAGGTATGCCAGTTCCCGGAACCGGTGGGCAAGCACGTCGTAGTCGAACTCGGTCGTCTCGAAGATGGAACCGTCAGGATAGAAGGTGACACGGGTTCCGGTTGTAGCCTCTTTTTGCTGACCGGCTTTATCCATGCGTTTCTGCCGCAGACGGTAATCATCATCCGTCTCGGGGCGGGAGAGAAGGCTCTGCACAAGTCCGCCTTTCGCGAACGCCATCGAATAGATGTTTCCGTCACGGAATACTTCAACATCAAGACGGGTCGATAGAGCATTGACCACAGAAACACCCACTCCATGCAGACCGCCGGATACCTGATAGGTGTTCTTGTCGAATTTTCCGCCGGCATGAAGGACAGTCAGAACGACTTCAAGAGCGCTTTTGTTCTGTTTGGGCATGATGTCGACAGGAATACCTCTGCCGTCATCTTCAACGCTGATGGATCCGTTCGGGTTGATGACGACAAATATGTGTTTACAGAATCCGGCTAAGGCTTCATCAATCGAGTTGTCAACGACCTCATAGACGAGATGGTGAAGACCTCGTGTATCGGTGCTGCCGATGTACATTGCAGGTCTTTCGCGGACAGGGGTTAACCCCTCCAGAACGGTAATGTGGGAGGCGTCGTAGTTATCAGTCATGTATGTTTGGTTCTCCTCTATTTTGCGCTATTATTCAGGCTTGGTTTTGGTAATTGAATTCCATTTCCGAAGCGATTCAAAAAAATACTTTTCTATTATTATATTAGTGCGGATTGCTTATTAATGCTCTTTCAGAGGAAGGAGAAAAACAGAGTATTCTTTGAATGGACACGGGCATTCCCATGCAGATTCCGGGAATCCACGATACAGGCAAAACAGAAGAGGGTTTAAACAAGGATGAACCGATAGGCTCGCCTCCCACACAGAAACACGGAATACATGAGATTCGTCAATCTAAACCCGTTCTGTCCAGCGAATCGGCATATCGACTGGACAGACCCGGACCGGCTATTGTATGATATAAAAAAGGAACGGATTGGATAGAATTCAGCTATCCTTCGTAGAGTCAGAGACAAATGCCCGAATCCGGGATAATTCATCTGATGCCGGGCAGGAAATCCGGGTAACCGGCATACATGCGGAAACCGCGGCAACCACATGCTCATCAAACGGGATTTTACCCGCGACCGGAATATTCTCCGCCTGACAATATGCCTCGATCTCCCGCACCTGCTGATTTGAAAGATCAAACCGGTTAATCACTGCAAACATCCGGATATGCATCTTTTTGCAGACAACAACCAGTCTTTTCAGATCATGGACCGCGGAAACACCCGGCTCTGTGACCATCAAAACGGCATCCACCCCGCCTATCGTCGCCATAAGAGGACAGCCAATACCCGGAGGACCATCGATGATGAGATTATCGCTTTTCGCAAAGGAAAACGCCTGACGTTTCACCTCATGAACCATCCGTCCCGAATTCCCCGAACCGGCAAACAATTCGGCAGAGACGAGCGGACCTTTTTCGGTTGTGCCCGTGTAAATTTCGCCGGACACCATCTTTATCCGGGAAATTGCCGAAACCGGGCAGACAAGCATACAGGTTCCGCAGCCTTCGCACGAGAGAGGGTGGACAAATGCGGCACCCCCGATTACCTGAACTGCCGAAAACCGGCAGACATCCTCGCATTTCCCGCACCCGATACAGACATCCGAATCGATTTCCACAACATCACGACCTGCGTAAGGTACTGAAACGACATCCTCTGCCGGAAAAACAATCCCGAAATTTGCAGCATCCACATCACAATCCGCAAGAATCAGGGAACCCTGACATAAATCCGCCAGAGCCGCGGAAACGGTAGTCTTTCCGGTTCCCCCTTTTCCGCTGACAACCGCGATTTTCATCTGGAAACCTCCGCTGAAATCCGGGTATACAACGCAAGAAATTTCTGCTCCCATTCCGGAAACTCCCGGGCAATCAGGGAACCGCTGTTTTGTACTTCAGCAAACCCGCGGGAGAAGGGGATGGTCAGGAAAACCGGCAACTGTTCTTTTTCGCAGAACTCATGGATTACGGCATCTCTGCCGAAACTCCGGTTAATAACCACACCGGCAGGAATCTCCAAAAGCCGGACAAGTTCAGTCATCTGTCTGAGATTGGCAAGGCCGAACGGCGTGGGTTCGGCTACCAGAAGGACAAAATCCGCATCGGAACATGCTTCAATCACCGGACAGGAGATGCCCGGAGCCGCATCACAGATGGTCAGCCCGGATTGTCCGAGCTCCTTCGCCCGGCGGATAATCGGCGGCGCCAGAACTTCGCCCGGATTCATCACCCCGCTGAAAAGCGTGAGATGAGTTGACGGTTTCCGGATTTCCACCGTGCCGATACCATATTCCTCTTCGGTAACGGCTTTTTCCGGGCAGACGATTCCGCACCCGCCGCATGAATGACACATCTCCCGGAAAAACAGCACGTTATTTTTCAGAATGGAAAGAGCTCCGTAATTGCAGAACTCTCCGCATTTTCCGCAAAATGTGCAGATTTCCGTATCTATCCGGGGAATGAGCGTCTTGACCGGAACAGACACGACAGGTCCCGGAAAATAGAGATGGAGATTTGGTTCCTCCACATCGCAGTCGACAAGAGAGACAGATTCGTGTTGCGACACGGCAAAAGCCAGATTTGCGGCGATCATGGTTTTTCCCGTTCCGCCTTTTCCGCTTGCAGCAATGATGTTCATAAATCAGACGAGGGGTTTCAACTCATGTGAAAGATATTTCGCCAGGGCATCGGTGAGTTTCAGGGATTCCGGAACTTCATAGGCCATAATCCCGGCAGCCTTGAGGGCCGAACCTGCATTCACACCGCTTCTGCCGGTGAGAATGACGGAAACGCCGTATGATGCAAGGAACTGGACGACCTTTGGACCAACACCGCTTTCACCTTCAGTATAGGGATTCTGCAGAATAACGGTGGTTTTGTCGACAAGATTGATGACCGCGAAATACGGGGCACGACCGAACCTCATATCTGTCAGCGCCTCCAAATTATCGCCGGATAACGTGATGCAGACGACAGGTGCGGCAGGCGCATGCTCGTGATGCTCTTCGCCGTTACAGTCATGGGATTCATCATGCGTGCAGGAACTTGTTCCGGCGTTCAGTGCCCCCTGGGCATAGAGAGCGGCAACACCGTTAACATCTCCGAAGATTCCAAGAACAACCTCAATGCCGAATGATTCAAACATCTGAACCGCACGGGGACCCATTCCTCCGGCTAATACAACATCGACATGCTCTTCCGAGAGAAGCCTGGGAAGAAGACCGGGTTCATGACCGGGATTGTTCAGATCCGGCAGCCGGGTAAGTTTTTCGCCTTCCAGCGTAAACAGTGCATAACTCATACAATGTCCAAAATGCTGGGAAACCATACTCCCATCCTGGGCGATGGCGATTTTTTTACTTTCTGATGACATAACAATAGTACACATATGCGCTAAAATATAAATAGTTATCTAATATTGCAAAAAAAGGGGAACGAATTTTCACCAGATTATTTTCGTCCGCTTTCCAGATCCTCAGCCATCTTTTCGACCTCTTTCTCCGAGATTTTGGCAAGGACCTCTTCTGTCGGACCCTCGGTGATGATTTTTCCGCCGCGGATGAACAGGCATCTGTCGCACACATCCCGGATAAAATCCATATCATGCGAGACGATGATAAAGGTCTCATCCATCTCCTCCCGGGCATGCACAATCGAATGTTTCACATCGATTTTAGTAATCGGATCCATTGTTCCGGTCGGCTCATCCAGAAGGATGATTCTCGGTTCACGGATTAAGACCTGACTCAGCGCCACCCGGTGCTTCTCTCCTTCGGAAAGCTCGGACGGTTTGCGGTTCAGAATGTCCTTTGCCTTCTTTTCGGTAAATCCTGCCATACGAAGGGTGATAACCGCCTTTCTTACCGCGAGTTCTTTCGGGAATTCCAGACCGATTGCGTCCGTCAGATTATCAATCACCGTCCGGTGCGGGTAGAGATCATACTCCTGATGCAGGAGTCCGATGTATTGCTTTGCCCTCCCGCGATACTGGTATCCGGGTTTGCGCATATCGACCCACTCATCGCCGATTCTGACATCCAGCGTTCCGCCGGTCGGCTCGTAGAGTCCGGCAATCAGTTTGGAAAGGGTTGTCTTTCCCCCGCCGGAAACACCGATGATCCCGAGAATTTCCTTCTCGTACACCTCGAAATTGATTTTGTTCACGGCATTGATAACGCCTCTGTCGACCGCGATGAACTTCTTGGTAAGATCTTTCGCCCGGATAATCGTATTTCCGCTGTCCAGATACTGATACTGACAATCATCATGACAGCCTTTCATGAACTCGGCAACGATTTCGTCCGGGGCGCCGGTCATGGTAATCTTTCCGTCATCCATCAGAACTGCCCTGTCGCAGACATCCTCCAGAACCTGTGAAAAGTGCGAGGTGATGACCATACCCATCTGTTTCCCGGTACCCACCGATTTCAGCAGTTCGTGAACGATTTTTGCCGTTTTCGGATCGAGCGTCCCGGTCGGCTCGTCAGCACAAAGGAAGAGCGGTTCGCGGGCGAGCTGGCGTGCAAGCACGACCCGTTGTTTCTCGCCGCCGGAGAGATCACGGGCGACATGCATCATTCTGTGACTGAGTCTGACCTCATCCACCAGATCCGCGGCGCGTGTCAGGGCTTTTTCCTGCGGATAATTGATATCGTCCAGAGCGCGGAGTACATTCTCAATGACCCGGTCATCACCGTAGAGTGAGAACGTTCTCTGGAACATCAGCGAGGTCCGCGCCATTATTTTTGCTTTGACTCCCTCGTTTTCCGGCGCCCAGAAATCTATATCGCGGGGAGCAAGTATCCCCCCGCAGTCCGGACAGGCTTTTCCCGCATCGCTTTGAAACTCAATCCTGCCGCATTCTTTACACCATGCCACATGATAGATGATTTTGCCGCTTGTCGGAGGAGTTTCGATTCCCCGGATAAGGTGAATCAGAACGGTCTTTCCGCACCCGGACCTCCCGATTACGCCGACAATTTCACCTTCGGCAATTTCAAGACATATGTTATCAAGAACTCGGATTTTTTCGTTCCTTCCAAAATCCATACAGAGGTTTTGTATCGATATAAATGGTGTCGACGGACTCTTCTCCAACAAACTCATGTTACCACAATCCAAGATAGATTCGTGTTAAATACATTTATATATTTTGGCGCATATGAGTACTTGCTGATTATTGTATCAGACATTGCCGGTTAATCAAAACCCTTTAAATGTTGTGTGACATGATATTCAGTAGATTAAATTATGCCGAACCCAGAGATCTGTCCAAAAGGTAAATGCGGAAGACCACGGATGCGGCGTTGTGTCGAGCTCAACGAAATGCCGGGCTGTTATGCCCCGGTATGCCCGCGGAAAAAAGCCACTGCTGAAATGGTCTGTTTATTTCCGGAAGAGATTGCTGTCCTCAAACTCGTCGACCTGGATGATCTGTCACAGGAAGATGCTGCCGGCGTTCTCGGAGTATCCAGAAAAACCGCATGGCGTGACCTTCACGAGGCGCGTCATAAAATTGCAGATGCCTTAGCCAATGGGAAAATGATTCGGGTTTCATGCTGTCCGCATTCCAATGGTGAGGACAACCTGACCGGCTGCGATATGAAATCAGACGAAGAGTAAGGCTGATTCTGATTTCATCAGGAGAATATCATCCAGAAAATTTCCGGGCTGACTTGCATGCAGCCTCAAACGTGAGAGAAAGCAAACACCTCCGTCTCCCTCTCTTCCCTCACACAAGTAGAAAAATAAAAGAGATTCCAAATGTTCGCAAATGCCGCAATAAAAAATGAACAGATGTCAGTAATCGTTCCGGAGAAGAGGATATGACCGAAAAAGAATGCAGTGAAAACTGCAGCAGTTGTTCAGAGAAACCGAAATCGACCCCGAATACTCAGGAAAAATCCGATATTCATGTAAAACATGTGATACTGGTTCTTTCCGGAAAAGGCGGTGTCGGAAAAAGTACCGTCTCGGTAAATCTTGCGTATGCTCTTTCAAATCACGGATACCAGACAGGACTTCTTGACCTTGATCTGCACGGCCCCTCGATTGCCAAAATGCTGGGTATTGAAGACCTGCATCTTCAGGCAATGGGTGACCGGATTATGCCGATCGCGGTTACCGGTTCGCTGAAGGTCGTTTCCATCGCCCTGTTACTGAACGAAACGGACAGTCCGGTCGTCTGGCGAGGTCCGATGAAGGCCGCTGCGACAAAGCAGTTCCTCGGCGAAGTGGAATGGGGCAATCTCGATTTCCTTGTTGTTGACCTGCCTCCCGGAACCGGGGATGAAGCTCTGAATATTATTCAGTATGCACCCAATGTCGAGGGCGCGGTAATCGTTACCACCCCGCAGGATGTTGCTATTCTCGATTCTTCGAAAGCGATTAAATTTGTTGAAATGATGAAACTTCCAGTCCTTGGCGTCATCGAAAACATGTCAGGAATGGTCTGCCCGCATTGCGGAGAGGTTATCGATCTCTTCGGAAAAGGCGGCGGCGAAAAAGCAGCAGCCCGTTACAAAGTACCATATCTTGGTGCAATCCCGATCGATATCGAGATGCGGAAAGCCGGCGACGAAGGAAAACCGTTTATCATCAGAACCCCGGGCGAAACCAATCCCACCTGGGACGCTGTCGATAAAGTCATGGAAAATCTGATAACTGTCATAGAGTCACGGGAATAACTTTTTTTCCCCTCTCTTTTTTGAAAAACATGTAACGGGATTCTGACGTTACTCAGTCAGCCCGACAAAATTCCGCAGAATGGCAATACCCGCGGTCCCGCTTTTTTCCGGATGAAACTGAACCCCAAGCGCATTTTTCACGCCGACTGCAGACGCGTAGCGGACAGAATACTCGGTCGTCGAAAGAGTCGCTTCCTGCGTCGTATCCGCATAATACGAGTGGACAAAGTAGACATAGGTCCCGTCAGGGATGCCCTCGAACAGGGGATGTCCCGACGGGGTAATCGTATTCCACCCCATCTGGGGAACCTTCATCCCGGGTTTTTTCGGAAACAGACGGACCGTGCCCGGCACGAACCCGAGACCCTGATGAATCCCGTACTCCTCGCTTTCCTCGAGAAGCATCTGCATTCCGAGGCAGATACCGAGAAGGGGTTTGTGCTCAACCTCTTCATTCACGAGACCGCGAAGCGGGGAGAGTTTATCCATACCTTCGGCAAAAGCACCCACGCCCGGAAGAACAATCCCGTCCGCCGAACGGATGACCTCCGGATCGCTCGTGATTGTCGGGCGGGCACCCGCAGCCTCAAGCCCGCGAACCACACTTCGCAGATTACCTAATCCATAATCCAGAACCGCAATTTCAGAAATGCCCATCTATATCACTATCCTCTTCATTTGTTTCGCGGATTCTCCATAAACCTTTCTCCGCCCAGTCAGCGGATTTCCCATTCGCATCGCCCCATGCCCTGAGCTTCCTCTCCCACTCCGCCCACATCTCCGGATAGCGTGCCTCGATATCCTTCATACAGGCTAGGTCGGAAGACGGACACATGAAACAGCCGATTCTGTCAAGACCAAGCTCATAAAGCGGATTGTATGGGGCTTTTTCGCGGAAAAGATAGAGCCAGTCATGCATTGCGGTCCAGTGCTGAATCGGTGCCGCCGAAAGCTGGCAGGGGACATTCCGGTTTCTCCAGACCCTCGGACTCTGCATACGTTTTGCCGACTCAAACTTGCGCTGACCGATAAAAGAGAGGGCTTCCCCCCATTTCGCATCGATAAGGGCCTTTACCGGCATGAGTTTGCATGCTTTGCAGCACCATCTGAAATCAACGGCAGGCGGACCCTGAACCTCGAATTCTTCCCAGAACCCGGCATTTCCCGACTCCTCGATAAGCTCAAGCCCGAATAATTTCGCAACCTGATGAACGTTTTCGACCGTTTCCGGGAACTCCAGCCCGGTATCCGCGAAAATCATCGGAAGTCTGAGCCCTGCCTTCAGAGAGATGAGAAGCGTAACCAGACTGTCTTTTCCTCCGGAATAGGAGATCGTTGGTTGTAACCCGGGGTTTTTATCGATTACATCCTGCATGAATTCTATGGATTTCGCTTCATAGAGATTCAGGATATTTTCATTCGCTTTAATTGCGTCGTCCCAGGTAGACGGAGACGCATCCACAACCGCCAGCTGGGTCCGGCGGGTCCTGACCAGCTGACCGCGGGTCGCCCCGACGGTTTCTTCATAGGACATTTTGGCTTTGCCAACAGCAACGCATTCTCCGGACTCTGTCAGAACAAATACGCTGTCGCCGACCGCGATATCCGAAGAGACATAGGTCACGCCCGGCATCAGGACGCTGCTTCCGTCTCTGATGAAGCGGGCTGCCTCATCATTGACTTTGATGACATGTCTGACCGGCACGACCAGACATGCAGCCGCCTCTCTCGGGAGAACTTCCCAGCGGGATTCCGCCGGAATATAGCGGATCGCACAGACCACAGCCCCGCCGATAATGACCTCCTCCATCCGGTCCTCATCCGGGACCTTATTCAGTAACGCGAGGAAATCATCCGGGATGAGCGGGACGCCGAACTGCTCTTCAAAGAGCCAGTTCACGAGTTTTCGGTCCCTCTCGAAAGCGGGCCGGACATCTCCCGGCGGAGTAACGGAAACCTGCCGGGTCTTTTCTCCGCAGGAACAGAATCTTCCCATCACGGGCGTGTGACATTTGTCACACCAGTAGAACGGGACAGGGGCAAGGAATGGTGAATTTTTCATATTTTTCATACTATCACTCAAGTAAAAGAAGCATTACCGTAGTCATTGGGGAGTCAAGAACATAACCGTCTTCGACTTTCGTGCAGGTGAGGATGTCGAGATCCCAGCCGACCGAGGCACATGCGGCATACACATCGATTCCGGCAGCTTCCATACTGGGCCGCATCTTCCGTCTGTTTCTGCAGTCCGTAATCTTTGCACCATCATCCTTTGCAGGACAGTGGGCACACCAGCCGCACTGGTGCCCGGTATAGCCGAGGGTCTTATAGAATCCGAGCGAGAACGCCAGCTGTTCAAGTTCAAACATGACCTGCTGGACATGACGGGTCATCTCGCGGGAAACGAGACGCTCGGGAGACGGTTCGCCGATATCCCCCCGGAATCTGATGAGAAGGGCGGTCTTATAGTCTTTCAGGACCTCTCGCGTTTCAGCCGGCGTCGGCGTGTAGGGGGGGCAGGAAAACCTCCGGCCGAATCCATTGCAGCCGAAAAGGCACTTCTGCCGGACCCATTCGGCGGTAACGATATCCTGTGCCGGAATCAGAACCGCCTCTCCGCCTTTTTCTTTGATGAAGTCCAAAAGCGCGGTTATTCTTCCGGATTCGTCTGTACTCATCAGGCTCTTCTCCTGATTGCTTCCTCGATGATTTTCGTCGAGGAAGTGAACGGAGAGCCCCGGTATTCCCCGATGCGGACAACATCCGAACTAATCCCGCGTTCATGCATTTCGGCTTTCAGTTTATCCTCGGACCATTTCTGATTGAATCCGATAGTGATGATATCCGGATTAATCTCCATGATTGGTTTGTACATATCGGTGAAATCGCCCAAAATCGCATGGTCCACACATCTGAGGCTCTGAATCACTCTGAGCCGCTGGTCTTCCGATACGATCGGACGGGGCTTATGAACAACATTTTTTTCACGGGCGACAATCACCCATAACTCGTCGCCGAGTTTTTTCGATTCCTCGAGATAGTATATATGCCCGGGATGAAGGATATCAAAAGTTCCTGTGGCGACTATTTTCTTCATGTAATGACTTCCAGAGTTTTTGGGTTTCCGTTCCGGTCATAACATCTCCAGGATGTTTCATCGAAGGGGGAACCTACAATGATATGGCACTGACCGCTCTCCGAAAATGTGGAAAGATCAGCGTCAGAGGGAAGGAGGCAGCCGTTCGGGTGACTGTGGGCTGTGCCCGCGATGCGCATCCCAAGCGGAATCATATCCATAAAGATATTGGCACTGTCGGACGAGACACTTGTTCCGGGTATCGGGTAGGTCATATTGATAACGCCCTTTTCCATGCCCAGCATGACGAGATATTCATCAGGAAAGCTGGACTTCCCCATCTCCAGAAGGAGGTCGAGGAGTTCCTTGTCTATGGCACGGACTAACATTCAGGTATTTATATTGGATAGTAAAAGAGATAATGTTTCACATATGGAGTTGTCGGTTGTATGGGATGGGCAGAAGATTCCCGTGCAGATTATCTATTCCGGACGGAGACGGTCCTGGGCAATCGAGGTGAAAACCACAGGCGAGGTATTTATCCGCGTGCCTTCCTCTGTTCCGGAACAGAAAGTGATGGAGATTGCGCAGAGCAAGGCGAAGTGGATTGCAAAGCAGCAGGAAAAGTTTCAGGTCCGGGCAGCGGAACCACGCAGATATGAAAATGGGAACATGATTCCGTTTTTCGGGGATGACCTGATTATTGAACGCAGAGCCGGTCCTGCACGGGCAGAAATCTCTGGCGGCAGGCTCTGCCTTTCTGTGCCGGATTCCTTTGTGCCGGACGAAGCGGAAAAACTCGTCCGGGACATGGTGATGCTGTTGTACAGGCGTGCCGGTCCGTCAGTGCTTGACCCCTTCGTGGAAAAGTATGCAGGTCTCGCGGGGGTTCAAAAACCGCTGCTTCGTATGCGGCTTCAGGAGAGAAAGTGGGGCAGCTGCACGCCGAAAAATGGTATCATCATCAATGCGAAGGTCCTCCTCGCGCCAAAACCGGTGGCAGAGTATCTGGTTGTCCATGAGATTGCGCATCTCCGGTTCCGTCATCATCAGAAAACCTACTGGGACGAGGTGGAGAGACTTATGCCGGAGTACCGGGAATCGGAGCGGATGATAAAGGAAGACGGCTGGCGATGGGTGTTCTAGACCGGGGGGGGAGGAATCAGTCTTTCTTTTCGAAAGACGCAGTCCCGGTTATAATACCATGAAGGAACTTCCCGTCTTCCGAGAGAATATAGGTGCCTGAGGTAAAATTTACATCATCATCGGAGCCGGATATTGTGTATGTTCTCTCTCCGACCTTTTTCCACTCCAGAGCTATATGAATCGTTCCGGCAGTGCCGGTAATGGTCATCATTCCGGTACCGTTATTATGGAAGACTACGGTGATTTCAGTGCCGGAGACGACCCAGTCACCGGCAATCGGCTCGATCCAGATACATCCGGCTGCGCCGATACAGCCAAGAAGGATAAAAAGAATGACAGCGGCGGGAATTCTCTTCATAAAAGAGAATAAATGGGAGGTGAAGTATATCCACTTTTCGGTGAATATTATGCAGTTTTGATTTCGGCGACCTTTTCCAGCCCGAGTTCCTTAATAGAAACCTCCTGCATATCACCTTTCTTAATCTTACCGGTAACGGTCATCGGGAACGTATCAACGAACTTGTAATACCGCGGAATCTTGTACCGGGCAATCCTGCCGTCGGCGAACGCACGAATCTCCTCCTCGGTAAGCGTTGTTCCCGGTTCCGGTCTTACCCAGGCACAGAGTTCCTCTCCGTATTTTTCATCCGGCACACCGATAACATAAATATCGGAAATCTTCGGATGAAGATGGAAGAACTCCTCAATCTCTCTCGGATAAAGATTCTCGCCGCCGCGAATGACCATCTCTTTTAGACGGCCTGCCATACGGACATACCCCTCCTCATCCATCGTGCCGAGATCCCCGGAATGAAGCCAGCCGTCCTTATCGATAACCTGCTTGGTCGCATTCGGATTATTATAATAACACTTCATCTTCATGTAGCCGCGGGCGCAGATCTCGCCTTTTTCCCCGAGCGGAACAATCCGTCCCGTCTTCGGATCGGTAATCTTAATCTCCGTATGCGGGAACGCTCTGCCCACCGTCGAAACACGGCGTTCAAGCGAATCCGTCGTAACGGACATCGTAATCCCCGGCGCCGTTTCTGTCAGACCATAGACGATGACGATATCCTTCATATTCATCTTCGAAGCGACCTCCCGCATCTTCTCAATCGGACACGGGGACCCTGCCATAATACCCGTCCGGAGACTCGACAAATCATACCTGTCGAAGTCAGGACGCTCCAGTTCCGCGATGAACATCGTCGGAACACCGTGAACCGCCGTACATTTTTCGGCCTCAATCGCATGGAGAGTTGCATCCGCTTCGAAAGCGGGACCGGGAATCACCATCGTCGTTCCATGCGTAAGACAAGCCATATTGGATAAAACCATCCCGAAACAGTGATAGAACGGCACCGGAATACAGAGTTTGTCCTTCTCGGTAAAATCCATTCCATCCCCGATAAACAACCCGTTATTCAGGACAGAGTGATGGGACAAAACCACCCCTTTCGGGAATCCGGTCGTTCCGGAAGTATACTGGATATTCAGTGCATCATCAAAGGAAACCGACTCCTCACGCTCTTCGAGCTCGTCATCCGAGACATACTCCCCCATCTCAAGCATCTCACTCCAGCGGTACATTCCATTGTAGGTAATCTCTCCCATGAAGACAACATTATGCAGATACGGGAATTTTTCACTCCGGATCTTTCCTGCCTTCGACTCGAATGCCTCGGGGCAAGCCTCATAGAACATTCCTACATAATCAGAGGTCTTGAACTTCCCCTGCAGAATCAGGGTATCGACCTCCGACTGCTTAAGGGCATACTCCAGCTCGAACGTCCGGTAGGCAGGATTGATATTAACCATAACGGCGCCGATTTTAGCGGTCGCAAACTGAATGAGAACCCATTCGGCATAATTCATTGCCCAGATAGCAACACGCGTCCCGTGTTCCACGCCAAGCATCATTAGACCTTTTGCCACAGCATTCGTCTCCGCGAGGAACTCCTTCCAGGTATAGCGGAGAACCTCAGACCCTCCAATCGTGCGGTTTAGACGGAGTTCGCGATACGAGTTTGGTTCGTCGGAGACAAGCCCTTCGTGACTAAATTGTGTCGCGGCGTCCATACACCGTTTACTATAGGGATTGGGCTGAAAGGATACTAGAGCATCATTGTGGGGATATTTAGCCGCAATGCTGTTCAGAATGTATCCTACGGTACATCCCAGAAGAGGCTTCAGGGATGTTCCACATGCGTAGCTTTCGGACATGTGCTCAACATGTTGAACGGCTGAATATAAAAACGTCGTGCCGGGACGGAAAACCGATTACCGTATTTCATGATTATCGATGGAATGCGAGGGCATTATGATACTATTTATACATCGGCAGCCGGTCTTCCGTTCTCTTCGGAGAGACCCGGAAAAAGTGAAAAAAGATTATGACCGTTTTACGGTAATCATCACATCATCAGCCATAATAACATCGACTGCTTCACCGGAAACGGAATAGACATAGGATGTGGTCCATGCATTTTCAGGAACCGGGACCTCTTCGCCGTCGATAACGACAGAGACCGGCGGAGTGATTTTATCCTCATCAGGCAGGGCTTTCACCGCCTCCATAAATGCACCGGCTTTCCCGCGGAGCGTCTTTCCGACGACACCCTTATTGAAAGCAACTTCGCCGACCGTCTTATCAAGTGCCGGTTCCTCTGCCTTCCAGGTCACCTCCGCATTCATCGTCCTGCCGAGATCGCCCGAATCATCGATTTCGCGGGACGGCGTATAAACGGTAACGTCCCCAAGCGGAGCATTGAGAGCGAGACCGGCATCATGCTTGTACTTGCGGAGAACACCGACAATCCTGATAATCAGGTCACCGTCACGCAGAGCATCCTCATCCGTATAGGAGAACGTCGTCCACGGGTGATCGATAATCCGCTCTCCGCCGGACAGGTGATAATAGCATTCCTGGGCGAAGAACGGAATATACGGGGAAAGCATTGTGCAGAGCGAATCCAGCGTTGTCTTCAGCGTGTAGATTGCGCCGGCACGTGAAGAATCCTCACTGTAAAGTCTGCCCTTCACAAACTCAAGATACTCGTCCGCCATCACATTCCATGCAAAGTCACGAATAGCCTTCAGACCCTTATCGAAGAGATATGCCTCCATCGACCCGGTAACCTCCGTAATCGTCTTCGACAGATTCGCAAGCATCCACCTGTCCATAAGTGCCGACGGACCATCAGTTTCGGGAACCGGAGACTCTTTCTGAATCTGCATCAGGGAGAATCTCATAATATTCCACATCTTTGTCTGGAATCTGGATGCTGCAATCACATCGTTCCAGTTGAAGAGAATATCCTGACCGGTCGATGAACCTGCTGCCGCCCACTGACGGAGAGCGTCCACCCCATACGGACCCATGACATCTTCCGGACCGATTACATTGCCGCGTGACTTGGACATCTTGAAACCATCCTCGCCAAGGACCATGCCGTTAATGAGAATGCCGTCCCACGGCTTTTCGCCGAGAAGAGCCATACTCCGGAGAATCGTATAAAATGCCCAGGTGCGGATGATATCATGACCCTGCGGGCGAATCTGTGCCGGGAAATACGGGGGCATGCCGTTTCCATCCCATCCGGTGACATGAAGATCCGTGATGGATGAATCCATCCAGGTATCGAGAACATCCTTCTCGCCCGTAAACTCGGTTCCCCCGCACTTCGGGCAGGCATGTTTCGGTTTTTCCATGGTCGGATCGACCGGGAGATCTGCCTCGTCGGGGAGAATCAGTTCACCGCATTTATCACAGAACCAGACCGGAATCGGCGTCGCAAAGACACGCTGCCGGGAAATACACCAGTCCCATTCCATTTGACCAGCCCAGTTTTCCAGACGCTGGAGCATGTGTTCCGGATACCATTTGATTTCTCTCGCGGCTTTGACGACCTCGTCGCCGTTGACCTTCACGAACCATTGTTTCTCTGAAAGAATCTCGATAGGGGTCTTGCATCTCCAGCATCCTCCGACCCTCTGTTCGATTTTCTTCTGGCCTTTGAGAATGCCGAGCTCCTTCATATCTGCAAGAATTGCCTCCCGGCAGTCTTTTGAGGTCATACCCTCGTATTTTCCGCAGATGGCGGTCATCGTGCCTTTGGTCGTGAGAGCTTTCCTGAGTGCCAGATGATGCTTTTTCCACCAGAACACATCGGTCTTGTCGCCGAACGTACAAATCATTACGGCGCCCGAGCCGAATGTCATATCCACCGCATCGTCTGAGATTATGGTGACTTCGTGACCGAAAATCGGGACTCTGAGCTTTTTTCCTACGAGAGATGTATACCGCTTGTCGTCCGGGTGGACGGCGACACCTACGCAGGCTGCGAGGAGTTCGGGGCGGGTTGTTGCGATTTCGAGTCCGTCGAAATCAAAGTAGTTGAGGAGGGTTTCGCCTTCGTAATAGGATACTTCAGCAAAGGCGATGGCGGTTTCACAGCGGGTACAGTAGTTTACCGGATGCTCGTCCTGATAAATGTAGCCGGCTTTGAGCATACGCAAAAAGGATAACTGGGTCTTTGCGTAGTAGTAGGGCTGCATTGTAATGTATTCATTACTCCAGTCGATGGAGAATCCCATTGTCCGGAGACTCTGCCGCATACGACCGATGTTTTCAATGGTGAGGTCCCGGCACATTTTGCGGAACTCTTCGCGGGACACATCGTTTTTCGTGATGTGATGGGTCTCTTCGACTTTCACTTCCGTCGGAAGTCCGTGACAATCCCAGCCCTGGGGGAACATGACATTGTAGCCGGTCATGCGTTTGTAACGGGCGATGATATCCATATATACCCAGTTGAGAGCGTGCCCTATGTGGAGTTTTCCCGTCGGATACGGCGGGGGGGTATCTATTACGTATTGGGGCTTCTTCGAGTTTTTATCGAAGTAAAAGTCACTGTCGTTCCACTGATCTAACCAGCGTTTTTCGACAGAGGCAAAGTCGTAGGTCTTTGGAAGTTCCTCGGTCAACATGTGGGATAGAATTTGTTTTTCTTCACATATAATCCTCCCACACCGGAGGGAGTCATTCTTCGGATGTACGGAGTTTCCGGGAGACGGCGGGACGGTCCAGCCGGTTGTGCTGGATGAATTCCGCGAGAACCGCGAGCCGCTGGTATTCGACGACGAGTTTGTTGTAGGAGTCAAGCATTTTGTTCAGACGTTCGACGTTTTTGTTGTGAATGAGCCGGAGGTCTTCGTATTCCTCTGTTTTGCCTGCGGCATGGAGGACGGGGAGCTGGTCCCGGGATGCGATAAGCGTCTCTTTGAGTGCGTTCATTTTCGTCTGCAGGCGGGTGATTTCCCGGGTGAGCGTTCCGCTGTCCGAGAGCTGTTCGTTGAGCGAGGTGAGTTCCGAGAGGATTCTCGCGACTTCCCGGATGCAGCCGTATCGTTTTGTTCCGTGACCGATGGGAAAGACCTTCGGTCTGGCGGCCGCGGATGAGTATTCTGCGGCAGGCTGCCCGATATATAATATCGCGGTCGTTTCGATGACTGACTGTCCGCATCCGGCGAAATCAAAGCCGGGAGGGGAGGGCAGACCGACGGTCAGGTGATTTTCCCGGGCGAACTGAAGAATGGATACCGCGTATCCTTCGTGGGAGAGGAGACCCGCAAGGAGAAGGGATTTGTCACTGCAGATTCCGGTTCCGTCGACGATGGTTTCTACAGGGAAGCGGGGGGCTATTTCTATCGAGGAGAGTTTGTTTATGTCGTAGGGGAGCGACTGGACGTAGGCAGTGATGAGTTCGAGGTATTCGTCGTCATTGAGGCTGAGTTCGTCCCGGATTTTGCGGAACTGTGTTAAGAGAAGCCGGTAAATCTGGGTCTCGCAAGGGTCGAGCGAGAAGGCTTTGTAGTAGCCGGCAAGCCAGGCGTCCTGAATTCCCGCGGGAACGTGTGCGGTTTTTCCGGAGAGTTTTGCGCCGTCGTAGAGAGAGCGCGGGATTTCTATGGTGAATGTGTAATTGAGGTGACGATAGGGGAACGCGATTTTTGCCGGAATCGTTCCTTCCTGTCCGGTAGGGATGATTGAGGGATAGGTGACGTATTTTTCCAGACCGCGTTTAGCCATAGGTTGTATCAGGTTGGAGGCGGGATGAGAAAAAACGGGGGTACAGGGATTCCCGGAATCGGGGGGCAGATGTATATGGAAGAGAATCCATTACGGAAATTTTCACGCAGAATAGGAGTTACGCGGTGTGCGCCCATTATAAGAAATATTCCCGGTTCATACCCGGGAACAAATCCCTATTTATTCTTTCGTATTCCGGCAATACACTGATTTTTGTGAAATATTTTGGATTATTGTCTATTTGATGTCTGAAATCCGGTATCTGTGGAAATATTTATCATGCATCCGTGAGTATAGTACCCAGAATAAAAATGAAAGTTAACGCAAAGAAAAACGACGGAGTATCCCCGGTCATCGGTACGATTCTCCTTGTGGCAATCACCGTTGTGCTTGTCGCAATTATTTCCGCAGTCGTCATGGGCATGACCAACGACATCGGATCCAGCAAAATTGTTGGTGTACAGGTTACGGAGAGTCAGACAGCAGACACGCTCCTCGTTACTATCACTGGCGGAGCAAATGCAGGTGAGCTTGCTAACATCTCCGTTTACGCAGACAGTATTTCTGGTAACTACAATGGCTCTACAACTGTAAAACCAACAGTAGGCATGCCGTACAACTTTACGTTTGAAAATGCAACCACTGGTCAGAACACAATCTCGGTCGTTGGTCAGTTCACCGATGGTACTAACCAGTCTCTCTACTCCTCCAAAGTAGGTATCGTCTAAACCTAAGCAGAATAATCCTCGTGGATTCTCCTTAGCCAAACGGGAATCCTTCCGGGGATTATCCCGCAATCATCTTTTTTTGTTTTTACTAACACCGCTCAATCTCATACTGCATTCAGGCAATCACCGGCTATTCAGAATCTCACGGAAAACTACCACAAATCTCTCGAAAAAACAGAGTATAATGGGAAACATTTATTGGATATCCGTGGAAATAGTACCCAGAATAAAAATGAAAGTAAGTATGAAGAAAAACGACGGAGTATCCCCGGTCATCGGTACGATTCTCCTTGTGGCAATCACCGTTGTGCTTGTCGCAATTATTTCCGCAGTCGTCATGGGCATGACCAACGACATCGGATCCAGCAAAGTTGTTGGTGTCCAGGTCACCCCGAATAATGCGACCAGCGTCCTTGTCACCATCACCGGCGGAGCGAATGCCGGAGACCTTAACAACCTCTCCGTTTACATCGGCAGCACCCCGCTTACCTGTGGTGCAACAGGGGCGGGGGCCCTCAACCCTGTTGTAGGCAAGCCTTACATCTTTAGCAACACTACCGCAATCACACCTGGAACTCAAACTGTATCAGTAGTCGGTGCCTTTTCTGACGGCACGAATCAGACCATCTACACCGGCTCGCTTAACATCGTATAAGCCCGTTGTGAACATAATCTGCTGCCCGGTCCCACTCACCGGGCAGTAACTGCCTTCTTTTTTTACTTTTCCCGGTAATTACTCCATTATATTCAAATCTCCGGGAATATCCCGGTAATTATCGCGGAGATTACACAATAATGTGTTTTATCTGAAAATATGCCATTATGAATACTATTATTTCCTGATAATAGTAATCTAGATAAGAATACCATGAAACTTACTACAAAGAAAAACGACGGAGTATCCCCGGTCATCGGCACGATTCTCCTTGTGGCAATCACCGTCGTGCTTGTCGCAATTATTTCCGCAGTCGTCATGGGCATGACAGGCGACATCGGATCCAGCAAAGTCGTTGGTGTCCAGGTCACCCCGAATAGTTCGACCACCGTTCTTGTCACCATCACCGGCGGAGCGAATGCCGGAGACCTTAACAACCTCTCCGTTTACTTCGGCAGCATACAGTTAGCAGCTCCAAGCGGCTTAGCAGGAAACATTTCTGTAGGCAAGCCGTACACCTTCACTTCTACTTCGTCCGGCACCGGCACGATTTCAGTCGTTGGTATATTCAAGGACGGCAAAAACCAGTCCATCTACTCCGGCACAATCAACCTGGCATAACCCACACGGTGAGGCTGGCAACCTTCATTTTTTCATATTCATCTTATTTTTCTTCTTCTTAGCCTGTTTTTCCGGATACGTCTCCGCCACACATCTTCATCGACTCACCCCACCGCTCAGCATACTTAAATCTAACTATTTTGGGAAAAAACCCCAAAAACTTTAGCCCTATCTCTACTCGGTTATAATATGGTAGTAGAGAAAAACCACGGGAATCTCAGCCCGGAGGTTTTTCAGGACCATGAAAAAATGAAAAAAACACCAACTCTGCGAACCGGAGACCCCATCCAATGACCGGCAGCATCACTGAAAACGACCTCGCCTACTACTGCCCGTCTGCCCCCTCCCTCACGGAAAAAAACGTTCTGCCCTCCGACAGCAGAACCAGCTATGAACCAACCGTCTACTACATCGCCGAAAGCTTCCGCGAAACCCTGCGCTGGATAAATTTCGCCATCAAACGCTATAACCGGCTCCACGACTCCACAGTCTTCTATCAAAACGGCCGCCTCGTCTGGATCGCCCGTGATGAAACCGGCTCATACCAGATCTATCCGCTCGACCGAAACCGGATTCGCATAATTCTCACCGACTTCACCTGGCTGAATGCACAAACCCGCGAACCCTGCAGGCTCGGAAACGACCTCCTCGAGACCATCATCGCCGCTCCTCCGGTGCTCATACCCGACGTTCCTGTCCTCAAAGGACTCTACTCCGGGGTCCTTCTCACCGCAGGCGGCAGAATCATATCTGCCAAAGGCTATGACTCAAAAACAGGTCTCTACCTCACCACATCCTATGATGTCCCAATAATTCCGGAACATCCGGGGCAGGATGACGTCACCCTGGCACTCAACATCATCGACACCCTGTTCGAAGAATTCCTCTTCGAAACCGAATGCGACCGTCATAACACCATCCTCCTCCTCGGCACCGCAATATTCCGTCCTCAACTATCGGGTCCCGTTCCCATCGGCATCATCGACAAAAACACCTCCGGAGCCGGCGGAACCCTTCTCTCCCAGCTCACCGGCGCACTCGCCTACGGAGTTATTCCTCCTGTCTACTCGGCGACCAAACGCAAAGACGAATTCGAAAAAATCGTCAGGTCGATAAACAAAACAAACCCCTTCGTTGCAATCATCGACAACCTCGAAAACGGCATGGACTGGACCCCTGCCGCCCTTCTTTCTGCCACCTCCGGGACAGGTGAAGTCATCAGCCGAAACATGGGGACCTTCGACTCATTCACGTCAGGAGCCTCCACCCTCTACATCGTAAACGGTATCAACGTCGAGATTCGCGCCGATGTCACCCGCCGTATGTTTCGCATCCGGCTCGTCACCAAAAAAGCCGGGCAGACAGGCTACTCCCGCACGAAAACCCAGCTCCTAACGGAAGGCGTGAATCTCCACCCGAAAATTATCTGGGCATTCGCCGTTCTCTATCAGAAATGGAAAAATGCCGGCTTTCCTGCTCCGCCCAAATGTTCCGGCGACATCTCCGAATACCCGGAATGGGACTATCGGGTTCGCGGAATGCTGTATCATGCAGGATACACCCGCATGCTGGAAAATCAGGGAATCATGCAGACCAGCGATAACGAAGCAGATATAGAAGGAGCAGGTCTCGTCCTCATGCTGAAAAACAAGTTCCCTGAAGGGTTTTTCACACCCGGCAGGGTCAGGGCTGTTCTGGAAAAAGAAGCTGAACTCAGGAAAAACGGGTGTCCTGCACGGGAAGAACTGTTGGATTATGCTCCGGAAGATATCGTCCGCCTCGCACTTCAGAATGCACTGACGACGACAAAAGTCGGCTACTGGCTCAGAAAGTTTACTGATGCAAAATACTCCGGCTGTGATGTTTTCATAAAACGGGGTGAACGCACTGATGGAGGGAGACCGTATCATCTTGTGCCGGTCGAATCCCAGATGACGCTCTGACTGTCGATTCCTGTCACTTCAAGATTCGAAGTGACATTTATATCTCCCAAATTTTTCGGTATTTTACGATTCTAAGGCAATATGTCACTTCTGTCACTTCTGTCGATCTTTTTTGGATTCATCGCATCGGAGAAGATAATTTTGTATATATCCAAGACCAAAAAACATTGACAGAAGTGACAGAAGTGACATAATGAGTTAGATTAGCGAATAAACCTCAAATTAAGCTTGAATTCCTGTCACTTTAAAACTGCAAAGTGACAGCATCGACAGGAAATCCTTTGAAGATACTAGTTCTGGTCTGTTCAAAACCCGGGCAGGGCTGTCATGACAATGCTTTCACGCCTGGTTTGGCATCAACCCTGCCCACTCAGAGAGAAGCACCCCTGGAATCTGACATATCTCTGATTTAATCAATAATCCCCGCGTATCCCCGGAATCCGTCCGATTACGGGCAAGAACACATCAGCCATCATGTAAGCCTGACTCCACGGATTGTCCTGCAAATGTATATTTTATTGATGAATTTCTGTAATTCGGTATGGATAAATGAGCATATGATTCTCAAGCCAAGAACATATATAATACCCGAGCAATAATAATTATCCATCTTAATACTGCATTGTGTGGTGACCGCAGTCCATTCTGGAAAAACTCCGATGTTTGGCAGAAATAAAAAGGACCAAAAAGAACCTGAAGGGGAGACTCTGCTCCCGGAGTATGACTACGCACGCGACGGTCCCCTGGTCTTTCCCAAACTCAGAAAAACCGACGTGGTTCTCGAGGCATACTGGATTGAACCGGGTCTCACCCGGGTCTCCATTATCCGTTCGTCCGAATATGAAAACATCTACATCGCCCATGAACCGGCTCTGACCCCCTTTGAAGCCGAACTCCTTGAACGTCTTCAGCCGGCAGTTCGTGATCTCCTCATCATGAAAGATATTGATGTGACGGACATGAAACTTGCCTTATACGAGGCAATAGACTATCTTATTAACAGCTATGGTCTGCCGGTCGAAAACGCATCGATTTATAAAATCAGGTATTATCTCAAGCGCAGTTTCTTTGGATGGGGAAGGATTGACATTCTGCGCGGCGATTACGATATTGAAGACATATCCTGTTCCGGGTATAATCTGCCGGTTTATCTCTACAACAGAAAATACCGTGACATCAAAACATCCATCTCTTTTCCCGAACCCCGTGAACTCGACAATCTGGTCGTCCTGTTTGCCCAGAAATCCGGAAAACATATCTCTCTCTCAAATCCGATTGTTGATGCGACCCTCTCCGACGGATCACGTATCCAGCTGACCTACGGAACAGTGGTTTCCAGCCGTGGTTCATCGTTTACCATCCGCAAGTTCAGAAGAAACCCGTTCTCTCCCATCGACCTGCTCGTTAACGGGACATTCAGCATTGATGAAATGGTTTACTTATGGATGGCTGTCCAGTACAACTATTCCATCCTGATTGTCGGAGGAACGGCTTCGGGCAAGACAACGACCTTAAACGCCCTTGCACAGTTCATCCCGGCACTTTCGAAAGTGGTGACAATAGAAGATACGCGTGAAATCACCCTTGATCATGATAACTGGATTGCGAGTATCGTGCCTCCCTCTGCAGGTGCGACAGAGTCCGCGTCCCGTGATATCAACATGTTCGACCTGTTAAAAGCTTCAATGCGTCAGAGACCGGAATACATTATTGTCGGCGAAGTCAGGGGTGTTGAGGCACAGACGCTTTTCCAGGCAATGAACTCGGGACACACCACGTTTTCCACCCTGCACGGCGGAGACGTAACCACGGCTATTCACCGTCTTCAGAATCCGCCGCTTGACGTGCCGAAGGCGACCATTGAAACGCTTGATATCGTATTATCCCAGGGCCGTCTGTTCCGCGGAGCAAAACAGATTCGCCGGTGCAAGGAGATTGTCGAGATTGTCGGTATGACGGATGTAGGCGAACTTGAGATTAACTCGGTGTTTACCTATAATTTCCAGAAAGATACTCCGGCATATTCCGGTTCCTCTGATGTATACACCAGAATTGCCGAGAAGACCGGTATGAATATAGTGGAGATGGAAGAAGAGATTCTGCAGCGCAAGTCGGTTCTGCAGGCGATGCTGGATCAGGGCATCCGCGATTACCGTGATTTCGCCAGAATTATCTGGCTGCATATGTCGAGAACAGATTACCTGCTCGAGAATCTCCATGATTTAACCGTACTTCTGAGCGGCGGGAAAAAGACGGTAGAGAATCTGAAAAACATTCATATTCTTAAGGATGAGTATCCAGAAATGGTGGACGGAGCTGCGGAATCTGATGCGGCGTATGAAACGGGTTCGGCAATTTCCGACCAGGCAAGGGATATGGTATCGAAACCCGAGCCAGAACCCGCTCCTGAAAAACCGGCAGCCAAACCAGTCATAATACCCATGGAAGGAATGCCCGTCTTTAAGGAGCCGAAAGCCGGTGCTGAGGATTCAAAGAATATACCTGAGCCTGACCGGAATGTAGAAGATTACTTCTTTGACGTCAACGGAAAGATTTCATCGGAAGAAAACCTGCCGGATTCACCAGAACCGGAACAGGCCCGGGATTCATCGCATCCGGATGCAGAGATGAAAGAGAAGGAGAGTACTTCTGAAAAGAAGTAGCGCAGGGTCATGAAATCTCCCTTTAAAACCCCCTTCCTCCTATCGCCCACACGTCTCAAAATGCTTGAGAGTGTCTCTTCTCGGCACGTATCGACCTTGATGTGAAGGGGCTTTTGCGTATCGCCCAGCTTGCGGGTCTCTTTTCAGCTATCGCCATAATTTTTGTTATTTTTCTCTTCGACCTGTTCCTGTTTCCCGTCGCCGACCTTTTCACGGACCTGCAATATGCTGTATTGACTATCCCTCTTACGATCGGAGTGGCGGCCGCGGCCGCAATAGGAGTCTATTATGCGATTATTTCCTATCCCCGAATCGAGATGGGCACGAGAAAACGGGCTATCGATGCATCCATGTATGAAATGGTGTCCTACATGTATGCTCTCCATCATTGCGGGGCAACGCTGTTTGCCTCCATCAGATCGATGGCAAAATATGCTGATTATTATGGGGATGCCGCAAAAGAGTTCCGTCAGGTTGTATCCGACATGGATTTCTGCGGATATGATCAGTTCACCGCTCTTCAGCGGCTTGCTGATACCACGCCGTCAATGAAAATGCGGTATTTCATCTCCGAGTTCTCCTCCACCTATAAGTCAGTCGGCAATGCCGAGACGTTCCTCCATGGCAAACTTATTGAAATGCAGGAAGAAACCCGGATTGCCCAGAAAAACTATCTCTCTTCTCTTGGGACGATAGCCGAAATGTACATCACCCTTTTCGTGGCAGGACCGCTTTTTGTGGTAATCGTCATCATGGTTCTCGGCATGATTTCAGGGTCGGACCCGGCAATTCTTGCAGCCGTGGTCTATCTGATGCTGCCTATCGGCACGGCAATTTTCATTATTCTGCTGGATACGATCAGTCAGGGATATATTATTGAACGTATCAGAATGCCGGTATCAACTATTCTCTATTATCCGGAGAAAGAGATTGTGAAAGCCAAAGCTGATGAGACTCCGCTATTTGCAGGACTGAAGAAATATGATAAACGCCGGAAGTATCAGGAATTTATTCATCATCCGCTTGCAGGTCTGAAGGAGAATCCGGAACTGGTTTTCATCTTCAGTATTCCGCTTTCCGTGATAATCGGTATCATTCTCTACCTGAACCTGGTTACGATTCCATTCTCTCCGTATCTGATTTACCAATGGGGTTCGGCTGTTGACGATGTGATTGTCATCTCGGTTCTCGTAGCTATGGTCCCGTATGCCCTTTTATACGGAAAAAAGGCCGCTTATGCCCGGAGAGTCGAGGCTGCGTTACCTGACTTTACCCGTCAGCTCAGTTCGCTCGTGAAACATAACATGACCGTCCCGCGTGCGATTGAACTGACAGCACAGGAAGGACGAAGCTACATCCAGGGGGATATCAAGGCCCTCAGCCGTGATCTTAAATGGGGAGAAAAGCTGGCGAGTGCTCTCAAGCGGTTTGCCGACCGTATGAAGAATCTGTCAGTCGACCGCCTGGTTATTCTCGTCTCCGAGACTGAGCACTTTTCCAACAATATGTCGACTACGCTTGACCTGCTTTATCACGAATCAAAGAATGTCGAGTCGCTCAAACAGGAACGAAAGAGTGACATGAGCGTCTATGTCGTGATTATCTACATGTCGTTTGTGGTGTTTTTGTTCGTGGAAATTGTCATGTCCGAGGTGTTTCTCGATATTATGATAGATAACTCGGATGCTCTTTCCTACTTAAGTACAAGCACCGGGTCCAGTTTCCCTGCCCAGCTGTATCAGCTGATTATCTATCACTCGGTTCTCATTCACGGATTCTGTTCAGGGCTCGTGGCAGGTATGATGGGCAGCGGATCTGCGAAAGGCGGTATCAAGCATTCATGTATTATGCTCGCTATGGGCGCTGTCGTGTTTATTGTAGCAAGTATGTTTCTCTAATGTATTTTCCAAGACATAACCATTATCTGAGTATAAAACAATCTAATACGGTGCTAAAGTGTGTCATGACACGGTGTGTCACACGACCAGGCAAAGGACCTCAATTATGTTCTGGAATGAGAAGATGGAAACCCTGCATGGGCATGCTCTTGAGGAGCTTCAGCTCAAACGTTTGAAAGAAACTATTTCCCGAACGCAGAATGTAGGTTTCTATAAAAAAATGTTTAAGGATGCGGGTATTACCCCATCCGATATCAGGTCACTGGATGACCTGCATAAAATACCCTTCACAAAGAAAGCAGATTTACGCAACGGCTATCCGTTCGGATTTTTAGCGGTGCCGATGAATCAGGTTAACCGGATTCATACAACATCCGGGACGACGGGTAAGCCGACGGTTGTTGCCTATACGAAAAACGATCTCAATACCTGGTCGGATCTTATTGCCCGGAACCTGACGATGGTCGGCTTAAAAGCAGGCGATATTTTCCAGAATGCATCGAACTACTCGCTCTTTACCGGGGGTCTTGGTATCCATATGGGTGCTGAGAAGATCGGATGTGCCGTTGTTCCGTCCGGGGTCGGCAATACGAAACGTCAGATTGAGATGATTCAGGACTTTGGTGTGACGGGTCTTCACTGCACGCCGAGTTATGCGATGCATCTGACGGAAGTCGCCGAGGAGATGCATGCAAATCTGGAGTCGCTGAAAGTCGGCTGTTTCGGAGCGGAGGCATGGTCGGAGAATATGCGTCGCGATCTGCAGAATCGTCTGGGTCTCAAAGCCTACGACAGTTACGGGATGAGCGAACTTTTCGGTCCGGGTGTCGCGTTTGAGTGCCCGGAGCAGAATGGTCTTCATATCTGGCATGACTGTTATATTGTTGAAATCATCGACCCGAAGACCGGGGAGAATCTTGGTGCCGGCGAAAAGGGTGAGCTGGTCGTGACGCCCATTATGAAGGAGGCAATGCCTTTCCTGAGATACCGGACAGGGGATATTACCATGCTCATGGAAGATGAGTGTCCCTGCGGACGCGGTCAGAAGATTGCAAGACTTCTCGGCAGAAGTGATGATATGCTGACTATCCGCGGAATAAATGTGTTCCCGAGTCAGATTGAGCATGCGTTAAAGAATATTCCTGAAGTCGGGGACCAGTTTATGGTCTATGTCGACAGGGTGAATTATCAGGATGAACTGACAATAGAAGTGGAAATGAATAAGAATGTTTTCTCCGGAGAACTCAAGGACCTTTCCAATCTTCAGACGAAAATCGTTAAAGCTCTGCAGGATACGCTGAGTCTCCGTGCCAGTGTGGAACTTGTGGAACCAGGGTCCCTCCCGCGCTTTGAAGGAAAAGCAAAGCGGGTGATTGACCGGAGAGTAATTTAATATGCCGTACTACAACGAAAAAATCGAAACAATGCCAAAACCGGAGCTGGTAAAGCTCCAGTATCAGGAACTGAAAAAGCTGGTCACCCGTCTCTACGGCACGTCAGCCTTCTATCATAAGAAGATGGACGAGACCGGAGTAAAACCGGCAGATATTGCCTCTATTTCAGATATTACGAAACTGCCTTTCATGAAAAAGACGGATCTCCGTGATAATTATCCGGATGGTCTGGTCTGTGTCCCGCATGAAGACCTTGTCCGCTATCATGTTTCTTCAGGAACGACCGGTAAACCCACGGTGGTCGCCTACACGAAGAATGATATCGAGCTCTGGTCCGAGTGTGTTGCCCGGTCGCTTACGTCATGCGGCATCGGCCGCAAGGATGTTCTGCAGGTCTGTTACGGGTATGGGCTTTTCACCGGGGGTCTTGGTCTGCACTACGGCGGCGAGAAGGTCGGCGCTACGGTTATTCCTGCGTCTACGGGTAATTCCGAGCGGCAGATCGAGTTAATCCAGGATTTGAAAACGACCTGCATCGCATGTACGCCTTCGTATTTCATTCATCTGATAGATGTGGCGAAGAAGATGAACATCGATTTCAAAAAGGATACGCTTCTCAGAACCGCGGTTCTCGGAGCAGAGCCGTGGACGGATGCGATGCGTCAGTATATCTATGAGCAGTCAGGCGTTGTTGCCCACAATATCTTCGGGACCTCCGAGATTTCCGGACCAATGTTCACCGACTGTTCAGAGCTGAACGGTATGCATATCTGCGGGGATATTGCCTTTACGGAAATCATCGACCAGAATACGGGAGAAAGTCTGCCGCCGGGAGAAAAAGGGGAACTGACAATCACCGTCCTGAAGAAGGAGGCAATTCCGATGATTCGCTACCGTATCGGGGATATTACCTCTATTCTCGAAGGAGACTGTCCCTGCGGCAGAACTTCGCCGAGAATCGATCGTCTGCAGGGCAGAGTCGATGATATGCTGATTATCCGCGGAATCAATGTGTTCCCGTCGGCTATCGAGCATGCTCTTCTGAAGAATTCCTATCTGACGAGTCATTTCATGATTGAGGTGTTCAGAACAGGACCTCTTGATGATTTGCTCGTAAAGGTAGAATTAAAGCCTGATGCGATGACAGATAGTATTAACGGTCTGATGGAAATGCAGATGCATACGGAGCGTGTTCTTCGGGATGCGCTGAATGTTTCTGTTAAAATCGAGCTTTGTCCGCCGAATTCCCTTCCGCGTTTTGAGGGTAAAGCAAAGCGTGTAATTGATCACCGGGTGATTTAAATGACGGAAAAATACATTATCAAACAGTTGTCGATCTTTTCGGAAAACAAGGCAGGGAAACTTGCAGCGATTGCGAAGATTTTCCTTGATACCGGAGTTTCAATCCAGGCATTCAATATCGCCGAGGCGAATAATTTCGGCGTTGTCCGGGCAATTGTCGATAAACCCGAGATTGCGTTCAACGAGTTTGCCAAACAGAATTACGCTCTGCAGTATACTGATGTTCTCGCAATTAAGATGAAGGATGTGCCGGGCGGACTTTATGAGGTCGCAAATCTCCTGGGAGGTCTCGGCATTAACATTGAGTATGCGTATGCATTCCGTACAGGAGCGTACGGAGCACTGATTGTGAAGGTGACGAATCCGAGAGCTGCGGCACAAAAAATCATTGATGCCGGTCTTGAACTTCTTCCGGCGAAGGATTATAACTTCTAATCGGTTTATTTCTCATATCCTTTTTTTACGGCATCACGGTTCTGCCGGTAGGATTTTTCTTTCGGGTCAAGTTTCATCGCCCGTTCAAATGCTAAAACAGCAGACTCTTTCTGGTTAAGATAGGCACATGCCGCGCCTTTGATGCTCCAGCTTTCCGCGTCATCCGGCGTAAGGAGGAGGACTTTTTCGATTGAAGAAAGACCGGCTGCATATTCGCTGCATCGGAGATACAGGTTCGCCTGCATTTTGAGAAGACGGAAATCGTCCGGGACGACAGCGAGTCCGGCATTGAGGGTCTCTTTTGCCTCGTTTCTTTTGCCGAGCAGTATCAGGGCATGAGCTTTGTGGAGATATGCGGGGACACATGCCGGGTCGATGGAGAGGGCTTCATCTGCGGTATCCCGGGCTCCTTTTGTGTCTCCGGCAAAGACGAGGTAGCCTGCTTTGTTTGCAAGAAGAGCGGGCGAATAGGGGGAGATTACGAGAGCGTCAGAGATTGTTGTTACCGCATCGGCATATTTTCCTGATTCGGCAAGAAGCCTGGCATGTTCGGCAGGAAAACGGAAATCAGCCGGAAACATTTTTGCGGCAGTTGTATGGGTTGTCAGTGCCTCGTTTGTCTCGCCGTTTTTCTCAAAGAGACAGCCGAGATTGTACCAGACATCAGGGACATCGGGTCGGATTCGCACCGATTCACTGTAACAGAAGATGGCTCCGCGTGTATCGCCGGATTCCATCCGGCAGGCTGCCTCCTTACACCAGAGAACAGGGTCGGACGGGTTCGTGACCCGCGGCTTTCTGCTCACTTTTTATCCCACCTGAGGAGCTGGGAGAGGCTCCCGAGAGTCCCGCCCCGGTGTATTTCCTCGCGGACTCTGATTTCGGTTTTGTGAATCTCAACAGCACGCCGTGCGACTTCGTATGCCCGTTCTCTTGGAATGACGACGATTCCGGACAGATCGCCGATTATCCAGTCGCCTGGTCTCACCGATTGACCGCAGGCGGAAATCTCGGTGTTGATTTCACCAAATCCCTTCGGTTCTCCCGCGTTCGGCTGAACGGATGTCGCATACACCGGTATTCCAAGGGTGATGATATCATCCCAGTCCCGCACGGCGCCGTCGATTATGATGCCGGCTACTCCTTTGTTTTCGGCAGAACGTGTGGCAAGTTCGCCCCAGGGAGCGATGTCCGTCCTGCCGTCATTATTGATGACAAGCACATCGCCGGGTTTGCAGACATCGATTGCCTGAACCGGTTTCGACCAGTCGCCGCCGAATGTCTGGACGGTGACCGCTTTTCCGATGACTTTCCGGGGGACATACTGAACAGAAAGTCCGCTCATGGCTCCTTTCCGGTAAAGGGCGTCTGTTACGTTCGGGGCTGAGACCAGTTCGAGGAGTTCGCGGATGGATTCATCCAGAGTCTTTGCGGCAGCTTTTCCTTCCACTGGTTTGTCTATCGCATCCCGGACCTCGCGGGTCGTTTGGGTGACATCTGCCGATTTTACAATCGTTCCGCCGATGATGATGATATCAGCTCCGCGGGCAGCGGCTTTTGATGCGGTTTCTGCATTCAGTCCTCCGGCGACAGCGATTTTTACCGGCAGTCCGCTGAGTTTTTCCAGAAGGTCAAGGGGATCCTTTCCTTCCATCTGCTGGTCGATACCTACATGGGCATTGATTATCTGAACTCCGAGACCGGCAAGTTCTGCGGCACGCGAATAAACATCTTTGACATTCATCATGTCTGCCATGATTTTTACCCCGTAGAGGGCGGCACCGCGTAAAGCGTCCATGATGACTGCATTGTCTGCATTCGCAAGAACACAAACGACATTCGCTCCGGCTTTTGCCGCCATTTCAACTTCAATGCCACCGGTATCGGATGTTTTCAGGTCGGCAACAAGAGTGGTATCGGGGAATTGTGCACGAAGTGCGCGAACAGCCTGCATGCCTTCGCTTTTGACAAGGGGGGTTCCTATTTCTATCCAGTCAGCACCGCCAAAGAGTGCTTCCTCTGCTATTTTCTGTGCCCTTGCAAGTTCGGTTAGGTCAAGGGCAACCTGAAGGATAGGGCGTTCCATGGGGTATAATTTGTCAGGATAGAGAGATAAGGCTGGTGGGTGAAGAAAAAAAGAACGTGCTATTCCCTGGCTGACGTTATTTTTCGGAGGGAAGGTGTACAGTCAATTTCTCAGGTATTACTTTGAAAAAAAGAAAGAGGTCTGTAGTCTGTGTCGCTGTTCTTCGTGTCAGACTTTCCCTGTTTAGCGGAATATCTTTGCAAGGAAGAAGCAGCGTTTCTCTAGGACCCCTGAAACACACGTATCTTTTACGATTATAGGATTTCCAAGAAATGAGCCAACTGTTTTTCTTAAGTATCTGTGTACAGTCCCTCACAATCTGCACTGCAAGAGGGACGGTCCGGATATTGATAAGGGGCAGCTCCCAATAAAACTCTCCCGTTTTACTTCGGCGATAACGGTTGTCATTTTAATAACAGTCCGGTATCAACTGGTCCCGGATACTTTGGATATCACAGACAATACTCAAATTTGCTGTTATAATATTTAACTGATTCTATTTGTAATTGTTAATTTATATTTATAGTTTGTTTATTTGTCTCATATGTTCTATTAAAAACATTATATCAAGGTATATCTGAAGAATACCCCCGGGAAAAAAGTGATTTGTTTTTGAAAAATATCTGACATTTGAGCATCATACCTGCACAAATATCTCTTCAGTATACTTTAAACTATGACGGGGAAGGAGACAAAACGTTATGAATGTCAAAAACCAGATAATAACATATATCTAAAAATATGATATCGCCAACAGAATTCGTCGACCAGCCGGTCATTCCCGGGAAAAACACCCCCCCTACAGATCAGCTCATCATTAACGGAAAAATATACCACTCCGATGAAAACTGTTATGGAGCCGGCTGGGGTTGGGATTCGGAAAAACGTGTTCTTTCCTTATACACATATCATGGAACGGCAATCAGCTGTTTTGGCAATCTTACCATCATCACCTCAGGTGCAGAAAATTCGATATCCTGCAGACACGGTCCTGCAATTCATGTCAGAAACGGCGACCTGATTATCAGAGGAGACGGACCTCTTACTTTTGATGACTGTGAAACCGGCATCTTCGTTGAAATGGGAAAACTCCGGCTTATCTCGATACATGCCTCATTCTCTGTTGGAAAATGCGGCATAAATACAGACGGCAGCATCTCGGTTTCCGATTCAGCCATCAGTATACAATCCAAAGATACGGGTATGAAAACCGGTGCTGAATCCGGTATTATCATAGACCGGACATCCGTTCATATCATAGCAGAAACCGTCGGAATTGACTGTGCGGGTAATTTTGCTTTCGACGGCGGCGGACAGATAATCGAGACCCCGCGCGGGACCGGGCTCCTTGTCCGGCTCGGGTCCTGCTCCCTTAAAAACGGTTTTTACCGGGCTGCCTGCAAAGAGTTCGGGATCTATGTCAAGGACGGGGATTTGAATATTGAGTCCCTGACTGCCGAGATTAGTGCCGGGACCGGTATATTTGTCAACGGCTCCTTTTTTGGAAAAAGCCTGAATCTCTTCCTGAACGGAGAAGAGACCGGTCTGCACGTCTGCGGGAATACATGCAGTCTGACCTCGGGAAGTTGTGCGGTCTCGGGAAATATTGCATTATCTCTTGGTAATAATCTGATTTTATCGCAGATGAATGTCACAGCCGATGGCGAGCGAATTGGCATTTCAGCAGGCGGCAGCTATATTCAGGAAAAAAGCTGCGTTTCTGTTAGCGGCGGGGAGGAAATCGCCGTGAGTATTGGAACGAACATGACTTTTTCCGGACCAACCCTGAATATCCGGGGGTATGCCGGTCTTTTGACCGGAGGCAATCTGGATGTTTTGGACGGGAGTATAACTGCAGTAAATGAGGAGACCGCAATTGAAGTTCGCGGCACATTTGTCCAAAGAGCGGGCATGATCTGCGGGACAGGGATGAACGGGGACGGGATCCGGGTGTCAAAAAAGATGGAGATTCTCGGTGGAAGAATCGATGCGGCAGGCAGCAATACCGGGCTTACTGCCCTTGAAGATTTTACCATCCGTGCCGGTCTGATGACTGCGTCAGGCAAGACAGGGATTCGGGTGGAAGGATCCTTTTCCGGAGAGGGCGGCTACCTGACCTCATTCGGGGATGAGTTCGGTCTTTACGTATCAGGCAGGAACACGGTATTTGGTGATATCGTGGCAGACATAGCAGGTGATATTGCGGTGTATATCAGGGATTCCCTGAACATCTGCGGCGGGGCACTGCAGATATCCGGTCATTATGCAGGAATCTTCTCTGACAACGGAGATATACTGTTCGCGAACGGAATGCATGACATAACCGCGGATACCTATGGCATATTCGTAAAAAGCGGTTCGGTCTATGCACGGGGCGGAACACTCGGTATCAGGAATACGAATAATGCGGACAACTCATGCGGAATTTGTCTGGACTCAGGCGATTTCAACCTGACCGGAGCTCAGGTGACGATTATCGGCGGGACGGACGGAGTGAGGGGCGACAAAAGCAGGGTCTCGGTATGCAACTCAGGGCTGATGTCTGAGGGTGAGGTTTTTGGGATTTCAGTTCAGAATCTTCATTTCATGACAGGGATGCTGACCGCTTATGGCAGAAAAGAAGCTCTGAGTCTTCTCAGCACGCCGGTCTGCGAACAGGATACCGTCACCATCTGTGGAAAATCCAGGGTCAGTGCCGAACCGGGTCCCTATGCTGATCAGAAGTATGTTCACCTGTATCCGAAGCATTCTGCCGGGCTTATCATTCCGGCAGCGGTCGAAAGTCTGGATGAAATCGTTCAATGGGTAGATGCGGCATTGCGTCCGAACGGTATTACGGAGTCCGTCATTTCCCGGATGACGCTGGTTATTGAAGAACTGTTTGTCAATATCGTGAACTATGCCTACCCGAATGAACCCGGCTCGGTAACCTTTACACTGTATCTCGACTCCTGTCTGAAACTGATTATTTCCGATACCGGAGTGCC
This sequence comes from Methanocorpusculaceae archaeon UBA425, assembly GCA_002506085.1. GTDB lineage: Archaea > Halobacteriota > Methanomicrobia > Methanomicrobiales > Methanocorpusculaceae > Methanocorpusculum. The sequence continues at coordinate 47,701 of DAWV01000007.1, forward strand.
GTTTAACCCGCTGGAATCTGCAGAACCGGATCTTAGTGTGCCTATTGATGACCGGAAGATTGGAGGATGGGGTATTTTCCTTTCCCGAAAACTGACGGACAAGATTACCTACGAACGGGTGAACGGAACAAATATCCTGACCGTTTACAAACAACTCTATGCCGAATGCCAAAAATAAGGGAGAATGAAATTTATGAAAATCACAAAAACTGTTAATGAATCCAAACTAATTCTTGAACTGGACGGCAAACTGGATACACGAAGCGCTCCTGAGTTTCAGAGGTATGCCGAGTCATCCCTTGACGGGATCTCTGCCATTACGCTCAATTTTGCAAAACTAACCTACATGTCCAGTGTTGGTCTTTCGATTCTCCTGACCCTGAAAAAGAAGCTTGGTCCTGCAGGCACCTTGCAGATAATCAATGCCCATGGTCTGGTTCGTGAAGTCTTTGAGATCTCGGGGTTCGATGATCTTCTGGCAAAAAAGTAGGTAAGAAAATCCGTTTTGTGAGGAACACTCCCTTTTTCTTATTTATTCTCCGGTGTATCTGACAGCGAGCATGGTCATATCGTCAGGATGTTCGCTTCCCCCGGTAAAGACGCTGACATCTTCCAATACTGCCGTAATCATATTTTCCGGATTGTCTGAGCTCTGCACAATCGAAAGGAGCCGGTCCATTCCGTACAGTTCACCATTTTTATTCTGCGCCTCCGTTACCCCGTCGGTATACATAAACAGTGTATCATTTCTTTTCAGAACGATTCGCTGATCAGTGTATTTATGATTCATGATTCCAAGTCCGGGCGCTTTTAGACAGTCAAGCGGGTCGCAGGTTCCTAGTGTGCAGAGTATCGGGGGATTATGTCCGGCACATGAGTAGGTGAACCCGCCGGTTGTGAGGTCAAGCAGCCCCAGGAAGGCCGTAACGAACCTGCAGGTGTCATTGTTTTCCATAATTTCCCGGTTAACAAAGGTGAACATCCTGCCTGGTTGGGAGAATAATGTCCGGACGGACATCTTGATCATGGTTTTGACACGCATCATCACGAGTGCTGCAGAAATACCTTTGCCCGATACATCGGCAATGACAAAGGCGAGTTGGTGGTCCCCGATACGGATAATATCATAGAAGTCTCCTCCGACTCCATCTGATTCAGAGATTGATGCGAATATCTCTGCTCCCGGGATGTTCTCAAATAGTGCGGGTGACGGGAGAATGCTCGACTGCAGATCATGTGCAATGCTCATCTCTTCATCGATATGGATCTGTTTGATGGTCTTTTTTACCCCGTAAAAAACCTGCATATAGAGCAGGATAATCATGATGAAGAAAATCGTTTTGGTTGTTATTTCCGGGATAAAAAGTATGTTCCCTTCCTGACTGTTCCACAGACTGCAGATAACTGCAGAGGTCAGAAAGACGGTGATGGGGATGAACATGACAGTATGAAAATTCCCCCGCAGGTCTCTGTTTGTTTCCTGCATTGTTTTCATTAGGAAACGAATAGTCAGAGCCAGACAGATTGCGAGCATTATGACGATCAAAACGCAAGATCCAAACTTCTGCAGATAGAGACTCCAGGGGTGGATTATACGAAAGAGACTAAACGCCAGATCACAACTGCTCAGACCGATAAAAAGAATAAATGATGCTATGAAGAGTTTGGAAGATGCGGTTCCGCGATATAGCCGCCATGACATAAAAAGAAACCAGACACCGAAGACTGTTACAAACAGACCGTCTGCAATAAAAGATATGTAATCATATCCGATTGGTATGAGAAAGACACATGCCTCGTAGATTATATCAACCAAAGAGGTGAGAACAACGAGTGTCAGAAATCCTGCTGTCCAGAGTATTACCGTGTGCGGACGGGAATATCTTCGTGTGAGGGTCAGATTCACCATGGCCACACAAAATACCCAAACGAGTGCCATTATACACATGGAACTTATCCAATTCAGGAGAAAATCATTCATATACCATCATAGTATGCAATAGGTGGGGTTAACAGATAATATTTTACTTTTTACTTCCGGAAAAAGTAATTTTGTTAGGACTTACGCGATGCTGGGGGCATCCAAAATTGAATCCACACCGACACCGCGTACGTCCTAACTAAAAAGAGCGTGAGTGAAAAAATGTTACTTCGGGTTTTCCCCGATGAACGCAAGAATCTCCGTCAGATTCTCTTCCTTGATAAAATCCCCGCCGTTCCGGAGAACATCGACAAGTTTTTTGTCCTCTTCTGTTTTGATTCCTGCTTTTTCCACGGATGATGCCAGCATACTCATGATTTTTCTGTTGATGACGCCAAGTTTCTCCGGTGCAACGCCGCCCTGCAGATAAAAAAACGGAATATCCGTGATTTTATTGTCTGTTTTCAGCTTGGGCAGAATTTTTTCATCAGGGATACTGATGCCTACAGCGGCAGCGCCTTTCACGGAATACTGCTTTACCGCTTTCGCATATCCGCGAATCTTTCCCGCATGGATCCATCCGAGGAAAAACACCTCGTCGCCTGTCTTCAGCTGATCCTTTACCGTCTCCAGTTCATATGCAGGAAGCCCGGTCTTTTCGCTCAGCATTTCCGCATATCTCTGCGTAAATCCTGTGTTCGATTCATAAACGATAGCTTTCATGATTCATCCGATACGTCACAGGACGCACCCGGCATCCCCTGATGTATGCAGATAGTGATATTGCAGGCAGAGAAAATTATTGTTGCGGTATCCGTAATTTTTCCCCGATGAAGGCAAGAATCTCCGTCAGATTCTCTGCCCGGACAAAATCACCGCCGTTCCAGATAATATTGATTACTTTTCGGTCCCCTTCCTTCTTCAAAACAGCTTTGTCCAGGCTCCGTGCCGTCATTTCGAGAATCCTCCTTTTGATGGTACTCAGTCTTTCCGGGGCGACCCCTCCCTGCAGATAAAAGAGCGGAATATCGGAAATCCGGTTATTCTGCTTCAGTTGAGGAATTGTCGTCTCATCCGGGGACAGGATGCCGACCGCAGCGACACCTTCCACCGAATAGAGTTTTGCGGCTTTGGCATATCCGCGGATTTTACCCGAACAGATCCATCCAAGGAAAAACACCTCGTCTCCTTTGTCCAGTTCATCCTTTGCATTCTCCAGAAGATATGCAGGCAGTCCGGTCTTTTCGCTCAGCATATAGGCATATTTCTGCGTAAATCCTGTGTTCGATTCGTAAACGATAGCTTTCATGCATCCTCCTTTTTCGTCCGCTGATACTCAAGGATGTCTCCCGGCTGGCAATCCAGCACATCACAGATGGCATCCAGTGTGGAAAAGCGAATCGCACTTACTTTACCTGTTTTGATGTTTGAGAGATTGACATTTGCGATGCCAACCTTTGCCGCAAGTTCGTTCAGGGAAATCTTGCGGTCGGCCATCACGCGGTCCAGTCGTAAAATAATCGCCATTTACATCGTCTCGTCGGACTGCTTCTGCAGAAGTCTGCCGTATTCGAAGATGAGGGCAAGACAGTAGAAGATGACGGCGAAGACAATCCCGGATAACTCGAATGAGACGGACGCATCCGATTGAGGTGCGAGGATTTCCAGGAGAAGCAGCTCGACCGGGGGGACGATTATCGTGAAGGAAAGCATCAGAAGTGAAATGAACTTCAGATAAAGGGTGTGTTTCGGGGAAAACGGCGTGTAATCCCGCCAGATGTTCCGAAACATCATCACGGCAAGAAACAGCATGCCGGCGATGATGAGATTGCCGAGGATTTCTCCGGCGGTGCGGGCGGTCTCTTCTCCGGTCGGTCCGCTCATGAGGGAGTAGATGTCAAATCCTGTCGCGACAAGGCAGAGGATGAGAAGGACCAGCAGAATTATCGAAAGAATTCTGCCGGCTGTCTGTATGTTCTGGATGAGTATATTCATGTGACTCATATTACTATCTATCGTCAATATATTAATGTTTATCGTTAAAAATTATATGACGAACATTTATCTTAGAATTCCATGAGGGTCTTTTGCTGCCGGATGTCTTTCAGGAGGGAGAGGCGGGGAATCCAGAATGATGTTCCGAGTTTCTGTGATGCGGAGGTAAGTGCCTCGGCGAGAGTGCCGGTTTTGTCAGGGCTGCCCGCAAGCGAGTTGTGGGCCGATTCCCGGATGACCCATGTCCCGAGGGGTGCCCAGTATTCGCCGGAGATATCCCGGATGCAGATTACGCGGGCGCATCGTCCGATGCTTTTCAGATATTCGAGCACGGCGAGACGTGCCGAGTAGTAGGCTCCGCCGATAGGGGAGTATTTGGTTTTGGTGAGACCTTTCTCTCCGTCGACGACGACAGTCTCCTCGTCTTCCGACCAGAGAGAGTGTTTCTGCCAGCGTTCGAGCATCTCGAAGCGCCAGTCATTTCCGGGAATGAGGATAAAGCAGAGCGTATTGCCGTAGAGTGTTCCGGAGAATACCTGATACTCCGGCAAAGCCGGCATACGGACGATATCACGTTTGTATGAGGAGGAGAGCATCTCGTCCGTGGCCGTAATCGCCCAGCGGGTGGGGACGACCCGGCGTTTTACGCCGAGGAGACCTGCTGTCAGGAGGTTGGTGATTTTGTAGACATCGGTCCCGTTCTCGAACATGATTCGTGCGGCATCGCCGGCTTTGAGGTCGGTGTCCGAGGTGCATCTGTCGACGATCCGGGATACTTTTGCATTGTCGATGACATCGAGTTTTTTCATGGCGCCGGACATGCCGACTGGTGTGACGGTTCCGTCGAAGTCTATGCTGAATGAGACGGGTTTTTCAAAGGCGACTTCGATGTCGAGGGGCGTGCCGGAGAGTGCGATTTCCTGGACTTTGCCGACGTCCGGGATTTTTACGTCGAGGTCGGAGCCTCCGCGGATTGTCCGGGACCGGACCGAGACGATGTCGTCGATGGAGAATCCCTGACGGACCCAATCCAAGGGATTGTCGCTGTCGTTTATCATGAGGGGACCGCCGACTACCCGCGGGTATCCATAACTTCCTACAAAAACGGAGGGAGATGCCCCCATGTATTCGGATACGGGGCGTGTGTCTTTGAGGGCGTGGAATCTGCGGGTGATGGGGCAGCTGGGCAGCCCGCAGAGTCCTTTTCCTTTGCATACGGCACACTGGGATGGCATTATTGTTTAGGTATTGGTGCTGCAGGGATTAGGTTTTTCCCTCTCACTCTTTGAGGAGGCGACACGGACCCGCCCTGCTTTTTCATCCCGGCAGCATAAAGAGCGCGCAACCCGGGGGCTTTATTATGACGAAATCAGGACATAAAAAAGGTATCTGGTATATACCATATTCGTTTTGCCCAGGAGTATAATTCTCTCTCCATGGGGAGATTGCTTGTTTAAAAGAGTATATATACCAGATTTCAGATTGAATATGCTGATAAATAACGAATGTGTCGGGGAAATTTTCAGTAATGTCTCAATTTGTATCCCCACACGTCAGAAATAATTAAATATACACCCAGTATAATATCTGGTTGAGGATAGGGGTTTGTTTACACCTACCTTGTTTATCCTACTCTAATTTTATTGATGTGTGTGGATAACGAATAGTAAGCAATTAGTAAATTCCGGCGGCGGACATGCCTGGTGTGGTGGCATGCCCCCTTGCTGAAAATATTCAGTCTTTTTTTTTTGAGCTGCTGTTGTGCGGGTGTCCGGTCATCCGGTTCTGTTTCGCTTTTCATGAACCGGCCGGCAGGAAATATGTCAGGAACGATGGATATATTTTCTTCGCACTCACTAGTTATGCTTATGATTAGAACATCACCGTCGGTCAGATTTATTCCCCTGCAGGAGTCGGAACTGGGGAGGATTAATGAGTTGTCCAACCTTCCCGAAATCGCCGAACATTTTGAAACGATTCCCCCGGTCCCGATAGAAGTGACGAAGGCAAACTGGGTCTATGTTCAAAACGGGCTTATGTCGCTCTGGGGAATTCATGCAGACGGCAAAATCATCGGCGGGGCGGGATTTTATTCCCAGCCGCCCGGAACCAGACTTTCGCACAGTGCGGTCTTTTTCCTCTATATAGAAAAGGCATACTGGGGGAAAGGGATCGGCAGAAAGGCAATAGCATTTCTTGAGGATGAGGTGAAAAACAGGGGATTTGTCCGAATGGAATGTATGGTTGCAGATACGAATCCGCGGGCGGTCCGTTTGTATGAAGAGATGGGATATCAGCTGGAAGGTGTGAAAAAGGGGGCTTTCCTGATTGACGGGAAGTATGCGGATCTTAAACTGATGGGGAAGGTGTTTCCTCATGATACCATGAAGTAATTCTTCAAAGAGATGACAAGGGTGAGCCGATAGGCTCGCTCTCAGCGGAGGCGGGACGCCCCTAAGGGCGGCCTTAGCTGAGCAAATCTCTGATTTGCGACCAAACAGAATGTTTGCGACCAAGTTTTCGAAGGAAACTTGCGACTGAGGGAACGGGTCACCTCCCCCCCTAAGGCGAGCCCCGGGGCGAAGCCTTCGAGTACATCCGCTGTCGTTTTTCGCCCCCTATTTTCTTCGGGTGTACTGCGGGAGGTGGCGTTATCCTACTCCTCCCTTAAGCGAATCCCCGGGGGCGAAGCCTTCGAGCACGTCCGCCGTCGTTTTGCGCCCCCCTTTATATGCGGGTGTACATGGACCCCTATTTTTCGTGTGATGACTGATAGTGAAAAACATGAGCTGAATTACCGGATTCATACTCTTCCTTTTTAGTATGGATTTCTGGATGTACTTCGATTTCTTGTATGGAATTCTTTTTGATGGTCGCGTCATCACACGAAATTCACGACAATATCCACGAAAACACGAAAAATAAAAAAAATGGTTGGATGGGACCCATGTAGTACCCTCCCCTGCCCCCACACGAAATTTTCGAAAATCAACGAAATTCACAAAAAGGGGGACAGGGGCGGGTGTGCTGTTTTCCTCCCCCTTACACGTGACCGGGGGCGAAGCCTTCGAGTACATCCGCCGCTGTTTTTCGCCCCCCTTCCCGGCGAACAGAATCGGATTTGCTCAAGCGGGATTCTTTGGTTGTACTTCGGTTTCGTGTAAGGGATTTTTTATGATGACCGCATCCCCGCAAGGTATTTGCCTTGGTCGCAAATCAGAGATTTGCTCAGCTAAGGCCGCCCTTAGGGGCGTCCCGCCTCCGCTGAGAGCGAGCCTGACGGCTCACCCCGCCTCAGCTAAGACCTGTCCTATGGACCGGTCCGCCTCAACTGAGGTCGTCCGCGTTCCGCGTCCAACCCGCAAATCAACGGAATTCACGAAAATGGAGCAGGGGATTTCGTGATGAGGGGTGTTCTAGTTGAAATTTCCTTTTTGCGAGTGGAAATATTGTTCGAAAAATCATAGGTTTCCATTCAAAAACTGGTGTTTCGATTTCAGTTTGGGCCTTCGGCGATGAATTTTGATGGATTATTTGTGGTTATTTTTTGGTTATTTTTTGTGGGTAAAAATAGAATACGGCTGGATTCGGCGTATTTTTGATGGACTGGGATCATTATATATAAATCCAGTAGATATACATGTTAAAAAAAAGATACCCCGGGTAAAACTACGTCCGGACGTAAACAGACAGATAGATAGATGGATAGATAGATGGATAGCTGAGTTTCTCCCCTCTCTCTCTCTCTCTCTCTCTCTCTCTTCTGTACTTAATAAAATAGAGAATATCTATTAACCCCGCCTTTTTTTGAGGATAGGATCACCCACTCTCTTTTTCGCTTCTCTCCTCCCCAAAAAACAGAATCACACAACTATTTCCCCAAATTTACCCTCTATTTTCTCGAACAATTCGAGAGCTTACGCTCCTGCCTTCTTCAAATCTATGGTCTTTAGCTGATAGATATTATAACAAAATGCAGCCATCATATTTTTCACTCGCACTCTTTGTAGTGTTGTTACCTTTACCAACCCTGCATGAAAGATATTTTTAATCACTGCATAGGGTCTCTCCCCCTTTGATCTCTTCCTACTTATTCGCATATTTCTCAGTTTATCTCGTATGCCAATTGGATGCCCCCTCGCTCCTCGTTTCATTGTGGCACTATATCCCTTACATTTTGCTCCCTGATATCCCCGATCCCGATAGACCACTTCACCCTCTTCTGACAGATCTACCTGACTATCGTGAACATTTGCTGTGGTGGTTTCAATGCGTCGAATAAGATCATGCGTTGTATCCATGATGGTATGAAGTTTATAGCCATAGTGCATTTTCCCATTCTTGGACATGATTTTTCCATCTTTATCCCGTCGTGTTTTTGCCTGCTCTCCTCGCGGCGTGTCTTTCTTACAATGACCGGGTTCAGCATAAACAAACGTTGCATCCTGAATCATACCTTGTTCAATTTTGAGACCTTTCAGGTCAAGCTGCCTCTGAAGCTCCTGCCAAACCAATGTGTCAACGCCTGATTCAGACATGCGCTCACGAAATAACCAGATTGTTGAATTGTCGGGTATTTTG
>DAWV01000007.1:56327-58198 GCA_002506085.1 Methanocorpusculaceae archaeon UBA425
TCGGGTATTTTGTCAGGACACCCGAGAAAATGCCAAAAAGAGAGGCGATCATAGATTTCACGTTCAACGGCGAGATCAGACAGATTATACCAGACTTCCAGAAGTTGAATCTTGAACATGAGTATTACATCGACATTGGGATGACCGCCCTTGCCGGATTTATTTGCATACATGGATTCAAGAAGCGGGCGAAAAACATCCCAATCAAGAGTTTTACCAACATCGGAGAGGCGATCGCCAAGTTTTTCATAACGTTCGTGATATGCCTGGTTGAGACCAAAGCTGCTGAAAGTCCCCATACATACTACTCAACGTACGAAAAGAAAGTACTTTCTGTCGGAAAAAAAGGTTGTTAGATATTCTCAAATATATAATATATAGATAGATAAGAAAAAAGTCATTGTTGAGCATTTTTTTCAGTCCGTATTTACTTACTTACGGACGCACTCCTCCCCCCCTTACCTTTTTTTCAACACATCTACATATCTGTCTACATATCTGCATAGAGACTTTTTTCCCATCGATATTTCGGTCATTTGACCGGAATAAGCGGGGATAAAGGTAAATACGCCCGCTGCTGGTTCTTTTTCCAGCCATCTCCCCGGGAAGGTGTGTGAAAAATCAGGGGATTTCCACTCGCAGATAGGTATTTCAAATCCAAAATGACCTCTCGAAGATTAATTCTGAGGGTATTTTGATGATGGATTTTAGCAGAATGAGGATATTTTTGGAATGGAATGGGTGGTGAGGTAAAAATGGCTGGAGAATACAAAGAAACAAAGCGAAATAGTTTCAGGACATAAAAAATAGTAATACAGCGAAAATTAACGTGTACTCTGTAAAAAATCACGTGGAGGAATATCCATGTTGAAAAAAAAAACATGCGGGAGTTTGTGTCCGTATTATTATAGAGGCACGAATGAGAAACACAATGAAAATGGAGGAAATGTATGTTTACAATCTATGTTTATGTTCTTGATACTTTAGCCGACTGGGAACTGGGGCATGTTACATCAGAGCTGAATTCCGGCCGGTTTTTTAAAAAGGGCGCACAACAAGTATCGCTCAAAACGGTTAGTTATTCAAAAGAGCCGGTCAGGACAATGGGCGGGATGAAAATCGTGCCCGATTGCTTAATTGATGATATTGTTGTGAGTGAAACAAGCGTGTTATTATTACCGGGCGCAAATACATGGAACGACCCGAAGCATTGCGCTATTATCGAAAAAGCAGGCGAATTTCTCTCTTCAGGCGCTATGGTGTGTGCTATCTGCGGAGCTACCGCGGCTCTAGCCAACTTCGGGCTCCTGGATAAGCGCCCGCATACCAGTAATGGACCGGGATTTCTTGAGATGTTTTGTCCCGGGTATAAAGGGCAAAATTTCTATGTAGACAAGCCGTCTGTAGCGGATAACAACCTTATTACTGCAGGTTCCACCGGAGATTTGTTGTGGGCGAAACAAATTATTGAGCATTTAGGTGTTTTTGAATCAAACACACTGGAATCATGGTATGATTATTTTAGTACCGGTAAGCCGGAACATTTCTTTGCCCTCATGCAGAGTTTGCAGTCGGGCAAGGAAAACTGATCCGCTTTTTCATGAACAGAACGGGGAGATAGGCATTCATCTCCGTTTTTATCAATCAGAATTCGTTTGGAGAAATCATAGGAGACGCGTGAATATTTTTGTGCTGGGAGATCTCCGCCGAATTGGAATAAGAAAAATCCCCCATTCCTCCGCCCCTGTCCCCCTTTTCGTGCATTTCGTTGATTTTCGAAAATTTCGTGTGGGGGACGGGGGAGGGTACTACAGGGATTCGCGTATAACCAAACCTTATTGGTTTTCGTGTTTTCGTGGAAGTTTTCGTGA
>DAWV01000007.1:58387-58578 GCA_002506085.1 Methanocorpusculaceae archaeon UBA425
GTACATCCAAAGAATCCCGCTTAAACAAATTCGATTCTGTTCACCGGGAAGGGGGCGAAAAACGACAGCGGATGTACTCGAAGGCTTCGCCCCGGGGGTTCGCAAACATTCTGTTTGGTCGCAAATCAAAGATTTGCTCCGCTGAGGCCGCCCCTTCGGGTCAGCCCGCCTCAGCTAAGGTCGTCCGCTTT
>DAWV01000007.1:58714-63743 GCA_002506085.1 Methanocorpusculaceae archaeon UBA425
CGTCCGCTTTCAGCGTCCACCCTGCCTCCACACCCGAGAGAATAATCTGCTGCATTTCCATCCGAAATTCCGGATTTCTACCATCACCCAAATGTTTGTCGTAAAGAATACCGCGAACATCCGGATTATCTACGTGAAATATCCAGCCAACCCGCAAGTTACATAATCTATCCCCTCCGATAATCATACAATGATAGAACTTCAGTCATCTCCCAAAGTCTATACCGGCTGGACCGAACGGAGCTGCACACCAGACGAAACCCTGAAGCGAATCGAGCACCTTGTTCCGGACGCCGGAATCACCCGGGTTGCCGACATCACCGACCTTGACCGGATAGGAATTCCCGTCTACTCATGCATCCGTCCGACCGCCGCCGACGGAGCGATTTCCGTCTACAACGGAAAAGGCGGAACACCTGAAGAAGCCCGCGTTGCCGGAATCATGGAAGGAATCGAACGATATTCCGCCGAAGCGATTCCCCGCGACCTGCCGAATAGCCCATACAGCAGTATCCGTAAGACAGTAAACGCCGTCGACCCCGAAGACCTCATCCTCCCCCGCGACACAAACGCCGATCTCGACATCCCCTGGGTCGAAGGCTGGGACCTCACCAACAACGAACCGGTCAGTGTCCCCTTATGTGCCGTCATCCATCCCAACCCGTTCTCCCTCCCCTCCCTATTCCGGACAAGCTCCAACGGAATCGCTTCCGGCAACACCCTTGAAGAAGCCCTCTTCTACGCACTCACTGAAGTAATCGAACGGGACTCCTGGTCACTCGTCGAAACAACCCGTGACACCGGACCGAAACTCACCGGCCTGCCCGCGAAAGCTGCAGAAATGCTCGCAAAATTCACCGCGGCCGGCATAGAGGTCACCCTCCGGGACATCACCTCCGACATAGGCATCCCCACAATCGCCGCCGTATCCGACGACATCACACTCAAAGACCCACGTCTGCTTACCATCGGCATGGGAACCCATACCAACCCTGAAATCGCCATGATCCGGGCACTCTCCGAAGTCGCCCAGAGCAGAGCCACCCAGATTCACGGCGCACGGGAAGACGCAACCCTCGCCGAATTCCGCGAAATGATGGGCTATGACAGAGTCAGACGAATGAACGCCTACTGGTTCAAAGGCGAAGAATATCGTCCCGCATCGGAAATCCCGAACAATTCCACCGATGACTTCAAGACCGACATCGAACTCATCATCGCCCGCCTAGCGGCAGCCGGTCTTGACCGGGTCATCGTCTTCGACCTCACCGACCCGGAACTCAAAGTTCCGGTCGTCAGAGTTGTCGTTCCGGGTCTTGAATGTTACACCATCGACAACGAACGCAGAGGTCAGAGGTGCCTGGATGCCGAACGTCGTCATCTTCGTCGGTCCAAGTCTTGAGCTGAAGGCAGCCCGGCAGATTCTCCCCGACGCAGTCTGTCTCCCGCCGGTAAAACGCGGTGACGCCGCTGCCGCCGCAGAAGGCACCGATATCATGGTCATCATAGACGGTGTCTTCTTCCAGGACAGAGCCGTTGGTCACCGGGAAATACTCGGCGTCATAAAATCCGGCGTCAAAGTCTTCGGCTCCTCCTCGATGGGAGCTCTGCGTGCCTCAGAACTCGACACCCTCGGAATGACCGGCATCGGAAAAATCTATCACCAGTATAAATCCGGAGAAATAATCGCCGACGACGAGGTAGGGCTCGTCTATGATCAGGAAACCGGCATGGCCCTGTCCGAACCGATGGTAAACATGCGGGCGAGTTTTTCCAAAGCAGAATCCACCGGCATCCTCACAAAAGAAGAGGAGACCGCTCTTCTGAAATCCTGCAAAGCGATTTATTACCCTGACCGGACCTATCGCCGGGTCATAAAAGAAGCCGCGATTTCCGATGAAACCCGGGGGTCCCTCCTCTCCTGGCTGAAGGATAACGCCGTCGACCAGAAACGTCTCGACGCAATTCTGTGTCTCGAGACCGTGCGGAGTCTCTTATGAACGAACGGTATGTCAGGCAGGAATCCCTCCTTGGACCGGGAGGTCAGGAAAAACTCGGCAGTTCCACGGTTTTTATCGCCGGAGCCGGAGGACTCGGCTCGCCCGTGTCATTCTATCTTACGGCAGCCGGAGTAGGGAACATCAGGATTGCGGATCTCGATGTAATCGAACTCTCGAACATGAACCGGCAAATTCTCCACACGGAAGACCGGCTCGGGACCTCCAAGGCAGCGTCGGCGAAAAAAACCCTGGAGGCACTCAATTCTGCATGCAGCATAACCGCATTCCCGGAAAAAATCGATGCCTCCTCTGTCCGGCGGCTCATCGGGGACGCAGATATCATTGTAGACTGCATGGATAATTTCACCGCCCGATATGTTCTGAACAGATTTGCCCTGGAAGAGGACATTCCCCTCGTGCACGGGGCGGTTGCGGGATTCATCGGTCAGGCGACCCTGATTATCCCGGGAAAAACACCATGCCTTGCCTGCATTTTCCCTGACGCGAAGACCACGACGAAAACGCCCGTTCTCGGGGGGGTCGCGGGGGTAATCGGCAGTATTCAGGCATGCGAGACGATCAAATATCTTACCGGCACCGGGGCCACGCTTGCGGGCAGACTGCTCCTCTATGACGGAGCGGTTAATTCAATGGATACCTTCACCGTAAAAAAGAGTCCCCGCTGCCCTGTGTGCACAACCTTATAGGCTCCCGGGAAAAATATGTATTCGCAATGGTACTAGAAACTTTTCACCGATCGCAGACTGACAAGTGGCTTGGCGGCGTATGCGGAGGGGTCGCAGAATATATCAGTGCCCCCGCATGGCTCGTCCGGCTCATCTGGGTAGTTCTGACATTAATCCCCTACCTGACAGTTCCAGGCATTGTTATTTATCTTCTTATGTGGCTTTTCGTACCGCTCGGTCCCAAAGCCCTCGACCCGAATGTAATCAATGCCGATTTCAAAGTAAAGGAATAAGTATGAGGCCGTCGGAAGACCAAAATGATCTGACCGAACCCCCTTTTTATCTGCCGCAGTTTGAGGAGGCGTATCAGTATATTATCAATGAATATCATGTCGCCGAAAGAGACATTGGTATCTTTATTCCCTGTGCGGTCAGGAAACCCTACAGTTCGAGTCCGAGCCATAAGCTGTTTCATACATTATTCGGCGAAGTGTTCCCGGACAAATCCAGATATCATGTGGTGATCTTCGGGACCTGCGGGACGGTTCCCTCCGAACTGGAGCTGATGTATCCGTTTGCTCATTATCATTACATGCTGGGGAATGTCAAAGACCAGAAGATCAAGGATGATTTCCTGAGAATCGAGACCGCCCGTATTGCCGGTTATCTGGAGAAGACGAAGGATACCTACACCTATAGAATCGCGTATTGTATCGGATTATTCCGCAGAGCGATGGAACAGGCCGTCAAACAGACAGGGATTCCTGTAGAAATTTACCCGACGAATCCGGTCATCGATAAGTTATATGATGCTGACTGTCCGTTTCCGGAAGGCAGTCTTTCGATGCAGGAATACCTTGACGAGTTCAGGGCAGCCCTGACCGAAATGCGGGACCGGTAGATGGCAGCCCTGGAGGTGGCGGCCGTCCGTCTGGATGAGAAGAAGTCGAAGTTCTACGCCCACCTCTATCATATAGATTCCATCGATGATGTCGCGGAAATCCGGGAGCTGCATGATAAGCTCTACAAGAAGGCGGCTCATCATTGTTACGCGGTCATCTGCGGGACGGTGTCAGACAGCAGGGCGGACGGCGAGGTTGGTTCTCCCGGCAGGGCGCTCGCGGAAGTTATGGAGCGGCATAATCTCGCGAGCCATGTTCTGATGGTGTCACGGATTTTCGGCGGGACCAAACTCGGACCTGCGGGAGTGGCGCGGGCGTTCCGCGAGGCGGGAAACGGGGCGGTAACGGAGTATGAGCGGAGAAAGGCATTATAGTCCGGAAGGGAAAATATCACCTATGAGTACTGTGAAATTATGTCCGCTGATGAAAGTAACCTGCGTGAAAGAGAACTGTCAGTGGTGGGATGCGGACTGGCAGGACTGTGCCGCAAATGTGATGATAAAATATCTGCGTGCCCAGGATGTCCGGGCAACCTTCGAACATAATGTGCCGGCTGAGTTTCTGGAAGGGAGACGAACATAAGACTGGGTATTTCTCATAACTTTTTTTAGCGGATGATGTTTCGTGTCGGGGATTCGCCTGCACAAAAAAGGGACATAACCATTCAATAAATACTCCTGGGCGGACTCGAACCACCGTCTCCGGCTCCAAAGGCCGGAATGATTGACCACTACACTACAGGAGTTGACAGAAAGTAAGATGAACGCGCTCCCATTCAACGTTCAATGAGGAGTTTGAAGCAGGGACTTCCAACAAGTTGTCGGTACGATGGGAAAAGGAACTATCTTCTCCATACATGTCGGTTTGGAAAGTATTTGTAGATTTCCGAATATTCATAGGCAGTCTATCACCTAGAATAATTTCAAAGGATTTGAATTATCATTTGATGGTTGCCGTTGGGCGGTTTGTTGTTTAATAAACTTTATTTTAATAGGAGTTACGCGGTGTGCTCCCAATCAAAAAGGAGGGTTATGCCTCCTGTGATCGCGGACCGGTCCATTGGACCGGTCTTAGCGGAGCAAATCTTTGATTTGCGAGAGGGCGGGCTGACCCGAAGGGGCGGCCTCAGCTGAGGCGGGTTGGCGACGAAGTCGACGACCTTAGCCGAACAAGTTTTCGAAGGAGACTTGCGACTGAGCGGGGTGAGCCGATAGTTTACCGAATTCATACTCTTCCTTTTTAGTATGAATTTCAGGATGTACTTCGATTTCTTGTATGGGATTCTTTTTGATGGCCGTATCCCCGCAAGGCAAAGCCTTGCTCAGCTAAGGTTGTCGACAGTGTCTCCAACCCGCCATCACACGGATAACATAAGATGGATTACCGTATTCATTCTATTCTTTTTTTGTATAGATTTCCTGATGTACTTCGATTTCTTGTA
>DAWV01000027.1:0-11125 GCA_002506085.1 Methanocorpusculaceae archaeon UBA425
AAAGCATTACCCCGCCCCTTTCCCACAGCACACCCGAAGAAAATAGGGGGCGCTAATCGACCGCGGGTGTACTCGAAGGCTTCGCCCCGGGGTTCGCAAATCAAAGATTTGCTCTCCGACTCGCTTCGCTCGCTTGCTCGCAAGTTTCCTTCGAAAACTTGGTCGCAAACTGTTCGCAAACCTTCGTGATGGAATTCTCATGCTTCACGTATGTCATACACGAAATCAACGTACATCTTATACATACGTCAGTTTTTTGATTGGGATCACCCCCGTGTAACTCCTTTTTTTAGAAACTAAACGAACCGTACCTGCCGCCGCCGCCCGGAATAAGAGTAACGCGGCCTTCACGCATACATAATACCGAATCAGCCACCTCAGAAGAGACACCCGCAAGTTCGTCCTGCGGCACATCAAGTAAAACGGCGATTTCATTATCGAACGCTTCGATGAACGAATCATAGAGCACCTTCACTTTTTTCGTGTTCGGAGAAGCAGCGCCCAGAACACGGGCGATGACCGGTCCTAGAGGCATCATCTTCAGATAAGGCGGGCGTCTTGTCGGAGGCATGGTAGAAAGCTGCTCGGCACGTTCCTTCACCCCGATTTTTATACGTCCATTGTCATGCGGGCACTTCCAGTGAAGGCGCTCCGCTTCCGCGAGGGAAAACTGGGCATAACACCGAGTACATGCGGTCCGGTTATATTTCCCCTCCTCAGGGAAAAATCCGGAATTCAGAATAATCGACCCTTTACGGACAGCTTCCAGAACGGATTTTGCCGAAGGAGACGAAACATCCATCCGCGTAAACTCGCGACCCAGTTTTTCCGGCGCCGCACTGTGAGCATCCGAATTCGTGAGAAACGGAATGTCTGCAAACTCTTCAATCCCTGCGCCATACGATGAATCAGCAGAAAGTCCCAGTTCGCAGAACTCGATCGGTTCTTCCCCATAGCAATCCGACGGCCGGTCATACGCGGCGAAAAGAGATGTCCACGGCGTGAACGCATGAGCAGGACCAATCATCCCGCCAAGCTCGTGAACCTCGCGGGCAATCTCTTCGCCGTTACTATACAGATGAGGACGCCCCGCGGTATTCAGATGACTGCACGCAGGGGTAAACCGGTCCTGCAGTTCCGCAAACTGGTCAAAGGTCTCCATGAAAATGACATGATGAACGCGGGACGCATCCTCCACTTCGACCTGCGGGATAACAACGATGCCTTCATCATTCTCCACGAACGGTTCCCACATATGACGCCAGATTGGATGAAGAGCATCCCCGCTGCCGATAACATGAAGACCTTTCGTCCGGCAGACCGCAAGAATCTTTTCAGGACTGAGGTCTGGTGAAGTCGCTATAGAAAAACGGGAATGAATATGCAGATCCGCATTTCGCTGCATAGGATTCATCCGATATAATTCAGGTCATCGGTATTATTCTTCTGAATCGTTGAAGCAATCGCAGAAACCTCGGTCATCATCTGACTGGCAAGTTCAGTGAGGTCGGTCCGGTCTGCTTTTATGCCGGTAAGTTTTTCCAGCACGTTTAGAACGGAAGTTGAACTAACCGGATCCACCAGATATCCGGACGTTTCACCGAGAAGAACAATACCCTCCATACCGGAAAGCCGCCCGAGCGTGATTAAAAGACCGGCAAGTCCAATGATTCCTCCAACGGGCTCATCTTTATCTAAAATCGCGCCGGCACCGAGAACCTCGTCCTTCAGTGCAGAGGAAGAAAGAGCTGCAAGAACCCGGGGATTATCCACTAACCTGCCCACACCATATCCGCCAAGAGTATAAATCCGCTTTACACCCAGTTGTTCAAAGATACGGATATAGGCATCGGCAAGGAGGTAATGTCCGTCGGGCGTTGTGCTCTGACAGTCTCCTGCGAGGAGAAGAACCGCGGGATTATTTGCCGATTCCGGTGCAAAAAACAGTTCGTTTCTTGGCAGGCGAAGAACGGCGTCCTCTGAAAGATACATCTGCGGAGGAAATAATATCGACGTAACCTCGGCAACTTTCACTGCCGAAAGAACGCGAACGAGGTGATCCGCGACAAGTTTACCAACATGCCCGACCCCCGGAAGTCCGGCAATCAGAACAGGAGATGAATGGGCACAAACATCTTCAACGTACCATCTGACATTTATCTGGTCCATGATTTCACCATCCGTCGGAATTCACCATAGTGATCCTCGGGAGAATATCTTGCAGGATGAACCGATATGGTAGAGGACCCGCATTTTTGACATGTTTTCAAAAGAGTGTAGGTGTTACATTCCGGGCATTTATGAATATGACCCGTCATTGTTCCACCACAATTACTTCTGTTTCCGGATGAGTTTTCCGGATCCCTCGGCACGTTCCATTACACCGATTGCAGCCTCAGCGGCCTTTTCAAGTGCTTTTTCTGCCATTTTATAATCCGGAGCAACAACTTTTACCCGATAGTGGGGCGCTCCGAGATAGAGAAGTTCAATCTCGGCACCATCTACTTTCGGCTCGGCACTCCGAAGTGCACGACGAATAATATTGACACCGTCAGGTTTGGTGGTGGTAAGTTCCAGCACGGCACTCACGGTGACTTTGGGGATTTTTACATTTTCCAATGCTACTTTTGCAAGCGCATCAATTGCCTCTTTCGGCAGGGAAAATTTGGACAGGGTCGCATCTCTGTTGATGGCAATGTCTTCGAAAGCAGCGTAAAGCGAGCCGTAGTCTTTATACATAGCTTCTTCGAACTGCTTAATCTCGACCTGCGACTCAGCGGAGGCGAATTCAATCCACTTGTGGGCCTTCTGCTCGTTTTTCCAGTCCTGGATCTTATCTCGGCGCTGGTGTTCATTGACATCCTTGAGTGAAAGATCGATATGACCGCGGCTTGCATCAACGTGAAGTACTTTACAGACAACTTTCTGCCCTTCACGAATATAGTCCCGGATGTATTTGATCCAGCCTCGGGCAACCTCTGCAATAGGGATTAGTCCCTGACGTCCATCATACTCATCCAGGTTTACAAATGCCGCAAAGTCCTTGACTTCTGCAACGCTGCAGACAACAAGTTCTCCTTCTACGGGCCAGTCTCTTTCACTCATTAGATAGATTTCCAGATTTATTCAAATGATTCAACGATTTCAGCTTTGAGGACTGCCTTGCCGCCGGTTGGCTCTGCAAGGACACGTCCGCAGACATTACATTCAACAACGGAGGTTGCTTTTTCGAATACGAGCTGCTCGTTATCGCAGTCCGGACATTTTACCTTCAGGAATTTGCTCCGGGTTTCTCGGGATGCTTTTACCATATTTCTCACTCCGTAAGTTCGAATTTACCTGCACGGAAGCCTGCTCTTAAGTGGGCTTTCCCGCATTCTTTGCACCGGTAACGAATGTTGACCTTCTTGGTTGGCTTGTCTCCTCCCGGAACTTTGCCGAATTTACCACGGTTACCAACATTGCTGCGGCGTGCTTTCTGACGGTCAATCCAGTGGAGACCGGTCGTCTTTCCTTTCTTTACCCTTTCAACCTCGTGCTCGGTGTGTTTCCGGCAGTATGGGCAGTAGGTCATTGTTTTTACTGGTGTCTTCATGAATATTTCCCCCTTTCTTTTTTATTGGGAATACCAAATACCATACTTATTTACGAAGCCTGATACTTAAGGCTTTGTTGTCTTTACACAGAACATCTGCCATCTGGGGTGGCAGCGATACGATATCTCCTGGCGAAAGAGCATATATTCGTCCGCTATAATCCTGAAATTCTGGAAGATTTTCTTGTACCGCTATAATACGGTACGACTCGGGAGCAGTGGCATCGGCGGACGTGACGTTCACTTCATCTGCGCTGACCTCATCCGGGGTTTCGTTCACAGACCCTGATACAACCGGAGCTTGTTCTGTCCGGGTCTCTGCGGGAACGAAATGATATGCAGTGGTCTCTAATGTTGGTTTCCCATCTAAAAGAGTCTTTCTGCAGGACACAGCAGATTCATAGACAACATCGAACAAAGCCCGCTCGCCCGGAACCATCATTCTGATTTCGTCCCGGTTGATTTCTTCGCCATTTGCCCTGACAAGAGCGAGAGCGAGAATTTTCCGGGTCCTGACCGCGTAAAGGTCACGGATGTATTCGCGCAGACTCTCGCGCTCCTTCAAAAGACTCTGGGCACCTTCCCCGAACGGATCCTGATGAGATGTTACCTGTGTGTAAAGATTCGTGATATCGGTACGGATTTCCTCGTAAAGGGTTGCCGGAATCTCCGAAAGAGAGCCCAGGTCACGTTCATCTATCAGATATCCATGCAGATCGGAGATAGTTATTCTGCCCATCTATACTCCTCCGGATAATTCTGCGATTCCCCTGCAGCAAAGGAATACACCAAGTGCCTCGGGCACGGTGTTCTGACCGGCAGTGAGAGTGTAGGTATTTCCGAGAAGCGACATGGACAGATTGAACGCGCAATCGACCGACACGCTTCGCTCACCGAAAACTACCGCGTCGATGAGCGGATCAAAGGCATCCAGCTGATCGACGGCAAGCGGAACCACGCGCATACCCGACCCGCCGTGCAGAGAACCCGGGTGCCGGATCAGACGTTTTATATCGGTCGTTACCGGCTCGTCAACCTGCGCGGCGCGGGAGAGAATTCCTGCCTGGAACGGTGCATTTTCAGCATTGGCTATTGCCCGAACCACTTTGTTTGGAAGAAGCTTGTCTGGTTTTTCCCGGAGCAGCTTCTGTGCGGTACCGATATTTTTCAAAAACCCGTTCGCATCCTTTTCTGAAATACCGGAAAGACCTGACAGGTAAGAATAAGCATCCGGGGTTGGTAAACCACAAATCCGGGAAAGTTCATCCTCCAGCGCTTCATGATATCTGACCTGCCATCCGGATTTTTTCGGCGACCCGAGCATGGTATCAAAGGAGAGTCCGGTCCCGGAAACATAATTGACCAGTTCACGGCGCTCGTTTGTATCCCAGCCCCGTACCGAAAGCAGAGGCAGATGAATATGGTATCCCCGCCCGCCGGAGAAGTTGATATTCATGTCACGTCTGGCGAATCCGAGTTCACCGGTGAGCATATCGATGAGTTTGTACAGTTCCTCTTTGACACGCGCGAGCATGACGTCATACGGACCGCGGACGATATGATCCGCGTCCAGATCAAAGATTACATCGGCACCAAGCCACTCCTTGTCAGCCATCTGAGCGGCTCCGGGATGAGCATAATATGCCGATGAATAATAGACATGGGCGGGAACCATACTTTTCAGATACGCGGAAACTTCTTCCGGCGACGTGAAGGAAATATGACGCCGCATTCCGGTTTTCTGGTTCGTGCTGAAGAACAGAAATCCCCATTCTCTTTCTGTTAAAGACTCAGGGGAATAAACCGCGCCCGCTCCCGGGATGTCTCCGTTATAATACGCGGAAAAACGTTGTCTGAGGAATTCGAGAGTGGCAGGTTTCATAGATTCTTAATCATATATGGACCTTTACGCACATATCCCTGTCTATGATAATAAGGTCTTACACCTACCCCGCTCATGACTGCCAGTGAGAGATAACCCGCTTCCCGCGCCATTTCCTCGGCACGTGACAATAAATTATGACCATAGGACCTGTGCTGGCGCTCCTCTCCGGAACCATGTTCCCCAAGAGGCACCATGCTTCCATACACATGAAGTTCGCGAACGAGAGCGGCCCCGTCAAGTTCCTGCCGGAACACATTACCAGGATACCGCAGACGGACAAATCCGATTAACGCTTCGCCTGAAACCGTCGAGAGGAAATGCTCCGTTCCTCCGCAGCAGGCATAGGTGAGAATCTTATCCTCCTCAACGGCATTACTCGGATGCCTGCCAATCTCCCGACACCGGATACAGTGGCACGCTCCGCCCGTTTCCTTCAGGCGGGCTTCAGCCATCTGACGAATATGCCCGTGCTTCGAGCCCGACACGATGAGTTTCGCCGGGATATCACGCTGGACCCTCTGGAGCCGCACATATTCCGGAAGTTTGCTCTTTGCATACGCGAGCAGATTGACAAGATCATCCTCGTCATAGGTTACATACTCCCCCGACTTCCAGAGTTCCTCAAGTTCGGCACCCGGAGTTACGAGAGTAGGATAGATTTTCAGGAAATCCGGACAGAATCTCGGATCGGTAAAGAGCGTGTCAAACATCTGCCGGTCGCGTTCAAGCGTGCTCCCGTAGAGATTCGGCATGACATGAAAACCGACTTTAATACCGGCATCACGGAGAAGCATGTTTGCCCGAACGCTGTCCGAAACGGTATGCCCTCTTTTGTTTAACGTAAGAAGTTCGTCGTCGGTGTGCTGGAATCCGAGTTCCACCTTGGTCACACCAAGGTCAAGCATTTTATTGATGTGCTCTTCTTTACACCAGTCGGGACGGGTCTCAAAAGTGGTCGCTATGCACCGTACGTCCGAGGTTTCGTTTTCAAGCATGAGCTCTTCGATTGACGAGGCTGCGGATTTTTTCCCGGAGAACTCGTTCATCCCCCGGAGACATTCCGAAACGAACCATTCCTGATACTGCACATCACGCGCCGTCATCGTTCCGCCCATGACAATCAGTTCGGCTTTGTCTACATGATGACCAAGACGTTTGAACTGACCAAGACGGGCAATTACCTGACGATAGGGATCATACTCATTCTGTCTTGCGCGAAGAGCTGCGGGTTCTTCTCCCGTATAACTTTGCGGGGACTTGAACACATGGGCGGGACCTCCCGGACAGGGCAGGCATTTTCCATGCGGGCAGGCACAGGGAGAGGTCATTACCGCGACCGGGGCTACGCCCGAAAGTGTCCGCGTGGGTTTTACCATCAGAACTTCGCGAAGTGCTTCATATTCGTCCGTTTCTGCAGCGGCGAGAATCGACGAATTTTTCGGCATGACGTCAAGAGCATATTTCCGGCATACAGAGAGTTTGATAGTTTGAAGATCTGCCCCGGGCTTCGAAAAAATGAGTGAGATTATCTCACGATTAATGGCGTGCTCATCCATTGGTGATACGATTTAGTGTTCTACTGCAATGCTCTGGCTTTGTTCCTGATGGAAGGTTGGCTGAGCGGTGGCGGTTGTTTTTTTCATCTCAGTGACAATTTCATTCCCAAGAGTGAGGAGGGCGACACGATGTAAATTCTTATTTTTATGAATGTGAAGCGGGGATATCTGCAGTGAATCATATTCTGCGGTATTGACCAGATTTCCGGAGACGGACTCATAATATTTTTTGACCTGGACCATCAGCATGTGTAGATGTAGTAATTCTTCCTTTTGCATTGTTTAGTAACACCTCTAATCAAAAAATCTTCTTTATTCTTATCGGTCAGTTCGATACATATAAGTTACTCGTTATGTTTATATTGGAGCCCGTGACAACCGCACTTTTACCTGGTGAAAATCACGGATATTATGTAATTTGTTCCTGATTTAAAAAATACCGAATAATCCGCATTAATTATCCAGCGCGTCCCGTCATACAAGGGGATAATCTGAGACATGCTTATATATGAGAGAGGGGAAATTGAAACCAATGACGGATGATTTGCGTGAGAAAATCTTCGGCGGGCTGTTCGGCTGCGCTGTCGGGGATGCTCTTGGTGTGACGTTTGAAGGCATGGACGGGGATGAAAGCAGAATACCAGCTATGTCGGGCGGCGGACAGTTCAACCTCAGAAAAGGAGACGTGTCCGACGACACGCTGATGATGCTCGCGTTAGGGGAAACATATTGCGAGACGGGAGAGTTCTGCAGGGATGTCTTTCTCAGAAAAGTCATCCTCACTCTTCGCGAAGATGATACGACGTTCGGCAGAACAACGAAGACCACTGCCATGCTTCTTGAACAGGGATGCCTTCCGGAAAGGGTTGTCTCTCTTGTTCACACGATTTTTGGAAGCCGGACGAACGGGAGTGTTATGCGGACCATCCCGGTTGGTCTCGTCCCTCTCGCGGAGAGAGAGGAAACTGCCCGGCAGATTTCGGCGTTTACGCATTATGACAAGGATGCCGGGGAATGTTGTGCGGTAATTACGAAAGCCGCAGCAGGATTGGCTGCGGGAAAAACAAAAGCCGAGGTTCTGGATGAGATTCCCCCGGCATTTTTCACGGGAAATCCTGTGCCGTCCGTAGATGCTGTGGACGCAGTGAAGTGTGCCCTGATGTGTTTTCGCGACGGGAGTGATTATGCGGATGTCATTCGGCGAGTATGCGTTCTTGGCGGGGACACGGATACAATCGGATGTATCGCCGGAGGGCTCGCCGGCATTCTCTGGGGAGTTCCGCAGAAATGGGTGGATGAATTGCGGGTAAAAGACCGGATTTTGCGGGTAGCGGAGGGACTGGCGGCTGCCGGTGAAAAGAGCATGCCGATTTACACTAAAAAAGAAATCTGAAAAAAGATTGGATAGTATTCCGGCAGCTCACGTCGGGACAGGACGCATCTCAACAAGTTTCAGATTCTTCTTACCTTTCTGACACTCCGAGTAAGGACCGAGAACTTCCAGAACCACATATCTGCCTTTTTCCGTCAGACCATCGGGATGACAGAACGGATATCCTTTACAGAACACATCATCACAGACCGGGGTATAGGTTATCCGTGTCCTCCGGGTCGCCTGACTCGTCGGGATGACAGCAGTAATCGTCGTTTCCGCAACTTCTACTGCCACTGCCCCGCCATCGTGGACCGCACATTCATGTTTGGTTTTCCTAACGGACATGACCCGGTAACGTTTTCCCTCTTTGAGTTTGGCGTTGTGACAAACCTTCGCCACTTTACATGATTCACACTCGGGCGCTTTACCGGCATAGACGAACTCGGCACCCTCGTGGGCAAAAACCGAGCCGACAATCGTCACTATGTTTTCTTCATTGTCCATTATTTACTCCTCATACATTTGAGCCACTAATTTTTCTGCCTGCTCACGGGTGATTTCCGAATCAAAGATGGTATAGCGTTCCGGCCGGATCTCTTTTGCCCGGAGAATTGCCTCGACGACGACATCGTCCGGGATACCAAGTTCCTCAGGTTTTGTCGGAGCGCCGATTATTTTGAGCGACGTCCTGATTTTCCGCCAGTCTCCTCCATGCAGATTCATACTGATAATCGTACCAAGACCGCAGGCTTCTCCATGAAGAGCTTTCCCGGGAGCCAGACGTTCAAGCATGTGGGCGAATTTATGTTCGCCGCCGGATGCCGGACGGGAACTTCCCGCGATGCTCATCGCAACGCCGGATGCAAAAAGCGCTTTCATGACAATCCATGCCGCATTCTCATCAAACTTTTTAATCTTATCCGCACTGTCGACCATCAGCTGGGCCGTAATCAGTGAAAGAGTCCTGGCATATTCACTGACGGTTTCGCCGGATTTCTTTTGTGACAGGTCCCAGTCC
Source organism: Methanocorpusculaceae archaeon UBA425 (assembly GCA_002506085.1). Taxonomy (GTDB): domain Archaea; phylum Halobacteriota; class Methanomicrobia; order Methanomicrobiales; family Methanocorpusculaceae; genus Methanocorpusculum. The sequence continues at coordinate 9,430 of DAWV01000027.1, forward strand.
AGAACAGCGGTGTAATTTGCAATCATATCGGCATATCCGGACGCCATCAGACGGCGGGGGGCACTAGCTAAAATTCCGGTATCTGCAACTATGGCAAGCGGAGGATGGGCGGCAACACTGACGTTCCCGTCTTCGGTCATGATGGAGGCACGGGACGAGGCTATGCCGTCATGCGAGGCTGCTGTTGGGACACTGATGAACTGAATATCAAGATTGTAGGAAACGACCTTTGCCGTGTCAATTACACGGCCTCCTCCTACCGCGATAATCAGGACAATCTTCGCATTCCTTGCCAAATCCTCGATTCTTCCAATCTCCTCATAGGTAATGTCCCCGACCAGATCAGAGATTACATCATGTCCATTCAGGAGACGGAGAACCGCGGCTCCCACGGTTTTCATCGTGGTGCTTCCCGAGAGAACAAGTAACGGACCTTTGATTCCCAGATCGGTGATGATGTTCGGGAGCTGGAGCAGAGCATCGTGGCCGGCGACTACATCCCTTGGCATCTGAATCCAACGGGATTTGTCAAAGGTTTTATTCTTGAGTATCCTATTAGTGTTATCTTTCATGGTCGTGGTCCAATATGTTTGAAAAATTCTATGAATGGATCGTCGAGCTGGAGGGGTCGACATATACAGTCCTCCAGACCCTTCTATATGCATTATTAGTGCTCGCGGGACTGTATATACTTTACCGATGGCTGAATAAAACGAATATTAAGATAGAAACGCCGCTGATTCTGACAGGTGTCTCCTATATTGTTCTCGGAGGCATCCTCAGGGTTATCGAGGATACGGGCATGGTTCCGGAACCCTGGTGGATTTTACTCGTAACGCCGCAGGTTTATATTCTGACCGCGATTTTTGCCGCGGTCATGCTGTTTATCTCGTATGAGCTCCAGAAAAAGAAGGTCGTCGTTTCCTACACAACGCCGTTTATGCTGGGCGGAATTATTCCATCACTGGCTGCATTCGGATTTCTGGTCTGGTTCGGGTTTGCCCGGGCAGACAATGTGGATTTGGCGGCAGGTATCTTTGTTTTGCTGATAGCAGCAGGGGCAACCGCCGGTTTGTGGGCTTTGCTCAGATATGTGTTCCACTGGGATTATGTGAATGATCCCATGTATCTGGTTCTGCTTGCCGGTCAGATGCTCGACGCGTCTGCCACCAGTTATGCTCTTGCATACAAAGGGTACATTGAACAGCATGTTCTCGGAGGGACATTAATCGAACTTACCGGCACGCCGTATGTAATGTTTGCCCTCAAAATCATTGTTCTGATTCCGGCAATCTGGATTCTGGAAAAGTTCAGAAAAGAGAAGGGAATGGAAAATATCTGGCATCTGGTCCTTCTCGCAATGATTATCGTGGGGCTTGCCCCGGGTCTCCGCGATGTTCTGAGGATGGTTCTCGGAATTTAATCATCGACCAGCCCTTTTTTTTGTTTTACTTCGGTTTCGCAGAGGGGATTTTTTGGTGTACATGTCTGAACAGGGAATACACGAAAACACGGTAGAATAGAGGTTTACTAAGTCTACAGCAGATACTCAACCGATTTTTATTATTTTTCGTGTTTCTGTGTGATGACTGATGGTGAAAAACATGAGATGATATGATTATGAATTTCAGTATGGATTTCCGGATGTACTTCGGTTTTGTTTATGGAATTCATTTTGATGACCGTATCATCACAC
>DAWV01000027.1:11352-11638 GCA_002506085.1 Methanocorpusculaceae archaeon UBA425
GAAAAGGGGGCAGGGGCGGGGTGGACGCTGAAAGCGGACGCCCTTAGCCAAGGCGGGTTGGATGCGAAGCAGACGACCTCAGCCGAGCAAACAGAATGTTTGCGAGTTGGCGGGTTGAAGGAATGCAGGTTTTTCTCTCTCAAAAATAATATGAAGGTTCCTCCTCCTCCACACAAGGACTTTTTGCTCCCTTTTTAACAATTCGTTGAATGAACACTTTAGGATATGCACCGAAATTTACTAAGATTCCAAGTTCATACCCACCAAGATTCAAATAATTTACTAT
>DAWV01000014.1 GCA_002506085.1 Methanocorpusculaceae archaeon UBA425
TTTTCCTGTACTGATCTATCCGCATACCGGCAGCTATCCAGCATAAATCGCGACAGGAAGAGAAAAAAGGAATTAGTTAGACCGGGTGATAATAGAGATCAAAATACACATCGCAGAGTTTCAAATCTGACAATGAATATTTCCTAAAATCATGCCCGTCGTTAATTGTGTATTCACCGCTCCCGTCATTCTCCCAAAACAGATCGAATGTCTGCTTAAGGTCGCCATTCTCGGAGAGATACCAGTATTCTGTTACCGTCCCGTCAGAGTTGAAAACATATTTCAGATTAAAGTATTCTCCCGCGTCAAAATATTCTTTATCTGCATACCAAGAGCCAACAATCTCATCGACCATCAGTCTCCACTCCGCAAGAAATCATTTTCTGAGAGAATCAGTTTCATCATAAATCATCAGTATGCTAATCATTGCTTATTAACATATCCTTGATAATTCTCTTATCTCATATCCCGCAGGCGTCAAAATCAAAATTTCGGATAAAATAGACCCGCGCACGTTAAATCCCGGTCCCGGGAGTCAGCTTCATATTCTGATCTGACCGAAGCCTGTCAACAGGAAAATGGAATCAGGTATTCTTGAATTATATCACCAATTTACTCATACCTTTACATTTATCTGTTAGAAAACAGAATATAATCGTATGCCAGACTTTGGAAATCCCTTTGCCGGATTGCAAGCAGACCGCAAACTCACCCATGCCGAACTTGTACGTGCCATTCGGTTCATGGTCTCAGCTGAATATGAAGCCATTCAGCTTTATCAGCAGCTTGCCGATTCTACTGATAACACCCTTGCAATCGAAGTCCTCGAAGACATCGCCAATGAAGAAAAAGTTCATGCCGGTGAATTCCTCAGGCTCTTATTCGAACTTGATCCCCGTGAATCCATCTATTACAAAGAGGGCGCCGAGGAAGTCAAGGAAGAAATAGAAAAGCTCAACAGACAATAATTCCTTCCAACTTTTCGTAAACTATTATAACAACTATCTCCAATACTTATGAGCACTTTCTGTGCCTCAGTGGCCTAGCCCGGTATAGCGGCTGATTTGTAATCAGCAGGTCGCGAGTTCAAATCTCGCCTGGGGCTTAATACTCACCCTCCAAATTTTAAATAGAATTCTATTTATGATTGGAATCTGCTTTTATGATTTTCTTTTTGATTATATTCTGTTTTATTATCCGGTCAGCAGCAGGTATAAATCATCTTAGATACACCATATTAAAAAGAATTCCGAAATCGCGGAATTATCGTGAAATCGCATACACCTCTCTGTGTGATGTCATTCTGATTGTTTTCAGTCTATCTGCTTAGATGCCTTTATAAGACATCAATTTAAGAGTAGTTAACAACAATGGGAGATACCGTTTCTGTAATCTCCCAAGAATCCCGGGGTGGAATAAACTTGCTATCTGACATAGACATTGCACAACAGTGCAAAATGAAAAAAATCACCGAGATTGCAGCATCTCTCGATATTTCGCCTGATGAACTTGAACTCTACGGTCCATACAAAGCCAAGCTCACTGATTCTCTCGAGAAACGTCTGGAAAATAAACCAAACGGTAAACTCATTCTGGTTACTGCAATCAATCCGACTCCCGCAGGAGAAGGAAAGACCACAACTACGGTTGGTCTTGGTCAGGCAATGCCGAAGATTGGTAAAATGGCGGTAATCGCACTTCGTGAACCATCCCTCGGGCCTGTCTTCGGTATAAAGGGCGGAGCTGCCGGCGGTGGCTACTCACAGGTCGTCCCGATGGAAGACATCAACCTCCACTTCACCGGAGACTTCCATGCAATCACCAGTGCAAACAATCTTCTGTGCGCGATGATTGATAACCATATCCAGCAGGGAAATTCCCTTGATATCGATACCAGGAGAATCATCTTCAAACGCTGTCTCGATATGAATGACCGTGCCCTCCGGAATATTGTAATCGGTCTCGGTGGTCAGACCAATGGTGTGCCGCGTGAAGACCACTTCATGATTACGGTCGCCAGTGAAGTCATGGCAATCCTCTGCCTTGCAAAAGACATTGACGACCTTAAAGCCCGTCTCGGGGCTATCATCTTCGGTTACAGCAGAAAAGGCGATGCTCTTTATGCACGTGACCTCAAAGCCAACGGGGCAATGGCAGCTCTTCTTAAAGATGCCGTCAAACCCAACCTTGTCCAGACGCTGGAAAACACGCCCTGTTTCATCCACGGCGGGCCGTTTGCCAACATCGCCCATGGCTGTAATTCAGTCCGTGCGACCAAACTTGCGCTCAAACTGGCAGATTATGTTATAACAGAAGCTGGCTTCGGTTCCGATCTCGGTGCCGAGAAGTTCTATGATATTAAATGCCGGTATGCCGGACTCACGCCAAACACCGTTGTGCTTGTCGCATCCGTTCGTGCTCTCAAATACAATGGCGGAGTAAAGAAAGAAGACACCAAGATTCCAGACACTGCTGCCCTCAAAGCAGGAATGGTAAATCTCGAGGCACACATTGAAAATCTCCAGAAGTTCGGCGTCCCGGTCGTTGTTGCAGTCAATCGGTTTGCATCCGACTCTGATGAAGAACTCTCAATGATTGAGGTTTTCTGCAAATCAAAGGGTGTAGAGTTTGCTATCTCTGAAGTCTTCGCCAAAGGAGGAGAAGGTGGTGTCGAACTTGCAAAGAAGGTCGTCCTGTCCTGTGAAAAACCGCAGAACTATCATTGTATCTACGAACTGGATCTGCCGATCAAGGAAAAAATCAATGCAATCGCCACCAAAATCTATGGAGCGGATGGTGTTGTCTACTCTCCGGCAGCTGACTCCTCCATCAAGGATATCGAGAAACTTGGCCGGGGCAATCTCCCGATCTGCATTGCAAAGACCCAGTACTCCCTCTCTGACGACCCGAACAAGCTCGGCCGCCCGAAGAATTTTGTCATCACTGCTTCAACAGTCAGGTTATGTAACGGAGCAGGATTCATTGTTGTGGAGACCGGCGACATTATGACACTCCCGGGACTTCCGGCAGTGCCGGCAGCTTGCACGATTGATGTAAACAATGACGGATATATATCCGGTCTCTTCTAATCTTTTTTCGGATAATATTTTTCTGTGCAGCAAACCGGCGTGATTTCGATTACTGCCGTCTGCCGGACCGCAGCTTCAGGCATCGGGAGGTCTGCAAGTTCCGGCGTGTATTTCTCCACGATTTCTTTGAAAATTTCGCTCTTTGTTGTGATATTCTCCACCAGGCTCGCCCTGCCTTTCACAACGACACTTTGATACTTTGTGTTGACCCTGCATGGGGATTTTATGTCAGCATTAAAAAGCAGTTCATCCATTCTGTATGCGGTAAAACAGACCCGCGGGTCATGGCAGATGTTACTGATTTTTTCCCCGGTCTTATTACTGTGAATGTAAATTTTTTCGTTCACATACACAAAATGCACCGGCACACTGTAAGGCGCCCCCTCGGAATCCAGCGTTGCAAGGACCCCGCTTGCCGCCTTTTCTAAAAAGTCCTTGATATCTGTATTCATTTATCTTCACTCCGGCAGGTTCCCGTAAACTCGTCTTCAGCTACCGGTTCGCCATAACGGTTGATTTCTCCCTTGTAAATCCTGGTGGAGGAAACGACCTTCCCGTCTTTTGCCATAACACACTGAATCTGGTAAAGGTCCACCATCTTCTTTTTCATCGCCTTTCGTTTCTCGTTGATAAGATTTCCAACGGGGAACGTCTCAATGCTCACAACCAGTGCATCGAAATCCTGGGTAAGGGCGCTGCCGAACTGGTCGAACAATGGTTCTATCTCATAGGTGGCATCAAACTTTTTTGTATTGATCCAGTTGGTGAGTTCAGCAAGCCGGACTTTATAGCTCCGGACGGGATGCTGTTTCCTTGCTGCAAACTCATCGGACGACAGACCGATTACCACATGACCTCCAAGACCTGCGGTCATAAATGCACGGGTGAGGAGATGCTGGTGACCTATGTGAAGGGGATCGAATGTTCCCCCAACCATAACTCTCATACAGCTGCCCCCTTATCGTCAAACTCCGGACCGCCGGCGATGAGAAATACTGCCGGCATGCAGACTTCCATGGGAATCATCATTCTGATTATATGATTTGCATTTATGATTGATTATGTATTCTATGGAGTCATACTGCATCCGGTATTTTCAGAAAAAAAGGAATAGGAATTCAGAATTTAACAGCCAGGTTATCTGCATGTGTTCTGTATTTCGTTCTCGTTTGCCGGAACAGCTCCCCGGAACCAGGAAAAGAAAATTCCGATGACTGCAAGTCCGGCACAGATGATCATGGAAACCTGCAGTGCCTGAACAAACTCGGGGTAGATCTCCGGACCAAGCATATCCAGACCGCCGACAAAGATGGAAACTGCCGCCATACAGACTGCCATGGACAGAATCATGCCGAACTGCCGCATAACTGCAATAATGCTGGATGCCGTGCTGTATTCTTTCTGCGAAACCGAACTCATCATTGCATTCGTATTCGGCGAGGAGAACAGAGCCGATCCGAGACCGATGAACACCTGGGTGAGTGCGATGTAAGATACATTCGCATTGAGCCCGAGACCAGCCAGAAGCAAAACACCAATTACTGAAAGCGTCATGCCAAGGGTGGCAAGATATCTCGAGTCGACGCGGTCGGAAAGTTTCCCTGCAATCGGTGTCATTACTGTTTGAATAAGCGGCTGGAAGAAGATAATCAGACCGGCTTCAAGTGCGCTGAGAGCGCCTATCGACTGAAGATACAGACTCACCATGTAGACAGAACCATATGTACATCCATAGTTGAGAAGTGCCGCATAGGACGATCTTGCGAACCGTCTGTTTTTGAAGAACAGATTCACGTGAAGAACCGGTTCCTCGATTCTGCGTTCATACCAGATGAAGATGACGAGAAGGAGGACGCCTGCTGTGGCGAGTATCGGGGACCATGGATCGGTAATCGTTGAAAGCCCGAACATCGTGCAGAAAATCGCGACCGCGTATAATATCGTTCCTTTAATATCGAAGGATTTTGCCGGGTTTGTGAACTCCTGTTTCATGAAAGTCCATATGGCAAGACCTGAGATAATTACAATTGGAATTGTGACGAGGAAGAGACTCCGCCATCCGGCAAGTTCGGTTAATAATCCGCCGACAACCGGACCGAGAGAAAGCCCCACATAGACCGTGGCGATATTGATTCCGATAGCCGTACCCCGTTTGTTTGCCGGGAAAACCCGTGTTATGATGGCAAGACTGGTTATCATTACCAGTGCCGACCCGACTCCCGCAAGGATTCTTAAGAGAAGCAGGATGGTATAATCCGGCGCGAATACTGACAGAAGGCAGGATATTCCCATAATCCCTTCGCCAATGAGAAATGATTTTTTGTAGCCGATTCTATCAACAATTCCTGCTCCGGGAACCAGACAGATAGCTGTTGCAAGAATAAATGCCGTACTCATCCATCCGAGGTCACGTGCTGAAACGACAAATTCCAGCCCGATTGTCGGCAGAGCGAGTAAAACCATGGTTGTTATCATGGGGTTTAAAAACGTCCCCATAGATGCTGCGAACAGAATCATTATCCGTTCATGTTTACTCATTTCAGTCATTGAATATCAATCAGTATATGATTGACATTTATCCCTGATTACACATCCTTTGCAGTCCGGATTTTTCGCGGTGCAGACTGCCCGTCCGTGACTTATCAGAAGATAGTTGATTTCGCTCCACCATTTTTTCGGGAAAAGCTTCATGAGATCCTTTTCGATTTTGTCGGGGTCGGTATTTTCCGTGAAGCCTATGCGTTTGGAAAGTCTTCTGACATGGGTGTCGACGGCAATTCCGTATGTTTCGTGAAATGCATGATTTGTGACGATGTTCGCCGTCTTTCTTCCGACTCCGGGAAGAGTCGTGAGTTCTTCGATTGTTTCCGGAACGACTCCGCCGAAGTTTTCCCCGAGCATTTTTGCCGTGCCGATGATGTTCTTTGTTTTCGCCCGGAAAAAACCGGCGGAGTGAATAATTCGTTCGACGTCCGCGGGCTTGGCCTGAGCCAGGGTGCGGGCATCAGGATATGCGGAGAACAGTTCATCGCGCAGAGAGTTGATGGTGACATCGGTTGTCTGGGCGGAGAGAATCGTCATGATAATGAGTTCAAAAGGATTCCGGAATTTCAGAAAGTTCATTCCGTCCGGTGTGTGGGGATACACGCCGTTCAATTTTTCGAGAATGGATTCTGCGGTTTGTTGATTCATAAAAAAATGGGGCGGCCCAGATTCGAACTGGGGTCAAAGCGTCCCAAACGCTCTAGGATGGACCAGGCTACCCTACCGCCCCCCATATTCTGCTCTATAAGATTAGCGTTACTCCTTAAAAAGAAGTATGTATGGGGGTCTACACAATCGGGAACATAATCTTCTTTTCGCCGACGATTGTTCCTGCAAATTCGCCTTTGAGGAGGGCATTTTCAATCAGCGCGGGATTACGCCCGTCGATGACGACGAGAGGAATGCCGCTTCTTTCAGCGATTTTTGCTGCGACGAGGTCGATGACCATATTTGAACCTGCGGTCATCTTTTCTTTCATGATGAGATCGATGAGTCCCTGCGGAGATAAGAGGTCGTGTTTTTTGGCAGATGCGTCTTTCTTCGGGTCTGCTGTATAGATTCCGTCGATGGCAGTCATATTGATCATCATGGATGCGCCGACCTCTTCCGCGAGTACTGCGGCGACCGCATCCGTGGTCTGACCCGGAGTAACTCCGCCCATCACGACGATTTTCCCGGAGATGGCTGCGGTCTTTGCCTCGATATATGATGTAACCACTGCGGGATATGCATGTTCTTTGAGCGCGCCGATAAGGAGCGCGGCATTGATGCGGGTTACCTGAATCCCTATTTCGTCAGATGATGCTTCATCCAATCCTATCTCACGGCAGGCATCGATATATCTTCTCGCTTCTCCCCCGCCGCCGACAACGGCAAAAATCTGAATGCCGGCTTTGGTAAGAGTTATCAGAGATTTAGCCCATTCTTTCAGGCGGTGCGCATCAAGCGACGGTATCAGGACCGAGCCTCCTACTGAAATAACAACCCTCGTCATAAATTATCCTAGTAATGTGTTTCTTCTGAACATATATGTAGTGCGTCTTCGCGCGAGGTGCAGATGCCCTTTGTCAGGGGATGAATTATACATGAAATCGCGGGTAGTCAAAGCAAATTCTGAAAAGGTAACTGCATGGCTTTGTGGAGCCCTGCCTCCTTTTTACCTCAGCTGTTTTAAATGATTTTCTAAAAAAAAGTGGTGAGTTATCTGCTCAGATTCATCTGGTCCTCGCGTGTCACCTTATGTTTGTCCAGGGGTATTAGAATAATGAGCACACCAACCGAGAGCACGACTCCGACCACCAGCGGATCGAGATAGCACCATGGTGAACCAACCAGGGAATCCACCCCGAACAAGGTATGGCATATGCCAAGCATCTTCGACTCTGCCAGATGACAGAACAATGTCCAGATGAGCCAGCCGCCGGCTCCGACGGCGACACTCCATTTTCCGGCAAGATACGATGGGTTCTTCGCTGTAATCCCATGAATGAACGCAGGAAGAAGGGCGGCTGTACAGAGACCCATGAACATAGCTGTAGCGCGGGCAATGATACTGCCCGGCATAATCACCGCAAGAATGACACTGACAATCAGCATAATCGCAATTCCTATCCGGGTTGCCCTGATGGAATACCGTTCTCCTCTCATTCTGGAGAATATGTCTCCCCCGAGAGTTGTGCCCATCGTATGCAGGAGTGATGAGAGCGTTGACATAGCCGCAGAAAGCAGCGTCAGCATGAAGATGATGACGAACAACTCCGGCATTGACGAATTGATGTAGAGAGGAATGATTGAATCGATATTCCCGCCTGCGGCATCGATTGCAAGTTGTCCGGTCGTATTCATGAAGTACACATTCGTCAGAGGTCCGACAGTGAACGCAACGCCCGTCATCATGACGATGAACAATGCTCCAATGGGAATTGCACGATTCAGGGTTTTGCCGTCTTTTGCCGTCATGAATCGGACTGCAAGCTGGGGCTGGGCAAGAACTCCTATACCCACGCCAAGTACGAGCGTGGTGATAACGGTCATCCAGATTGGAGAGCCGAACTCAGGCATCGACGTCCAACCCGTCATGCCTATCGCGGCAAGATTATCCGGGACGAGTCCGCTCATTGATTCGAGAGCACTGTTTGCAGCTGTCACCCCCCCAAGGAGGATATAGGTCAGAACAAGGAGGATGCCCATACCGATGAGCATGATTGCTCCCTGCACTGCATCAGTATACATAACTGCCATAAGACCCCCGATGATGACGTATAATGCTACGATTCCGGCGAATCCAAGAAGAGCGGTCATATAGGAAATACCGAGTGTCGTTTCGATGAAACGTGCCCCGCCAATCAGGACCGCGGCAGTGTATAGGGGCATGGCTGCAATGAAAATCAGACCCGTTGCATAGATGAGTTTCTTCGACCCGTACATTTTTCCGAGGAGTTCCGGATACGTCAATGCACCGAGTGCTTTGCCGGTTTTTCGGATACGTTTTCCAAGGAATATAAACGCAATAATCACACCGACGACGATGCAGAAGACCGTCAGCCACATCAGACTCATACCATACTGGGCAGCAGTTCCGCCGAATCCGATGATGGCAGACGTACTGATGAAGGTGGCGCCATACGAGAGAGCGAGGATGATTGGATGGGTGTTCCGCCCGGCAACCATATAATCTTCTACTTTTTTTGTTTTTCTGTATCCGTAATAGCCGATACCTATAATGAGAAGAAGGTAGAGAATGACAATTCCGACCGTAAGTTCGGTACTAACAGTCATCGTCATCACAGTCCTTGTTCCAGTTCAAATATCCGTAGATTCCGCAGAATAGCAGTGCTATCAAGCAGATGAGGTATGTAAACCATACCCAGGGGTCGCTGATGCCTAACATCGGGATTCACCAAGTTATTTGGGATTCCAACGTTTCCAACACCGTCCGGTCGCTGTATCAAATGAGTGGAGAACCACCATACGCGAACGTAACGGTGGTCCTCCTATCTAAAGAAGAAAAAGAAAACGTGGAACGTAGAGGTATTGCCGCATAAATATACGGTATTTTCTACGTCCATGAGAATCGTTATGTCTGTATGCGCTTTTAGTATAAATATGGAGGGGCTGATGAATCTGAACGAGATTTCGGCAAAAATAATAGAATTCACAGTATCTCTCAGGATACTATATAGTCTCGCCGTCACTTTTTGATTGATAATGATAGAACGATAATAATCCTATACTTAGGAGATTACCATGAAAAAGACATTCAAACTGGAAAATCTGGACTGTGCGAACTGTGCGGCGATCATGGAAAGCAAGATTCGTAAAATCAATGGTGTTAATAATGCGAGCATCAGCTTCATGACTCAGAAGCTGATTATTGAAGCCGACGACTCCCGTTTTGATGCTATCGTTAAAGAAGCCGCGGCAGTCTGCAAACGTGTCGAACCCGACTGTTTCATTCGGGAATAATGTCCTATGTCAATTATCCTGAATAAAAAACAGAAGAAATCCTTATGCCGGATTATCCTGGCTTCTGTTATTTTTATTTTTGCAGTCCTAATTTCCGGATTATCCGTTATCCCTGCTGAATACTCAGCATATGCCAGGTTTATTTTATACCTGATCCCGTATCTCCTCGTAGGCGGGGACGTGCTTTTGCGTGCCACAAAAAACATTATTCACGGAAAAGTGTTTGATGAAAATTTCCTCATGTCAATTGCAACGATTGGGGCCTTTGCTCTTGGAGAATATCCCGAAGGCGTTGCCGTCATGCTCTTCTACCAGGTCGGTGAATTATTCCAGAGCTATGCGGTAAACAAATCACGCAGATCGATTGCCGAACTGATGGATATCAACCCTGATCATGCCTATATCGAACGTGACGGATCCGTGGTAACAGTCAGTCCGGATGAACTCAGCGTTGATGATGTAATCCTCATTAAACCCGGCGACAGGGTGCCAGTCGACGGCATTGTTATCCGGGGTTCGTCCGAACTCAACACAGCATCGCTGACCGGGGAATCGCTCCCGAGAGATGTAAATCCGGGTGACCCGGTCATCAGCGGATGTATCAATCTGAGCGGCGTCCTTCACGTTCGCGTGACAAAGATATTTAGTGAATCCACCGTCACCCGGATACTGGAACTGGTCGAGAATGCGAGTAGCAGAAAAGCAAAGACGGAAAATTTCATCACTACATTTTCCCGGTATTACACACCAGTTGTCGTTATTGCAGCCGCAGCTCTGGCAATCATTCCACCGCTTCTCTTCGCCCAGCCATTTTCCATGTGGGTTGAACGTGCATTGACGTTCCTCGTTGTCTCATGCCCGTGTGCACTGGTCATTTCCATACCCTTGAGTTTCTTTGGCGGTATTGGCGGTGCTTCAGCTTCGGGAATACTTGTGAAGGGAGGCAACTATCTTGAAGCTCTGGCAAAGACAGACACGGTCGTTTTCGACAAAACAGGAACGCTTACCTGCGGAAAATTTTCTGTAACCGAACTTCATCCGGTCAAAATGTCGGAAGACCAGCTGCTGGAATATGCTGCACATGCAGAGGCATACAGCAGTCATCCCATTTCAATTTCGATAAAAGATGCGTATGGAAAACCTGTCCGGAATGAAGCTCTCACGGATGTTTCTGAAATTGCAGGTCACGGAGTGAATGCAACCTTCAACGGTCACAGACTCGCTGTCGGTAACTCGAAACTTATGCGCAGTCTCGGGATTTCCATTGACGATAGTGTCCGTCCAGGAACTATGATTCATGTATCTCTGGATGGCTCCTATGCCGGTTATCTGGTGATATCCGATACCGTCAAGCCTGATGCAAAAGACGCGATTTTACGTCTGAAAGCGCTCGGTGTCAAAAAAACGGTTATGCTTACCGGCGATTCGTCAGTTGCGGCTGCATCGGTGGCAAAAGAATTAGGCATCGACCAGTATCATGCGGAACTCCTGCCGCAGGACAAGGTCTCGGTTCTTGAAGATATTATCAATCAGCAGAACAAAAATCGTAAGGTGGCATTCGTCGGAGACGGGATAAATGACGCCCCGGTAATCTCGCGTGCGGATGTGGGCATCGCGATGGGCTCACTAGGTTCCGATGCGGCGATTGAAGCGGCCGACATTGTCCTGATGGATGACAATCCCGCAAAAATTGCGCTGGCACTCCAGATTTCCCGCAAGACAATGGGTATTGTCAAGCAGAATATCATATTTGCCCTTGATGTGAAGTTCCTCGTTCTGGTTCTAGCAGCATTCGGACTTGCAAACATGTGGGGGGCAGTATTCGCTGATGTCGGGGTCGCCGTGATAGCGATTTTAAATGCTATGCGGACATTGAACGTTAAAGACAAATAATCCTGTCTGCACACTCAATGAATACCCACGTCGATTTATTACACGGTTCCGTGTACAAAGGGCTTCTCTATTTTGCCCTGCCTCTGCTCGCAACAAGCATGATTCAGCTTCTCTTCTCAACAGCTGATATGCTGTTTGCGGGCAATCTCCTCGGGATGGGAGCCGCCGCCGCGATTGGATCAAGTACGATGATCGTCTTTTTCCTCATCAACTTCCTTCTTGGATTGTCGGCAGGTGCGAGTGTCGTCATTTCTCAGTATTTTGGCGCAAAAAAACCGGGAAATGTCCGGAGTGCGATGCAGAACGGCATTATTATTGCAATTGTCGGCGGCATTATCCTGACGGTTTTAAGCTACGTTTTATCGCCGTATATCCTTGTTCTGACGAATGTCCCTGACAACATCATGGATATGGCATCGACATATATCCAAATTTACTCGGTGAGTATTGTTTTTACTGCCGTCTACGACATGGGTTTTTCCGCAATGCGTTCTGTTGGAAACTCCCGATCGCCGTTCATTTATCTGGCCATTGGCGGCATCGTACATATCATTCTCAATGCGTTTTTCCTCCTCGTGTTTGAGATGGGTGTCGAAGGACTTGCATGGTCGACGGTTCTTTCCCAGATTCTCATAGTCATACTGGTATTCCGTAATCTTCTGGATAAAAATCCGGAGAATCCTATTCATCTTGAAGGTCTGCATCCGGACCCGTTCTATACCTATCCGATTCTCCGGATAGGTTTGCCGGTTGCAATTCAGTCAACGGTGATTACACTCTCGAACATTATCATTCAGGCGCAGATTAACCTGTTTGGTGATGAGATCATCGCTGCATTTTCGGTATATCTTAAAATAGATAATATTGTCTGGCTCTCTACGGTGGCATTCGGTCAGGCGGCAATGATTTTTGTCGGGCAGAATCTCGGTGCGAATAATGTGTCCAGGGCAAAGGAGGGCGTGATGAAATGCCTGATTATCTCGGTAGGGATTACCTTTGCCGTGAGTATGCTGGTCCTGTGGTTTGGAAGACCGTTGTTTGGTCTGTTCATCAGTGATGCTGCTGTTATTGGGTATGGGATAATAATTCTGATGATTCTCATGCCTCTGTATTTCCTCTATGCCATCATGGAAGTACTGAGCGGAGCGTTAAAAGGTGCCGGTCAATCGTTTGCAGCTATGAGCATAATTCTGATAGATATGTGTGTTGTAAGGATGATCATCCTCATGATAGTTATGGCAGTATGTCCGGAGTTATGGGCAGTGATAATGGTTTACCCGGTGACATGGATTATAACCGTGGCAACTCTCGCTTTATATTACAAGGTAAGACCTTTGACCTCGATAATCGAGGTGTAATTGACCGGTGAACTGAAACCACGCAGTGCGGGCACTGGCGCAGTCCGTGAAATAGATTTGTCTCCCTGACGACACTGCAATCTAAAAATGGACAACTTCCCTGTTTCATGCAATTTTCAATAGAATACATACTATCTGAATTTTATGTAAAATCATGGAAAAAAAACACATATTAGAAAAGTATTCTGTCTCATGTGACCGGTTAAAAGTCAAGAGGGGACGTGAGATATTCATTATTGAATATTATTCACCGGTCGCATGAGCCTATCAATACTTCAACCCTGATGTCTCAGGTGAGAAATACAGAACGAATATGTTCATGTTATTTTCTCCCTTATCCGTATCATATATCACTATTTAAATGCATGTGATTTGAATTTGTGACTCTCCGTAAAACTGCTTGAAAAATTACGATTAAACCGGTTTGATTGCCTAAAAAAGCAAGGTTTAAATCATTTAACAAAAAATAGATAGGGAGAACAGAGGGAATTATTGTTACAATTATACTATTTTATCATAATTTATGTTAAATTTGTATACTTGTAAATAAGTCAGTCCATTCTCCTTAGACTGGCTGAGCCTCAATAATTAATACTCGGTTCGATAAAAACCATGCTGTTTGGCATGATTTCAGAGGAACAAACTTATGGCAAAATACACTGATGTCATCGACTTATATGATGACTACGGCAAACTCTTGCGGAGTAATGTCCCCATTGAGAGAATCAGCCCGCTTGTGAACCCGGCCGTCAAAAAAATCATTGACGACACGAAGCGTTCCGTCGCGGTCAATCTCGGTGGAATGCAGGATGCATTAAAGACCGGAAAAATCGGTAAACACCAGCAGATTCTCGGTCGTGAACTCGACCTTGACATCATTGGAAATATCGATGCAATCGAGGCAAAAATTAAAAAATATGTCTCAGTTGAAGAGAATGATGACACGGAAATCCGTCGTTTCAACGGTGGAAAACTTCTGCTGGTCAAAGTCCCGACTGCACGTCTTACAGCAGCCGCAACATACGATGCAGCTTTGACCTCTGTCGCAGCAGCAACGACCTATGCAGTTGTCGAGCAGTTCAAAGTTGACATGTTCAACGCAAACACTGTCAAGGCAGCAGCATTCGGTACCTACCCGGTGACTATGGATCTCGCAGGCGGAGCATGCTCTATGATCATGTCCATCCCGCAGAACAACGAATCCCTCGGATACGCTCTTCGTAACATCCCCGCAAACCAGACCGTCATGATGACGCACCGCAATGCAATGCAGGGTGCAGCACTCTCAGCAGTCTTCGAGCAGGCAGGAGAGTTTGAAATGGGTAACGCAATCGGCCCATTCGAGCGTGCACAGCTCTTACTGTTCGCCTACCAGGGTCTCAACGCCAACAACATGGTCTACGACCTTGTCAAAGACAATGGTCAGACCGGTACTGTCGGTACCGTCGTTCAGTCCTTAGTCGAGCGTGCAATTGAAGACAAAGTCATTACCCAGGGCTCAGCCGCAAAGGGTGGCTACTTCAAGCCGTACGATACCAAAGACCCGATGCTCTGGAACGCCTACGCTTCTGCCGGAACCCTCGCAGCAACGATGGTCAATGCAGGTGCAGGCAGATTCGCTCAGGCAGCCTCGTCCACTCTTCTTTACTTCAACGACCTTCTTGAACACGAAACCGGACTTCCGGGATCTGACTTTGGAAGAGTTATGGGAGCCGGTGTCGGATTCTCCTTCTTCAGCCACTCAATCTACGGTGGTGGAGGACCTGGTATCTTCAACGGTAACCACGTCGTTACCCGTCATGCAGCAGGTGTTGCAATGCCTTGTGCAGTTGCAGCATGTGCACTTGATGCAGGCACGCAGATGTTCTCTCCGGAAGGCACTGCAAAGATTTATGGAGAAACCTTCGGCAGCATCGAAGAGTTCGCACACCCGCTCCAGGCTGTTGCGAAAGTTGCCTGATTCTCCTTCCCAGTATCTGAAAACAAACTACTAAGGAAAGTAAAAAATGGTATATACACCACAATACGGACCGGGAACTTCAAAAGTTGCACAAAACCGCCGCAACCAGATGAACCCGAACATCAAGCTCGACAAGATTCGCAGCGTCACCGATGAGGACCTTGTCCTTATCATGGGACACCGTGCACCAGGACAGG
>DAWV01000028.1 GCA_002506085.1 Methanocorpusculaceae archaeon UBA425
TATCCGCATACCGGCAGGTATCCTGCATAAATCGCGACAGGAAGGGAAAAGAGAAAAAAGGGAATAGATTGGTTAACTCTTGTAATACGTGACATCATAGTCATCTGAGAGTTTTGAACCGGACAGATAGAACGGTTCATCGTAGGAACTGTCATATCCATTGTAACTTACAGTGTATACATTATTCCCATTATTTTTCCAGGTAAATCCATACGAATCATCAAATTCATTAGTACTGGAAAGATACCAGTATTCTGTTCCCGTTCCGTCAGAATTGAAAACATACTTTAGATCATAATATATTCCGGATTCAGAGTAGCTATCCTCCGAATGCCAGGTCCCGACTATAACATCTGTTGATCCCGTGCCGATACATCCTGAAATACAAACCGAAAGCAAGACCACACCGGCAATTCCTGCAAATATCAATTTCTTCATACAATTTTAAATTATAGTCCTGTCTGTATATTAACGTTTGTTCCAGGGAACCATTCCCTAAAAAAATGCCGTAAAAATTATCAAAACGATTAATCTAACGACACTATCCTATACATTATGGAAAAACATTACAAATTGAGTAACTGATAAAAAATTCGTAGTTAAAGCCAGCTATTTATCGAAATATGCCCAATAGAATAGTATGAAACACACAACAATTGCGTTCCTGACCCTGGCAATAATCGGGGCAGTCGTATTTGCAGCAGGGTGTATCAGCTCTGAAAACGAAACCCCTGCGGGAAACTGGATCCTCATAGGTTCCGGTCCCGCCGGCACACCCGCAACCGGAATAATCTCCCTTGAAATCACCGAATCCAACATCACCGGAAACAGCGGAGTAAACAACTACTTTGGATCCCTCATTATCGGCTCTGACGGAAAACTCACCATCAGCGGACTCGGTTCAACCAAAATGGCAGGACCCGGCAATCTCATGACACAGGAACAGTCATACTACACTGCTCTCAAAAATGTAACCGGTTATAAGATCATCGAAGGTGACCTTATACTGACAGACCAGAATGGAAACACTCTCCTCACCTTTGCCTCTGCCTCCTCCATCCCGACCGGCACCTGGATCCTTAACAACACTACAGGGGTAACCCTCAGCTTCCTTGCCGACGGCACAATGAACGGCCGCGCTCCTATCAACAGCTACTTTGGAAACTACACCATTTCCGTCGCAAACGGACTTGTCTTCACCCAGATCGGTTCAACTCTCATGGCAGGAGATGAACAACTAATGCAGCAAGAATCCTCATTCTTCGCCGCACTTCACAATGTCTCAGGCTATAAAATAGTAAACAAAACACTTATACTGTCCGATAAATCAGGCAATACCCTTCTGACCTTTAATGAAACCCCCGCAATCATTGGAAAGTGGCTCCTTGCCTCTGACAAAAATGTCACCCTCAACTTCAATGCGGGCGGCTCATGCGGCGGTCAGGCCCCGGTCAACATCTACGGCGCATCCTATACCCTCTCCGGCAGCACCCTTTCCATCGGCGATGACATCATCTCCACAATGATGGCAGGTACCGAAGAGGAGATGAAGGCAGAGTTCGCATTCTTCGGCGCGCTTAAAGCATCCGCCGGCTACTCAATCGTCGACTCGACCCTCACCATCTCGGATAAAGACGGAAAAGAAATCCTGGTCCTTGTCCGGGCATAACCCCTCCCTCTCCCTATCCCCCTCTCCTATTTTTACCGAATGTACCGGTAAACCCACCAGAGCGAATCCTCATCCTCTCTGGAAACACAAAACCCGGATTTCCTTAAAACTGCATGGGATGCCGGATTGTCTTTCTCCGTCTGAGCGGTGATACACACAGCTCCCTCTGTAAGAGCCCACGTTATAACCGTGCCGAGTGCCTCCGTCATATATCCATGATTCTGAAATGCCGCATCAATCCCGTATCCCACTTCCACAACACCCTCTGTTGGTTCACTCATAAAACATAATCCCCCGATAGAGGTATTGTATTCTTTTGAAATAATCAGCCAGTACGTATACCAGACGGACCCCTCATGTCTCTCACACTCTGCATACAACCCCCTCATCGCCTCATCAGTGTGCAAATCAAGCGGCACCCCGGAAGGTAAAAGCCCCAGACTGCCTTCCAGTCCGCTCTTACATTCGAGAAAAAAAGAAAATTGCTGAAGTGTCAGCGGGATGACACTCAGTCGGTCTGTTTCAAGGCGCATGCGTGA
The DNA here is from genome assembly GCA_002506085.1 of Methanocorpusculaceae archaeon UBA425. Taxonomy (GTDB): domain Archaea; phylum Halobacteriota; class Methanomicrobia; order Methanomicrobiales; family Methanocorpusculaceae; genus Methanocorpusculum. Next base: position 2,209 of record DAWV01000028.1, read on the forward strand.
CCAGCAATAAATTCACGAATCAGATGAGCTGCCACTATAGCCGTCTGCCCGGAATCATTCGGGAGAACCTCAACATAATCAAAACCGACTGCATTCTTTGCAACCTTCCGTATAACATCACGTATATCTGCCGGCGTCAATCCGAAAGGTTCCGGTGTGCCAAGACCCGGCGTAAGACAGCAGTCAATCGAATCCGCATCTATCGAAAGATAAACCGGGTCATCACCTATCAGGTCAGACACTTCATTCAGAACAGACTGCATCCCCCGGCTCTGTACCTCGTCTGCCGTAAAGAGATGATAATTCTCTCTCGCGCGGGCGAACTCTTCTTTACATCCGCTCCTCGCTCCGATAATAATGATGTTTCCCGTGACTTCGCTCACGCGCGCCGTAACGCAGTCGTGATTAAACCGTGACCCGCGATACTCATCCTGCATATCGAGATGTGCATCACAGACAACATACCAGACCGGACGAAGAGCACGGACTGCACCGATTGTAATCGAGTGCTCCCCGCCAATCATCACCGGAATCTTCCCGTCTTTAACCAGATCGGAGACCACATCTTCCACCTGACCGACAACGAGATCCGGCAGACACTCAGCATAGAGATCGCCCATGTCATAAAAGGGAATGTCGGGAAGTTCAAGATCATAATACGGCATGTACGTCTCGAGATTATACGAAGCCTGACGGACAGCTGCTGGTGCATCACGGGTTCCTGCTTTAAAAGATGTCGTTCCGTCGAACGGAACCCCGAATATTCCGTATTCTGCATCCAAATACGCTGAATCTGCATCAGCAAAAAGAGTGTTTGAAAACGACTGCATGGATTATTTTGCAGTCTTAGAGGTCAAGCTTACGCTTGCCAAGAGACTCAATGTATTGAACCTCCTGCGCGGGCTGGAAGGATGCCAGAACATGTTCATCTTCAATGATAAGTTCAAAGTTATTGAAGTCTTTCATATCCATGAACGTGACAACATTTCCTGCGATAGTCAGAATCTGTCCGGTTTTTCTCTCGACAATAGGTGCATATACCGTCGATGAGGTCGGGGAGACAACCGAGCGTTTCTGTCCGTCGAAAATACCGACAACGTCGAGTCTTGCCTTAGCTGCTCCATGTTTTCCTGGTTTGGAAATGGAGATGCTCTGGATTTTGCAAGGTTCATCGTCAACAACAACGTAACGACCTTCCTTCAGTTTTCCAACTTCAGTCTGTTCCTTCATAGTAATATCTGTCTAATTATGGGAAGTAATAGGTTAAGAGTGTTGCGACAACTTCACTCCATAGAAGTATTCATGAAGGTGTCCCGCCAATAATGATACAACCTATGAATTCCCCTGAGTTTCTATCAGTTTGCGAAAAAATAGTGCCCATAATTACTGATGCTCTGGCATCTTTAATAGGGACAGAATATGGAGCTGAGGAAATTAGTATGGGTGCTGATAACACTCCTACAGAGCGGCTTGATAAAATTGCTGAGGATATCGTTCTTGCCGCGTTCAGGGAACACAAGGTCTGTAAATATCTTCTCTCGGAAGAAGCAGGAATGGTTGAAATCGGCGGCGAGTCCGGCATCGCCTATCTTGATCCGGTTGACGGCTCGTTCAATGCAGGTGCGGGTATCCCATTCTACGCTCTCTCCATCGGACTATCAGACGGCACGAAGATGACTGCAGGGTATGTCCGGAATCTCGCCAACGGCGAAACCTTCACCGCGATTCGTGGTGAAGGGGCTTATCTCAACGGGAAACGCATACATGTTTCCGGAAAAACTGAACTGAACACGTCTGCGATGAGCATTTATGCACGTGCTCCGGAGATGATGTCGCTTCTTCAAAAAGGTTTTCGTACCCGCCGGGTAAGAAAACTCGGGGCGTCCGCGATTGAACTCTGCTATGTTGCCTGCGGGCGGCTCGAAGGGTTCCTTGACCTTCGAACAACGCTTCGTATCACCGATGCTGCTGCGGGAATTCTTATTTGCGAGGAGGCAGGAGGAATTGTATCCATGCCGGATGCCTCCCCCCTCTCATTTCCGGACGATGTTCGTGTCGGCCGTCCGATTCTTGCCGCAAATCCTGCGATACACAAAACGGTATCCGAAATTATGGGGTTGGAATGAAAATTTGTATTGTTTCCCGGATTGATCTGAAAGAGCCTATAGAAATGGCGCAGTCACTTGGCTGGATGCTTCGTGACAAAGGGCACGAGGTCGTATATGAAAAATCAGTCGCTGCTGAACTGGGGTATGCTCCCGTTTCACTTTCAGAGAACTTTACGGCTGACCTGGTTGTCGTTCTGGGTGGAGACGGAAGTGTTCTCCGTGCAATCCGGCTAATGAATAAGCAGGTCCCGGTTGTCGGCATAAATCAGGGACAGGTCGGATTCCTGACAGATATTGATCCGGAAAATGCCGGTGAAATATTAAACACCCTCTCCCTGCCGCTTCCGGTTGATCCGAGAATGCGGATTTCGATTGAATATAATGGGAAATCCGTCGGCTCGGCGCTCAACGAGGCAGTAATCGTAACCTCGCGCCCTGCAAAAATTCTGAAGTTCATTATCTTTGTTAACGGCACGCATATAGACGAATTCCGTGCCGACGGGCTCATTGTCGGAACGCCGACCGGATCTACTGCCTATTCCATGAGTGCAGGAGGACCGATTGTGGATTCGACCATTGAGGCGATGCTTTTAGTCCCTCTTGCACCCTACATGCTCTCCTCCCGTCCGTATCTGATAAATTCCGAAAGTGTCGTCGAGATTCGTCTCGTCTCCGCGAAGCCGGCGTTTCTTGTAATAGATGGTCAGGATCAGTATGAAATCGGGGAAAATGCCCATCTCATCATCCGTAAATCCAAAGACCCGGCTCTCTTCGTCGATGTCGGAAAAGGCTTTTTCCAGAAGGTCGAGCAGAAGCTCCGTCTTTTATGAACGGATTTATATAACCGGATGACCTATTCTACCTCATGGCAGATTATGCACAGATTTCTGCGACGCTGAAGGAAACCCTGCACCTCACAGGCTCCCCGGTCGCAATAAAATTCGTCTCGTCCCCCGGGGAAATCCCTGCAGGTATTCCTGAAATCGAGGAAACAGTCCGGCACTGCCGGATGGTCTCTCTCGCCCGCGAGGGAAAAATGTTCTTTGCGCCCGATGCAAAACACCAGTGCGGAGGGGGGGCATGGGCTCTCGGTCTGCGGGAAATCAGTCCGTCGATGTCGTCCGGCGAACACTATTTCAAACTCGGAAAATACAGCTCGATTCCTGCAAGCAAAAGAACCGTATTCGATGTCCCGTCTCTTCCCCAGGAAACCTATGCTATTATCTATGCACCTCTGGAAAAAGCAGTCTTCGCCCCGGACGTCGTCGTCTTCTTTGCAAAACCCTTTGCGATGCTCAAACTAGCCCAGGCATCTCTCTACAGACTGGGAGGCAGACTCTATCCCGAGTTCGCCGGCATCCAGTCAATCTGTTCCGATGTGACGGCATATGTTGTGCTGAACGGAGAACCCAACTTCTCTCTCGGCTGTGACGGATCCCGGAAATTCTCCGGAATTGCCGATGAGGAAATGGTTGCCGGCTTCCCTGCCGAGATGCTGGAAGAACTTACTGCCGGTGTTGTGCGGGTAACCGCCGCCGCAGGCTCGAAAAAATAATAGTGAGAATATCTCACATCCCCTCTTTTTACCACATACCGGTAATCCAGCCGAAAAGACCATAGGTCACACAGCCCGCGGCAACAAGCATGAGGATATAATACATCAGTCCCGGTTTTTTATTCTCCTCAGTGTCCATACAAATATGTTGAATGCCGGATGATATAAGGTTCTCCAACATAGCAAGGATTTAAATTCAGAAAACCAATTAGTAAAAACTATGATTCATATCCGACGAGATGTCTGCGGATACTGCGGAGCCTGCGTATCCGTTTGTCCGAGAGGAGCTCTGGAACTTATCGATGCATATCTGACAGTTGATGAGACCCTCTGTAAAGATAAATGCAAAATCTGTCAGATGGTATGTCCTCTCGGGGCTATTGTATGGGAGGAAAAATGAAGGAAGCATATGATTGTCTGGTTATCGGCGGGGGTCCCGGCGGAGCTCTTGCCGCAAAAACCGCAGCAGAAAAGGGATTGTCCGTTCTTTTAATAGAAAAACGTCCGGCAATCGGGGCGCCTGTCCGTTGTGCGGAAGGTATCGGTAAGGAAGCACTAGCAGAGTTTATCGAGCCAGATCCGAAATGGGTTGCCGCTGACCTCGACAAAGCGATTCTCATCGGACCGGATGGAACAAAGTTCACTATCGGCGGAGATCATGCAGGCGGCAAAGTAGGGTACGTCCTCGACAGAAAAGTCTTCGACCGTGAACTCGTCTGGCAGGCAGCCGAGGCGGGAGCGGAAGTCCAGGTTCATGCACGTGCTTCGGCTCCGATTATGATTGATGGCAAAGTCTCCGGCGCTATAATCCATCAGCATGGACAAACTTACGAAGTACGAGCCAAAGTTGTCATCGCAGCCGATGGTGTCGAGTCCAAGTTTGCCAAATGGGCAGGAATCAATACGACCGTTCCGCTCGCTGAACTGGAAACCTGTGCCCAGTACATCCTCAATGATATAGATATTGACGAGAGGGCAAATCTCTTCTACTTCTCATTTGATGCCGCTCCCTGGGGATACATCTGGGTTTTCCCGAAAGGTCACCGGTGTGCAAATGTGGGTATCGGCATTGCCGGCACGAAATCCGGCGATGGTCACCGGGCAAAGGATTACCTTGACCGGTTCATTGCCCGTGAGTTCCCGAATGGAAAAATCACCGAACTTATCGTGGGCGGGGTTTCTGCCTGCAAACCTCTGGAATCCACGGTTGCCGACAATCTGATTGTTGTCGGGGATGCTGCCCGTCTTTCCGATCCGATTACCGGCGGGGGAATCTACAATGCGATGTATACCGGCAGGCTTGCCGGCGAAGTCGCAGCCGATGCTATTAAAAATGGCGATACATCCAGGAAGGCTCTGATGATTTATGACAAGACCTGGCGTGAGGGTTCCCTTGGTCATGCCCTTGCACGAAATTATGCGGTAAAAGAGGCGTTTATCAAAATGGATGATAATAAACTGAATTCCATCATTCATTCGATGAGTGATCTGTCCCTGGACGATATTAGTGTGAAGGCACTCGTCAAAGAGATATTCAAGGCAAACCCGTGGCTTGCACTTGAACTTCCCCGGTTATTACGGGCTCTTTAATCTTTTTTTATGTCCAGAAGATTTCCGGCATAGTTCTCGGCGGGATATTTTTGAATTGGTATTTCGGGTGGCCTGCAAGGAGAGCATACTGAGGTTTGAACCCGTCGGGGACCCCGAGTGTTTTCGCGAGGGATGGGCAGACTCCGAGGAGAATCATGACAAATCCTGCCCAGCAGGTCCCAAGTCCGATTGCCGGGGCATAGATGTCTGCATAGGTGAGGGCGATTATGCTGTCTTCCGTTCCCTGGTTTGCTTTCGGGTGGGTGACGGCGATGAGCATTGCCGGGGCTTTTCTGCATATGATGTCATTTCCGGCATCTAGTTTTTTCAGGAGTCCGGCAGCGAGACCATACATGGGATGCTCTTTTGGAACGGCTCTGAGGAATTCCGCGGAGGCGCTCACAAATGCCCGGACTTTTGCGGGGTCGTTTATGACAACCCATTTTACCGGGCGGCTATTACATCCGGATGGAGCATACGAGGTTATTCTGATGAGGTCTTCGCATTCTTCTTTTGTGACGGGGGTGTCTTTCCAGAGACGAATCGAGCGGCGTGATTTCAGATGGGTTGAAAGGACGTCTGCGTCGGCGAATTGTGCCGGAGTCTCAATGGTTCCGATGTTCATCGCGCCGGTTGGGCAGACTGAGATGCAGTGTCCGCAGGAGATGCATTCCGGACCCGGGCGGACTATTGGCGAGTTGTCCGCGTCACGCAGAATGATGTTGTTCGGACAGACGTTTATGCAGGATCCGCAGGTCGAGCAGATTCCATAGTCTATGCGGATACTTTCCGCGAGAGTAGTCATATTCTACTTTTGGTCGGGTGAGAAAAAAAGAATGTGGTCAGAGATTTTCAGCGACTGAGACGAATTTGTCTGCGCGGGATACTTTCCGGAAGAGTCGGAGTTTCCACTTTTCCCAGCCGGTGTAGTTGAAACTGCCTCCGGATGCGTTCGGGTGTCCTCCTCCGCTGAACTGTTTTGCAATTAAGTGGCTGATTTCAGGAACGCTCCGGAGGGAGAACTTTCCATTGTCCGAGACAAGGAGTTCGATGTCGGTTCCGAGTTTTTTGCGCGCTTCTGCTGCGGTCTCGCTCGGATAGCCGTAGGTTGGCATGACGGCGATGATATATTTTCCCCGGTATATTTTTGCGGCTCTGATACTTTTTTTCATGCACCTGTTTTTGTCATGCTCGATTTTTTTGAAGATTTGTGTGATTTCTTCGTCGATTATGATGCCGTTTCGCAGTTTGTCCCGGACGAGTCTGAGGTTTTCCTGTTTTGAGGTGACGATGCCGAGTTGTCCGGAGCGCGGGTCCTGGTGTTTCCAGAGGTCGTAGTCGCAGACGACTCTGGCAATTTCGAGGGCCGGTTTGTTGTCTTTGGCAAATACGGAGGCGACGACGCCGGTTGCACATTTCTGTGTGTCTACGATGAGTGTTTCGACAAACGGCGCGACCTTCTGTTTTTCTGTGTCGGTCCATTTGTGGTGGTCATACCACTGGATTTTCCAGCCGGCTGCATGGGTTTTTCGTATCTGGTCTTCAATGCCGTTTTGATAGCCAAGGTCGCTGATGAGGAGTGTGTCTCCTTTTCCGTTACATCCGCCGACCTGGGATACAAACCAGGGGAATCTGCCGACAGATGAGAAGAGGGTGAGTATTTCATCGCCGAATGTCATCCGGATTATTGCATCGGACCCTGCGGCGTCAAGGTCATTGTGGGTGAGGTGGACGATATTTGTGGTTCGCCCGACGATTTTTTCCTGAAGTGTCTGCTTATTCGGTTCTTTCTTATTCCGGCATTTCATGACCATTATCTAGTATTTCGTCTTTGGAATGGATAAGCTGTTTGAGAGATTAAATCAGATTATTATAAATAGTTACTCTACTAACATTAGTTACGCAAGAGCCTTTATAGCTCAGTCGGGAGAGCGCCAGACTGAAGATCTGGTTGTCGCCGGTTCAATTCCGGCTGAAGGCACTCATTTTTAAGATTGTTCTGGTACATTAAGACCGAGTCATTTCTATTTGCTTTAAACGATTCTTCACGTCCTAATCGAATCCGGGTTGTGGCGTTTTCTATGAATCAGGACGCGTTTGAGCAGTTTTTCTTTACAATCACGTATGTGTCAGGACATATGGGCAGATTCGGCTCACTCAGATGTTAGTGCGGCAGACCAATAAGACCGGGTTCCAAAAGTGTTACAAATCTGTTTGACTTGGGTGATGGTAAAAACTGATGGGTGGAGCTATATAGGTTAGGTGATTATTATTTCCTTATGGATATTGCTGTTATTATTGGTGCTTTCAGTGTCTTTGTTGCTGCGAGTGTAGGGTTGTGTGCTTATTTGTGGAACTTATCCGGGAGAATAACAACTCTATCAGAGAGGGTTGTTAAGCTTGAAACAATATGGGATCTGAAGCTTGCCGATGTGGGTAAAGATATTATCTCTAAAGATGAAAGTATTAGTAAAGTGATTCAGGAGGAAAAATAAAATGCCCGTGCCAACTATCCCCATGACTATGGATGAATTAGAGCGCATGCGTCAGATCCTCTATAAATCGGAGACCGAGAAAATACCCCTTACCTATGAAGAGGAAGGGGAATTGAGAAGACTTGTTGCAAAGGGCAAACCAGATGAGGCGCAAAACGCAGACCTTGCATTCCTGGTATTTCTTGGTCTTGCGTTACTCGGGTTATATGTGACTATTCTCCGTCTTGATAAGCCGCGAAAGGCAGAAGTTTAATACCCATTCCTTTTTTTAACATGTCCGGACAGATGGGCAGATTCAGCACACTCAGATGTTAGTGCGGTAGATTCCAGAATCAAGAGTGAAGGATGAAGTATGAAGTATGAAATCATCCATCTGGTATTTATCACGCTCAATACTTTGAATAGTCAAAAGGTCTAAGAGAATAATGTCTGTTCTTTTCTTTCCCTCTATAGTCAGAATCGGGCAGACATTTTTTCGTTTTTGCGGTTTGTCTGGTTCACTTCCCGAGGTGTTTTCCTCGCAGCGGCTGAGGTCGTCGACTTCGTCGCCAACCCGCAGTCGCAAATCAGAGATTTGCTCCGCTGAGGCCGCTCCTTCGGAGCAGCCCGCAGTCGCAAGTCTATCAACTTGCTCGGCTAAGGTCGTCTGCTTCGCATCCAACCCGCAGTCGCAAATCAGAGATTTGCTTAGCTGAGGCCGCTCCTTCGGAGCAGCCCGCCATCACAAAAAATCCACGGAAAATAACAAGAACCGGTTGGGAGTCTGCAGTAGATACTATCATACCACTAGATAAACGATTATGGATATGCAGCAATCATCTATATTGGTGGTGAAAAGATGGGGAGAATCCCCTAAGATATCATCCTCATCTATGCTGCACCAGGAATACATCTATAGACCAGTTTCATTTGGCTATAAACAAATAACGGAGGTATCTGATGATGGAAGAGCGTGAGCCGATACGAGTAGAGTTCCCTTTGAGGGGAGAGTGGCTCTCTCCGACAACTCCCGGGAAAAAAATACCGAGTCATGGCACAAACCGATTAGGAACAAGATATGCTTATGACTTCATACAAGTGGATTGGAAGAGAATGGGCAGGCCCGCCTATCGGGTTCGTTTGCCGCACTATCTTCTTTTCGGGGCTCCCTTAAAGGAATATTACTGCTGGGGTCAGGACGTATATGCACCCTGCGACGGAATCATTGTCCGGGCAGAGGATGGCTATGAGGAACGGGCACGAACGAATTTCCTGTCGGACCTCGTCAACGCGTACAAAAATGCGCATTATTTCGATCCGGAAAAAGACGATGTACAATTAGTTGCGGGCAACTACATCATCATGGAATGCGGCGAAAATGTATATGCAGCGCTCGTTCATCTTCAGAAAGGATCGATTTCCGTCGCTCCCGGACAGGAAATCAAAAAAGGGGATCTGATTGGAAGAGTGGGTCATTCCGGCAATTCGTTTGCTCCGCATTTGCATTTTCAGCTTATGGACAGCAGTGACATAACGACGGCAAACGGACTGCCGTGTGCTTTTGAAAGATATGAAGTGTTCCAAGATGGTGAATGGAAAACTGTATGTAATGGCATTCCCACTGATAAAGACAGGATAAGGTTTGGTTTCCAATCTTTGTGATTATAGAAGATAAGAAAAAATACCTGCCACATCAACGAAATTCCCGCGGCTGTTACGGCAGAAAAAACGTATTAAATAGGAGTTACGCGGGGGGCTCCCAATAATAAAACTGACGTACGTAAAAGGTGTACGTTGATTTCGTGTACGACACAAGTGTGGACACATGAGAAATCCCACCGCGAATAAGCCCAAGCGGGCAACTCCTTTTTCCGTATGGATTCCCCGTGAAAAAAAGAATAGTCTATGATTTTTCGCACACTCGA
>DAWV01000016.1:0-346 GCA_002506085.1 Methanocorpusculaceae archaeon UBA425
AAAATAAAAAAAATGGTTGGATGGAACCCATATAGTACCCTCCCCCGTCCCCCACACAGAACCCACGGAAATCAACGGAATACACGAAATGGGGGACAGGGGCGGGAAGTGGTAACCCCCCTACGGCGAACCCACGGGGCGAAGCCTTCGAGTACACCCGAGGTCGTTTTGCGCCCCCCTTCCCTCTCCTTTGGTGAGGCGGGTTGGACGCGGAACGCGGACGACCTCAGCTGAGCAAGTTTTCGGAGGAAACTTGCGAGTCCCACGGGGCGAAGCCTTCGAGTACACTCGCGGTCGTTTTGCGTTTCCCTTCTTCTTCGGGTGTGCTGCGGAAAGGGAGGGGCGA
>DAWV01000016.1:512-6497 GCA_002506085.1 Methanocorpusculaceae archaeon UBA425
TCACGAAAACTTCCACGAAAACACGAAAACCAATAAGGTTAGGTTATAGGCGGATTTCTGTCGTCCCTCCCCCGTCCCCCACACGAAATTTTCGAAAATCAACGAAATTCACAAAAAGGGGGACAGGGGCGGGAGGAACGGAAGCTCTTCTTTTTTTATCTTGGGGTGCGGGAGGGGACTGGCGAGGGGAGCGAAGCGACGTAAGCCTTGAGCAAATCTTTGATTTGCGACCCGGCGCGGAGCCCGACGCGGTGGAGATATCCTATTTGCCGAGGACCCTATCTGTTTCCAGGTAGTCCGCATTCATTTTTCGCCCCCCTTCCCCCTTCTTCTTGCGGGTTGGACGCTGAAAGCGGACGCCCTTAGCCAAGGCGGGTTGGAGACGAAGTCGACGACCTTAGCTGAGCAAATCTTTGATTTGCGATCAAGTCGATAGACTTGCGATCGGGTGTGCTGCTTTCGGGTAGGGGGGCCCGGGCGATGCCGGCGGTGAAGAGAACGATGTATTTATCCCTCGGAAATCACCATAAAGAATCAATATATCCCCGTTTTTGGAGTAGTGATGATAATGTCAGAGAAAAATACCGCAGATTTAGGATTCGAGCAGAAAATTTGGAATGCAGCCTGTGTTCTTCGGGGGAATATGGATGCTTCGGAGTATAAGCATGTTGTCCTGGGTCTGATTTTTCTGAAGTATATTTCTGACCGGTTCGAGCAGAAATATACTGCTCTGAAAAACGAGGGTGCGGGATTTGAGGAGGATCGGGATGAGTATCTGGCGGATGGGGTGTTTTATGTTCCGCAGAACGCCCGGTGGGAGGTGATTGCAGGAAATGCACACACGGCAGAAATCGGGACGACTATTGATAATGCAATGCGGGAGATCGAGAAGGAAAATACGCGTCTGAAGGATATTCTCCCAAAGACGTTTTCCCGTCCGGAGCTGGATAAACGCCGGCTCGGTGAGGTGGTGGATCTGTTTACGAATATTCCGATGGCAGATCATGGGGAGAGTAAGGATATTCTCGGTCGAACCTACGAGTATTGTCTGTCGATGTTTGCGGAGCAGGAGGGGAAGCTCGCAGGTGAATTTTTCACACCAGCCTGTGTGGTGAAGACGCTTGTCGAGGTTCTTCAGCCGTGTCGGGGGCGGGTGTATGATCCGTGCTGCGGTTCGGGAGGGATGTTTGTCCAGTCAGCGAAGTTTATCGAGGACCACCGGGGGAATATCAATAATATTTCGGTGTATGGTCAGGATTCGAATTCGACGACCTGGAAGATGGCGCAGATGAATCTGGCGATTCGGGGAATCGAGGCGGATCTCGGGAAGTTCAGTGCCGATACGTTTTATAATGATCTTCATCCGACGCTGAAGGCTGATTTTGTTATGGCGAATCCGCCGTTTAATTTGTCGAATTGGGGGGCGGATAAGCTCGCGGATGATGTGCGGTGGAAGTTCGGGATCCCGCCTGCAGGGAATGCGAACTTTGCCTGGATGCAGCATATGATCCATCATCTGGCTCCGAAAGGACGGCTGGGTCTCGTTCTCGCGAACGGTTCGCTTTCTTCGCAGTCGGGCGGGGAGGGGGAGATCCGGAAGAGGATTGTGGAGGCGGATCTGGTGGAGTGTATTGTGGCGATGCCGCCTCAGTTGTTTTATACGACGCAGATTCCTGTGTCTTTGTGGTTTATTAACAAGGAGAAGAGGCCGAAGAATAAGACGGTGTTTATCGATGCCCGGAATCTCGGGACGATGAAGTCGAGGAAGCTTCGGGAGCTGACGCATGAGGAGATCGAGCGGATCGGCCGAACGGTGTCGGAGTTCGAGATGGGGACGCTTTTGGATGAGGCAGGGTTCTGTGCGGTTGTTTCTACGGAGAGTATTGCCAAGCGGGATTTTATTCTGACGCCGGGTCGGTATGTGGGTCTTGCTGAGGTTGAGGATGACGGGGAAGCATTCGATGATAAGATGGAGCGGCTGACAGGGGAGCTGAAGGCGTTGTTTGCAGAAAGTAAGAAGGCGGAGGAGGAGATCCGGGAGCAGCTGAAGAGCGTGGGGTTTGAGGTGTAGTATGTCGAGTGTTGGCGTATTAGGGGGGAAATAAGATGACAAGTCATGATCGAAAAGATATCAATATTTTCTTTGACACGAACGTCTTAGAAACGCGTTATGGTGGTGAGTTTTTTATGTATAATGAGTATAAACTACCTATTGATTATTCAAAATTATATGATTTTATTAAAATAAATAACATAAATAATTATGTTGATTTATGCATTCCAGAGATTGTGTGGAAAGAAATTATTCAACACATGAGGGAGACTTTTTCTTCACAAAAACAATCGGTCCAATCAAAAATAGAGACTTATAAGAAATCATTTGGAGCCTTAGCAGAGATTAGCTGTAATTTCAAAATTAACGGTGATAATGAATATGAAGAACACTTGGAAAAATTATCAAAGGTGTTTTGGGGGGGAGAGGGGAGGGAATGTAAGCTAATTTCCTATCCAAAAAATACAGTTGTGGTTGAAAAAATAATTAATAAAGCGTTTAAAAAAGAGCGACCTTTTGTTGAATCAAAAGCAATAAATGGGGGAAAAAAATATTCTGATGCAGGATTAAAAGATGCCTTAATCGTCGAAACTATTCTCGATTATTGCAATAATGAGGAGACCATAGGAATATTATATTCTAAAGATGGAGATTTCTCCACAGTTTTTAATAGTGACATGAAAAATCGATTTAAAGTATTCAATAAGGTAGATGATATTATAGACTTTTTAGAACTGCGATACAACCTCAACAAGAAAAAACAAGTTCAGTTGAAGTTCGAAAATGAGGAGTATCTTAAGGACATCGTGGTTAATGAGAGCGGAAACAAATATGATAAAAGTGTCACTGACTTTATTGTTAATACTGTCGATTCTTCTGAGGATGAGGATATATTCATTGTAAAAATATCAGCAACCATAAATGAAACAAGATATCTTTATAGAATAAAGTATGATTTCACAGCCAATGAGATACTTGAATCCAAATATACAATAAAAAATGAGTAGGTGGATTAAATGAAGAGCTGGATTAAAGTAAAACTCTCTGATTTGGGCAATGTGATTGGTGGGGCCACACCATCCACAAAGAATGAAAATTATTATGGAGGGGATATTGCATGGATTACTCCAAAAGATTTATCCAATTTTGAAGGACGGTTCATATCTCATGGTGAAAGAAATATTACTGAACTTGGATTAAAGAGTTGTTCTGCAACATTGTTACCAAAAAACACTGTCCTCTTCACATCAAGAGCTCCAATAGGGTATGTGGCGATTTCTTCAAATGAGGTTGCGACGAATCAGGGTTTTAAAAGCATTGTTCCAAATGAAAATACAGATTATCTGTTTCTCTATTATCTCCTAAAATATAATAAAGATAAAATTGAGGGGATGGGGAGTGGGACCACATTCAAAGAAGTATCTGGTGCCACAATGAAAAATATTGAGGTCAGTGTTCCTCAAGATAAAGAAGAACAGATTCGAATCGGAAAAATCCTCTCCTCGCTCGACGACAAAATCGAACTCAATACCCGCATGAACAAAGTCCTTGAAGAGATCGCCCGGGCGTTGTTCCGCAGGTGGTTTGTGGAATTCGAGTTTCCAAATGCCGAGGGAAAGCCGTATAAAACGGCGGGCGGGAAGATGGTGGAGAGCGAGATGGGAAGTGTGCCGGAGGGGTGGAAAGTGGGGACGGTGGGAGATATTATTGAATTGTCATATGGAAAACCGCTCAAGGAGGAAAACCGAAGTGGAAATGGTTTTCCTGTATTTGGATCAAACGGTGTCGTTGGTTGGCATAATGAATGGATGGTGGCCGGCCCTGGAATTATTGTTGGACGAAAAGGGAATGCTGGTACGGTTACTTGGTCACATGAAAACTTCTACCCCATAGATACAACGTTCTATGTAGTTCCAAAAATGAATTTTGGATGTTTCCATTATCTATATCTCCTTCTTGAATCATTGAAATTATCACATTTAAGTGCAGATTCAGCAGTTCCAGGATTGAATAGAAATGCAGCTCTAGCTCAAACAATCCTGATACCGGATATTCATACCATCATAGATTTTGAAATTATTATTTCATCTTTATTCTCTCAAACGAGACTGTTGAAAATAGAGAATATGAACCTTATTGATATGAGGGATTCACTGCTTCCAAAATTGATGAATGGTGAGATTGATGTATCAGGAATTCCTTCTTCCCTAAGATTAAAAACAATTTTATCTGAAAATGGAGTGGATGAATTTGAATGATATATCTGTGAAACAAGATGATATACTAGAAGTCAAAGACTATCTTATTCAGATAACTGATATTTTTCAAGATAAATCACGAAAATCTCTTACCAATAAATATCTTTATCGAGGTCAAAAAAAAGCTACCGAACACGTCCTACCTGCAATTATGCGGGAGAACATGTTTGATAGTGAAGCAAAAATGATAAGTGAAGCTTATTCACGAAGACCAGTAATTTTCAAAGATCATAGTTCTCATTTTGAACGTCTTACAAGACTTCAGCATTATGGTTTAAAGACACGCTTACTAGATTTAACACTGAATCCATTGGTAGCACTATATTTTGCCTGTAATGATGCAGAGGATATTCGTAATCCACCTAAAGATGATGGAGTTGTGTATGTTTATGATGTAGATTGTTTCCCCTACAACAGTAAAGAGATACAAATTCATTCAGCTATTGCTGAAATGGACCTCAAAGGTGGGATTACCATTGAAGATCTTGTAATGGAACTGAAAGACATGAACATTATCTCATCTCTTGACCTAAAACATTATGAAAAAAACAACTATGCTGATTTTATTAATATTTTAACTGGAAATTACTTTGTTATTTCAAACTTGAGTAATGAACGTTTGATTCAACAATGTGGAGCCTTCTACATGCCTGGTTGTATTGAGATTGCTAAAGAAACTAGAAAGAGAGGAAAAGATACAATAGAAATAAATTTAGTTAAAAAAACAAAGGGAAATGGCCCAGATAACTATCAATTATATGATTATACCATTCCCGCTGACTGTAAAGCAGGAATATTAAAAGAGCTTGATTATTATAACATTAACAAAGCATCTCTTTTCCCTGAGTTAGAATATCAAATGAGTTACATTACCTATCAAAATCGTAAACCCGAACCTACGAATACGAAGGATTTAGAAATATCATCCAAATTTGTATCACGGGAGTCATCAATCATAAAATACCAAGATAAATCAAAAGAAATTTTTAGGGATATAATTGAGAAAAACCATGCAAAAGGAGTTGAAAATCAAGACATTATGACTATTTTTGAGAAGAGATTTTCTCTGGAATGGTATAAGAAGGATAAATGTCGCAGTCAAATAAAATCTCATCTCAAAAGGTTCCTTGTAGCTAATAATTACTCTCATAACGAAGCTATAATATGGATAAATACAATATTTGATCAACTCGATGCAGCATTAAAAAAAGAAAATCTGCTCTAGAGAGAGAGATAGCAAAAACTTAGAGAACAGAACTTGTTAGAAGATTCAGTATCTCTTTTTCTCATTGGACTTACGCAGTGTTGGTGTGGATTCAATTTGGGTGGGGGGGATCGAGTGTGGACGCATGAGAATCCCACCGCGAATAATCGCGAATCTACGCGAATCGCATTTTTCCGGTTCCGCCCTCTTGACCTTCGGTCGCGTCACTACGCTACGCCTCATCGGCTCCGCGTGGCCGTGACGGCGGAACGAAAAATGCTGGAAAACCCGCGACGCGGGTTTTCTTAATGAATCGCAAATCCTTGTAATAACAAGTAGAGTAGTATTATTCTCACGAGAAAACCCGCGACGCGGGTTTTCCAGCATTTCCACGCTGGCGTTCCGGCCACGCGGAGCCGATGAGGCGAAGCGTAGGAACGCGGCCGAGGAGTGAAACGACGAGGACAAGA
>DAWV01000016.1:6633-13554 GCA_002506085.1 Methanocorpusculaceae archaeon UBA425
CGTAAGGAAAATGCGATTCGCGATTATTCGCGATTATTCGCGGTGGGATTTCTCATCCACCCACACCTACCCACCTCCCTCCCGAATTGAGTCCACACCATCACCTCCTAACTCCTATGAGGAGAACTGTCTCTGCTCTTTTTCATATGTATTCCCCCAACCTCAGTTCACCCGGATTTAACTCTCCGCAAATTGATCATTAACGATAATCTAATCATTTTATAAAACATATATAATCAGCATAATGTCGGGCAATAACGAAAACCTGAAAACCTGGATAATGGTCAAAGACGGACCAACCGTCAAAAACCATAAGATAGAAGGTATAACGTTAGCCCAGTTGCTCATCGACATTCAGCGTGCATACGACAACATCGGTCTGTCCAAATACGGAAAAGACTACAAAAAAGAAGACTGCCGGCTCTACATAGACAAAATACTCCCGGGCAGCGTTGCCTTACCCGCAGGACCGCTGACGCATGCACCTCGTCTCTTAGAAGATGAAATCACCCCCTATTTGGAGGTCACGGGAACGCTCGAGCGACTCATAAACACGCTCTCTCTTACCCCGGACCTCTTTCAATCACAGCTTGAAGAAGAAGTTACCGACCCCTTGGCGCGAATTGGAGTTTTGAAAAGTCTTCGCTCCCTCTCACAATCCGCCTCCCCAGTACACATAAAAACTGCCGTGGCACAACCTCATGAAGGCAGCAGCATTCCAAAACACTGCATAGAACAACTCAATGATCTGCTCTTTGAATACGGAGCATCAGGAGAAATGACGCGTCAGGGAATTATCGTCGGCTTCCATGGAGAAAAGGGACAGCATTTCTTCACGATAAAAACCAAGAGCGGTAGTAATATCAGATGCTACTTTGACCCAAAAGACGAAGACACCGTCCAATCACTCATTCATAAATGGGTCAGTGTAACGGGAAACGTTGTTCGAACCCAGAAAAATTACAAACTCGAATCTGTCAGCAATATAATGGAATATAAAACCGAAGAACTCACAAAAATTGGCGAATACCCTCTCCTGGAACCTATCGAATTCCAGACATCATACAACAAAGAAGATAATCTCTGGGGAATGGTGAATGAAGAACTGGCCCTCTACGGATACGGAGAAAACTACCAAAAAACCATCTCCTCGCTCGTAGAAGAAATTGAAGGCCATGTACTGAGTTTCACCACCTATCCTGATGAGAAACATACAAAGGAATCCCTGGTCATAAAGAAAAAACTTCAGGAACACCTGGATTTCACATCCGCACTGGCACTTATCAAAGAGAAATACGAGGCAGAATAAATGCCTGCAAAGAAAAGGTGCTTTGCCTCGGCAGCTCTTAAAAAAGGCTTCATTGAAATGAAAAAAGGCAACCATGTTTTTTATCGGTATCAGAATTCCAAAGGACAAATCGAAGACAGAGTACATACCAAAGTAAGTCACGGAGGAAATGGTGACCTATCAGACAGCCTTCTCGCAAAAATGGCCATACAGATGAAATTCGATAAAAAAGAAGACCTGATGAAATATATCGAATGCACCTTTACCTTGGAAATGTATCGCGATCTTGTTCAGTCCAAATTACAATCTACCTAACATCTCAGCTGTTTTTATCCAATCCCTGTTACCTGATTGACATCCTGCCGGCTAGCCCCGGAAAAATATGCTGCATAATTAACCGGCTCACTCAACCCCCCGCACCATCCCTCCTCAAAATTCCGCCAAAAACCGACCCTCAGAGATAATCTAATGAATTAGGAAAACAATTATACATAGAATAATGTCGGAACAAAACGCTGCTTATGTAATTGAAGAGCCGGTTTCCTCCACGGTCAATGAACCCTACCTCAACGAGGACAACATCATCCCCCAGACCGAAGCAGAACGACTCCTTGCACTGGATAAACAGCGCGTAAACGATGATCAGATCACCTACCCGGATGCCGGCGACTCCCTCGAAGTCCTCCTCATCTCACTGGACGAAACAGAACAATTCAAACTTACTATCCAGCCCGGAAAATTTGACTTCTACAAAACCTCTGATCAGATCAGAGAGAAGACTACTAACATAATTCTGGCAAGACTTGATATCGGAAGTCAACCGCACAGAAACCCCGATGATGAACTCATCGACGGACCGCATATACACTTCTACAGAGAAGGATACGCAGATAAATTTGCCAAACCAATTGACCCGGAAAAATTCACTGATCCAACTGATCCATGGAAAACCCTTCAGGAATTCATGACATTCTGCAATATCATAAGAAAACCAATCATCGTTAGAGGTGCAGACCAATGGTAACCAACGTTCAGGCTCTCATTCATTCCTACGCAGACTGGATAGGAGAACAGATCTCTGTTCGAACCATCGGAGAATATCAGGAAATAACCACCCCGTTCTTAGACCGGCACAATGACTGCATTCAGATATATCTCAAAGAACTAGCAGAAAACGACTATCTCCTCACAGATGGAGGAAACACCATCACCGACCTGAAAGCCTGCGGATGTCCGATAGACACAGACAAACGCCTTGATCTTCTCCATGAAACATTACACGGATTTGGTATTTTGCTCGAAGAAGAAAACGAACTCACCGTTCATGCCTCCCCGGGCAATTTCCCGCAAAGAAAACACAACCTCATCCAGGCAATACTTGCCGTAAATGACCTTGCCTACACATCCAAACAGAACATAGGCCAGCTCTTCACCGAAGATGTCAAACAATGGCTGAAAAACCTCAATGTCAGATACATCGAAAAAACGGCAATCTTTGGAAAATCCGGAATCGGACATGCCTTTGACATAGTCATCGCTGCCTCTCCGGATGGAAAATACCCCGAAAGAATCATCCAGCCGTACAACAACCTCAACCTCCTGCAGGCACAGGCTCTTGCATTCAAATGGAACGACATAAAAGAAACACGGAATATCTCAATCTATGTCGTTACAAAACCAGGGAGAGCCTTAAGCAAAAACGTCAGAGAAATCTGCGAAACGTATGGCATGAATCCCGTATCATTCGATAATCTCGATTCGATCGCCCAGCAGATTACTGCATAACTCTTTTTTTCTTCCCTCATTCATAAATGGATCAACCTCCGATGCGCCCGGACTTTCCCGGTACACCAAGGCACATCATTTATATTAATCAAAAACCCTCTATACAATAACATAAAAGGGAAAAACCTGAAAAATGTCACTGAATTCATCAGATAGCCCGGCACAAAACATCCGCGAAACAGCACTTTGTGCATATCTTGGCATTGATGAACTCATCTTAAACAGGAACCCGCGTCCTCTTAAAAGTGAACCTTCCCCCTTAGAAGTGAACCCTCTTCCTCTTAAAAGTGATCTGTCACAAAGAGATACATTACTCCATAAACTCTCAGATGAAACGAAAATCACCCTAACTACAATAGGAAAGCGTACATACCCCGATAAAATGAAGCAAATCATCCGGGAAATCTGCTCTCAGTCTGATTTTTCCTTAGACGAACTTTGCATTATTTTAGAAAGAAAAAGCCGCTCAACATTGTACGACAACTACATATCTCAACTATTGAATGAGAAAAAACTTCAGAAAACAAACCCTGAAAAACCCAACCACCCGGACCAGAAATATCGGACAATCCTCTCCCTAAAAGAAGATAACCCATGACATTCACCGAAAACGACTTTGAATACTCCATCATCGAACTCTTCCGCGACCAACTTGGCTACTCCCGCAAATTCGGCCCCGACATCGCCCGGGACTACCATAACCCCCTCTATGAAGACCAGATCCTCCCCGCCCTCACGAAAATAAACCCCGGACTCCCCGCAGCCGCCCTCGAAGAAGCCCTCAATACACTAAAAAACATCGACACAGGGACCCTCATCCAGAAAAACGCCCTCTTCACCGACTACCTCCAAAACGGCATCTCCGTAAACTACTACAACGGAACCGAAGAACGCTCCGCCCTCGTCCGCCTCATAGACTTTACCAACCCGGAAAACAACACCTTCCATATCATCAACCAGTGGACCGTCATTGACGAATGCGAAAAACGCCCCGACATCGTCATCTTCGTCAACGGACTCCCCCTCGTCGTCATCGAACTCAAATCCCCCTCACGTGAGGAGACCGACGTATCCCAAGCTTACCGGCAGCTTCGAAACTACATGCACGACATCCCCTCCATCTTCGTTTACAACGCATTCTGCGTAATGAGCGACCTTGCCGCCTCAAAAGCCGGCACAATCACCTCAGACGAAGACCGGTACATGGAATGGAAAACCACCGACGGCAGCTATGAAAACACCAAATACGCCACATTCGACGTCCTCTTCGAAGGAATGTTCGAAAAAACCCGGTTCCTCGACATTCTCCAGAATTACATCTGCTGCTCAAAAGACACCCAAAACGACAAAAAAATCCTCGGAGCCTATCACCAGTACTTCGCCGTAAAAAAAGCCATCGACTCAACGCGGGAAGCCGCCGTCACCAACGGAAAAGGCGGCGTCTTCTGGCACACCCAGGGAAGCGGCAAATCCCTCTCCATGGTCTTCTACGCAAAACAGCTCCAGACCGCCCTCAACAGCCCCACCATCGTCGTCATCACCGACCGAAACGACCTTGACGGACAGTTATTCCATCAGTTTGCAAGCTGCGCCGACTTCCTCAGACAGACCCCCGTCCAGGCCGAAAACCGGGCAGACCTCAAAAAACTCCTCAAAAACCGGCAGGCAAACGGCATCATCTTCACGACAATGCAGAAGTTCGAAGAATACGACGCCCCCCTATCGGAAAGAAGAAACATCGTCGTCATCGCCGACGAAGCACACAGAAGCCAGTACGGACTCGAAGAGAAAATCAACCCGAAAACCGGGAAAATCTTTCTTGGAACCGCACGAAAAATCCGCGACAGCCTTCCCAATGCCACCTACATAGGATTCACCGGCACGCCAATCGCGACCGCCGACAAAAACACCCGGGAAATATTCGGCGACTACATCGACATCTACGACATGACCCAGGCAGTCGAAGACAAAGCAACGCTTCCCATCTACTATGAAAGCCGGGTCATCAACCTCCGCTTACAAGAAGAGCTCCTCAGACAAATCGACGAAGAATACAGCAAAGTCGCCGAAGTCGCCGAAGAATACCTCGTAGAAAAAAGCAAACACGAACTCGGCCAGCTCGAAAGCATACTTGGCGCTCCCGAGACCATCACCTCCCTTTGTAAAGACATCATACAGCATTACGAAACGAACCGCCAGTATGAACTCACCGGAAAAGCCATGATTGTGGCATATTCCCGGTCGATCGCCATGAAAATCTACCGGCGTATCCTCGAACTGCGCCCGGAATGGACGGAAAAAATCGGGGTTGTCATGACCTCCGACAACAACGACCCCGAGGACTGGAAAGAGATAATCGGCAGCAAAACCCGCAAAGAACAGATGGCGGTCAAATTCAAAGATGACAACGACCCGTTAAAAATCGCCGTCGTCGTCGATATGTGGCTCACGGGTTTTGACGTTCCCTCCCTTTCCACCATGTACATCTACAAACCCATGAGCGGACATAATCTCATGCAGGCGATTGCGCGGGTAAACCGGGTCTATAAAGACAAACAGGGCGGTTTGATTGTTGATTACGTGGGAATCGCCCGTGATCTCCGGCAGGCAATGAACGATTACACGAGACGGGATAAGACAAACTTCGGCGATCCTGACATCGGAAAAACCGCCTACCCGAAATTCCTCGAGAAACTCGACGTCTGCCGGGACATGTTCCACGGATTTGACTACTCGGGTTTCACCGCCGGAACCGATCTTACCCGGGCAAAACTCATCACCGGCGGAGTCAACTTCATCTCCGAGCCGAAAAAAGCGGAAATGAAAAAATCCTTCATCAAAGAATCCCTTCTGCTGCGTCATGCCCTCTCCCTTTGTCGGAGTATGTTACATCAGGAAGAGAGGTTCGAAGCAGCGTATTTTGATGCTGTCAGGACAATTCTGACAAGAATTGAAGGAAAAGGCAAACTATCGCTCAGGGAGATTAATGACCGGATCAATGAATTGTTACAGCAGAGTATCCAAAGTGAAGGCGTTGTCAATCTTTTCTCGGATGTCAAAGAGAAATACTCTCTTTTCGACGCAGCCTTCCTCAGAGAAATCGCCAGCATGAAGGAGAAGAATCTCGCGGTCGAGCTGCTGAAAAAGTTACTCGCTGAGCAGGTTGTGATCTATGCCCGGACGAATGTGGTGAAGTCGGCGAAGTTTTCGGACCTTCTCAACCAGGCGATGAGTAGTTATCTGAAGGGTATGCTGACCAATGAGCAGGTGATTGAAGAGTTGCTGAAAATGGCAAAGGAGATGGCAGATGCCGAAAAAGAGGGGGAGGAACTCGGTCTTACTGTCGAAGAACTGGCGTTCTATGATGCTCTGACAAAACCCGGGGCGGTCAAAGATTTTTATGAGAATGAGGAGCTTATTGCTATCACCAAAGAGCTGACCGAACTTTTACGGAAGAATAGGACGATTGACTGGCAGAAGAAGGAGACGGCCCGGGCAGGGATGCGGAGATTGGTTAAACGTTTATTGAAGGAGCATAATTACCCGCCGAAAGGTATGGAGGATGCAGTGAATACTGTTCTTGCCCAGTGTGAGATGTGGACGGATACCCGGGTTTTCGAAGAGGCGGGGATTTTGGCAGTGTTCTGAATACTGCACTCCGTTCTGCAAACCGGCACGATCCGGAACCCCGCCCATTTGCCAGGAGGGAGGGGAAGGGGGGCGCAATACGACCGCGGGTGTACTCGAAGGCTTCGCCCCCGGGGGGGCTCGCGCAAAGGGGGGTGACCCGTTCCCACCCCTGTCCCCCTTTTTGTGAATTTAGTTGATTTTCGAAAATTTCGTGTGGG
>DAWV01000016.1:13771-25561 GCA_002506085.1 Methanocorpusculaceae archaeon UBA425
CATCAAAAAGAATCCCATACACGCAACCGAAGTACATCCAAAGAATCCATAACGGTAATCTCAGGTTCACTCGAACACATCGCCCCTCCCTTTCCGTAGCACACCCGAAGAAGAAGGGAAGCGCAATACGACCGCGAGTGTACTTGAAGGCTTCGCCCCGTGGGGGCTCGGCTAAGGGAGAGCCTATCCCTCCGCCCTCTCTCCTTCCGTCACCAGCATCTCCTGCGTCAGCACCCCGTCGATCTCCCGCTCAAGAGCCCTGAGCTTCGCCGTAAGATAGTCCAGTCGCAAATCCAAGATTTGCTCCGCTGAGGTCGTCCGCGTACCGCGTCCAACCCGCGTCTCCTCGATAAGACGCTGCGAGCGCCGCAGCACATCATCGGATATCTCACTATCCTTCATCAGTTCAAGCCGGATTCTGCGGATTTCTTTCCCGTTTGCGCAGAGCTTGTCCGAATATACGTCCTTTTTGAAAAAGAGCGGCTTCAGTCGTTCCTGCAGTGTCGGGGGAATATCATTCATTATATCTGATTCTCCTGTCCGGGTATCCCCGAACGCGTAATCAACCTATGATTTAAGGCAATATATACCCCGAACCGCGCGGCGGCGGGCTGCCACGTAGTGGCGGCCTCAGCTGAGCAAGTCGGGAGCGAAGCGAAACGGACTTGCGAGTCGATAGTGCTCACGGACTGGGAAAAAATGCCGTTCTCACTCGGAGAGAGTGGTTACAAAATATGTAGAATAATGCGATTCAAGCGAAGTGGGGAGCAAACCAAAGGTTTGTGATCGCGTTTATTCGCGGAGATCCAAGCGAGGGTCAAAGACCCGGGTCGGAGAGCAAATCTCTGATTTGCGGTTCGCGGTTGGTGATATCTCAGGTATCAAAAAATATCCAGCACACGTCCTATTCAAAAAAGAATGAGAGATCAGCGATCTCTCTCACATCGCAAACAGCGGAGCGAGCTCCACTTTCTGCCAGTCCATATCCACCACCTTCATCCACAGGGTCTGGTTCGCCGGAACGAACACCACCTGATGGTTCGAGGAGTAGAGATATCCTTCAAGGATCGAGTGACGGAAGGTCGCCCCGCCGTCCGTTAACAGCACATCACGGATCTGCATCATCTTCGCGGCATCGATGCTGCCTTTCGCCGCCTCCGCCTGACTCAGCAGATTCGCATATCTGCTGATCGAGTGTTCTTCGGGCGGGGTCGTAAGATCCCAGTTCGGGTCGACGAAGTGGTTCGCTGCGGCAACGACCCCGTCGCCTGTCCGCACCTTCGTCTCATTAAGCCCGACCTCAAAGACATATGCTCCCTCAGGGCTGCCCACATCCACTATCCAGGCAAGATTCGGACGGGTCGCGAGAACGCCTGTTTTCAGACCGGCAAGATCCGAGTAGTCGAGCATCAGGCGGAAAAACTCCGAGATCATATCCGGGCGGTCATCCTGTCCCACGGAAACGAGCCCTGAGTTGTCATCCGCGATAAAGAGCCCGGCGCTGTTCATCAGGGTCTCCGGTCGGGAACCCGCAGGACCGAAGGTCGCAACACCGTTGCTTCCGTCCGTCGGCCGGTACACGGCAAGCACGTAATACTGATTGAACGGCTCCATGAAATCGGGCAGATCCCAGTTCCGCGAAAGGACGACCGATCCGTTCACGGTGTAGTCATCCCAGACGGCGAGGTAGGAGCAGCCTGCCGGCATGGAAAGATACAGGGCCGGTCCATAGTAGAGCAGCGAGATATCCTCTTCTGAGAGACCGGTCGTCTCGGCCATCCCGCGGGTGATCTCCTTCATCCGCTCAGGCTGGAACGGCGTGCCGGATGCCGCATAACTGCGGAGATAATCGATCGTGTATCCGCGGTCTTCGAGGGCGTCGGTGAGCATAGCATACTCGGCGAGAAGTTCGGTTTTCATAAGACCGCCGTACTGCCGGCCCATCTCCCGATAGGATCCTTCAAGGAGAATAACGGTATAGTTCCCGGCAAGATACCGGTCGCCGCCTTCAAAGGACGAAACGAAGGTCATCTCGGGGTTTTCCGGAGGCGAAACGGGGATGGCTGTTATACATCCGGCTACGATAACAAAAGAAAACAGCAGCACGATTACGAATACGAATATCGGTTTTTTCAGAATCATATGACCACTCCACACGCAATCATTGGGAGAATACTCTCACGTGCAAGTATATAATTTCTCCTGACCGACGTTCCCCCGGATAAAACAAAATCCCCCGATTTTCGTAACCCATCTCTCTGAGCGACATAGCCTCTTTTCCCCCCATCGGGGCATTATCGGCTCGCAAGTCCGTTTCGCTTCGCTCCCGACTTGGTCGCAAGGCAAAGCCTTGGTCGCAAGTCTATCGACTTGCTCCGCTAAGACCGGTCCTATGGACCGGTCCGCCTCAGCTGAGGCCGCCACTACGTGGCAGCCCGCAGTCGCAAATCAGAGATTTGCTCTGCTAAGACCGCTCTTACGGAGCGGTCCGCTCACCCCAGCCTTCTGCACAGCTCTTTTTGGATCTCCGGATCCTGCAGCATCAAAAGCATCTTCGCCTTCTCCGCATCAATCCCCAGATCCCTCCGTGCCAGATCTGTCAGAATCGTCGCCGTCAGATAATCACTAATCGACTCAAACTGCGGCTTCTCCCCCTTCGTCAAAGCAACCACACGATCATAAACCTCCCAGCTCACCCGTGTGCTCAGCAAAGGCTTCTTACTTTTCACTGCGACCATTTTTGTATGTAAACTTATATACCCGGAACTATATAATACCAATACCGACGCCACTTATAAATACCAAAAAAGCCTATCTATTCAATAGACCCCGATGGAACAACAAATCAGCGGGGCAAATACCTATCTGAACCAGAAAAACCTAACAAATCAACCGCAATATCTGACGAAGGGGAGCCTTAGGCAGTACCCCGACGCACAGCAAGGCATTTTTGCCCAGATAGACTACAGCCGCCCCGACATCCGGACACTGTTTTCACCAATAATTCTTGGATGCATCAAAGAGATCCTTGAAAAAGGACAGGGCAGAACCTGACCACCATTCAACCTCTTTTACCCGGTCAATGACCTTTTCTCCGAAAAAAAATCATCGGAATTCATCCACGATTTCATTCATCCGGTCCATTCTCTACCCACCCATGTATCCATATATGCATGTATATGAATCAAAAAAAAACTCTACCCCGGGTAAAACTACGTCCGGACGTAAAGAGATAGGTATTTAGGTATATATATACATAAAGGCGTTCTCTTTCTTTCTCTTTCTCTTATTCTCTCTCTCTCTCTCTCTCTTCTGTACTAAAAAAAGTATAATATATATAGAGAAAAATAAAGTCATTGTTGAGCAATTTTTCTTCCCGTAGTTACTTACTTACGGACCCACTCTACCCCCCCTATCCTTTTTTTTTCAACCCATATACATATCTGTACAAATACAATAATATTCAAATTTATATACAATTTGATGCAAACAATTAATATTAAATATATACAAAACAAATCTCTCATGGTAGGTCATCAGGCTTACACACAAATCACCAAAGGACGTGATCAGAATAGCACAAATCTTCACCATCTACATCAACGATATGGATCGAAAAACCTTCGATACCTTCTGCAGCAAGTATCCAAGACCGCTCACATCGAAAATGATCATCGGTCTCATACGAAAACACCTAAACGACCATGGAGAACCCGATGCCTGACTACAAAGTCTACATTCCTGAAGGAAAAGCCCCTCTTCTTTACCAGTACAAAGAACAGTTCGGCAAAGACGCCTCCTCCATGATCGTCGGCTTCATGGAAAACGCCCTCGCCAACACCGCAGGGCAGCCAAATCCCGCGGCATTCACCCCGGAAACCATCTACCAGACCTACTTCGGCGACATCGAAAGCGAAAACGCCTTCCTCTGCCTCTTCGAAACCAGAGAAAGTGTGAGACTCGCCCTCAAAAACCGAACCGACACCCTCTCAAAAAAATACCCCGGCATCTATCCCGTAGTCATCGCACAGTTCAAAGAAAACTACCCCAAACTCGCAAAAATCGCAGGAATACCCTCATGAAACAAAACAAAATGAAAAAAGATGCACAGACGCAAAAAAAAGATGCCTGCCCGAAAACCGCGTCGAAACAGAATCAGGCAACAGGCAAAGAACTATTTGCAGACCACAGCAAAAAACCTATCGTACCAGGCGAACTCCCGGAAAATCCCCTACGAAAAGACCGGATCTGGAGCCAGACCGACTACGAAGCATCGCCCATTCTGAATGCAGTCATCAACTCCTTCGACACCAAAAAGACCGTGATTGCCGCCGGAATCATCAACGAAAT
The DNA here is from genome assembly GCA_002506085.1 of Methanocorpusculaceae archaeon UBA425. GTDB lineage: Archaea > Halobacteriota > Methanomicrobia > Methanomicrobiales > Methanocorpusculaceae > Methanocorpusculum. The sequence continues at coordinate 18,122 of DAWV01000016.1, forward strand.
GCACGAACGCTTTGCCGGCATCATCACCGGGCAGCTCAGGGAACACGGCGTCCCCTTTTGGGCAATCGACGGCCAGACATTTACCCTCACCCTCACTTTCACGAAAGAACGACCGGAGGGACCATAATGCAGGAACAAAAACCCTGTCCCGGGACCCGGCTTTCCGACCGGGTCATCCTCTCGAAGATAATCGCCGGAACATGGAGGGTCGACGGGGAAAACGGCGAGATTATCTCGGCAAGGACCGGAAAACCGCTCAGGTTCGATAAAAGGAAGGACGGATACCTGAGTACAAGCGTGAATTACCGGGGATTTGATGTGACCATCTCGAAGCACCGGGCGGTCTACATCGCCGGGACCTGCAAAACCATGGACGACCTGCCGATCGATCTGAGCCTCCAGATCGACCACATCAACGGAAATATCGAGGACTGCCGGCTCGCCAATCTCCGGATGATCCCGTTCTGGGACAATAACCACCCGCTTTCCGGGCGGAAAAACCGGATTTTTACGGATGAGCAGGTCGGCGAGATTCGGAAACGATATGCGGAAGGCGTGCCTCCGCGGATTCTTGCCGCGGAGTTCGAGGTGAACCGGGTCACGATTCACCGGATTGTTTCCCGGCAGACGTATGCGGAGGTGGGTCTGTGAGCGGGACGGAATACCGGCGGACGGTGACGTTTGCCTGCCCGTACTGTTTCGGGGTCGTGACGAGGGAGGTCTGGGTCGGGGACCTTGGCGAAGTGCGGCGGATGATGACCCGGTGCCCGGTCTGCGGATCGGCGATGCTTAGGGTCGATTCAGAGAATGAGGAGTCCCTTGTCTCACTTTTGAAGATAACGTGCCGGAAGATTTTTGATGCCATCGCCCGGCAGGAGGAGGAGCACTATGCCCGCAGATAAGATGGAGCCGGAAAGCGTCCGGGCGGCTCTCGCGGCGGCGTTTCCCTGCCCTGAAGAATTGTTCGGGCGTGCCTGGCATCTTCAGGAAACGGCGGGTGTTCTGGGGAAGCTCGCGGCAGCATACACCGCAGAATCGGCAAAGATCGCCGCCGAACTGTATGCGGCCGGCATGACTTCTCCGAATTACACCGTGGATGTCCCGGTGAAAATGCAGACTACAGTGGATATTTCGAAACTGAAGGATGAACTGCCCCAGGTGGCTTCGGATCTGCTGTATGTGACCGGTCCGAATGCCGTGAAGCTAATCGGAGAACGCCGGCTGTATGAGCTGGCGATCGAGATCGCCGGAGATTCCCGGGTCGCTTTGGTCGAGCAGGTAAGAATCGAAGATCTGCGGAAGGCGCTCCTTGCCGAAGAGCTGGGGCGGTATGTTTCCGAGGAGGAAATTCCAGGCGACCGGGCGAGGATTTCCTGCCGGGAGGGAGGAACGACCCAATGAAGCACTGGTATGAACAGGCCGGTAGAACCGGCCTCAGTTTTACCAGTGTCGAAGAGGGGGTTTACCCCCGATGAGACACTGGTATGAGTTTCCTGAGCTTTTGTCCAGGGAGTATCTGGAGAAGGCCATTCTCAAACGCCGGAGTGCTTTGCAGATTGCCCGGGAGCTTGGGTGTTCCCGGTATTCGGTGTACACGGCAGCCCGGCATCACGGGCTGGGTATGGAAGGGATTTCTGGAGGGAAACCACTGTATCTACGAAAGAAATCAGAGTGAAAAACCTCCCTATTTTTACAAACACCAGACAATTATGCGTAGTATCTCACTTGATTTAAAAAAAAACAGGAAAAATTACAGATAGATTAATGGCAGTGGGAAACAGAAGACACAGCATGGAAAGAATTCCTGTTTCGTCAAGTAATCTCAACTCAGTCGGTTATGAGCCAAAGACCAGTGAGTTAGAAATTGAGTTCAACACTGGCAGTATATATGTATACGACAATGTTCCTGCATCGGCATATCACCAATTAATGAACCCGCCGGGCGGTTCTCATGGAAAACATTTTGCGAAACATATTAAACATATTTATCCATATAGACAAATTAGATAAAAACACATTACTCGACAAAGTATTCACTTTTTTAAGATTATTGCATTCCTGCATTAACTCAATAACTATATATGACATGTTCACACATCTCTCCTCAGTGATAAATAGATGAATTTGATAAAATTGTGTGGAATAGAGAAAGGAAATACGATCAACTTAACAAAACAATTCAGGTAGGCGATGAATCCGTGATATTCCTCCATCTTGGAGATCTTCACCTGGGAAAACGTCTTCATGAACAGAATCTCATTGAAGACCAGAAATACATTCTCGATCAGATTTTTGATATTATACAAAATCATAACGTCGAATCCGTTTTAATTGCAGGAGATGTATATGACAAAAGTATTCCTTCCAAAGAGGCAGTAAATCTTTTTGACGAATTTTTAACCAATCTGTCGAAAATGAACATTGCGGTGTTTATTATCAGCGGAAACCATGATTCCGGAGACCGCCTGAATTTTGCAAGTAAAATCCTCAATGATAATAAGATCTATATTTCCGGGATATACGAGGGGAAAGTTCCCTGCGTAATGCTTTCGGATACATATGGAAAAATCTGTGTCCATCTTCTTCCCTACGTCAGACCTGCCTCCATCCGCCAGATTCACCATCTTGAAACCGATTCATATATCAAGCTTATCCGGGAAGTCCTCAAAACTCTTTCTCTGGACCCGGAGAACAGAAACATCCTTGTAGCCCATGAATTTGTAACTTCCGGGGGGGCGCTGCCGGAACGTTCGGAATCGGAATGTGACCCGATTGGAGGAATCGAAAATATCGATTGTTCTCTCTTCAGAGATCTGGATTATGTCGCACTCGGTCATCTGCACTGCCCGCAGAGTGTCGGTTCAGATAATATCAGATACTGCGGTTCTCCCCTGAAATATTCATTTTCCGAAGCCAGGCATAAAAAAAGTGTGACCCTCATTGAGATGAAGGAAAAAGGGAATATGCACATAGAACAGATCCCTCTCAAACCTCAACATGACCTCAGAGAAATTGAAGGACCGTTTTTGGAACTCATGAGCAATGCAGAAAAAACGGAAGATTATATCCACGCGGTTCTTACCGATGATACCTGTATCATTGACGGATTAGATAATCTGCGGGCATGTTATCCCCGGATTCTGAAGCTCACCTATAATAATATCAGGACACGCGAGGATAAAATAATCAGGCCGGTTGAGAGCATCCAGAATAAATCGCCGGCGGAGTTGTTTGCAGAGTTCTATGATCTCATGAATAATACCCCGCTGACTCCGGAACAAACAGCAGTGGTCATAAAAGCGTTTGATACAGTAGATCAGGGCGAGAAATGAAGCCGATAAAACTTGTAATGACCGCTTTTGGTCCCTATGATGACGAAACCGTAATTGATTTCACAAAATTTTACCAGCAAAGACTGTTTCTTATCACCGGAAAGACCGGTTCCGGGAAAACGACTATCTTCGACGCCATAACTTATGCGCTGTATGGAGAATCCAGCGGAGGTTCGCGTATGCCGGAGACCTTCAGATGTCATAATTCCCAGGATGAAAGAAAAACCTCCGTTGTTTTTGAATTTGAGTATAAAGGTAAGCAGTATAAAATAGAGCGCTGCCCGAAATATACCTATCATAAAAAAATTGGGAGGAAAACAAAAGAGCAAGGTCAGGTTGTTCTTTATCTTCCTAATGATGAGGTTGAAGAGGGGGAAAACCCTGTAAATATTGCCGTAAATAATCTGCTGGGGATAGATTATGTCCAGTTCCGACAGATAGTAATGCTTGCCCAGGGACAGTTTGAAAAACTGCTTCATGCAGACAGCAAAGAACGTGAAGTGATTTTTAGAAAAATTTTCGACACTACAAAGTATTCTGCATTTCAGGACCAACTGCGCGAACGTACAAATGCACGCAAAATAGAGGTCGAGACAAAATTATCTGTGTATAATCGGGACCTGGAGAGTATCCAGCTTGCAGAGCCTGAAGAACAGATTTCTGAATCTGAACAGCTCGGAGGGATTATGAAACATCCAACTCCGGATAGCTATCAGGAGTGTAGATCGCTCTTGAATGAATTCATTCAAATAGATCAGAAACTAGGCGGTGAGGCTGGTAATGAAAGTGATCAATTACAAAAAGGTATTCTTGCGGCCACTAAGCAGAAAACATATGCAGAGAACAATAACAATTTGATTAAAGCACGCAATGAAGCTCAGGAAATATTAGATGCACTTGAAAGCCGGAAAGAATCTATCGCTGAAATTACGGCTGAGATAGAACGTGCAAGGAAAGCTCAGAGTGTACTTCCAAAAGAAATGTCTGCAAATACTGCTGCTGAAAACAAAAATCAGGCAGAGCGTGATATTCAAGAGAATCAGGGCATTATCGACACGAATTCTCCGCTTGAAATAGATATTCGAAGCAAGATAAAGACTGAAAATGAAAACCCGGAGATCGAGCAGTGGAAAACGAAACGGACACAAATTTCCGGGCAAATCCCGAAATATAAGGAATTGAATGAAAAAGAGGCTGAATTAGTCAGGGTAAGAAAAAATATCGCTGATGATACTGCCAAGTTGATCAATGTTCAAGAAACTATTCAGGGATTCATAAATGAGGAGAAGGTTATCAATGATGATCTTACCGAAATAAAAAACTGTGATGTCGAAAAAGAAAAATGCGAAAAGGCATATCAAACTGCAAAAGACCATGTTTCCGAAGTGAAGGGTCTGGATACTGATCTCACCAAGTTGAAAGAGGAGAAGGAGATCCTCATTGGACTTCAGGAGACTGCTTCTCTACTTCTGACTGAATATTCCGCAAAGAATACAATATATACAGAACTGCATGATCTGTTTCTGCGGGAACAGGCAGGAATCCTCGCACAAACACTGGAAACGGAAAAACCATGTCCGGTATGCGGTTCGACCGAGCATCCGGTTCCGGCAAAAACGTCCGGCAGCCCGCCCACAAAACAGGCACTGGATAAATCAAAGAAAGGAGCTGAAACCGCTCAGATAGAGTGTGAAAAGGCCAGTAGAACTTCAGGCGACCAACGTGCCAAATGCGAAGGTCTGGAAGAATCTCTTCGTAAAAATGCAAAAAAGATCCTGAATAAAGTATATACCAGAGAGGAACTTGAAGCAGATTTACCCCGACTCATCAATAGTGCTGTGTTGAACGAAGCTGATTCAGATGCAAAGTTCAAAGAGCTTCAGATAACGTGTGACCGGAAAAAAGAACTTGAAGAGAAGCTGCCTCAAACAGTCAAAAATAGAGAGGAGGAAGTGCGTAAAAAGGGGGAGATTGAGGAAAGGAAGAATGGACTGGAGATTCGGCACGGAGGGTTGGAGGGAGAGATAAAAACTCTACGTCAGGATCTTCTTTACTCTTCTAAAGATGAAGCGGAACGTGAACTTAAAACGATTAATGCAAACATCAAAACTCACGACAAGCAAATTCGGGAATGGGAAACTGAGGCAGATCAATTAAAATCAGCGATTGAACAGGCTCGGGGCATCGTGAACAACCGCTCGAAGCAAATGGAAGGATTGAGAATAACTGAGAAATCCACCCGGAAAACATTTGAGAATGCTCTGCGTGAGAAGGGATTTACTGATAAGGATGCCTATATTTCAGCATGTCGCGATGATACTATCCTCAGTGCTCTGGAGACAGAAGTTTCAGAGTATACCTCATCCCATACAACTGCGAAAACAAAACTGGAGCAACTTCAGGCTCAGACGATAGATAAGGTTTTGGTCGATACTCAGGAACTTCAGACTAGGATGGAAACTCTTGGTGATAGAAAACGTGATGCTGACGACAGAAAGAACAACTACCTCATCAGGGCACACGGAAATACAGATATCTGTAAGAAAATCACCAAGGATCATAAGGCCTGGAATGACGTGGCTAATACCTACGGTCTGTTGAAAAATCTCTCTGATACGGCAAACGGATCATTGAATGAGAAGGAAAAGCTGACTTTCGAACGATATATTCAGATGGTATACTTTGATCAGGTCCTTCGTATGGCCAACGAACGTCTGGATATTATGTCTGAGGGGAGATATGAACTCATCAGACGTGAAGGGGGTGTAAAATATAAAAATGTAACCGGACTGGAGCTTGATGTCAGGGATAAGTTTACGGGGCGCCCCCGCCCTGTGACAACTCTTTCCGGCGGAGAATCATTTCAGGCCTCCTTATCTCTTGCTCTGGGATTATCGGATATTATCCAGAGCCAGAATGGCGGAGTTCAGCTGGATACGATGTTTGTGGATGAAGGGTTTGGAACACTGGACCAGGAAGCTTTGGAAATATCTCTCCGGGTCTTGAAGGATCTGACCGCCGGAAACAGGCTGGTTGGCGTCATCTCTCACGTCGATATACTCAAAGATTACATAAATCCTAAAATTGAGATCATTAAAAAACCCGGAGGATACAGCACATTACGGTTGGAGACATAGCTATCCTGCACCATTGGCTTCCAGATAGTCTGTCTGCGGGGTTTCCCTGCGTCGCAGCCCCGTATCCGGCACAAATAGAGGAGGATTATACTGAGAAGAGATATTTTTGTCAAAAAACCTCAGATATACTACATCTTTTTTGAGAAAGGAAACCAAACTATCATCCTGCAGAGTAGATGGTGTGGATAAAGTCTGCTGTGTAAATGAAGGAGATAATAGGGATAATAGAGATAAAGTATATATTGAGATATGACCTATTGTATCGTAAGTGAGTAAGTCCTTCCCGAAACGGATGATGGTGCTTTGAAGTACGCGGGACAAAGTAAGGAAGGGTTCACGGTATTTTAGTAAGATTGTTCTGGATTATTTCATAATAGGCTGCGCCATTTTCAACGTGTTGAGTGCTCCTGCGATGAAGTCAGCTATCTGGATACCTATACACGCACATTTCATTTATAATAGGACTTACGCGGGGTGCTCCCAATCATAAAAGCTTACGTATGTGTGAAATGTACTTCGATTTCGTGTATGACATACGTGAAGCAGGAGAATTCCATCGAGTTCGCATACCTTTGGCTTGCTCTCCGACTCGCTTCTCTCGCTTGAATCGACACGAATCTCTACAAAAAAGGAGTTGACCGGGTGCGGAACTATGAGAAATCTCACCGCGAATAATCGCGAATCTCCGCGAATCGCATTTTCCTTACGCTGTCCTCTTGACCTCGTCGTTTCACTCCTCGGTCGCGTTCCTACGCTACGCCTCATCGGCTTCGCGTGACCGGAACGACAGCGTGAAAAATGCTGGAAAACCCGCGTCGCGGGTTTTCTTCTGTTTATTTTGGTATATTCTCCTTTTTGAAGTAAAGATCGTTCGTGTACACAAACCGTCTCCAGTCGAGTTTACCTTTCTTCCCAAAGTTCATCAAAACACCCACCTGAATTCCGGTGGCTTTCAGATAGTTGATAACTTG
>DAWV01000018.1 GCA_002506085.1 Methanocorpusculaceae archaeon UBA425
TCGCTTGTTCGCAAGTCTATCGTCTTGCTCTCCGACTCGCTTCGCTCGCTTGTTCGAAAGTCTATCGTCTTGCTCTCCGACTCGCTTCGCTCGCTTGATGACAAAGCTTCGCAGGGATATCTCATGCGTCCACACTCGGTCTTACCTTCACGAATTGAATTCACACCAACACGGCGTAAGTTCTATTGAAAATGACAATCAACCTTTTTTTATCCTATTCTCAAAAGCAATAACCGAAGATTGCTTCGGGAAAGACAAAATTCGGAAAAATCTGCTGACCGCATCACACTATATAATAGTGCGGATTGCTCACCTGTTAAGAGATCAGAAACGCCGGATTACTTTCTGCTCGAGTTGAAGCAGCTCTTTTTTTATCCTGATATCAGGAGAAAATCCGCCGGGCGTTCCGTCTGAGGCAATCACTCTGTGACAGGGCACAATCAGCGGAGTCGGGTTTCTCGCCATAGCATTCCCGACAACCCTCGGATGGGTAAGAGCCTGCTTTGCGATATCCGCATAACTTCGGGTTTCTCCATAGGGAATTCCGGCAACCGCCCGGTAAATATTCTGATAGGTCCCGTCACCGGATAAAGCCGAAGACACAAGCGGCGAAAAACTCATGCCTTTACCTGCAAGGAACCGGGTGAACTGAACCGGCACCGGACCCTCGACAGCGGATTGTAAAAACCTGACACGGTAAACGATTCCGTCGTCATAATCCACCGCGACCCTCCAGAGTCCGAACTTACATGCTCCCTGCTTCAACTCACCCACTTCTTCAGCATATCTTTCACCGTGTCCACATCACACTCAATAAGTTCGTCCTGCATCCAGGGAGAAATCCCTCCAAAAATTTCCGGGTCCAGGAATCTCTGATCGCCGAGAATCAGGACCCCGCGGTCCTTCTCCGTCCGGAGAACACGCCCGAGAGCCTGCATGGATTTATTGATTGCAGGAAGCGTGTAGGCTATGAACTCTCCTTCGACACCGAACTTACGCTTATAGTAACTATTCACCATACGTCTCACCGGAGTGAAAGGAGCGAGAGGGAATCCGATAACCAGCGCTGCCGTCAGCTGATCTCCCCGATAGTCCAGTCCCTCGCTCCATTTACCCCCGCAGACAGCGAACAGAATTCCGGATTTGTGCTTTTCAGGCAGCGAGATGAACTCCTTCAGCGCCTCATTCGCCTCATCCGACTCCCGCGGCTCCACAAAGACCTGTTTGGTTCTGATTTTACTTATGACCGCCTCGGCAAAGCGGCTCTGCAGTTGATACGAGGGAAAGTAGATTGCCACATTTCCCGGCAACCTCGCAAACGCAAGAATATATTCCTGAATCGCCTGCGTGTTTTCCGGATTCTGCCGTTTGGAGAATGCCGTTGTAATATCCCGCGTTCCAAGCACCAGACGATTCTCTTTCGGAAACGAGTTCGCGAGCGAGATTGTCCGAACAGGCATCTGGCCGAAGTAATATTTTCTGTATGATTCTACCGGTGACAGTGTCCCGCTGATTAAAATGGCGGCGGAATGTTTGGAAACCAGTTCCTGCAGACAGTTTGCCGGGTCGATATTCCTGACCTCCAGAACGAGAGATTCGTCGTCCTTTGAATATACCGTCAGAAACGACGGGTCGGTGGAGGAACGATACAGCCGGATCAGGAACTCGCAGAGTTTTTCGATTGCCGACTCCCGGTATTCGCCCTTTTCAATTCCCCGGTCCCGCATTGCTTCTTTGATGGAGATGATATCTTCCAGCATCGCCTCGGGTTTTTCATACAAAGAGCCTTTAATGATGAACCGGTTGAAAATCGTCGGATCGAACCAGTCTTCCGCTTCGTTCGAACGCCTGAGCCCATCCATGAACTCGGCAATTCTCGGGAGAACGTGACGGACTGCCTCGGAGCCGCGGACTTTGTCGCGAAGAGACGCTATTTCGTTTGCCGCAGCTTCTATGTCGGTTTCACGGATTTTTATGCTTTGGATTGTCTGGATGACATCACCCAGATTATGGGCTTCGTCTAAGAGAAGCATGACATTCTTCTCTTCGCACTGAAGATTCACATACAACTGTTCGCGTATATCATCGTTGAAGAGGTGATAATAATTACAGATGACGACATCTGCTCCGCGTGCTGCCGAGAGCATAAGGTCGTAAGGGCAGACTCTGCCTGCAAAGCCGAGAAGTTCGGCAGGTCTCACAATCTGTTTCTGGACCATATCGGATTTTCGTTTGAGTTCAGGCGAGGGAATCATTCTCCTGCCGCCCTCTTCACTCTGAATGAAAACTCTGCTGTTTACGAAGTAAGGACAGATGAGCGGGTGCTCTTTGTCCTGTTTTCGGATCTGATCGAGAATCTGTTTGTCGGTCGACGGGTCAAATGTGCCGCGGTCTGCCCTCTGCTGCATGAGAGCGGTGGTGAATGCCTTGACACCTTCACACCTTCGATACACATCGCCGAATCCGCCCAGCGGGCACATGTTTCCTTTGCCGATTAAATAGACGAACTTGAGACCCGGCTGTTTTTTATGTCTGATGAGTTCAAGTTCGCGTATAAAAATCTGGAGCTGGGATATCGTTCTCACGGCAACAAGAATCTTTCGTCCGTTGGCTTTTGCAAGGAGGCTTGCAATGACACTGGATTTTCCGCTTCCCGTCGGTGCGTCGATTAAGAGGATGCCATTCTCTTCTGCGGTTTTTTCAACCGCATCGAGCATTTCTTTCTGGTTTTTCCGATAGGATTGGTATGGAAAAAAGTCAGCGGTGTCTGCCATGTATAATGTATTATTTATCTGGACCCATATCTATTATGTATGCCTCTTTCGACCCAGACAAAAAACCAGATTATGTCTCTCCTCTCGCAGGTTGAATCCTGCTCTGCCAAAGGAGATTTTTTCAGTCATGAACTGATTCTGGCACCGGATATCATTGTGTTTGCTCCGGGATTTGAAAAACACGGGCGCGAGGGGTTCGCACCCGGCGCAATAACATTTGAAAAGATGGAAGTCAAGAGCGAGGGGGTCATCGCCTGGGTTTCAGGAACAGGCACCTATGCCGGCAGAGATACCCGGTTCACGGCTGTATTCAGAGGAACCGGACATGCCTGGGAGCTGGCGCTACTCCATATTTCATAATTTCAGATAGATAATGCAGAAAAATTGTTGAGATATCCGGATATCTGCTGCCAGACGTTACTGAACAATATATGGCGTCAGTTTTCTGATCAGATTATCAACCTGCACACCGGCAAGTCCGATATAGTTTTCCGGTTTCAAAAGTCCGGTAAGCTCCTCAGCAGAAATATATTTGGTAATCTCTGCTTTTTTCCCGAGAAGATCTGCAAGCGGCGTCTTTGATATCAGCGCCTCCATACTGGATTCCCGGATAATCTCGTGAGCATCCTGACGCTTCATTCCCCGCTTCGTCAGTTCAATCATAATCGACTCGGAGAGATTGATTCCATGCAGATACAAGACATTTCTGGAGACCGCAGCCGTATTGATGGTGAGGTGTTCTATAATACCCGTCATCAGTCTCAGACAGTGATCACAGAGAATACTCGTCTCAGGGAACGTGATACGCTCGGCGGACGAGTTCGTCAGGTCGCGTTCATCCCAAAGAGTATTGTTCAGAAGTGCGGGCTCGACCATGCCGCGGATAATCCGTGCAAGACCGCAGACCTGCTCACTTTTAATCGGATTTCTCTTATGCGGCATCGTGGATGAGCCGACCTGTTTCTTCGAGAAGGACTCCTCCACCTCGCCAATCTCTGTTCTCTGAAGAGACCGGATTTCGATACCGATTTTATCCAGAGTCGTCGCGATATTTGCGAGCATGAAGATGTACTCGGCATATCTGTCACGCGAGATAACCTGCGATGAAACGTCCACAGAACCGATACCCAGATACTTCATCATCTCTGTCTGCACCTCGATACCGTGCTCCCCCATAGCCGCCATCGTGCCGACCGCTCCCGTCATCTGCCCGACAACGACTCTTCCGCGGCTCTCTCTGAGCCGGTTAATATGCCGTGCAACTTCTGAGGCCCAGATTGCGAAACGAAGACCATACGTAGTTGGAATTCCATGCTGCCCATGGGTTCTTGCAATACAGATAAGATCCCGGGTCTCGCCCGCACGCATCAGCAGCACGGTCAGAAGATTGCCGAGTTTTCCCTCAATCAGGTCAAATGCCTCTTTGAGCTGAAGCCCCGTTGCCGTATCAAGAATATCGTTCGAGGTCGCCCCGTAGTGAATCCAGCGGCCCGCATCCCCGCACACCTCGGAGATCGCCCTGACGATTGCCATCGTATCGTGACTTATCTCTGCCTCGATCTCTTTTGCCCGGTTGTGGGATGCCGCGGGGGCATTCTTCTCAATAAACTCCGCATCCTCGGTTGGAATCATACCGACTACTGCCTGTGCATGAGCAAGGGCAATTTCGGCACGGACAATGCAGACAAACCTGTGGTCTTCAGTCCATATGCTTTTCATTTCCGGAGTTCCATACCGGAAATCTATCGGGTGAATTGCCATAAGTAAGGAGTATTGGTTCTCTATGAATATGAGTCTGTCTTACCCGGAGCGTGTCTTTTTTCCCTGCCGAAACAAATAGGTATACACCGTGCCGCACGAATACAAAAAACCGCATTACCATAAAAAGGCAGATAAACCATTACGCATACGCGGCGAGAAGAAACCCGTTGCGAAAAAGGAGCTGAAACCCGGATTCTTCATCAAAGAGACCGATGACTTCGTAACCAAATTCCTCTACTGGTGCCCGGAATGCAATGTTCCTCTGCTTGCAAAAACCTGTGCCTGCAATAACGAGAGCATCAAAATCGCGCTCCAGCAGCCGTATGATGTCAGACCGGCTCTTAAAGCTGATTATGACCTTATCACCTCCCTCATAAAAGAACGCTTCGGCGAAAAAGTCACCCTCCCGAAGATTCTCGTTCTCAACAAGACAGGCGGACTTGACAGAAACGATCTCATCATTGCAAACGGCGTAAGGTTCGCCTGGCTCTGGTTCGATCCTGTCATGAGAACGTTCCGCCTCGACCTCGAAGCAGAAGCTCTGCCCTACCTAATCGGCAAAGCAGAAAAGGGAATCATAAATCTTGAGACCGATGCGGTCGATCTGCCCGAAGGCAGAATCGGCGGGAAAAAAGTAAAGGTGAATGTAACCGGAATTCCGGACGGCGTCGTCATTCTCCGGTATAAGAATAAATACGGAACCGGCATTCTAAAAGACGGCTATGTCAGAATCAAGGAACTCGGCAGTGTTTCACCTGCCAAACCCATGGCGAACCCTTCGTGGAGCGACGCTGTCGAAAAGAACGCTTTCCATATCAAAAATATGGAACGGAACGCGATTCGTGAAATCAGACAGAATCTCACGCTTAAGCCAAGGGTCAACTGCTCCTTCTCGGGGGGAAAAGACAGTACGGCTGTGTGGAACATCGCGAAAAAAGCTGGTGTCACCGAGGCATTCTTCCTCGACACAGGTCTTGAGTTCCCGGAAACCGTTGAGTTCGTGAAATCCCAGGATGTGGAATACATTCAGAAGGCGGGCGACTTCTGGCAGGCTGTGGAAAAAGCGGGACCTCCGGCTAAAGACCACCGCTGGTGCTGCAAGCTTCTCAAAATAAATCCACTGAAGGTCCACCTCGCTGAAATGGGTGAGTGTCTCACGATTCAGGGGAACCGCTGGTATGAGTCTTGGAACCGTGCCTCTCTTGAAGCACTGAACCAGAATCCAACCAACCCGCTTCAGCTCAACCTGTCTCCGATTCGTTCGTGGAGGGCTCTCGATGTGTTCTTCTACCTCTGGTTCAGGGAGCTTTCCTACAATCCCCTCTATGATAGAGGATACGAGCGTATCGGCTGTTATCTCTGCCCCGCAATGCTCGAGTCGGAACTTGAAACGCTTCGCCATACCCATCCCGGAATGGCAGAATGCTGGGATGAGTTCCTGAAGAAATGGGCTGAAGACCGCGGTCTTCCACCCGAGTTTATAACCTGGGGTCTCTGGCGCTGGAAAGACCTTCCTCCGAAAATGCTGGAGCTCGTGAAGGATGCGGGGCTTGACCTGACTGAAAAACCCATCAGACGAAGTACACCGGCATCGGTTGCTCATCTGATGCCTGCAGGAAAAGCCCTCGACATCGTCGATGACAGTGTTATGGTCGTCGAACCCGAAGTTGAACCAGTTCCTGAGCCTGAGCCGGAACCGGACTGGGAGGCACTGCGGGCAGAGTTCCCGATGATGGGGGATCTGATGTACTTCGATAATGGAGCGACCACCTGGTCGCCCGAGTGCGTTCTTGGCGCAATGGACGAGTTCGAGAGACACTACCGTGCGAATGTCGGCCGCGGGGTTCACCGGCTGACCAGAATTGCAACCCAGAAATACTGGCATGCCCACGAGAAAGTCGCGGAGTTCATCAACGGCGGAGCCGGAACCACGGTGTTCGTGAAGAACACGACCGAGGCAGTCAACACCATTGCACGGGGTTTCCCCTTCAAAAAGGGAGATGTCGTCGTCACAACGATTCTTGAACATCACTCGGATCTCCTTCCATGGAGAGCTCTTGAGAAACAGGGAGTGGAGCTTCGTATCGTCGGGCTGAATGAGGATCTCACGCTCGATATGAAGGCGTTTTGCGACGCAATGGACGAATCCGTGAAGCTCGCCGCAGTAACACATGCATCAAATGTAACCGGCACGGTGACGCCGATTGCAGAAATTTCTGCACTATGTAAAAAATACGGGGCGCTTCTTTCCGTTGACGCAGCCCAGTCGGTTCCGAGAATGCCCATCGATGTCGAGGCACTTGGAATTGATTTCCTCTGTTTCTCGGGTCACAAGATGTTCGGTCCTATGGGAACTGGTGTTCTCTGGATGAGATATCCGGTCCTCGAACCGCTCTGCCTTGGTGGCGGGATGGTCGAGAGCGTCTCTGATGATGGTTTTGTGCCGGCAGCAGGTTATCAGAAGTATGAGGCAGGGACGCCGAATGTTTCCGGCGGTATCGGTCTCGGGGCCGCGGTTGATTTCCTGAACGAAATCGGGATGGAACATATCGAGGCACACGAACGAAAACTGACGGATATTCTGATTGACGGGCTTACCGGTATTCCGGGAGTCACGGTCTATTCATGCAGAAACCCAAAAAGCCGTATTGGTGTCGTGTCATTCACTGTGGACGGGTTCGACCCGCACGAGATTGCCGAATGGCTGGATGACGAGCATGGAATCGAGATTCGGTCAGGCATGCATTGCGCCGAGCCGCTTATGCGGTATCTCGGAGCAGAAAAAGGAACTGCACGGGCATGCATCTCATTCTATAATACAGAAAGCGAGGTCCGCACCCTTACGGCGATGATCAGGGATCTTGCGGGTGCCAAATCCGCCGGGTCTCCTGATTAAGAATATTCATTATTCTCTTTTTTCGAGTTTCAGGCAGCGGACTGGTTGTACAAGGAACAGAGGTTATTTGAATGCCGCATCCAGTGCATTGGTTTTTTCGCTCTTATGCAGTTTGTCTGCCCATGGGAGTTCCCTGATCGAGGCAGTTGCTTTTGCCATTTCAAAAAATGCATTTGCTTCTTCAAGCTGATTCAGTTTAAGAAGATCGTAGGCGATTCCAATCCATGCATCAGCGTGAACACTCCTGAGTTCGAGGGCTTTTGTGTAATATCTGATCGATTCCTCATAGAGACCGAGCTTTGTGAGGTAATCTGCCAGGTGTATTAAGAAAATAAAGTCCCGTTTGTCAAAATCCGCGGCTTTTGCAAACCCGGTCAATGCTCCTTCCTTATCATTCATGTGATAGAGCATCTCACCGATACGCAGATGGGTTTCAGCATTCTCCTCTAAACATAGGGCTTTGGAAAAGGCTTCCTTTGCCTCCGTCCACATTCTGCAGCGGGCAAGAACATCGCCGTATTTGAACCAGTTGGAGGCATCCGGGTGTTCGTCGGCTGCTTTCTTTCGCAGGGCAAGTTCTTTTGCGGTGCTGTTCATCTCTTCCGGGAATCTCTTCAGATGGTGGTGGACCGTTGCCATTCTTTTATAGAGACCCGGTTCATCCGGGTGCGTGTTCGCAAGGAGAGTGTAGAGAACGAGCGCCTCGTCAAATTTACCCATGTAACCCAGCATGTCTCCAACCTGATACTGATAACGAATATCCCCTGAAATGGTGGCTGCTTTTTCAAAAAGAGCTTTTGCGTCGCCGAACTGGTGGATTTTTGCATATGCCGAGCCGAGAGCGGCAAGATATTCCGGATTTTCCAGTGCATTATCTACGGCTGAGGCATAGGCTTCGATGGCATCATAGTATTTCTGCTGTGTTAAGAGAATGTCTCCAAGCGCTTTCCAGACGGCTGAATCGACCGGGTTTTCTTCGAGATACTGGCGATACAGTGTTTCGGCTTCATCATATTCGTGGAAATCTGTTTTTTCCCGGGCGGTTCGGATCAGCTGGGTGTCTGACATTATGATACTATTTCTATTGATAGAGGATATAGATAACGACAGCGACGAGCGGCATGAATGAGCCTGTCCGATCGATGTGTAATTCTGCCGGACAATAGTGATTTTAGATTGACGAATCCGTTCACGGTTGCGCGTGGGCGGGCCGGTCCATATGACCGGTCTTAGCTGAGGCGGGGTGAGCCGATAGGCTCCCCCTCAGCCGAGCAAGTCGATAGACTTGCGACAAAATCTCTGATTTGCGACCAAACCGATAGACTTGCGAGGAGATTCCCTCCAAAAAAGTAAGTTAGAATTACCCGCTCACGACGCCCAGCGCCCGGTATGCCGCCTCTTTGATTACCCACACCGGCACATCCTCAAAGAGTTCAGTCCCGATTTCAATCGCCCGGCAGCAGGTACTTTCTCCTGCAAGCGTCCCGCAGGACGGGCAGTTCGTAGAAATCACCGACGCCGAAAGAATCTCTTCCAGCAGAACCCCGTTCATCCTGATTTCATTCGACTCCGCAATCCGGCTCTTGTCAAGCAGTGTTTCCGTCAGATGAATTTTCACTCCGGCGGAAGAGAACTCCTCACGCAGCTCTTCGACTGCAGAGAGAAGTGCTGCGCCCGTCTGTCCGCACCGCTCGCAGGTCTCGCCGCCCGCCGCAAAGTGTTTCCACTCGATTTCGAGCCTTTTCAGCCGCGGAATCATCACAGACCTGCCTGAGTCGTCAATTTTCCGGCGTTCGAAACACCCGGACAGGTGATTAGAGCGATAAACACGTTCTCCCTCTTAGGATTACTCGCACGATCCGCCGCACCCGCAGGTACAGACATGCCCGCGTTTCTTCGGCTCATCCGTTCGCCCTTCGCCCTTTCAGCAGGCGGCGACAATCGTCTCGATATCGTCATCTGTATAGGATTTTGAGGGTCCTTTGGTGATTCCAAGTTCTGTCACAACAATATGCTGTCCAACCTCAATGCCCTGGCATTCTGCAATCTTTGATGCACAAACCAGAGGACAACCATCAAGGATAACGACTTCTTCAGCATTTCTTGCTGATTTTACCAGTCCTTCATTGCCTGTTGCAAGAAGTGCTGTACAAACAATTTTGCCATACCCTTCTTCCACCAGTTGAATCGCTGCGAGGTTCGTAAGTTGTCCGGCATTTGACTGACCGGCACACGGAAAGATAAGTCGTTTTGTTTCAGTTTGTCCGCAGGAACATGTTGGTTTTTCTGTCATAGTTTTTACTCCGTTAACATTGCTTTGATTTCTTTCACGTCAGGGACCCGGCCCTCGACCGCGATTTCATTGTTGATGATTAAGGCAGGCGTCATCATCACGCCGCGATCGGTGATTTCGTCAATCTTCTCGATCTTGACCAGCTCGACGGTGATATTCAGTTCTTTCACAGCCTGTTCGGTGTTGGCAAAAAGCCGCTTGCATTTTACACATCCTGTTCCGAGAATTTCAATTTTTGTCATAATAGTTCCGGTGTATATTCAACTTTTTTTGTAATAGGTTTTTGGGAAGGGAATCAACCCTTCCCTGATGTTTCAGACTATCCTTCCTGATTTTTTATATCCCCTCAGAATACATTTCCGAAGACAAAACCTGCGATGGTCGCAAAAACTATGATCAGACATACATAGACCACTGTTTTCTTTCCCCCGATGAGACGATAAAGAACAAGAAGACTCGGCAGGCTGACTGTAGGACCAGTGAGGAGGAGAGCGAGGGCAGGACCCTTCGCCATGGACCCTGTCAGGTATCCAAGTGTTGTACCGATGACCGGGACTTCAAGAAGTGTCGGCATGTAGAGAATCGTTCCGACAATGGCAGCAAATAAATTTGCAAGAATCGAGTTGTCGCCAATGAACGGTTTGAACACTTCTGCAGGGAGGAAGAATGAAAGGACGCCAAGAGCAAATGTGCCTATAATGAGAATCGGGAAGATTTTTTTGGTCAGGTCCCAGATTTCCATCCCCCAGTCGGTTATTTCATCACGGGTGAAATAGTAAATCAGCAGAAGTGAGATTGCAATTGTGATAAAGAACACAATGAGGAGCCGGATAAAAGCATCTAATGCAGATGTTCCGACAAGGAGAATGGCAACCAGTAAGATAAAGAATACCGGAACAACCCATTTTGGCCGGGCGGCTTCGCTTGCAATCGCGGCTTTGCGTGCTGCTCCGAACGTCTTTCTCGTCTCAGTATCGTGAGCGGGAAACAGTTTCATCATAATCAGACCGATTAAAATCGAAATAACTATAGCCGCTACTGCCCGTGCAATACCAAGATCGAGTCCAAGTACCTGAGCTGTGTAGATGATGGCAAGAATGTTGATTGCAGGTCCCGCAACGAGAAAGGTAATGGCAGGTCCGAGCCCGCTCCCTTTTTTGAGAATGCCTGCAAACATCGGCAGGATCGTGCAGCTGCAGACAGCAAGTATAGTGCCTGAAACTGAGGCGATACCATATGATACGAGTTTATTCGTCTCCGGGCTGAAATACTTTAGGATAGCATCTTTTTTAATGAATGTCGCAATCGCTCCGGCGATAAAGAATGCAGGGATAAGACATGTCACAACATGCTGGGATAGGTATCCTATCAGGGTCTCCCATCCAAGCAGGAGTGAGCCGATTATTATGTCAATCATCGTTTCTTTGCCTCGTGAATATACATTTCAACTTTTGTTGAATCAACTATTGACAGACAAAAGATATATAGTTATGCATTTCATAATAATTTGAAATAGATGACCGACACGCCATTACCCATTCACCGGGATTTTGAAAGAGAAGAGTTCGAAGTCCGGTGCGAGATTCCGGAAACCATCAGGTCGGATCTGATGCAGATTGGCGGCATTCCTGGTCTGAAGACCCTTCTGCCTTCCGCCGGCAGGATTGAAGAACTCAGCTCAACGCATCACGCGCTTTCCGATCCGGTCAGGGTGACGATTTTGTATCTCCTTTCTGTTCAGCCGCTGTGTGTATGCGTGATTCGCGAATGTATCGGGATTTCCGGTTCGAAACTATCCTATCATCTGAATATCATGAAGGAGAACGGGCTGATCGTGTCAGAACAGCAGGGAAACTGGATTATCTACCGGTTAACAGACAAGGGCAAAGTCTTTGCCGAAGAGCTGGCGAGGATGTGATTCAGGGAGGGAGGAGGGGGCTGATTTTTTCTGCCGGTTCACGTTGTTTTCACTCGTGTTTGAATTTCTGTATGCACAGTGGGCGGGATTATTTGGATATACGCATCCCCGCAAGTCTATCGACTTGCAAGCAAGCTAGGGTCAAAGACCCGAGTCGGAGAGCAAACCGAATGTTTGCGAACAAGCGAGGGGC
>DAWV01000005.1:0-229 GCA_002506085.1 Methanocorpusculaceae archaeon UBA425
GGATCTTCAACACCGACACAATAAGACAGGTCCTCGCCGTCGTCATGAAAAACAGCCTCAAAACCGACTTCGGCAGCAATATCGGCAAGACAATCATATTTGCGAAAAACCACCACCACGCAGAAAAGATCTATGAAATATTCGGGAGAGAATATCCAAACTACCCTCCAAACTACTGCAGGGTCATAGACAACTACACAAACTACGCCCAGTCCCTCGTCGACGAATT
>DAWV01000005.1:418-11804 GCA_002506085.1 Methanocorpusculaceae archaeon UBA425
GGACTTGACGTGCCTGAGATCCTGAACCTCGTCTTCTTCAAAAAAGTCTACAGCAAAGCAAAATTCTGGCAGATGATCGGCAGAGGAACAAGACTCTGCCCCGGACTCATAGATGGAGAAGACAAAAAACAGTTCTATATCTTTGACTTCTGCGGAAACTTTGAGTTCTTCCGTGTCATGAAAAAAGGAAGAGAAGCCCCTTGCCAAACCAGCGTCCAGGAACGCATCTTCAATCTTGAATGCGAAATGGCATTCAAACTCCAGGCGCTCGAGTATCAGACCGACGAACTCATCCCGTTCAGACAGTCGCTCATTGACGACCTCGTCGAAAAAATACGGGAACTCAACAGAGACAACTTCGCCGTAAAACAGCATCTCAAATACATCGACCAGTATGCCTCCAAAGAGGCATTCAGAGTCCTCACCTATGAAAAGACCCTCCTGCTTGCTGACGAAATCGCTCCCCTCATTCTGCCGTACAAAGATGAAGCATCGGCGGTACGGTTTGACGCCCTGATCTACGGGCTTGAACTTGCCTTCCTCGCCGGAAACAAATACAAAAAAGCGACCCGTGATCTGAACAAAAAAGTGCGGGCACTCGCTGATATCTCCACCATTCCCGAGATCCTCGAACAAAGAGAACTCATCCAAAAAATCCTTCACACCGATTACGTCAAAGAAGCCGGGATCAAAGAGTTTGAAAACATCAGAACAAACCTCAGAGGTCTTATGAAATACATCCTCCTGGATGAAATAACACGATACGACACCAACTTCTCTGACAAAATAGTAGATACCAAATGGGCCGTCTCTGATCTTGATGACGGGGCACTCCAAAATTACAAAGCAAAAGCTGAATTCTATCTCCGGCAGCATCAGGACGAAGAGGTCATTGCAAAACTCAGATCCAATATCCCGCTGACGCCTGAGGATGTAAAAAAGCTGGAAAAAATACTCTGGAAAGACATCGGCAGCAAGAAGGAGTACGAAAAAGAGATCGGAGATAAACCGCTCGGAGTCTTTGTCAGGGAGATCATCGGACTGGATATGAGATCCGCCAAAGAAGCATTCGCCAAGTATCTGAATGAAACTGATCTGGATTCCCGGCAGATTTATTTTGTCAACCGGATCGTCGAGTATATTGTCAGAAACGGACTCATGCCTGACCTTTCAGTCCTGCAGACCTCACCCTTCACTGATAAGGGAAGTGTAGTGGAGATCTTCACGGATCTATCTATGTGGAATGGAATCAGGCAGGTCATTGATAAGATAAACAGCAATGCAATGATTGCATAACCCGGTCCCCGCAATAATATCCGCACCTATTTCTGACCTCTTCCAGGTCGCCCCGCCCACGCGCAAACCTTCGGTTTGGTCGCAAGGCAAAGCCTTGGTCGCAAACTTTCAGTTTGCTCCGCTGAGGGCGAGCCTATCGGCTCACCCCGCCTCAGCTGAGGCCGCTCTTTCGTAGCAGTCCGCCTTAGCTGAGGCCGCCCCTTCGGGTCAGCCCGCGGTCGCAAATCAGAGATTTGCTTGGCTAAGGGCGAGCCTATCGGCTCACCCCGCAGTCGCAAGGCAAAGCCTTGCTCGGCTGAGGTCGTCGACTTCGTCGCCAACCCGCCGTTATCGTCCGATATCCGGCGTCAGAGTCGTATAAACATCCAGCGAATTCCCATCCGTAAAATGCCCCGTCACAACAATCGAATACCCGCCGCCGCCAACCCCCGGCGGAATCCTATATAAAATCGTCGTCCCTGCCTCATACACATCAGGAAGCCCGACCGGCTCCGCCAAAATCCCGTTCAGATACACTTCCAGCAGCGTAAGATAATCAATATCCTTCCCGCCGATCAGCGTCACCTGAATCTGATTATCCGGCGCCGCCGTCACCGTAAGCCCGACCACTTTGACCAGAAACGTCCCGCTCCCGGCAAAATTAAGAATATACATACTCGCGACCAGACTCAGCGCAAAGATAATCGCCAATCCCAGAATGATACCGATAACTGTCGAACTCGGGAGCGACCTATCGAAAAAATCCCAGAATACTCGGTCTCCAGTCGGCATTACGTCGCATTTGTCTGTTTGGGATGATAAATATTCTCTCTCCGGCACCGGACCCCTGCCCGGAATTGGAAAATCCCGGGCGTTATCCAGGGTTATTTTCGGAAAATTCCGAAAATCACGCAGAATTTTCGCAGGAGCGCGGAGACAACCATATCTCTTATCACGCAAAAAAACCAATATATTTCTATGAAATGCATCGTCACCGGCGGGGCAGGATTCATCGGCTCACATCTGGTCGATTTACTTGTCGCCGGAAATCATCAGGTAACCGTCATTGATTCTATGGTTGCCGGCAGAATGGCAAATATCGAAAGAAATCTTTCGAAGATAGAATTCGTTCAGGCAGATTTGCTCGATGACGGCTGGCAGAGCTGTTTCGCCGGTGCCGAAAGAGTCTATCATATTGCAGCCGATCCGGATGTCCGCGGGTCTGCACGGAAATCCTATGAGGTTTTCGAGAATAATGTTACGTCAACAGTGAGAGTGCTTGAAGCTATGAAGAAGTATGAGGTGAAACAGATCGTTTTCACTTCTACGTCGACGGTCTATGGGGAGGCATCGGTTATTCCGACTCCGGAGACCTACTCGCCGATGATTCCGATTTCCATTTACGGGGCTAGTAAACTTGCCTGCGAGGCTATGATTTCGTCGTATGCGGCGACGTATGGATGGAATGCCTGGGTCTACCGGTTTGCAAATATTGTCGGTGCACGCAGTACGCATGGGATTATCTATGATTTTGTGCAGAAGCTTTTGGAGAATCCGAAGGAGCTGGAGATTCTTGGTGACGGGACGCAGAGTAAGTCGTATCTCGCTGTGGAGAATTGTGTGAAGGCGATGATTTTTGCGCCGGAGATTTCGCATGATACGTTTAATTTCTTTAATATCGGTTCGGAGGATTGGGTTAATGTGAAGCGGATTGCGGAGCTGATTGTGGAGGAGATGGGGCTGAAGAATGTGAAGTTCAATTTTACCGGGGGGGATAGGGGATGGGTGGGGGATGTCCCGCTGATGAGGCTGGGTATTGATAAGATGAAGTCGTTCGGGTGGAAGCCGGAGATTACGTCCGAGGAGAGCGTGAGAAGAGCAATCCGGGCTACGCTTGCAACTGAGCGGGTTGAACGCTGAAAGCGGACAACCTTAGCTGAGGCGGGTTGGCGACGAAGTCGACAACCTCAGCCAAGCAAACCGAAGGTTTGCGCGTGGGCGGGCTGCCCCCATTTCTATAGAGATTTTTTTTAACTTACCGTATGACTGCCGGTGAGGAAAACTCTAATGTAATCTCAGTGACCATCAATAGATATGACCCGAAGCGCCGATTCAAACTCCTCTGAGATGGTGACCATCCGTATCAGTCGCACGAATCAAGAACGGCTCAAGAAGCTCAAGAAGGGAAACATGACGTATGATGATGTAATATCTCAAATCGTCGATGATGAGAATTGGGATGTTGACAAGTTGGACGCGGATCTTAACAAGACATTGAAAACATCTAAACTCATTCCCTTTGATGAGGCTTTCAAAGATGTATAATCTTTTCATCACGGAGAAGGCACAAAAACAGGTTTTAAAACTGTCCGAGGAGGACGCACAGCATGTGAAGGAGGTGATTTCTCTATGTCTAGGGAAGTATCTGAAAAAGCCGTCCAAAAGATGTAACAAGAAACTCTTAGAGGGGTCCAAGTATGAAACGTACCGGCTTCATGTCTCAATGACCCACACAGTATTTTATCGAATCGATGAAATAGAGAAGAGGGTTATTGTGATTGAAGTTCGAGGTATTAACCAAGCGCATAGTAAATACGGCGTATTCTAACTTTTTTGATAAAATGAGGGAGGGATTATACCTTATCTAACAGAATATCTCAGAATCGACTAATCTGTTCCGGCGATATGTACGCCTGACTTGACAGTTAGTGGAAATACCATATCATGAGCATTCCTGAGCATTTTTCGAAAGCCGGATACTACGCACTAATGAGATGAGTAGTATTCAAAATTACTCTCAAGTATCCAGTCCCTTTTTTGACCCCCTCTTCCCGCAGTCACAAGTTTCCTTCGAAAACTTGGTCGCAAACATTCTGTTTGGTCGCAAGTCTATCGACTTGCTTGGCTGAGGTCGTCGACTTCGTCGCCAACCCGCGGTCGCAAGGCAAAGCCTTGGTCGCAAATCAGAGATTTGCGTTTTCGAAAATTTTGTGTGGGCGGACCGGTCCATAGGACCGGTCTTAGCTGAGCAAACTGTAAGTTTGCGAGGGGGACGGGGGAGGGACGACAGAGATTCGCCTATAACAGAACCTTATTGGTTTTCGTGTTTTCGTGGACGTTTTCGTGAATTTCGTGTGATGACATCTACACCTGAAGAATCCCATACACGAAACCAAAGTACAACCAAAGAATCCCGCTTGGGCAAATCCAATTCTCTTCGCCGGGAGGGAAACGCAAAACGACCGGGGATGTACTCGAAGGCTTCGCCCCGGGGATTCGGCTCACCCCGCCTCCGCTAAGCCCGGTCCTATGGACCGGCCCGCCTCAGCTAAGGTCGTCGACTTCGTCGCCAACCCGCAGGCGCAAATCAGAGATTTGCTTGGCTAAGGGCGAGCCTATCGGCTCACCCCGCCTCATCTCCCCCTTTTCCCAGCCTCAGCCTCAATCGAACACTTCATCCTCCTCACATACCCCCTCAGCTCCTCACGCATCCCCTCCAGATTCCCCCGATGCTCCTCAACCCTCGCGACAATAGCACTTCCGACAATCACCCCATCCGCACCATGACGCACAACCTCCGCCGCCTCCTCCGGACTGGAAATCCCGAAACCCACCGCCACCGGAATCCCCGTCCGCGCCTTCACCCGGTCAAGCAGCGGAAAAGCACCCTTCGACACCCCCGTCCTCACCCCCGTCACCCCGAGAGACGAAACCAGATAAATAAACCCTGACGCCATCCCCACAATCACATCCAGCCGCTCATCCGACGTCGTCTGCGTCACGAGAAAAATCTGGGCAATCCCCGTCCTCCGGGACGCCTTCAGGGCAGGTTCCGCCTCCTCAGGCGGCAAATCCACAATCAGCACCCCATCCACCCCCGCCTCCAGAGCCTCATCATAGAACCGCTCCACACCCCGGTGGAACACACTATTATAATAAACCAGAAACACAATCGGCACATCCGAAAACCGCCGCACCGCCTTCACAATCTCAAACACCCCATCCATCGTAATCCCCGCATCAATCGCCCGCTTATCCGCACCCTGAATCACGCTCCCATCCGCAACCGGATCCGAAAAAGGCACGCCCAGCTCCAGAACATCACAACCCCCCTCAATCAGGGACTTTGCAACCTCAACCGAATCCACCGGATTCGGATCACCCGCAACCATATATCCGACAAAACCCGGCCTTACAAACGCAGCCGCAACCCTCTCCTTACCGCATTTCATCTGCATTCCTGCTCACCCCCGAACAACTTCGAAACCGACGCCACATCCTTATCCCCTCTCCCCGAAAGGCAGATGACCACAATATCATCCCGGTCAAAGGTATCCTTATTCTTCAGAACATACGAGACCGCATGCGATGATTCGAGGGCAGGAATGATTCCTTCCGTCCGCGAAAGATAGGAAAAAGCCTCAAGGACCTCATCATCCATCGCATACGAATACTCCACCCGGTTCATCTCCTTAAGCATACTGTGCTCAGGACCCACCCCTGGATAATCAAGTCCGGCAGAAATCGAATGCGTCTCCCCCACCTGCCCCTCCTCATTCTGGATAAGATAAGAAAGCGCCCCGTGCAGAACCCCCGGACTCCCGGTATTCAGCGTCGCACCATTATCGCCGGGCGTAAGAGCACGCCCCCCCGCCTCCACGCCGACCATCCGGACATCATCCTTCAGCATCGGATAAAACATCCCTATCGCATTCGAACCGCCCCCCACGCAGGCAACAAGCGTATCCGGAAGCCGCCCCTCCTTCGCAAGACACTGACGTCTCGTCTCCTCTCCGATAACCGACTGGAAATCCCTCACAATCATAGGGAAGGGATGGGGACCCACGACCGACCCGATCAGATAATGGGTATAATCGACAGTCTTTGACCACTCCCGCAGCGCCTCATTCGTTGCATCCTTCAGGGTCTTCGTCCCGGAACTCACCGGATGCACCTTCGCACCCATAAGCTCCATACGGAACACATTCAGTTTCTGCCGCTCACAATCCTCCTCGCCCATAAACACCTCGACCGGAAGATTAAGCACCGCTCCCGAAATTGCCGCCGCCACCCCGTGCTGCCCGGCTCCGGTCTCCGCAATCAGGCGCTTTTTTCCCATCGCCTTCGCGAGCAAAGCCTGTCCGAGAGTATTATTCAGCTTATGCGCCCCCCCGTGAACAAGGTCCTCACGCTTGAGATACACCTTGCAGCCGCAATATTCCGACATATTCCTGCAGAACGTAAGGGGCGTTTCACGCCCGGCGAATTCCGTCAGATAATAGTTGAGTTCTGCTTTGAATGCCGGGTCGTCTTTTAACCTCCGGTATTCACCGTCCAGCTCGTAAAGAGCCGCCATGAGCGTTTCGGGGACGAACCGTCCGCCGAAATCACCATAATATCCTGTTTTCTCTTTCATACTACTGGTCTCCTGCATATTTCGATAAACTGCCGGATCTTTTTCCGGTCCTTGATTCCCTCTGACTTTTCAACGCCTGACGACACATCCACTGCATACGGGCGAAGATTTCGGATTGCCTCCCCGACATTATCCGGCGTAAGTCCGCCGGCAAGAATGACGGGAACATCCGATTCTTCGACCACCCTTTCCGCGAAACTCCGGTCATATGCTATTCCCCTGCCAAGGCTCTGGTCGATTACGACCGCGTCGCATCCGGCAGGCAGAATGGTTTCGCCTGACAGAACCCGGTAGATTTTCGTGCCGGTCCCAAAAGGAACCTGCAGATTTCGGGGAATCTGAATAGCGGTCGGTTTAAGGGAGAGGATGAGAGCCAGGTCGCTTTGGTTCTGCGTGTTGGTAACGCAGATTTTTTCTGTGTCCGGACGAAGAGCCGCGAAGATTTCTCTCGCACGGCTGACCGGAACTGAGCGTTTCGACTCCGAACAGACAACAATGCCGATTGAGTCCGCCCCCTCTTCTTCCGCGATTAAAGCGTCACGGACAGTGGTGATGCCGCAGATTTTCACCCGCATACGAATGCCTCCAGGGTTTTCTGCGGATTCAAAGACTTCATGAGTGCGGTTCCGATGAGAAATCCGTCACAGTATTCTTTCAGACCGGAGATATCCCCGGGTGTTCTGATTCCGCTCTCGGATATCACGAGGAGACCCGCGTCCCGGAGGAGGGACGAAAGCTCTTTTGTTTTTTGGGTATCGACCGACATGTCGTGCAGATTCCGATTATTGATACCGGTAAGAAGTGCCCCGGATTGGATGGCATTTTCTGTATCAGCCTGCGTTCGGACCTCGACCAGCGGTTCGATATTCATCGACCGGCATAGGGAGATGAACGCCGGAAGCCTGTCCTGCAGCACGCCCGCGATAAGGAGCACGGAGTCGGCGTGCAGGGCATATGTCTCGTAGATCTGGATTTCATCGACGATGAAGTCCTTTCTCAGGACCGGGAGTCCGGTTCCGGTTTTAACTCCCGCGAGATTTTCCGCACTTCCCGAGAAGTAGAAGGGTTCTGTCAGAACCGAAACAGCGCATGCCCCGCCCATTTCATAGGAGCGGGCGAGGGCTGCCGGATTCATGATAGAGTTCAGGCTCTTGTCCGAGGGGCTCGTGTATTTGATTTCGGCGATGACCGCAGTTTTTTCGCCCTGACAATTTTTCACGGCTTTGAGCAGGTTTTGCGGAACATAGGTCTCCTCTTCGGCGGTTTTTCTTATCGAGGGGTCAATCTGCGCTGCCCTTTTCCGTGAAAGGGCGCAGATGTCATCAAGAATCATTGCCGCCTCCGGAAAGGAGAATCAGATTCTCCAGTTTTTCCAGTGCATGACCGGAATCGATGGATTTTTCCGCATATTTGATCCCGTCGGCGACACTTTGCGCCTTGTTTCCCAGATATATTGCGGCAGCCGCATTGAGGATGACAATGTCTCGTTTCGGACCATCCTCTCCTTCAAGAACCGAGCGGATAATCCGTGCATTGTATCGGGCGTCTCCTCCGGAGAGGGAAGCAGGGTCGGCTTTCGAAAAGCCGAAGGAGGAGGCATCCAGCGAATAACTTTTGACCAGACCGTTTTTCACTTCCGAGACCCGGGTGATGCCGGTCGTTGTTATTTCGTCATATCCGTCTCCGTGAACCACCATGGCTTGTTTCGTTCCGAGAATATTGAGAACCTCGGCGATTTTTTCTGTGAGGGATTCATCATAGACGCCGAGAAGCTGGGCATCGGCGCCGGCAGGATTCGAGAGAGGGCCGATCAGGTTGAAGAAACTCCGGATACCGATTTCTTTCCGGACCCGGCCGGCGTATTTCATAGCAGGATGATGGCTTTGGGCAAACATAAACCCGATACCATTTTCATCTATTATCCCGGATATCCGGTCAGGGGGCAGATTGATGTTGACGCCGAGTTCTTCCAGAACATCGGCAGATCCGCATTTACTGGTGGCTCCCCGGTTTCCATGCTTGACGACGGTTACCCCGGCTCCGGCTGCCGTAAAAGCCGCGGCTGTGCTGATATTGAAGGTGTTTTTTCCGTCGCCTCCGGTTCCGCAGGTATCGACAAGCATCCCGTTTCTTTTCGGGGTGATTTGTACGGCATTTCTTCTCATTACCGAGGCAAAAGCCGCGATTTCCGAACTTGTTTCGCCTTTCATGACAAGAGCGGTCAGAAATGCCCCGATCTGACTGTCGGCGGCGTTTCCGGACATGATATCCTGCATTGCGCCTTCCGCCTCGAAATCATTCAGATTTGAGCAGGATGAGACTTTTTTTATGCATTCCGCAATCATCGGACCACTCCTGTGTCCAGGAAATTTTTCATGATTCTGTCGCCCGATTCCGTGAGGAAGCTTTCCGGATGGAACTGCAGTCCGAATACGGGATATTTCTTGTGGGATACTGCCATAATCATCCCGTCGTCCCGGCTTTTTGCCGAAACAAACAAACAGGAGGGGAGGGATGATTCCTCCGCTGCAAGTGAGTGATACCGGGTTGCCCTGAAGGGGTTTTTCACGCCGGCAAAGAGGCCGCTCCCATCATGCAGGATTTCGGAGGTCATGCCGTGGACAGGTTTTCCGGTCCGGATGACTTTCCCTCCGAAGAAGTGGCAGATCGCCTGATGCCCGAGACATATGCCGAGTGTCGGAACGTCTTTTGCATAGGTTTCAAGAATTTCCAGACAGAGTCCGGAGTCTTCCGGCTTGCCGGGACCCGGGGATAGGACGATTCGGTCGAACTCGGATGCGTCCGGAAGGTCACACCTGCGGTCATTTTTTACGACAATCGGATTTGCTCCCAGATAGCCGATCTGCTGACAGAGATTATAGGTAAAACTGTCATAACAGTCGATGACAAGAACGTTCATACGAGGTCTCCGGCAGATTCGATAGCGGCCTTCATGCCTGCGGCTTTGTTCTCTGATTCGATAAATTCCGTTTCCGGATTCGAATCGGCAACGATGCCTGCCCCTGACTGGAAATATGCGGTTTCGTTTTGTACGACAACGGTCCGGATGAGAATCGCAAAATCCAGATTTCCGTTAAATCCCAGGTAGCCGACTGCCCCGGCATACAATCCCCGGGATGCCGGTTCAAGTTCGTTGATAATCTGCATGGCGCGTATTTTCGGCGCTCCGGAGACGGTGCCGGCAGGAAAACACGATATGAAGGCATCGAGGGAGGTTTTGTCGTCCATGAGTATTCCCTCGACGGTCGATACGATGTGCTGGACATGGGAGAATTTTTCTACCGACATGAACACAGGGACCCGGACGCTTCCGTATCTGCAGACCCGGCCGATATCGTTTCGGGACAGGTCGACGAGCATCAGGTGTTCGGCGCACTCTTTTTTATCGGCAAGGAGTTCTTTTTCCAGGGCGGCATCTTCTTGCGGGGTTCGCCCGCGTTTTCTTGTTCCGGCGATGGGGACCGAGGTGACTTTGCGGTCTTCCACTTTTATCAGCATTTCAGGGCTTGCGCCGATAATCTGTTTGTCGGAGAAGTCCAGGTAATACATGTAGGGGCTGGGGTTCAGCCGGCTCATCTGCCGGTATATCCGGAACGGGTCGTCTTTGCAGGTGCATGCGCATTTTCTGGAGATGACTGCCTGGAAGATATCTCCGTTGAGGATGTACTCTTTTGCGGTTCTGACGAGGTCGCAAAATCCTTTTTCCGATACATCACAGGTGTATTCAGGCAGGGGTCCGGACGTTCTGCCAAACGAGAGGAGTTTCTCTTCTCTTTCCTGAGTCACTGCCTGGGAGAGGGTTTTTTTTGTTGCGGCAATCTGACGGAGGATTTCGGTGTAGCCGGATTCGAGGTCGCCGGAGTCTTTGCCGGATAAAAAGCCGAGAATGGTTATGGTTTTTTTGGCATGGTCGAATATGATGTATTCTTCCGGTATGATGAACTCGGCTAGGGGGAAGTTCCGCGGTTTTTCCCGGATTTCCGGGACCTGGAGGGTTCTGAGCGCGAGGTCGTAGGAGAAGTAGCCAGTAAGACCGCCGGCATATCCGGGGATGCCGGGGCTCTGATATTCGATGCAGCGTAAGAGTTCGCTGAGTGATTCTGCCGAGACCGGGCTTCCTTCGATGTGCTCTGCAGGGTTGTATTTTCCGGTTATACGGATGTCGGGATTCGCGGTGAGGTGCATGAATAGACCTGTGCCGATGACCGAGTATCGTGCATTCCGTTCGTTTCCTTCGATGGATTCCAGAAGGAAACTGTATTCCTGTCTGAGTGTTTCATAAGCGTTTGCCGGCAGGATTCCCGGGTCGGCAAAGGTATGATAAACGGGAATCAGCGTCTTCGCGGTGAGGGTCTTTTTGATTTCTCTGAGTTCCCCGCGTGACGGAGAATAGGAGGTCGGCTGGTTTTCCGGGGTTATGCCAGTCTCCATTCCACCGGCATCACCATCCCATGGTAATTGAGTTTTGTCATAATGAACAATACATGTTGTTGGTGAACACATATATACATTGTTGTACAAACATGTTTGTGAAGGTACATATTTTTGTGGGGGGCTGCAGGGACCACTCGTTTCCGTGTGAGGACTATTGGTCGAAAAAAGGAGATGAATTACCGGATTCATACTATTCTTTTTTATTATACTTCAGTTTCGTGTATGGGATTCTTTTTGCTG
>DAWV01000005.1:12066-12693 GCA_002506085.1 Methanocorpusculaceae archaeon UBA425
TGGACCGGTCCGCCCACACGGAATCCACGGAAACGCAAATCAGAGATTTGCTCCGCTGAGGTCGTCCGCGTTCCGCGTCCAACCCGCAAATCAACGGAATTCACGAAAAGGGGGACAGGGGCGGGGTAAGGCGATAGTCTCGCTATCAGCGGAGGCGGGCTGCCACGTAGTGGCGGCCTCAGCTGAGCAAGTCGATAGACTTGCGACCAAATCTCTGATTTGCGAGCGGGCGGGCTGACCCGAAGGGGCGGCCCGCAGTCACCCCGCACACCGGATCAAGAAAAGGGATTGGGAGGTGTGCATCACTCATGATAAACTACTTGGAAACGTATAGGGGCCTCAGCAAATAGGATATCTCCCCGCGTCGGGCTCCGCGCCGGAGTCGCCCTCCCGCACCCCGGGATAAAAAAAAGTAGAGCTTCCATTCCTCCGCCCACGCGCAAACCTTCGGTTTGCTTGGCTAAGGGAGTCCGCTTTCAGCGTCCACCCCGCCCCTGTCCCCCTTTTCGTGCATTTCGTTGATTTTAGAAAATTTAGCGTGGGGGACGGGGGAGGGGACGATAGAGATTCACCTATAACCTAACCTTATTGGTTTTCGTGTTTTCGTGGACGTTTTCGTGAATTTCG
>DAWV01000005.1:12884-236376 GCA_002506085.1 Methanocorpusculaceae archaeon UBA425
CAAAGAATCCATAACGGTAATCCTGATTCGTTTCATCACCTGAAAAAGAGTGGTCCCTGTACACCCGCATAGAAAGGGGGGCGCAAAACGACGGCGGACGTACGCGAAGGCTTCGCCCCGGGGGGTTCGCAAGTCTTTCGACTTGCTCTCCGACTCGGGCTTTCAGCCCTCGCTTGTTCGCAAATCAAAGATTTACTCTCCGACTCGGGTCTTCGACCCTCGCTTGTTCACAAGTTTCCTTCGAAAACTTGCTCAGCTAAGGTCGGCCGCTTTCAGCGTCCAACCCGCCTCGCCTTAAGGGAGAAGGGGACACCCCAGGTCGATGACCTTATGTATATTTGCAGATAATCATAGACCAATGAACGACGACCCGAAACTCTACCAGAAAGCCATCGACGAATCCGGCATCAGAGAATCCATAAGCTGTGCTCAGGCAATGGCACTCTGCAATAAATATCAGTTCAGTCGTATCCCCTTCCGGAAATACTGCGACACACACAACATCAAATTCTCAAACTGCAGTTTCGGCTGCTTCAAATAACCCGAACCTTTTTTTTCGCCCAAAAAAACATCACATAATTATATGTGCAAAACAGACTCATCCAAAAAGTTCAGTCACGGAAAAATACACTATACTAATCTGATAAAAAGACGACTCAACTCAAAAACAGAAGAAAGGGTGTAACTTTCCCTGTTTATTTCTGTAAGGTTTTAATCCAAATAATTAAGAGTAAAAATTACTCTTTGAACACGTTCTCGAAGATCATATCCGAGCCGGTTGCATGCAGCCGGGCACGCTCATCAGCTTCTTCAGCGAAGGCAAGGACCGGGAGTTCCATATCCATACCCGGCTTGTGACCGAACATCTTCTGAAGTTCGACCTGCTGGGCATGCATAAACAGCGAGTTCGGGATGTTCATCGGGCAGACATCGGTACACTGACCGCAGTTCACACAGGAATCTGCGATGTGGGCGAATCTGATCAGCTGGAACATAAAGTCCGGCGGAAGTCTTCCTGACGGAACCAAGTGATTCTTCTTGGTTGAACACTCGACACAGTAACAAATCGGGCAGGCCTCAATACAGCCGTAACATTTAATACAGCGGCTGGTATCAGCCATGATGCGGGTCAGACGGCCGCCGGTGCCTTCACCGATTGCCGCAAACTGCTTCTCCTGATTCTTCTTGCCCATCTTGATCATGACATTCTCGATTTTACCGCGAATCTCAAGACCCTTCGGGTTCGGTGCGCTGGTTTCAAGAACGCCTGCTTTAACGGCGCCGTCAAAAATCATTGCGCCTTTGTCGGAGCAGATTTCTACGAAGGTTGCTTTACCGGCTTTATCACCGATAACACCCCAGTTACCGCAGACAATATCACACTGACGCGGAATCTTGGTTTCGCAGCGCTGACAGTTGGTTCTCCGGCCGAGACCTTCCGCCTCGAGCTCATCGATTGAGATGCCTTTGTGCTGACCGTCTTTGGTCATAACAATGAACTGTCCCTTATCGATTTCCTCTTTGACCACATCATTCGGGTTGATACCGTACTTCGATGAAATCATCTGACGGGCAACAACCGGGGAAACTGAACCACCACAGTTCAGACCGACCATCACGATATTGTCAAGATTAATCTGGTTACGCTTTGCCAGCTCATACATTGCCTTTGCATCGCAGCCTTTGCAGGTTACGGCGAGCTTCATGTCTTTTGCACCGTTCAGGTACTTTTTGATGAGCTTTGGCAGAAGCAGGGTTCCGCAGTGAAGGGAGCCAGCGGTCTTTACAAGATCGGCAGAGTCGGTAATGACTACCGGTTCTGCGTCAAAAACATCGAGACCTTTCTGGACGGTTAAAACCCCGTCAACAATCTTGTTGTCAAGCAGATATTTGAGTATGGAAGTTACAGCACCGCCGCATTCTCCCTTAATTCCGGAAACTGCGGTCCATGCATAGAACATATCGCCTTTGGCAGACATTTACTGGCCCTCCCCGATTTTGGTAATTTTAATGGCACATGCCTTGTATTCCGGAATCTTACAGACCGGGTCAAGTGCATTGTGGGTAAGCAGGTTGGCTGCACATTCAGCAAAGTGGAACGGCATGAAAGTCGTACCTTTCATAATCTGCGGGCTGATTCTCGCGGGCACGGAAATCGTGGCACGGCGGGTCGTTGCGTGAACCATTTCACCATCATTGATGCCAAGTGCTTTTGCATCCTCGTCATTGATTTCGATCCAGCCGGTCGGAACTTCCTTGTCGAGAGTCGGACTGCGGCGGGTCATGGTTCCGGTATGCCAGTGGAACAGGCAGCGCCCGGTTGTGAAGACAAACGGATATTCTTCGTCCGGAACTTCAGCCGGTGCTTTCCATTCTGCCGGGAAGAAGACAGCAAGTCCGTCTGGGGTAAGGAACTTCTCTTTGTGGAGAATCGGGGTTCCGGGGTCTTCAGGAGTCTTGCATGGCCAGTGGAGACCTTCGGGCGTGTTAAGGCGCGTGTAATTCATTCCATGATACTGCGGGGTGAGAGTTGCCATTTCGTCGAAAATCTCGGATGCGGATTTCCATGCGAACTGCTTTTCATAGCCCATCTTTGCGGCAACCATGGAGATGATCTTCCAGTCGTCGAGTGCTTCTCCAGGAGCGTTCTGAGCTTTTCTCCAGCGGATGACACGGCGTTCGGTGCTGGTCTGGGTTCCGTCGCGTTCTGCATAACAGACAGCCGGAAGGATGACATCAGCGTAGTCACAGGTTTCGTTGTAGAAGATATCCTGAACAACGAGGAACTCGATGTTCTCGAATGCTTCTTTCACGTGGTTTAAGTCCGGGTCGGACATAAGCGGGTTTTCACCCATGATGTACATGCATTTGAGTTCGCCGGGGTTGTCCACGAGAACGTTCATCATGACGGTGACTTCGTATCCGTTCTGAGTCGGAGCGATGTCTTCAGGGAAGCCCCATGCGTCGGCGAACTTCTGGTGTACTGCCGGGTCGGTGACTTTCTGGTATCCGGGGAAGCTGACCGGGAGTGCCCCCATATCGCAGGCGCCCTGAACATTGTTCTGGCCACGGAGCGGGTTGACACCGGTTCCCGGTTTGCCGAGGTTTCCGGTAATCATCTGAAGGTTTGCGGTTGCGTGCACGTTGTCGACACCGACTGTGTGCTGGGTGATACCCATTGAGTAGATTAACGCACAGCCGCCGGAGTTTGCAATCCAGTCTGCTGCGGTGTGGATGTCTGCGGGCGGAATACCGGTTACCTTGGACACGTTTTCAAGGTTGTATTTCTCCTGCATGACAAGGGCTTTGAGTTCTTCGTAGCCTTTGGTACGTTTTGCAATGAACTCTTTGTCTTCCCATCCGTTTTTGATGATATCATGCATCAGACCGTTGAGAAGAGCTACATCAGATCCGGAGTGGAACTGTAAGAAGAGGTCTGCCTGGCTGCTGGTGATGGTACGTCTCGGGTCAGCGTAGATGTAGTGTGCACCTTTTGCTTTTGCCATGTATTCGCGGCGTCCGATTAACGGGTGCTGCTCAAAGGTGTTTGAACCGATGATGAAAATACATTTGGAGTCGGCAATGTCAGGAATACTGTTGGTCATTGCACCGGATCCGAAGGAACCGGCTAAACCTGCAACGGTGGAAGAGTGGCACAGACGTGCACAGTGGTCAAGGTTGTTGGTCTTCAGAACACCGCGGGCAAATTTCATCATGGCATAGTTGTCTTCATTGGACACACGTGCAGATGATAGAGCACAACGTTCTGAGGGTTTGTACTTCTTCAGGTTTTCTGCGATAAAGGTCGTTGCCTCATCCCAGGATACCGGAACCAGCTTTCCGTCTCTGCGGATAAGCGGGGTAGTCAGTCTGTCGGGAGAGTTGATGAACTCGTTGGCATACATGCCTTTCGGACAGAGTTTTCCTTCGTTGACAGGTGACCGGGGATAGGGAGACACACCCACTACTTTTCCGTCACTGACAACGAGGTTGAAGGAGCAGCCCGTTCCACAGTAGGGACAAGTGCTCTGAACATACTTCAAATCAGCCATTCTTGGTAAACCTCGTATGTATTAATTTTTCTAAACAGCAGTATATTAATTTACAGCCGGGTTAACCTCATTGTATTTATGTAAACTATGGTTAGTTTACAGAGTGTCATAAACCGCCACTCACAGTAACATTTGATTTACAAAATTGTGATGTTTATTTTATTATATTAACAAAAAATAATCCCGGAAAACGCCTCTGTTTGCCGATACGCGCAAGGATTCCGGGTATTTCAGATATTTGAGGGGAAACGTATATAGGCTTATAATCACATTTGGGGCATTCTGCTCGCCCCGTTCAGATTTTTTGATGAATACGGGTGGATGCCGCGTGCGCAGGATTTTTCCCCATGAAACTAGGAGTATTTACGGATTTCCCCGGGTTTTTTCGAAAAATAGTGGAATCAAAGATATTTTATACTCTACCGTTCCAAAGGTAAGATAATGCCCGGACCGTTGTTAACTGATCGTCAGAAGATGGTGATTCAATGTCGAAAGGATGGTATGACTCAGCAGGGAATCGCTGACGAACTTCAGACCACCCGGTCAAATATCAGTCTTATTGAGAAATCAGCAAACGATAATATCAGGCTCGCAAAAGAAGCACTGGAATACATCTATTCACTGGAAGCGACGCTGGTCTGCACACTTTCCGCAGGAAGCGAACTCTCTAGAGAAGTCTTTCTGATCTATAAAGCCGCACGCCAGATTAACATCAAGGTCCAGTATGATACCGGCGCACTGATGAACCGCGTCATAACCGCCGTGCCGGAAAAAATTGCCGACGGAATCATCAAAGAAGACATCAATGTCTATCTGAATTCAACCGGCATTATTTATATATACTAACCTGTTTTTACTGAGAGAATAGCGAAATCATACTTTTTTGCGGATCTTTCCCCCGGGGATATGCGCCCTGAAATTTTTCACGGGGATTGCATGAAGGAAATATACCCCGGCCGTATCCCCGGATAACATCAACCGTTTATCGGGGTTTTTTTTGTAAAACACGTAAAATCTCCAGTAAAACACCTGAAATAGTTTCACAATTTTCTGTAGTAATCAGGTTAAATAAATTCAATTGATTAAATTAACACCAGATTGATTTTTATGGGATGCCGGAGATATGTAAATCCGTATGAAAAAAGTACTAAGCGTGTTTGGTGTTTTTCTCGTTCTGCTTGCAGTCATTTGCACGGCAGGATGTGTAAGTGAGCAGCAGACCGAGCCTACCCAGCTAAAAATCGCGACAACCACGTCGCTCTATGATACCGGACTTCTTGACGCAGTCCAGGATTACTACCTTGAAAAGTTCAACGTCGACCTTCTGATTACCTCACAGGGAACCGGAAAAGCAATCGCCTCCGCTATGAACGGGGATGTCGATGTTTTACTTGTCCACTCCCCGTCCCAGGAAGCAGCATTTATCGCTGATGGATATGGTGTAAACCACAGAGGTATTGCATACAACTACTTCATCATTGTCGGTCCGGCTGATGATCCGGCAGGAATTGCAGGTATGACCCCCGAAGAAGGAGTAACCAAACTTAAGGAGCTTGGCGATGCAGGAACCGAGGGAATCATCTTTATCTCCCGCGGCGACAACTCAGGAACCCACTCCGCAGAGAAGAACATCTGGAAATCAGCCGGATTCAACTACTCTGCCCAGATCACCGGATGCGGCCCATGGTACAAAGAAACCGGAGCCGGAATGGGAGACTCCCTGACCACAGCAGGCCAGCTTGGCGCTTACATCCTCACCGATGAAGCAACCTACCTCACCTACAAGAAGAACACCAACCTCTCACTCGATGTAATCATTGACGAGGGAACCTCTCTTCTGAACAGATACACAGTCATGACCATCAACCCGGTCAAATTCCCGAACACCAATGTAAAGGATGCAACCGCGTTCACGAACTGGCTTATCTCTGAAGACGGTCAGAACTTCATCGGCGCATTCGGTGTCGAAACCTATGGCAAAGCACTCTTTACCCCGATGAAAACTCTCTCAAACAGCAGTCTTCCGCCATTCAACATTGACAGCACAACTCCTGCGGTCGTTCCGACTGCATAAGACTCTCAATCCCATCTTTTTTTTATTTATATAACACAGGATAGATACACATGGGTGAAATAACCGACGGATTTCTCGAAGCAATACAGCTCATCATCACGATGAACCCGGAGATTATGGAAATCGCCGGCAGAAGTCTGTATGTTTCGATCATTGCAACGCTTGTCGCGGCTTTGATTGCAATTCCATTAGGCGCCCTCATCTATTATTATGAGTTCCGCGGAAAACGCGCTGTCATCAATATCATACAGACCCTGTATGCTCTGCCGACCGTGATTGTCGGATTACTCGTCTACCTCCTTGTATCGAATTCGGGACCTCTCGGCCCCTTAAAACTCCTGTACACGACCAACGCAATGATAATTGCACAGGTCGTTCTGGTTTCGCCCTTAATCGTCGGATTAACCATAGCCGCACTTTCCGGTCTGGATAAAGAGATGAAATACACGATCATGGCACTCAATGCACGGGCATACCGGGCGCTGATGACCCTGGTCCGTGAGGCGAAATATGCTGTTTTATCGGCCGTCGTCCTGGCATTCGGCAGGGCGATCGCGGAAGTAGGCGCGGTCATGATGGTCGGCGGAAATATCCGGCACTTTACCCGGACACTGACGACGGCGATTACCCTGAACACTTCAATGGGCGAATTTGCCACGTCCATCGCGCTTGGGATTATTCTGCTGACGATTGCTTTGATTGTAAACCTCGGCGTGAATATTCTCCAGCACCATCACGGGAGGATGAAAGATGACTGAAGATATAATTTCCGTTCGCGGCACGGCAAAAAGCTATGGAAAAAAAGAGGTCGTTCACCCGCTGAACTTCTCGGTGAAGAGAGGGGAGATTCTCGCCGTAATCGGACCGTCCGGTGCCGGGAAAAGTACGCTTCTCCGGATGCTGGATACAATCGAGCCGGCATCCGAAGGTGAAATCTTCCTGTTCGGCGAAAAGGTCACGAAACATTCGGCACATCGCCTGAGAAACAGGCTCGGAATGCTTTTCCAGAAGACCGTGCTCTTCGATAGAACGGTCGAAGAGAATATCGCTCTGGGCTTATCCTATCGGTTTGTTTCCCGCGAAGAAACAAAGAAGAGGGTCGCAGAAGTCCTGGAAAGTATGGGGATGAGCGAATATGCACACCGGAGCAGCCGGACACTTTCCGGCGGAGAGGGTCAGCGGGTTTCGTTTGCACGCGTTCTGGTGACAAAACCGGAGATTCTATTCCTCGATGAGCCGACGGCGAATCTCGACCCGGTCGCGACCAGGGTTCTCGAGGAGATGATTCTTCACGAAAACAGGGTGAATAAGACGACAATCATCATCAATACGCATGACCAGGCCCAGGGTCAGCGGCTCGCGGACCGGGTTGCCGTGATGATGAACGGCTCGTTCGTTCAGTTCGGCTCAGCCGATGAGGTGTTTTACCATCCAGTGAATGAGGCGGCGGCAAAGTTTGTCGGCGTCCAGAATATTTTCACCGGCATTGTCAGAAACGGGAGTGCGGTATCGGGCGGGGTGGTGTTTGGTCCGGCTCCTCATTTCCCGGACGGGATTATTCAGATTATGCTTCGTGCCGAGGACATCTCTCTCTCAAAGACAGGAGTTCCGGAAGGACGGGTTTCGGTTCAGGGCAGAGTGGTTTCCGCGGAAAGGTCGGGAGCATTTCTGAATGTCCGGGTGGATGCGGGCTGTATCTTCTCGGTGAACTGCCCGTTCCGTCAGACGGGTGACACGTATGTGCCCGGGGAAATCGTGCAGATTGCGTGGCGAATCGATGCGGTTCACCTGACCAAATCAGCGTAATCCCTCTCCCGCGATTCTTTTTCCGGATAATTTTCCCGTATTCTGCCGCTTGTTTTAATATCCCGTATTACATTTATCTATGTGATTCAGATGCGCAGCGATGATGTGAAATCCTCATACACCAGAGCACCGAACCGGGCTCTTATACGCTCACTTGGCATATCCGACAAGGAGATGGAAAAACCATTCGTAGGGATTGCAAATTCCTGGAACACGATTGTTCCGGGGCACACCCATCTTAGAATGGTTGCCGAACGTGTACGTGAGGGCATCGCGGCAGGCGGGGGTGTCGCCTTCGAGTTCAATACGATAGGAATATGCGATGGAATCGCCATGGGCCATGAAGGAATGCGGTATTCTCTTGCATCCAGAGAAAACATCGCGGATTCTGTGGAACTTATGATACAGGCACACCGTTTCGATGCTCTTGTATGTATATGCACCTGTGATAAAATCGTGCCCGGAATGCTCATGGCGGCGGCACGCTGCAATATTCCGGCAATTGTC
The DNA here is from genome assembly GCA_002506085.1 of Methanocorpusculaceae archaeon UBA425. Lineage (GTDB taxonomy): Archaea > Halobacteriota > Methanomicrobia > Methanomicrobiales > Methanocorpusculaceae > Methanocorpusculum. The sequence continues at coordinate 21,324 of DAWV01000005.1, forward strand.
ATAACCGGCGGGAACATGCTTCCGGGTCATTATAAAGGCTGCGAGATTTCACTTACCGATGTTTTCGAGGCGGTCGGCAAGGTTGCCGCAAAGAAGATGACGGAGGAGGAACTCCATGAACTGGAGTCCGCGGCAATGCCGGGCTGCGGGAGTTGCCAGGGACTGTACACCGCGAATACGATGGCATGTATGACCGAGGCGATGGGAATGTCCCTTCCGGGTTGTGCCGCGATTCCCGCCGTGGATACGGCAAAACTCCGTCTCGCCTACGAGAGCGGGACAAGGATTGTTGAAATGATTCGGGAGAATCTCAGACCTTCTGATATAATAACCAAAGATTCGCTGAAAAATGCCATCGCCGTTGACATGGCACTTGGCGGTTCGACAAATACCGTTCTTCATTTGATGGCAATCGCCCAGGAAGCGGGAGTTCCCTTAAGTCTCGAAGATTTTACCCGGATCGGAGAAACCGTGCCGCATATCTGTTCGATGCAGCCCGGTGGTCCGCATTCGATGCAGACGTTATATCATTCGGGAGGGATTCCCGCGGTCTTGAAGCAGATTCGGGACCATCTCGATGACTGTATGACCGTGTCGGGTAAATCCATCTATGAAATTGCAGACGGAGTCGGCTATATTGATGAGACGGTCATCAGGAGCACGAAGAATCCCGTGCACAGTGCAGGGGGTCTGAAGATTCTGAAGGGCACGCTTGCTCCGAACGGAGCGGTAATCAAATCCGCTGCGGTGAGCAGTGCGATGTGGAGGCATGAGGGACCGGCACGGGTTTTTGACGGCGAGAATGAGGCAATGGACGCGATTCTCACGGGCAAAATCATCGAGGGGGACGTTATCGTTATCCGGTATGAAGGACCAAGGGGGGGACCGGGTATGCCGGAAATGCTGGCGCCTACGTCCGCTCTGATGGGGCTCGGCTACTCCCGGGTTGCCCTGGTGACTGACGGACGTTTTTCCGGCGGAACCCGCGGACCATGTATCGGGCATGTTGCACCGGAAGCACGGGCGGGCGGACCGATCGGATTAGTGCATGAGGGGGATAGGATTTCTATCGATTTGTTTGAAAGACGGCTGGATCTTCTGGTGGATGAGTCGGAGCTTGCAGAGAGAAGAAAGGTGTGGGCACCAAAAGAGCGGGAGCTGAAAGGAGTTCTTGCACGGTATGCACGGTATGCCGGGCAGGCTGATATTGGGGCAGTGATGGAATAAAAGGTGAGAGAACTCTTTTTTTATCCTTTTTGCGGAACATTTCCTGCCGCCCGGACCCGGCGCTAAAAAAGAAAGGGGAAAAATCCCGCTGAAGAGTTATCCTCTCAGAACATCCTTCACGATCCAGTCACCGATATCGGAGGTCCGCATCGAACCGCCCATATCCTTCGTAACCGCCTTTGCGAGGATGGAATGCTCGATTGACCGAACCACAGAGGCTGCTGCCTCCTTCTCGCCAAGGGTATCCAGCATAAGTGAGCCGGCCCAGATTGTCGCAAGCGGATTCGCCACATTCATTCCCTTATATTTCGGGGCAGAACCGTGAATCGGCTCGAACATCGATGTCCCCTTCGGATTGATGTTTCCTCCGGGCGCGAGACCCAGTCCTCCCTGAATCATGGCGCCGAGATCCGTTATGATGTCCCCGAACATATTCGGCGTTACGACCACATCGAACCACTCGGGATTCTTGACAAACCACATCGTAACCGCGTCGACGAAGTTATATTCCGTGGTTACATCCGGGAAGCCTTTTTTCGTTTCCTCGAACACGTCGCGCCAGAGACCATACACATCTGTCAGGACGTTCGCCTTGTCGACTGACGTCAGCTTCTTCTTCCGGGACTCTGCCATCCGGAACGCATATTCCATTACCCTCTTCGATCCCTGCCGGCTCACGACGCCGATCTGATATGCAAGTTCATCTGCGTCCGAATCGACATCGATGCCGAATTTGACCGAGTAGAGGTCACGCAGGACCTCTAAGGAGTCATGCTGCTTTCCGGCTTTTACCCGGGAACCGATGCCTACATAGAAGTCCTCGGTATTCTCCCGGACCACGACAAAGTCGATGTCCTCCGGCTTTTTGTTCGCAAGAGGGGTCTCGACTCCGTGCAGCAGTTTTATCGGACGGAGGTTAATATACTGGTCAAAGTAGAACCTCATCGTAAGCAGGATGCCTTTTTCAAGAATGCCGGTTTTTACCCGCGGGTCGCCGATTGCGCCAAAGTAGATTGCCGGAAATTTCTTCAGTTCCTTTAAATCATCTTCCGAAATCAGCTCTCCTGTCTTCAGATATTTTTCCGCACCCGTATCATATTCGGTCCAGTCGATATCGAATCCGAATTTTTCTCCCGCAGCATCCAAGACCTTGCGGCCCTCGGTAATGATTTCCGAACCGATTCCGTCACCCGGCATACATGCCGCTTTATATGTACTCATTTGTTTCCTCTCATTTTTGCGTATTCTACAAGGCCGCCGGCCTCAACGATTTTCATCATGAATTCCGGGATCGGTTCAAGCGGGTAGCGTTTTTTGTCCGCTTCGATGAATGCCTCGGGAAGATTCACCGAGACCTCCGAACCATCGGGGATTTTATCCGTGTGTTCGCAGACAATCGGCAGAACACCGGTGTTTATTGCATTCCGGTAAAAGATACGGGCGAATGATTTTGCAACCACGAACCCGATTCCGGCTCCCTTTAATGCAAGAGGGGCATGTTCCCGCGATGAGCCGCAGCCGAAGTTCCTGCCGGCGATGATGACGTCGCCGGATTTCGCCTCTTTAGAGAACTCGTCCCGCGTTCCCTCGAAAGCATGCGAGGCAAGTTCCTTCGGGTCGTAAATCGTGAGGAACCGTCCCGGAATTATGGCGTCGGTATCGATGTCGTCACCGAATTTCCATGATCTGCCCATGTTCACACCTCCCTCGGGTCGGTGATTACACCGGAAATCGCACTCGCGGCAGCGGTGGAAGGCGAGGAAAGATAGACGAAACTCGCGGTGCTTCCCTGTCTTCCCCGGAAGTTCCTGTTCGATGTCGAGAGCGAGACCTCGCCCGGTGCGAGGAGACCAAAAGCTCCCCCCATGCACGGACCGCAGCACGGCGCTTCGAAAAGTGCCCCGGCGTCGACGAATTTTTCTATAAGCCCGGCTTTCAGGACTTTCATATATTCGTCCCGGGACGCCGGGACCATAATCACCCGCACATCGTCGGAGAATTTTCTGTCACCCAGAACTTCGGCAGCTTCGACGAAATCCTCGTATCGTCCGTTTGTGCAGGATCCGATGAAGACCTGGTCAATATGTTTTCCGGCGACTTCCGAGACATCGACAACATTGTCGACATTATGCGGGACGGCGATCTTCGGGCTGATTTCGGCAACATCATAGGAGCGTTCCTCAAAGAATGCTGCATCCCCGTCGCTTTCGAGATCGAAGGGCGTGTAGTCGCATCTTCCTTTCAGGTAGTCCCGGGTTTTTTTGTCAGGCGGAACAATCCCTGCCTTTGCTCCCATTTCGATTGCCATATTCGCGCAGGTCATTCTTCCGGGAATGTCCATATCTCTGAATGCACGGCCGCAGAACTCGAGCGCCCGGTATGTTGCTCCGTCTGCCCCGATATCGCCGACCATGGTGAGAATCAGGTCTTTCGGACCGACACGGTTCTGGAATTTTCCATTCGCATCGATTCTGATGGTGTCCGGAATCCGGAAGTAGAGTTCGCCGAATTTCATGACATATGCCATGTCGGTTGAACCAATCCCGGTCGAAAATGCGCCAAGCGCTCCGTATGCGCAGGTGTGGGAATCGGACCCGACGATGATATCGCCGGGCTTTACTCTTCCCTTCTCCGGAACGACCTGATGGCAGACACCTTCTTTGATATCATAGTTGTGGATTCCCTGTTCCTGTGCGAATTTTCTCATCATTACATGGTTTTCCGCCGCACTGATGGAGTCCGCCGGAATCTGATGATCGAAGAGCATGATGATTTTCTTCGGGTCGAAGACTTTGCCTCCTCCCATCTCTTTCATCACGTTTATCGCAAGGGGTCCTGTGATATCATGGATCATGGCCCCGTCTACCGGCGCCATTACGACATCGCCTGCTCTGCACTCTTTTTTGCAGTGGGCGGAGAATATTTTTTCTGCTATGGTCTGTCCCATTTTATTTCTACCTGTGTTTATGTTTCAAATCCCCCGTATCGGTAAACGCTGTTAAGAGCGTTTACCAATGCTTCAGCAGATGCAATCACAATATCCGTGTTTGAAGCACCTGCATCGAAGATTCTGCCTTTTTCATCCTCTACTTCAATGGTTACACAGCCAAGTGCGTCTGTTCCGCCGGAAATCGCCTCGACCTGATAACTCTTTAACTGAATTTTCCCGGGAGCAATCGCCAGCAGTGCTTTCATGGCAGCGTCCACCGGACCTACCCCTGTTCTTGAGCAGATTTTATCTTCGCCATGGACCGATGCCCGGACACTTGATGTCGGAATGGCATGGCTCCCGGTAAATATCGAAATATCATCCAGAATGAACATTTTTTTGTCATAGTGGCTGCCGGTTATATCATCGGCGATTTCAAAGAGGTCGAACTCGGTTACCTTCTTCCCGCGTCCGGAAATGTCCTTGATTTTAGCAACGATACTATCCAGCTCCGTATCGGACGGTCTGATGTTTACATCCTCAAGCATCTGGCGGATTGCATGCTTTCCCACATGTTTTCCAAGCTTTAAACGTCTTCTGTGACCGACCATCTCAGGTGTCATGATGCCCGGTTCGAATGTTCCGGTATTTGCCATTACTCCCTGGGAATGAATGCCGCTTTCGTGCGAGAATGCATTTTCGCCGACGACCGGCTGCATCGGAGGGACGGGTATCTGTGCGAATCGCGAAATAAGTCTCGAGGTCTCGACCAGTTTTTCCGTCGTGATATTCGTCCTGAATCCGCAGATTGACTGCAGAATCATGACCGTCTGGGCCAATTCCGCATTTCCGGCACGTTCACCGATGCCGTTCACCGTCACCTGGACCTGATCGGCGCCCCCTTCAACCGCCGCAATCGTATTTGCCGTCGCGAGACCGAAATCATTGTGGCAGTGGACATCGATTCTGCACTTCACATTCTTCCGGATCATCATGATTATCTCCCTCATCGCGGACGGGGTGCTTACACCTACGGTATCCGGAATATTAATTATGGTCGCGCCCGCCTCATCCGCGGCTTTACAGACTTCAAGCAACTCCGAGGGTTCGGTTCTGGTCGCATCCATCGGCGAGAACATGACATTGTCACATTTCGAACGTGCATACGAGACTATCTCCCGGGTAATTGCCAGGACTTCCGCATGACTTTTTTTGATAGTGTAGGTTCTCTGAATCTTTGACGTGGGAATGAAGACATGGACCATATCCACGCCTGCCTCGATGCAGCGGTCCACATCTCCTTTCACGGAACGGGCAAGTCCGCAGATCATCGGGCGGATGCCCTCTTCAGCACAGACTCTCTTTACAGTTTCAAACTCGGCATCTGAAGATGCCGGAAATCCTGCCTCGATCACATCAACACCGATATCGGAAAGCTGGTGTGCAATGATAATTTTCTGCTCCGGTGTGAATGATATGCCGGGGGTCTGTTCACCATCACGAAGGGTGGTGTCGAAAATAGAAACGGTTCTGTTCGTATTGACTTTACTGTTGGTATTGTAATAGATTACAATCCGCCACAACGTTTGCGGTGACTGCTCCGATCTCTTCTTTGTGAGACATACCAACATGTAATGGCGGCAGTTATGATAAATCTTTCTGGAATGGAGAGTTCGAGAATCATTACAAACAGTACGATAGAGCAGGCAGCCCGTTTCTTTGCCGGGGAGAGGGGAGCAATGAGCGCCATTCTCACCGGCAGGTCTGAGGGACAGGGGACGCGGTTCCCGGGTTATCTTCAGAATTTTTTTCGGCACGGTCTTCCGTTATTTTACGGACGGAGCGCCCCGATGAAGAGCTATCCGTCCTGTTCTCACGAGTTCCAGGACACCGTAGGGTCTGAGCAGGGTCTCTATCGCCTGAATTTTCTCGGAGTCTCCGGTAATTTCAAGAACGAGAGTCTGGGCGCCGACATCAATTATCTTTGCCCGGAAGATGTCTGCTATCTGCATGACTTCCGACCGGGGAGACCCGGGTTCGGCATGGACTTTTATGAGGGCGAGTTCCCGGGAGACATGCTCTTTTTCGGTGATGTCGATGATTTTTATGACGTCGATGAGTTTGTTGAGCTGTTTTTTTACCTGCTCTATGTGCATGTCATCACCAATCACCACAATCGTTATCCGGCTCATATCGGGTGTTTCGCAGGTTCCGACCGCAAGACTTTCGATGTTGTACCCCCTTCGTGAGAAGAGTCCGGATACCCGGGAAAGAACACCCGGTTTGTTTTCGACAAGGACGCTGATGATGTGCGGTTTCATTGCTCCTCCCCTTCATTTGGAATGTGTTTTCCTATCATATCACTGATGGCGGCACCCGCGGGGACCATGGGAAAGACGTTTTCCTCCCGCTCGATTCTGAAATCAAGCAGGTAGGGTCCGTCATAGTTTATCGCTGTTCGGAGAGCCTCTTCGACATTTTCAACCGAATCGATTTGCATGCCTTCAATTCCGTAGGCTTTTGCAATGCCGACAAAGTTGACCGAAGGCATTTCGGTGTAGGAGTATCTTTTTTCGTAGAAGAGTTCCTGCCATTGCCGGACCATTCCGAGGTACATGTTGTTCAGGATGATGATTTTCACCGGGATGTTGTACTGGGCTACGGTTGCAAGTTCCTGGATGTTCATCTGGAAACTCCCATCACCCGCGATTACGACGATGGTCTCTTCGGGTTTTGCAAACCAGGCTCCGATGGCGGCGGGGAATCCAAATCCCATCGTTCCAAGACCGCCTGAGCTGATCCACTGCCGGGGATTTTTAAAGCTGTAGTGCTGGGCAGCCCACATCTGGTTCTGACCCACTTCGCTTACGATGATTCCGCCGCCGTCAAGAATCTCGGAGAGTTTCCGGATGATGTGCTGAGGATGCAGTTTGCCGTCGGTTATCTGCCGCAACGGGTGATTTTTCCGCCATGCCTTGACCTGATCGAGCCATGGCTCACAGAAGCAGCCGGTTTTTTCGGCCATCCCGATCATGTCGGTGAGAACCGACTTTGCATCGCCGACGATTGGGATATCAACCGGAACATTTTTGCCGATTTCAGCAGGGTCAATGTCGATGTGGATGATTTTCGCATGGCTCGCAAAGTGGCTCAGCTTTCCGGTGACCCGGTCATCGAACCGTGCTCCAACGGCAATCAGAAGATCACAGCCGGATACGGCATAATTCGCATACTCAGTCCCATGCATGCCGAGCATTCCGAGGTTCAGCGGGTGATTCGTCGGAATTGCGCCGAGCCCCATTAAGGTCGTCGTCACAGGGAGACAGAAGAGTTCAGCGAGTTTCACCAGCTCTTCTGATGCTCCGGCAGTAATCACTCCGCCGCCTGCGTAGATGAGGGGCTGTTTTGCTTCACAGATGGCATTAAGCGCTTTTTTTATCTGACGGGGATGTCCTTTCAGGGTCGGTTTGTATCCTCTGAGTTCCGGCTCGCTCCGATCTATTTCGCTGTCCGCGACCCTGCCCGTCAGCACATCTTTGGGCAGGTCGACCAGCACAGGACCATTACGTCCGGTTCCTGCGATATAAAACGCAGACCTGACGGTAATTTTTATGTCTTTTGCATTTTTGACCAGGTAGTTGTGCTTGGTGATCGGCATGGTTATGCCGGTTATGTCTGACTCCTGGAACGCGTCGTTCCCGAGGAGCCCTGTCGGGACCTGGCCTGTTAAGGCAACCACAGGCGTCGAGTCCATGTTGGACGTCGCAAGGCCTGAAATCAGATTGCAGGCCCCCGGTCCTGATGTTGCGAGGCAGACCCCGACTTTTCCGCTTGCCCGTGCATAACCGTCGGCTGCATGGATGGCTGCCTGCTCGTGCCGGACGAGAATATGCTTCAGGTTTGCATGGTATAATTCGTCATAGATAGGTAAGACAGAGCCGCCGGGATAACCGAATATAATCTCAACACCTTCATCTTTTAAACTCTCGATCAGTATTGCCGCTCCGCTCTTCATTTTCCCGGCCTCAGTAATCTATTCATACCTGCGATGACTGCCTCAACGCTTGCTTCGATAATGTCTGTTCTTGCCCCGCGGGAAGTCAGAGACCTCCCGTCTTTTCTCATTTTCACCGTTACATCAACCATCGCGTCCGTACCTCCATTGATTGCGTCCACATGATATTCTTCGAGTTGTATGTCTCCGAGCATTGCCACAGACTGCTGAAGGACCTTGAGGGTAGCATCGACCGGACCCGTTCCGGTCGCGGCGCCGGTTATTTTCTGCCCGTTTACTTCCATCGTCACGGACGCGGTCGGAATGGCATTACTGCCGCTCACAACCGTAAACTGCTTTAAGCTGAGCACCGGTTTGCACTCCAGCTGCATGACTGAATCGGCAATTGCCATTACATCAGCGTCCGTGACTTTCATTCCCAGATCACCGACTTTTTTCACGCGTGCGAGAATCTCTGCGAGTTGTTTCTCGTTTGGATCGTAGCCAAGTTCATGTAAGGCCGACTGAACGGAGGCAGTCCCGGAATGCTTTCCGAGAACGATTCTCCGCTTTCTTCCAACAATTTCGGGGGCCATGGGTTCGTACGTTGCGGTATCCCGAAGGAGACCGTGTGCATGGATGCCGCTTTCGTGGGTGAATGCCATTGTGCCGACAATCGGCTTGTTTGCCGCGAGAGAGATTTTTGTCAGCTGGGATACGAGCGTTGACAGTCCATAGATTTTCGTCGTGTCAATTCCCGTATTATAGCTGTACAGCTTCTCAAGAACCATTACGACCTCTTCGAACGCTGCATTTCCGGCACGTTCACCAATTCCGTTGATTGTCGTGTGGACGCAGGTCGCTCCGGACTTTAATGCCGAGATACTGTTTGCAACAGCAAGACCGAGATCATTATGGCAGTGAATGCTCAGTGGGGCAAAGCATAACGGCGGGATGATTTCGGCCGTTTTCTCAGGGGTCAGAAGTCCTACAGTATCACAGAAACAAAGCCTGTCAGCTCCGTGTTCGACTCCATCTTTAAAAATCCGGGCCAGATACTGCTGATCTGCCCGCGAAGAGTCTTCGCCGGAGAGTTCGACAATGAGCCCTCTCTCCTTGGCGTATGCAATGGATTCCATTGCCATTACATAGACCTCTTCGCGGGTTTTCCCGAGTTTTTTTGTAATATGAAGGTCAGAAACTGGAACGACAAGATGCACAGAATCCACCCCGCATTTCACGGCGACATCAATGTCTTCGTGTTTCGCGCGTACATAGGTGCAGATTTCTGCGTTGAATCCCGCATCAGATATCAGCCGTAAAGCCTCTCTTTCGCCTTCGGACGCGACTGCCGATCCGGCCTCAATCACGTTCACACCTATGGCGGAAAGTTCTTCTGCGATCTTAAGTTTCTGGGTGGGTGTCAGAGAGACGCCCGGCGTCTGTTCCCCGTCACGAAGCGTCGTGTCCAGGAAACGAATCCGCTCATAGCCAAATAAAACAATCACTCATGGGATTAAACTCCGGTTAGATAGTCTGATTTCAATTACTATAAATACGTTTTGTATAATCCGCAAAATTATGCGCTCACATCGACATTTTTCGGGTGAGAGCGCGGAATACCATAAATCACGGCTTTACCGTAAATACAAAGGGAAAGATTTATCTCAAACCAGTGCATTGATACTGGGTATGTCTCAGGAAGATGGGATTGGAGAAGTCACTGCGAAAGTGGCGGATCGCATTCTATTGCGATAAAAGTACAGTCGACACGAAAAGAGGAGTGACTATTTTAGACACCACACTTCGTGATGGTGAACAGACGCCCGGCGTAGCATTCACACCGGAGCAGAAAATTATAATTGCGCATCAGCTTTCCGAGATCGGCGTTGATGTGATCGAGGCAGGATTTCCGGCATCTTCAGATGTCGGGTTTGAAACTGTGAAAAGGGTCTGTGCTGAAGAGGGTATCCGCCCGATAATCTGCGGACGTGCCTTCCGGAACCTCCGGCAAAAAAACGTTCTTAATGTCGTTTACCCATCCGGAGGATTTGACAAACAGACCATTTGATCTTTGGATTACAGACTAACCAGTATTACGAAAAACGAAGGATAAAACCATGATGGAAAAATATTACGAAACTGATGCAGATCTCAAAAATCTCGCAGGAAAAACGATCGCTGTAATCGGTTACGGTTCACAGGGAAGAGGACAGTCCTTAAATTTAAAAGACAGCGGTCTTAAGGTCATTATCGGAGTCAGACCGGGAAAAAGCAGAGACCAGGCAAAAAAAGACGGACAGGAAGTCTACGATGTAGCCGAAGCCTCCAAAAAAGCCGACATCATCATGATCCTCGTCCCGGACGAGTTACAGGCTGCCGTCTACAAGAGCGAAATCATGCCCTACATGACCGAGAAAAAGTGCCTGATGTTCTCGCACGGGTTCAACATTCACTATGGTCAGATCGTTCCTCCGGCAAATGTCGATGTAATCATGGTGGCGCCGAAAGGTCCCGGACACATGGTCAGAAGAACCTATGAGCAGGGAATGGGCGTTCCGGCACTTATCGCGATCGAACAGGACTACACGGGAAACGCGAAGAAATACGCTCTTGCGTATGCAAAAGGAATCGGAGCAACCCGGGCCGTTGTACTTGAAACCACGTTCAGAGAGGAGACCGAGACTGATCTTTTCGGCGAGCAGGCCGTCCTCTGCGGAGGAGTGACCTCTCTGATTAAAGCGGGATTTGACACCCTTGTCGATGCAGGATACGCCCCCGAGATGGCATACCTTGAAGTGTGCCATGAAATGAAACTCATCGTCGACCTCATCTATGAGGGTGGATTCACAAAAATGCGGGAAGCTGTGAGCAACACGGCACAATACGGCGACGTTTCCCGCGGGCCGCGTGTTATCGGCCGCGAATCCTATGAAGCTATGAGTGAGATTCTCTATGAGATTCAGTCCGGAGAGTTTGCAAAGGAGTGGATGCTCGAATGCATGGTCAACAAACCGGTATTCAATGCACTTACCCGTGCAGATGAGGAACATGAAATCGAGAAAGTCGGCGCAGAGCTTCGCGGAATGATGCCGCAGTTCAAAAAGAACTGACCCACCATTTTTTAGCGGCATATGGTTTTATTACCTATAACAGGAATTAATATATCATGTGCAAGGAGTCTCTCCCGGAAATGCGTTGTAACGCTCCGAGCAGATGCTCTGTACCGAGCACATTACTAGCCACTTTTGTAATTTTTAGCAGCTTTAGTATTCAGTTCTGGTTTAGACAGTAAGTTTGCTGCACCAGATTGAATTTCCATAAAACCACTAGCCATTTTGTCGGGAACTTTTTTCTGGTGCAGCGAAAGCCAGGCAATTTTCAGAATAATCACCAAAAAAGGAAGCAAACATGAGAGGAAAAGAAATCAGACTCCAAAGAATCATGAACCGTGACACAGGAACAACCGTTATCGTCCCAATGGATCACGGCGTATCAAGCGGCCCTATTCCAGGGTTAATCGATCTCGAAAGAACTGTTGATCTTGTAGCAAAAGGCGGAGCAAACGCAGTGATCGGGCATATGGGCCTTGCTCTCCACGGCCACAGAAAAGGCGGACCGGACATCGGACTGATTCTGCATCTTTCCGCAAGCACAGACCTCGGACCCGACCCGAACAATAAAGTGCTTGTCAACAGCGTACAGACTGCACTAAAAATGGGAGCTGACGGTGTGTCCATGCACGTCAACATCGGCGCTGATAATGAGGCGAACATGCTTGCCGACCTGGGTCATGTCGCAATCGAATGCATCGAATGGGGCATGCCTCTCCTCGCGATGATGTACCCGAGAGGGAAGAACATCAACCCATCGAATCTGACAGAGGCCGTCAAACTCGCTGCCCGCGTCGGTTCCGAACTTGGCGCCGACATCGTGAAAACAGTGTACACCGGAGACCCGGATTCATTCAGAGAGGTAACCGAAGGATGTCATGTGCCGGTCGTTATCGCCGGCGGCTCGAAGATGGACGCCCTTTCGACCATGCTGCTGATTGAAGGTGCAATGGAAGGAGGGGCGGCAGGTGTCTCTATCGGAAGAAATGCCTTCCAGTACCAGTATCCGGACAAATTTGTGCGGGCAGCTGCCATGATCGTACATGAAAGAAGAACCGCAGAAGAGGCAATAGAAATTCTACTGAACGGGGAGTAAGGGGGGAATGACACTCGCAGCACTGGGACCAAGGGGTACATTTTCCTGTGAACTTGCCGGGTTAATCAAAGAAGAAGGAGAGGAGATCCTTCTTTTTCCGACAATCAGGGAAGTATTCTCGGCTGTATCGGCACACCATATCAGAGGGATTGTACCCGTGGAAAACAGCGAAGCGGGCGGTGTTGGAGAGACCCTTGATGGTCTTCTCGAGACGCCATGTACCATAACCGCCGAGTATTACCTGCCAATCAGACACTTTTTCGTATCTGGATATAAACCGGAAGAAATTTCGGTTGTCTACCTCCACCCCCAGACGCATGAACAGTGCAGTGTCTTCTTGAGACGCCTGAAGGATGCGGAACTGATTCACACGAGTAGTAACGCACAAAGTGCAAAACTGGCGGCATCGACAGGAAAATCCGCGGCCGTGACAACAGAAAGTGCGGCTAAGCTGTATAATCTACCGATACTGCAAAAAGACATCCAGAACTCCGAAAACAATACGACACGGTTCCTTGAGATTTCCGCAGGAGACAAAGCGCCGGTCAATCCGGAAAAATGCAGTATTGTGATTCTGCCGAAAGAGAATCAACCCGGTCTCTTATATGGGATTCTGGGAGTTTTTGCACGCAGAGGAATTAATCTCACCAGAATCGAGTCAAGACCATCCAAAGAAGGCATCGGCAGATACAACTTTTTCATTGATATTGAAACAGGGAATGGATGGAAGGATGCCGTGCGGGAGCTGAAGGCCGCGACCCGGGTAAAAGAGCTTGGCTGTTATAAAAATCTGAGCGGGAAACTCCCGGGGATACAGTGAGTAACGGATATATCATCTTTTTTTGTACGAATTGAGTCTTTCAGTTGTAATTGAGAACACTATATAATAAAGAATCTCGTGAAAAAAAAACGACGCACCGGTCGGGATTTGAACCCGAGTCATAGGCTCCGGAGGCCCATAGGATATCCTGACTACCCTATCGGTGCAAATGCATTACGTTGAACGCCTTAGTATATTGAGCGTGACAGTATTTTAATCCTCGTTAAAATGAGGGAATATTATTTTCTCTGCTGATACTGATACCAGATGCGGCATGCCCCTTCGTGGGATACCATACAAGGTCCGACCGGGACACGCGGCGTGCAGGTTTTGCCGAAAAGCTTGCAATCCGAAGGGTCGGCCATACCGCGGAGAACTTTGTCACAGATACAGCCCGCCTTTTTCGTGACTTTTTCATAGACCAGATCGAACTTCTTCTGGGCATCGAACTGTTCAAACTCCGGCTTAAGGGCAAGACCGGATTTCGGAATGACCGGGAACCCGCGCCACTCGACGTCGATAGGAGTGAACACCTCCTTCATCAGATTCTGTGCCTTCACGTTTCCGTCACGGGTCACCACACGCGGATAGGCATTCTCGACCTTCGCCTCGCCATTCTCCACCTGCCTTGCAATCATCAGTAAAGCCAGAAGAATATCCTCAGGTTCGAATCCGGCAACAACCTGCGGAACCTTGAACTGTTCATATTCATGATACCCCATCACCGCACAGACATGACCCGGGAGAATGAACCCGTCCAGGGCTGCTTCGCCCTGGGCCATAAGCCACTCCATTGCCGGCGGGACAAGACGGTGCGAGACAAGAATGCTGAAGTTCTCCGGCGGTTGGGTGAGAAGCGCGGCAGCCACAGTTGGAACAGTCGTTTCAAATCCGACCGAGATGAACGCAACCTCCTTATCCGGATTCTGGCGGGCGATTTCCACAACCTTTGCCACACCCTGAACGATTCTGACATCCCCGTCAACCTGTTCGAGCGAGGTCTTCGAGCCCGGCACACGGAGAAGATCTCCATAGGTACACACGATACAACCTTTGCGTGCAAGTTCGCAGGCAGCATCTATTTCTCCCTGGGGAGTGATACACACCGGACATCCCGGTCCCATCACGATTTTCATCTGCGGGGGAAGAACAGAACGAATACCGTATTTTGCAATCGCCGCTTCATGGGTGCCGCAAACATGCATAATCCGGATATCTTTATCCACTACCTCGGAGAGTGTTTTTGCAATATCTGTGCCGAGCGTCATAATGTATGTATATTGCACGTCACTCCACATAATCACACCTCTTTTTAACGATTGGATGGGAACAGGACCGGACATATTCTGCGTGCAGGATAGGCAGTCAAGAGAATGAAATGAATTCGATAACAGGTATGTCCAACTAAAAAAAAGAGATTTCCGGAAATTATTTTCTCAGCTGCAGGATTAACTTTGCAACATTATCTCCAAACTTTTCGAGCGTGGCAATCCCTTCCTTATCGTTTGCCACATCACCCGGAGCGTGACCATATGCGATATTCCAGTATGACGACCCGCAGACAATCATATCTGAGATGAAAAATGCCATAAGCATCTCCTGCAGTGTTGACATCACACCGGCACGGCGTGCCACAACGACCGGACCGCCCACTTTCCCCGAAAGCCAGTTTCCGTTTGCACGGGCAACCATCGAAAGACGCTGCATCAGATTCATCACATCTCCGCGTGCCGTCCCGAAATACACCGGAGCTCCGATGATAAAACCGTCTGCTTCTTTGATGTCGTCCAGCATATCGTTCAATGCGTCATTAAGGGAACACTTTCCGTTTTTCGCACATTCTCCGCACGCAATACAACCCTGAATCGGTTTACCGCGAAGAGAGATTACTTTTGCAGTAAGACCCCGTTTTTCGATAGCATCCCTGCACACATTAACTGCATATTCGGTGTTTCCTTTCGCCCGCGGGCTCCCGGAAATTAAAATGACATCTGCCATACATAGTAATTGTCCGGCACAATTAAAAAAGTAAGGTTAATTGGTGATTACGCGGGTATTTTTCCCCATCAGTTTTCCGCACTGTACTTTACCAACAACGAGAATATTGATTCCGCTGACCTCGGCAGAAACTATTTCCGGACGAAGCAGAACATCGCCTTCTGATTTGATGACACGGACCTTCGCATTATCACATACTGTCAGCTGTTCCAGACCGGAATCAAGTTCCCCCTCAATGACTGCGTCATGACAGATAACCGCTCCATTGCATTTTACATTCCCGGCTACATGGGACTCGGGACCAAGAAGGAGTTTGCCGGTAACGACCAGATCCCGCCAGAAATGGGTCCTGGGGGGAACAAGAAAATCACCCTCTATTTTTACAGAGTCACGAAAATATGAACCTGCTTCTGCCATATGCAGATTATCTTTTACGAATACCTTCATGTTACCCCATGTATATTACTAATCCTATCTACTCCGGGAATATTAATAGGTTCTGAATAATAGTGCCCGTTACAGGAAGCTTGTAACAAGGTACACCAGCAAAAAAACGAAAATGGCCGCAAACATGCCGTACTTGAGATAGGTTGTGCACTTCGAAGCAGCGAGTTCGCCTGAACTTTTGAACACAAGAGATTTGGCTGTAACGAGGAAGATGAACACATCAACTACCGAAATCAGAATCAGGTAGAGAGGACCCCAGGTAAAGTAGGGAACAAAGCTTGCGAGTATCGCACATATTATAAGAATCACCGCAAGAACGGAAGTCCCGGGAACGCCGATACTCATTGGAAGAGTACGTGCGCCCCCTGCCCTGTCTCCTTCAATGTCCTCGGCATCCTTCAGAAGTTCGCGGGCGAGCGTTCCAAAGAATGTGATGGCAAAGAGAGGGAACATGACAAGGAACGACTCGGGTCCCACTAATAATCCACCGAAGAGGAAGATGCTTCCCGAAAGATATGCCACGCATAAATTGCCCAGTAATGGAATGCCTTTGAATTTCGCGGCATAGATGATGAGGATAACGGTATTGATAAGAGCAATACCCAGGCACCAGAAATTGGTGAAACAGGCGGCAAGAATACCAGCTCCGAAAAGCGTGAATGCCCAAAGAAGAGCTTTTTTCGAGGCAACCTGACCAGACGGAATCGGACGGTCAGGTCGGTTCACTTTGTCGATTTCCAAATCGAAGTAGTCGTTGAGCACGTTTCCGGCTCCGCATATCACAAGGACAATGAATAACAGCAAAACTGCATAGAGCGGATTTGTGCCGCCTGCAATAAAGTAGGCAACGCCTGCAGTAATCCCGGAGACTCCGGCGTTCACCGGACGAATAATTTTTACATAGCCGGAAAGACTCATGTATTCTATTGGTGGGCGTGCTTTGTCGAAAAAGATATCCCCCTCCACTGCAAATATGATTAGGTACCTGGGGACATGTAGCCAAGCCAGGATATGGCATCAGCCTCCTAAGCTGAATATCTAGGGTTCGAATCCCTACATGTCCGTTTACACTTTTGGGATTTATCATGGAATGCAGGGAAATTACCGAAGGGAGCACAACTTTTACCGCTCCGGTTCAGGACGAAACGACACAGTTTCCGCCAGGATCCGCGCCGGTGTTCTACAACACCAGAATGGAATTTAACCGCGACATGACTGTTCTGCTCGCGAAATGCATTCAGCCGGAAGATTATCTTGACTCGATGGCGGCGACCGGGGTCCGCGGACTTCGTATTTCAAATGAAGCAGGGATTCCGGTCACGATTAACGACCGTGATGAAAGAGCGGTCAGAATCATCGAAGAGAATGCAAAAAAACTCGGGGGCAATATTACCGTTACCTGTGACGATGCAAACCGGCTGATGTGCACATCGCGGTTTGATGCAATCGACCTCGATCCGTTTGGAACACCGATTCCATTTCTGGATGCAGCATCCAGAGCGGCTAAGCATTATCTATTTGTTACGGCGACGGATACCGCCCCCCTTTGCGGAGCTCATTTCAAAGCAGGCTGCCGCAGATATTTTGCAACACCAAAAAACACCGAGTATCATGCAGAAGTAGGACTCCGTATAATGATGGGGGCGATTGCACGGGAACTTGTCAAATATGACCGCGGCATGGCTCCGATTCTGAGCTTTGCAAAGTCTCATTATTTCCGTTCTCATGTCCGGGTTCTTAACAAAGTCACAGCCGCGGAAGAAACCATGGCACAGATAGGATTTGTTATGCAGTGCACGAAATGTCTGTATCGTGCCGAGCAGAAAGGAAGTCTTTTACCAAAATCCCATGTCTGCCCGATTTGCGGTGCGGAGACCGAACCTATCGGTCCTCTCTGGATGGGACCCCTGCAGGAGAAGGGGGTTCTCACAGAAATGCAAAGTCTGTTACCCGAAATGGAGTTCGGGACAAAAAAACAGATGGATAAAATGCTCTCGTTCCTGCTGGCAGAACCGGAAACCTGTACTTTCTACGATTACCATTTCATTTCCCGAAGTATGAAGGTCTCCCCGCCAAAAATTGAAGAGCTGATTGAAAACCTGAATAAAGCAGGGTACTACACGACCCGCACACATTTCTGTGTAACTGGTCTAAAGACAACTGCCCCGCTTCCGGTTATAGAAGAGATGATTCGTCTCTGGAATGAAAAAGAGTTTTCAGATGTAGTCGCCGATGTCCATCTCGCGTGAAATGATGGAATCACAGTACTGACAGCGGAATCCTCTCGGGTGAGCGACGAATTTACTCTTCACCGGCTCTTTGGTATTGGTAATACAGTTCGGGTTCGGGCATTTGATGACGCCGACAATTTCTTTTGGAACCCCTACCGGCTTTTTGACAGAAACTTTGAAATCCCTGATGATACTGATGCTTGCATACGGAGCAACCAGAGCGATTTTATCTACTTCATCCTTGAGGAGTTCACGGTTCTCGATTTTGACCATGTCCTTTCTTCCCCCTCGGGAACTGACGACATTTGAAGCTACGGTGAATGTGACATTGGTCCCATCCTCGATTCCCAGAATCCGTATAACAGTGAGACCCTCACCGGGAGTTATGTGATCAATTACGGTACCGTTTTTAATGGGGGATATTACAATCCCATCTGAAATTGTCCTGACCATTAGTTCATCACCTCGTTTAACATTGCCATTCTCACCGGAACACCGTTATGTGCCTGCTCAAAGTATTTGGCACAGGGAAGCGCATCAACTGCCGGGTCGATTTCATCCACGCGGGGAAGAGGGTGGAGAACAATCATATTGGGTTTGGCACATTCGAGGAGGGCGGGCGTGATACGGTATGTTGACGCATAGTTTGCGAAGGCAACAGGATCCGGGAAACGTTCGCGCTGAAGGCGGGTCACGTACAGGACGTCGAGTTCGGGCAAAGCATCTTCGATATTGTCATGGATGATGAGTTCGACACCGGCATCATGGAGATCTTCCTTGATGTGGCTTGGAAAATCAAGCCCTTCGGGAGCGATTGCGTGAAGACGCACATTATTATATTTAGAGAGGGCGAAAGCAAGAGAGTGCACGGTTCTTCCGTAACGAAGGTCACCCTGCATTCCGACGTCGATGTTTTCTATCCGCATGGATTCACGGATAGTATAGAGATCGAGTAACGTCTGCGAAGGGTGCTGACCGGCTCCGTCACCACCATTGATGACCGGCACCGTTGCAACTTCACTCGCAAGACGCGCGGCTCCCTCTTTTGGGTGGCGCAAAACAATTGCGTCGGCGTAGCCTGAAATGACGCGGATTGTGTCAGATAATGTTTCCCCTTTTGTGATGGAGGTTGCTTCAACAGAACCCAGATTGAGAATTTTCCCGCCGAGGCGCATCATTGCAGAGGAGAAAGACATGCGGGTCCTGGTACTTGGTTCAAAAAAAAGGACGGCGAGAAGTTTGCCGTCCAATTCGTGACCAGTGAAATTACCACGATCAAATGCGGCAGCGGAACAGAGGAGTTTGTCAATTTCCTCACGTTCCATATCCCGTACAGAGAGGATATTTTTTTGTTCGTGTGTCATGAATAGTGCCCGATATTTGGATGGTCAATATTTGTAATGCCGGGGATAAATAACCCGCGTAAAAAAATTATGTTACACTTTGTGAAGTTGTATGGAATCAGCCATGTTAAGGAATGACTGAGGTGTTGGTTCCAATTCATAAGGATTGAACATCATAGAGATGGGCGGAAAAAGCAATACAGTCATAACCTAAGCGAGGCGCGTAGACATTTCGGAAGTAGCGACTGTGTAATATAATGAAAGATGAACGGATTATCAGCCGCGGCTATGAAGGAGGGGGGTATCTTTCCATGTGCCGAAATTTTCGGACCTTTCTGCAGGATTGAACATATATAATAACAGTTACTATTTTTCTAATTGAAACTAATCCGCATTTGATGAGTAGAAATGTATAGCTGACTATATACCTGATAATGAAAATCAATAAAAGTCACGGCAGGTTATTTTCTGAATAATCAATAGGTAGAATGCAGCACGTAAATCAGCAAAAAAGGTTAAACTTTTCTAAGTTCAACCACCATGTCCATGTCCAGGAGCAAATTACTGGTGAGTCCCATAACATAAGGATTGATTGTCATCATGAGAGTAGAACCAGTTTCGTCCATTACAAAGGTTATGGATTTGTCTCCATAGAATCCTTTATACTGATTATTTCCAAGGTTCGACCAGGTTAATTCGATGTCGGAAAAGGCCTTATTATCATAACCCACTATAGGCGCGTTGATATTACCTGAGGAAACCGCGGTGTTATCAGCGTTAAAGACTACATTAAATGTTGCCACGGCTGTGAAAGGCATCTGGGGAGCGTAGGAACCAGTCCATGTGCCAACAATCTTATCGGGCTCTTCCACTGTTTGGGTTGGCTCCACAGTTGGTGTGGGTGTTCCCGATGAACCGGATGATGATGTCTGCGTCGCAGTGGGACTTACCGTACTCGTCGCGGTAGGACTTGCTGTAGTTGTTTCAGTAGGACTTGCCGTGTTCGTTACAGAAGGGACTGATGTTTCACTTGCACCAGAACCTGACGATTGTGTCGGAACGGAGGTCAAGGTAGTCGTTGATGTGGTCGTCGGAACAGCCGATGATGTTTCCGTCGCGGTGGGAGAGTTAGTTGGCGTGGAGGTAGAGTTGCCGCCTGATTCCGGAGTGAGACCCTGCGAGGAGTAACTCAAACCAACAGCAACACAACCTGCAATGCAAAGCACACACACAATAGCAATGAGGATTTTTTTCTTCATACAAGATTTCATCTGTGTTCATAGATGAAAATTGTTTGGCTCACAATTTTATCATAATTATCAAGCAGACTGAATACGATTGATATTGAATATTTATTGGATTATTTGAACGTAATTAATCATATTTACATATTATTTATGGTTTTTGGGACAAACTGAGAAAAACAACGTACCCCGGAAATATGTCCGAAAACAAAGGCTCAGAGCAATATCTGTGAGAGAGGAAAGATCTGCAGACCCGGGTATCTCCTTTGATTACCCCGACCAAAGGCAGCAGCATAACAAAAAAATTTGGCAATTTCCTCGCGCTCTTTATCCAGGGTAGAACGAATAAAAATGTATCATGTACCCGGAATTATACCAGAGTTTTTAAGGTTCAATTTTTTAATGGTCAGGATAAAGAATTTACTTAAAAAAGGGATGAAGATTGAGTTTTGTTGAGTTCAACAGTGAAATTGAGTGATGCAATCCACCCTAGACCGCTATTTGAGTTGAGGAATCCGTTTTGTGGAGTTCAACAGTGACATCCATGTCTAAGAGCGGATTGGTGGTGAACCCCATATCGACAGGATTAACTGTCAGGGTGAGAGTATCCCCATTGATTACAAAAATCAGGGATATAGGTCCGTAGGCAGAGTTGTATGTTCCAATATAATAGTTAGAGCCAGCATACGACCAGATAAATGGCTGGGACACGGTACGTTCTTCACCTTGGAGGTCTAATTCGGAAAGATTAACATTCGAAAGATCGATGCCCGAAAGGTTGAAACCAGGTACATTGATGCGGGAAAGGTCGATACGGGATAAGTTTACACGAGACAGATTGACACCGGAAAGGTCGACATCAGAAATGTTGACAGTCATTGTTGCCTCGGCGGAGTTGTCTGCATTAAAGACGGCCTGATAATTAGTCGATACTGTAACAATAGGAGAGTAATCGATTGTTTTTGAACCGACCCATGTGCCTTCAATCGCTTCAATTCCATCAGGGACTGGAGGTACTGTGGGCGTTACTGTGGGAGTTGGCGTGTTTGCCGAACCGGATGATGATGATCCCGAGGAACCAGACGAACCGGAGGAGGAACCTGAAGAACTGATGAGAGAGGTTTCGGTCGTATTCAAGGATAATCCTGTTGAATTAGAGACTGCTGCCTGCGTCTGAACTGCGGCTGATGTGCTCAGCGGATCGAGTGTCGATGTGTTTGTCAGGTTACCTGATTCTGAATCAAGGCCCTGCAATGTGGAGTAATTGATTGCTATTGCAGCACCACCTGCAATGCATAATACACACACAATAACAGTAATAAAGATTTTTTTCTTCATACATGTTTCTATCAGTGCTCATAGATGAAAATGGTTTGGTTCACCATCTTGGATTACTATCAATTTATGCAAACAATAATGAAAAAATGAGGATTATATATATTTATCCATAAAATAGAGTGAGCTTTGGCCATAATTTCAATACCAAAAAATTATGAAAAAGTGTTCTCACTCAGTGGCTTATCCCCAAAAATGGTCCGGTGACAACGCCCCGGAACCACCTAATTATAGAGGTTAACTGCCCTCGGTAAATTAATTCAGAAAGCGAAAAAAAAGAAGAAGATTAGTTCTTAGTGGTTAGGATGGAAATCGGATTATCGTGTCCCACAGCGCCTAACGTGGAAGGTACAATTGTCGCGAACAGCAGTCTGTCACCATACAGTTTAAGAGGAACTGTGCTGGAACCATACTTTGCCTGATACGTGTTTGAACTTACATAATTCCATGTAACAGACTGGTTAAATTGAGCACTGCCTAAATTAGAATAAACCTGACCTGAAATGAAGCCGGTTCCATCAGCTTTGTATACCATTTTCAATTCATAGGCATCGGTTTTATTCACAGTCCAGCTCCCAATAATTGCATTGGGGGATGTCGCAGAACGTTTCAGATTGATATCAAAATCAATATCATAATTTGCAATACCCATCTTTTTCGGGTTGACGGTTATTGTAAGGGTATCCCCATTCAGGCGGAGGGTGAGCGAGTCTGTCCCGCTTTTTCCAAGATAAGTATTCCCTTCAACGTACTCCCATTCCAGGTTTTCATCGAGGTCATATCTCTTATCATTATAATTAATGAATCCAGTGAGCAGAGCAGAGCCGTCATCATTACATACCAGGGTCAGGTCATACGAAACACCAAATACGTTTCCTGAATCAACCCAGGTACCAATTAGTTCATACGGATCAGTTTCTGTTGTCGTCCCTATGCAGCCTGCCGAAGACAGACATGCGAGGAGAAGAACACTTACCGTTACGAGTAGTTTAACATTCATATACTCTATACTAGAGAGGGGGCATTTATATCTTAGCATAAAGGCAATCATCTCAGGATATTCTTGGATATTCCCCTTTGGTGATGACAAAAACTAGTTATCAATATTGATGATTACGATATGCACGGTAGAGAAAGACATAAACGGATTGATACTCCGTCGATTATCCGGTCACCGCAGTTATGAGGTGACACGCCGATTCCATGGCAACACAATCAAATCATTGCTGACCACATGGATACAGAACCAGCATAAAAAAATTATTATTTCCGGAGTTCAATGTTAGCATTTATGTCAAAGAGTTGATTCCCAGTGAGCCCCAGTTTGTATGGATTGACAGTCGCGGTGAGTTTATCTCCATTACGGATAAAGTTCAGGGATTTGGATTCGTAGGTTCCTTCGTAATGGTTATTACCAAGGTCTGACCAGATGAATGCCTGGGAAAAATGAACATTGTCATAACCAGGTGCATTGATTATCGCCGTGATAACGGCTGAGTTGTCTGCATTAAAGACTGCCTGATAGCTGGCAGAGGCTATGAAAGGGGCCGTGTAAGTGCCAGACCATGTGCCGACAATCGACATATACTCTCCCGGTGGCTGAGTCCGCGTGACGTTTGATATAATAGGAGATGTAATAGTAGACGCGGGAGTTAGAGCTGCATCGGGCAATAGGGTTGCCATTGGGATAGATGTAGATGACTGAGTGGACAATGGAGAGTTATCCGGAGTCGTAAGAATCCCTACATCAGTAACACCCGTTCCCCCGATAATGACACCAGTAATAATTATACAAATTATACTAATTATAATGTTCATAATATAATGTATATTGACGTTTGAAGGTGATAATTGTGTGTATTTATCTTATTTAATAGTGAAAATAAGAAAAGCCATATCATTCAGACCGGACGAAGAGTTGATTCAATCCCGCCACAAGTCTTGATGATACATATATGACAAGCAAATTATCGTCTAAACATATACAGAATTCCCAGACCATAGTTTGCCTGAGTCTCTATATCTCTAATTTTTCCTGGGAAAAGGAGATATCTCCTTTCCGCAAGATATCATCACAAATATTTTGAATGATTAGCTTTTTGTGATGATGATACCCTTGTTATCCACCTTCGTAGAAACAGAAATTTCCAGACCAATGGTATCCAGAATCGATTTCATTTCCGATTCGGTTTTGTCGGTCACCACACAGATAGAGGGACCGACTGAACTCATAGCAACAAATTCCAGCCCCGCCTGCCTGAGAGCGTTCATGTGCTGATAGATAATAAATGTATGATGCTGGACTTCGGCACGTTTTGAACCGCGGAACTCAATCTCCCACATGACATCACCCATTTTCCGGATGTCACCTTTATCTATTGCCGGAATCATGTCCATCATAATCATGTAGGCTTTAAGTTCACGATCCTGATAATCAAGAATCCGGGACCGGTTCATGAGAAGGGAAAACTCTTCGACTCCGGCATTGTCCTGTTCTGTGTGGATAGTCGGCGTTATGATGAAGACGTTTTTGTCTTCAGCGAAAGGGTGCTGATATACATGGGTAAGCTGATCACCCAAAATATTCATTCCACCATATATAGATGAGGCAGCCCCGACCCCTGTCTCAAATCCGAATGCCAGTTTGCCGGGTTCATTGGTTTCTTCAACATAGTTGTAACCAATTAGCCGACGAACATTATCTATTGTAAGGGGACAGCCAACTGCTTCGTTCATAGCAGATACGACGGCGGCCGCAGTTGTGCAGGTCGAGCCGAGACCAACATGTTCTCGTCCATGATCTTCGGTCCGGATGATAAATCCCCCTGCGTATCCGGTGACAGCTTTGAATGCTGCAACCAGATGTTCAATTAACAGAAATCGCGGGGAATCGATGACAGTTTCGCCAGTGGTACAGGATAGGGAGGCATCACTGTATAGCTGCAGGGCAAATCCCAATCCACCCCCTCCGGGCATCCCCGGAGAAAATCTGTTCATATCTAATACGGATAGATGGATACGTGCCGGTACAGTGACCTTGAAGGATTCTTTTTGCGGTACAGGTCTTTTTGCGACGGGAATATCTGTGTATAGATGCTCACCGGGCTGAAATGAGATGAAGTCGTACTCGATAAGGTCGAGATCTCCGCCTCTTATTTTCAGTTTTGCCATGAATGTCGTCCTTATGTGAAGCGTGGGATGTAATAATGGTTTTCACAGAAGATATATGCTATCGAAATGAGTTTTAAAATAACACACTATGTATAGCATCATATGGTTTATTACATATAGAAATAAGGTAATTTCTACTGGAACAAAGCGAATAAATCTGACGAAAATATGAACGAACAAAATTAGAACAAGTATTTTCCAGCAGGAAGGATGAAAATGATGGTTAGTTTTAACAGCACTTCACATTCAGAAACACATTTTGAATAAGTGAGGAAGAATAAAAATGGATAATGGAGAGAATATTCCGTGACAGATGAGCCTTGGAAACAGGATATTTCTACTGCGTCAGAATCCGCGCCGAAGTAGTCCCCCTCTCCTCACTCAAGAATCAGAAAATGGAAGGGAATATTGATGATTTATTTTGAAAAGAAAGTGGCTCATTTTTGCGTTTTTCGAGGCTCATTTAGAACGTAATATTCAATGAAGAGAATCCAGCCACAGGAAATTGACTGAAATAAAAATGATCGACGGTTGTTTTTACAGAAGGAGAAAGAGCAATTAATCGTAATAATATTGTGATAACACAATTATAGAAAACAGGATATTTTTCTGACAGGTAGCGCGGACAATAGGAAATATCCTCAGCCAATACAAACAGCTAATCCTCTTATTACAAAATCAAAAAAAATTAGAATCCTGAAAAATAACACCTTCATATCTTCGATTTACAGCTGTTTTGCGAATAGGGTAAGATGATTAATCATCCCGAGCATCACGACCCCGCAAAAGCCCGTTATTTCACTGAGACGCATTTGAAACCAATACCACCGACTCACAAAGTACGTGCGACAGACAAATTATGAAAAATTTTGTAAAAACCAAAAATTAACGTTATTTTTAAAAATAAAGGCCAAATTTAGCTTAATTTTTATCTCACGAAAACATGATTTATTGCGCATAATGTCTATTATGCGCAATCATTATCAGCACACAGCTCAAAGATAACTTAGACATAAAATGGCACCCCCGAAACGAACCTTCAGTACCTGGATCCCGCGATACCTCAGCAATATCCAGACGAAGAACTATGCAGAAAATACCATTGAAGCATATGGGAGAATTCTGAAACTTTATGCAAAATATGAAACATGCCTGAAAGAAGCCGAAGGAGTCCCGCCCGAATCCACCAAAACAATAGATAACTTCGGAATGGGAGCGGAAATCGATACAGATGCCTACGAAATCAGTGATTTTTTTACACTGATTAGAAATGAACGGCATTTAAGCCCCGCAAGCCTGCATCAATATAACTCAGCCCTCAGCTCATTTTACAAGTATTTGATTAACCAGGATGTCACCGATATAAATCCAATGAACAAAGTAGACAGACCAAAAATCAAGGACAGAGAACTCAAATATCTCCGGCACAAAGAAGTCATGAACTTCATAGAATCCCTTGAAAATCCCCGCGATGCACTATTAATCCGAACGATTTATGCCACAGGAATGCGTGTTTCCGAGGTATGCGGGCTATTAACGGAACATATCGATTTTGAAGAAGGGACGATCCGTGTCAGAGGAAAAGGTGGAAAAATCAGAACGGTCTTTTGCGATGCCGAGACCCTGAATCAGATTCAGGAACACATGAACAATAAAAAAAACGGACCGGTATTTGAAGGGAGAAACGGGAATCCAATATCCCCGCGGACTGTGCAGCATATCTTCAACCTTTATGCTCCGCCTGGAATCACACCCCATAAAATCCGGCACAGTTATGCAACAGAACTCTACAAACGTTCACATAATCTCCGTATTGTCCAGGAAAACCTCGGGCATAACTCCATTCAGACAACAGAAATATACATCCATACCGATCTTGACGAACGCAAAAAAGCATATCAGGATTACTTCCCGCTTGCAACTGAAAAATAAAACTACTTTTTTTCCGAAGATATCGGGCCGTCCGAAAATCAAAGAGTATTCTTTCCAGGAATTATCCAGATGAAATAGCGAAAAGCTTTTTTTTATATTTTGATTTTCACATATTTTTCCGCGTGAACATCCCATATTAACAATCTCATAAACCGTATGATGCTATACACAATAAAAGGTAAAACTAGAAATCAGCAAACCCTAAAATACACACAACACCCCTATATTCAGATAACAGAAATGGAAGAATACGAAAAGCCCACGGAAGACACTCTTCTTAAACCAGACGACCCGTCATACGAAGAGGACCGCAGCGAAGAGATAAATAAATACAAAAAATTCAAAAAAGTCGATGGAGCCACTTACAGAAAAGTCAATGTATTCCTCCGCAAACGAACCTACATTACCGCACGGGAATGGGCAATCGCCCGCCTGTGTTCGGATTTCAAAACCCCATACGGATCCGAGATGACATTCATCGGAGAGCATCTCCCGGAACTCTGCCCATTCATGGAAGAGACATACACCCCCCAGGCAGTTAACCAGGCACGAAATTCGTTCAAAAGAAAAGTCAGAAAATCCGGAGCCACCTTTTTCTATGGAGCGATGTGCGGATTTTTCACCCTGGATGAACTGGACGATATTCTCTTTGAATCAAGTGAAGTAGCCAGATTCCTTCTCGAAATCGAAGGGACATCCCTTGAAATCGACGAGGAAATCGATATAGAAGATAAAATCAGCGAGATCATGCGCAAACTTGGAGAATCAGCAAACATCCTTCTAAAAAGCCGGAAAGGTGATGATGAAGACGAAGATGACGAAGAAGACACACAATAATAGTAAACTTTTTTCTCAACCCTTATTATCAACAACCTCCCATATTCTTAGATAGACGGTTGTAAAAATGGCACTTGAAAAACTCGAAAAAAAATATTTTGGCACAAACGGCGTCCGGGGAGTAACCGGCGTTGACATGACCCCGGTCTTCGCCCTTGGTATCGCCGAAGCATTTGGAACCATGCTTGGAGAAGGCAAAAAAGTAGGTATTGGCCGTGACACCCGAACCTCAGGACCCGCCCTTAACGCCGCAGTTCGTGCAGGACTCATGGCATGCGGATGTAACGTCATCGACTTTGGTGTGGTTCCCACCCCCTGTCTTCAGTACCTCGTCCTCGACCACAACCTTGACGGCGGCGTTATGATTACTGCATCCCATAACCCGCCGGAATATAACGGAATAAAAATCATCGAAGCTGACGGCACCGAAATGGGAGATGAGAGAACAATTCAACTTGAACAGACGATGATTCAGAATAAATCAGTTGTATCCGCCTGGGACAAAGTAGGAGATTGTACTGAAGAACCACAGGCACGTAAACTCTATATCGATTCAATCGTCTCACAGTTCCCAAAAGACTGCGGTAAAGGCATCACCGTGGTGGTTGACCCGGGAAACGGTCCCGCTGCCGCCACCTCTCCTGAAATCCTCCGCAGACTCGGATGTACCGTTCACACTATCAACGCAGAGTTCAACGGACGGTTCCCCGGACGACTTCCCGAACCAAGCGCAGAAGGTCTAGCAAATCTCTCAGCCACAGTAGTCGCCACCGGTGCCGCATTCGGTGTAGCCCATGACGGAGATGCAGACAGAGCAATATTCGTTGATGAAAATGGAACATTCATGGATGGAAACATCACATTCGCCCTGCTTGCCTCCTACTTCAGCGGAAAATATCCGGGAGGGGTCATCGTAACGCCGGTCAGCACATCCGGAATCGTAGAAGCAGTCGGAAAAAAATACAACTGCACAACTACATACACAGTCGTCGGAAGTATCTATGTTGCACGGACAATGCGTGAACTGCTCGCCAAAGGGGAAAAGGTAATCATTGGCGGCGAAGGAAATGGCGGAATCATTTACCCCCGGCATCAGTTCTGCAGAGACGGCGGAATGAGTGCCGCAACAATGCTCGGATTTGTGTCAGAAAAGACCAGCCCGCTTTCTAAACTCATCGCAGAACTGCCATCGTTCACCATGTATCAAGAGAAACGAAAAACCACCCGGGCAAAAGAGATTGTTGCACATATGAGAAAATACTTCGCAGACTTCCCGATTGATGAACGTGACGGAATACGCATCACAAGAGGCGGAGCATGGGGCCTTATCAGACCATCCGGAACCGAACCTCTGGTCAGGGTGTTCACCGAATCGCAGAATCCTGCAGAAGCAAAGACTCTGCTCAATGAAATATTAGCTGAGATAAAACCTTATCTCGAATAACTTTTTTGAACAAAGGAAAGAACCTGCTGTAAAACCTCTGCGCGGTTTTCCTCAGTTACAATAATAACATCAACCTTTGGATGTGCACGCACTTCATCCAGAAACGGTGTCTGCATATTTCTGATAACACCAAGAACCGGCACTGATCCATCCAGAGTGGACAATACAGCATTTTGGAATTGTACTGCATCCTTTTCCATGAATCCAAGCTCATCCATAATAATAAGGGACGGGGAAGAATCACCCAGCAGACGTGGACCGACCGTATCGAAAACCTCAGGATACACAGTTCTGCCGCGACCACAGCCAAAACGGTGAGCTACAATCCTGTCAGGTGCAGGATTTTCATTCATCCCCAGAAGAAATACATCCGAACTTCCGTCTTTGGCATAATTACCCCCAACTGTTCTGAATCCTCCGGCAATTATCCCAGACTCTTCTATAACCTTATGAATGATAGTGCTTTTCCCCACCTGAAGATTCCCTGTGAGAAAGATGTGATGCTGCATATACTAAAAAGAGGTTTTTGGTGGTTTAGAGTTTTCGAATCATGAGAATCACAGCACCAAGAGTTAATAACGCAAGCAGAATGGATAGCGGCAGGGCAAATGCCGGTTCATCTCCACTGCCCGGCAGAACCGTAATCGTGATTTTCGCATCAGTGTTTTCCACATAGTTGCCGTTTACATCACACCCTTTGACAGAATACGTGTATGTACCTATTGGCATGGCTGACGTATCCTCTGCGGTGAACACATGACCAAACTCATAGTTCGTGCCGGTCGCCGCGTAAAGCGAACCATCATCATTCACAAACACCCTTGTCAGAAGTCCTGCAAACTCATACTCTGCATCATCACACGTGTAGGTAAAACTCATAATCTGGTTATCAATAGTATACCTGTAAGGAGTCCCGGCATTGGAGACTGTCGTCTCAATCGGACGTGTTAATCCATAGAGTGCCAAATACTCGCCACGCGTGACGGTAACCTCATACGGAGTTGTGTCAACAACCTTTGTGAGGTTTGGCAGAAGAGACACCGTATTCGGCGCAATCTCATCCCCGGATTTATCGGCGTGAGTGTAAATGACACGGGAATCCTGCTCGGAAAGGTTGGGATAAACCCGCACATTTCCAGCAAGAGTTTTTGTCTCGCCGAAATCTGCATCAACCCATGTGTAGGAAATCTCGCCCATATCATAATACAGGTACGTGGTTCTGTCACTGTCTTCCAGTCCGCTTCCCAGTATTTGTGCAAGCTCAACCTGTATCGAGGCACTTGAACCGCCTAAGTTGTACATCAAAACAGAATTCTCCGCAGATTCCGGTTTGTCTATTTTCGTCCCGTTAAGCTGATTGACCACTTCTATACCATTGTTCGGCTGCCAGAGTGCAGGAATCTGATACCCTGCGGAGCCATCGGGCACCTGAAAATACCCCGGAAACCAGTCAACATACGCACGAAGATCATTTTCCTGTGCATAGGTGATTACCTGTTCCTTATTTTCTGACGGACGGAACACACCCAACGAACTATTTGTCAGACCAGAGGTGACGTTAAGTTCCAGTTTATTAACCTGTTTACCATCTCCATTGGTGAACATAACCATGTTCCCGTTTTTGTCCACGACGTCCACTACTATTTTGTATGTTCCGGCAGTGAAATCACGAGAATAGGGAACCAGAGTGTTGTTCGCATCAGTTTCATAATACATGTGTGTGATGTCTTTTGTGACACCACCTTGCACAAGAGCAAGGAAGTAATTCCATTCCTTGCTCACAAGAACCTTATTCGCTCCGTTTGCCAGTCCATATGGTTCGGTAATTGCTTCAACTGCGAGAATACCCCCCCACTGCTGGTTTTCATTGACAAGACTCATGTCTACAATATCTGAAGGAGTTGCTCCGGTCATATCGACAGAACTCTGAAGGGTTCGTATGATTTCGCCGTCTGAGTCGTATAACCTGACCCGGACATCAACCGAATCTCCGGTGTTCTCAAAGTATCCATACACGTAGAAATCGCGAAGTTCGGCAAAATGGGTTTCAGCCTCAGAAGGCTGCAGAATATCAAGCGATACATCAGCTGCCGCCGGAACAAAATACATGGATGTAATCATGAGCAGGAGCAGGAAAAAATAGTTGATTTTCATATTATCTCACCTCTGTTAAGATATGATTTACTTGAAACAGAAGATGTTATACCTTTCGCCTCTCAGAGAGTAAGAATACATTCTCAGAAGAATATAAATGCTGGTCAGGTGTATCTAATTACATGGATATCCTTGCAACTGTCATAATGATTATAATTGCCGTTGTCATTTGCGCGGTACTGTTTTTCATCCTGAGAAACGGGCTGAAGCTTTTGATTAACGCAGTATGCGGAGTAGTAATTCTCTTTATTGTCTCATGGCTGAATCTTGCCCCAATCGGTGATCTTTCCATTGCTCAGGTAATTGTATGTGCGGTCGGCGGCATTCTCGGAGCCGCTCTGCTCATCATTCTGTCATTCTTCGGAATTATAATCTAACATACCTTTTTTTACTTATTTTTCTATGACAGAAATCTGGAAATCAATCCATTTTCCCGTCATCTCAACCGTGTAGTTTCCCCATGCAAGGAACTCGATAACATCCTTATTGCC
Source organism: Methanocorpusculaceae archaeon UBA425 (assembly GCA_002506085.1). Lineage (GTDB taxonomy): Archaea > Halobacteriota > Methanomicrobia > Methanomicrobiales > Methanocorpusculaceae > Methanocorpusculum. The sequence continues at coordinate 53,130 of DAWV01000005.1, forward strand.
ATTATCATACTGTCCGGCATATCCTTCAGACCTCACAAGATTCCCGGCCTCGTCAAAGATTTTTATCTCTAAAATCGCATCAGGATCCGGGCGTGTCACAATAACAGTCTTGTATGTCCTGGAAATAAGTACACCATTCTCAATTACCTCTTTGTCAACGAGATATTTCGTCACATTAATATTCGGGACGAAGTAATCGATTACAATCTCTGTTACAGGTTGAATTGCTACCGCCTTCAGGGAAGTAGTCTCATACGTGCAAAAACTTTTATAGCTGATATTGTTTTGATAGAGAAGAGTTACCATTCCATCGGTCGAATTCAGCATTACCGGCTCATAGGAATTGGAGGTATTCACCAAATCAGAAATATGTGCTTCCGTAATATCGGACGTCTGATTTACACTGTCGGTGTTATTCTTCTGCGCATTATTTTCCGGAAGAAGAACAATTCCCGGTAGAACAACTTTGGTGGACGGTGAATCATCAACTGGAAACCCGTAAATCATTATGTAGACCCCGGTCAACACAAGTAACAAACCGATAATAACTGCTATGACTGCAAATATTACAGGAAGCTGTTTTGTTGATAATGATCCTTTCTTTTTTTGGGGAGACCGGTCTAACCGATCATCTGAACTCGGACTTTTAATACTCATACCAAGTATGATAATAGTAATTTATGATTAATAAACTTCACCCCGCACAGCTAAAATACCTAAAAAAGATTAATTTTTATTTGGGGTATAAAGCGTGAAAAGACCGGTTGAATCATACTTTACAAGTTTTGCCGTCTTCGTTATATGACCACGCGATTTGAGAAGAACAAACAACATCCGATAGGGTTTCAGATAATCCTTATTCGGAAACTCATGAAACATACAGGCAACACCATCTGAGAACAGTTCACAATATCCATATTTGCTCCGCAGGGGATCTGTTGCGCTTGAGTAGACAATCAGTATAGTCGTTGCCCCGGTTAAACGAAGCGACATATACACCCGATTCAAATCGGTTGAGCGAAATCCCTTCGGTGATGCAAGCATATCTTCGAGCATGGAAAACGGATTCACGACGACCCGGCTTACACCAAGATCCTTTATCATTGCCGCCACCCCGTTCCCAATAAGGTCCGAAAAAATCAAAAGATTTTCCGGCGACAACTGCACAAAGTAAATGTCCTTATTGATTCTCTCCTCCATCTCCGGATACCTTGAAAGGAATTTCATTATGAGTTGTTCTATCGGGTTGAACAGACTGATATACATCACTTTTTCTCCGTCAAGCAGACCCTGGTGAAGGAACTGGAAAGAGAACATGGTTCTGCCCGTACCCGTTTCTCCAATCAGAGTCATAATAGAGCCTTGAGTCATTCCCCCGCCCCCAAACATCTCATCCATACCGGGAATCCCGGATGAAAATTTTTTGTTGGAAACATTGACACTATCCATTTTATGTCACTCTCCGTAAGTTAGAAATCTCGAATCCGATATCAGAAGAGATGGTTACGTTATATATGGCTATATCTCTTACCAGAATCAGTGGTAAAACACCGTTAAACTTCCCGATATACATCTGACGCTGCCGTGACATGGCAGACACGCTTTTCTGCCATACCAAATGAAGAATTCCGTCAAACGCATTCCCGAGTTCAATCTCCCTGCTCTTGGAAAGAACATCTGCTGTCAATAATAACACAAAGATAAGGTTGCGTGCCTTTGCCACACGAGCGAGACCATACATCAGGGCAAGAAAACTTTTCCATTTTTCCGGCTCTGAAAAATACGGTAAGTATGTTGTCAGCGAATCAACAAATACCATACTGTATTCAGGTATTTTTTCAACTAAGCCTGCAAGATACGTTACCCCGCCGTATTCATCAGATGACGGCATATTCATCAGATATTCGGTGATGCTCTTTGTAGAGTACCATGAATACGGAACAATTGATCTTGCAAAAAAAGCATCACCAAAATCATAATGAAAAACACGTTTGTCAAGGAATTCTCCTTCAAAATTCATCTCATCCAGAAAAGAGAACTGTCGCTTCATCAATGTGATAAACGTTGACCGGGATAATTTCGGAGTAACGTAATACATTGCGCCAGGCCGCCGGGTATTGGGCGCCGCCGGATTCTTACTCCAGATTTCACGACAGTAACCCACCAGAGAAGTGAGAATCATCTCCTGACCTCCTGCACCCGGCTCAGATACGACTAAAACCGTAGAACCAATTGGCATGCCCCCGCCGAGAATCTTATCAACCGAAGGGATGTAAATCGGGACACATACCAAATCATCTGATTCTGACATATGAAATACTATTTTACATCAAATGAGTTATAGTTTCTCCATACTCATCCAATAACCTGCATTCCGCTTATCCGCATCTTCGGCACCACTGCATTGTCAAATGTCTTTGTCTCAGCAGAAATGCTGACATCTCCACGAAGGATATCAAAGACATTCCCGGAAATCATCGCTTTCTTCACTGGCTGGACAAAACGGCCAGACTCTGCAAAGAATGCATTTGCAACCTCCACAGAAAACTCACCAGTAAGAGGATTTGCCGTATGGGCTCCAATGACCTCACGAACATACATACAGGGCTTTTCCAGAACATCAGAAACCGGAGCGGAAATCCGCATACAGTGCGGATCAATATAGGTCGCCCCGTTTCCGGACCTGTGGGCATTTCCCGTGGATATGGTCTTTGCCTGGGAAGCGGTTTTTGCATCATACAGAAATGAGGATAAAACTCCGTTTTTGACAATCTCCACATCAGATGTCAGTGTTCCTTCGGTATCAAAACGCTTCCATGCCGAACCTTCCTTGTCCATCGGGACATCAGATATGGAAACGGACGGGCTCATTACCTCTTCACCAAGATGACCCACATAAACCGATTTGCCGGTAAGAACATTCTTTCCATTTACTGTATCTGAAAACAAACCAAAGATGAGCGACTCAACCGCATGTTCAGAAAGGACCACATCGTATTTTTTCGTTTCGACGTTGACACCGTTTCTTGAAGCAGTCGCCCAGAAACTCGTCTGTTCTCCGATTTTTTCCGGATTGATACGTTCCAGGAACGGACTCGAATCAGAATCATATCCGGTCGAGTTGTCACAAATCGCATCCATTCCAAGAGAGATGTCAGACATCTGCCGGGTATAATGCACACCATTCGAGTTTGCAACCGTAGATACGCCTGCCAGAAGTGAAACCTCCGCGGTAACAACACGTGCCTCAGGATGCGCGGATGCACCTGCATTCATCCGTTCAAGATACTCGGCGGCAAGGTCGGGAGTAACAGTGATTTTCGCATCAAAGGGGTCCTGTCCTTTAGGTAACGCGGATTTTTCCGGGAATCCGGTCCAGCCCGTCACCGGTTCGGACAGTTTCGCAGAGGAGATGGCGACCTCAAGACAATCCTTCCATCTCGAAGGATCTGAAGTTCCGGAAACACCGATGTGGTTATCTTTTACCACACGAACATAGATGGATTGTCCGGCGTGTTCAAATACGGAGGAGACGGCCATTTCTCTTTGTTCAAGGGAGATATCCGTGTAATCCAGGATAAATACTTCAACTTCATCCGCGAACTTTTCTCCATAGGAGAGAATTTTTTCTATATCAACTTCAGACATTACTGCCCTCCTCCGACTATAGCCTCGGTCAGATACACATGGGGAGCTCCATCAGAAACCGGGACTGACTGACCTTTTCCACACATACCCGACGACATCTTCCGTTCTTTACCGCAAAGGGTGATGTTGTGAAGGACCGAGAGTATGTCGCCCGAGAGAGAGACATCACGAATCATCTTTGTCGTTTCACCATTTTCAATTAAGTATCCATATTTTGCGTTGAACTGGAATGCTCCGCGTCCCGGATCGACCTGCCCGCCGCGGGAACCGATTAATAAAACGCCGTTTCTGCATTCGGCGATGATTTCGTCATAGGATGCATCGCCTTCTTTAATGTAGGTATTGCTCATACGGACGAGAGGTGGAAGACCCGGTTCGGCTCTGGCATGCCCGGCTTCTCCGGTTTCGGAACCAACGGCAGCGAGTGTCTCACGCGAGTGCATATATTTATTCATGATTCCATGTCTTATGAGTTCAAGCGGACCGGCGGCGACCCCCTCGGCATCAAATGGTTCGTATCCGTATCCATGCATAGATGGGTCGTCGATTATCGTTACAAGAGGAGAGCCGACCCGCTGACCAATTTTCCCGCCAAGAACGGATACCCCGTCACGGATTGCGTCACCTTCACTTGCGTGACCAACAGCTTCGTGAGCGAATACACCGGCGATGGCCGGATCCAGAACAGCGGACATTCGCCCCCCGGACACAGCAGATGCATCAAGGAGTTCAACAGCACGCTTTGCACATTTTTCACCATAGGGTATATAGTCTGTTAGGGACAACGGACCTACAACGGCTTCCTGTTCGTAGTTCATCTGCATGTCCGACCCGCGGTTGGCAACGGCAGAAACGGTGAAGAGCGTCCGGCATACTGACGATTTTGCCGAGTATCCATTGCAGTCTTCAAAGATGACATCCTGATATTGTTCAGAGTAACGGGCAGACGTGCTGCATATTTCCGGTATTTTTGCAGTGGCTTCAAGCTGAAGAAGCTGCCCGGCTTTTTCTTCAAGCGGGGCGGCTGCCTGTTCTTTTGCAGAACATATCCAGCTGCGCGGAGTGCCGAATGGAACATCCGCAATTTCGGCATGAACTCCGGCAAGACGGGATGAGACGGCAGCCTTCTGAATGCATGCTTCTTTGGCTTTTTTATTGTCCATGTCGAAGGGGGAGGCACAGTAGTAACCCCAGCCGTTTTCGCCTAAAACCCGGAAGAAGGCTTTGCCGAAAAATGAAGACCCGGCATTTTCTATTACCCCATTCTCTGTCTGGATGGAGGTAGTTGTTCCATTGACATAACGGATGTCATAATATCGTATTTTTTCCATGGTTGCTTCTTGTAATATTGGTTTTGAACAATAACATATCTTCTGATTGCAGAACAATGCAGCTGTTGTAAATAGAGATTGATAAAAGATTTAAATAATCAGATTACGTCAGCATCGAAAACATCTTCTTCTTTTTTGTTTTCATCTGATATCGGAACTGCCTTGTCGAAGACAAGGGATTCTTCGACCTGAGGTTTGCTTTCAACAGTAATCTGCCCTACAACCGCATTCCTGACTGCATATGGATCATTAACCGGTCCGAACCTGATTACTTTTTTACCACCGGCGAGGATGATAATAGTAGCTCTCTTGACAAAAATTGCCTCGATTTTGTCGAACCTGACTTCCTTATAGAATTTTTCACCGGACATAATACACAATCTCTCAGAAGTCAGAAAAAGACGCGGTCGATTGAGTTTAATCATACCGGTAATCAGAACCAGTAATGCCAGAACACCGGCGACGACGGAGACCAGAATCTCTGTCAATAGAACAGGGGATAGTAACCATGGTGGAAGAATCATTTGTAATGCAGGAATTAGAGCGAGAACCGGAGTAGTAATCCAGATTAATACCGCGATTACTGCAAGGATGATAAAGATTATGATATAAGGGACCAGATATGAAGCCTTGCGGCGGTCCTCTAGGACGATTTCTTCGTTAAACATATTTTTTGTCATAGTATCAGTCAATTGTGATTAAATTAGACGTGAAAACAGATATATCTTAGGTATTATAATATCGAGTCTCGAAACCCTGTAAAAGTAGGGGAATAATAAAAAAATTATGCAGGCGGGAGTGCCTGTGCTGCCTGATCTGCCAGTTCTTTATGCAGGGGCATTTTTGGAATCTCCATATGTTTTCCAAGCTGGAGAAGTTTCTTTTCAAACCCTTCCAGATCATCCGGAACGAGGGCATATCTAAGCACTTCCTCAATTCTTGTGACCGGGAGAATGGTAACCATGCTCTTATACCGTTCCTCAATCAGGACATCATCAAGATTTGACTTCGGGATGATGATTGTATGAATACCGGCTTTCGCCGCGGCTTCAATCTTGTAGGTGACGCCGCCAATCGGCAGAACATCCCCACGAACAGAGAGAGAACCTGTCATTGCCACATCCTGACGAACCGGGATGTCTTCCAAGGCACTGATTACTGCTGTTGCAACGGTAACGGATGCTGAATCTCCTTCGACGCCGTTGTAGGTTCCGATGAACTGAACATGGATATCCACTTTACGAATGTCCGTTCCAGAGAACTTTTTAATCAGGGCGCTCACGTTCTTGATGGACTCCTGAGCGATTTCCTTCAGGAGACCGGTCGCGATAACCGCCCCGGCTCCCTGTGACGGGGTGACCTCTGCGGTAATCGGAAGGACTGAGCCTGCATCGTTTCCAACAACAGCAAGTCCGTTTACCCTGCCCACGAGATTACCGGATACTATTGCCAGGTCATAATCACGGGTCCGACGGATGTATTCATCGGAGATCTGATCTTCGACAGAGCGGGCAATCTGTTTTGCCGCGACCACATGCTGCATTGTCGTGACCGGAGAGCTTTCCTGAATTGCAAGATCGCCCGCGACACGAACAAGACCACCGAGGTCTCTCAGCTTCACGGTCAGGTGACCTTTTCTGCCGGACCGGCGCTTTGCCTCACGGAGAATCTCGGAGACAGCAGACGGGTCGAAATGCGGAATCTTTCCGTCGTTCTTGACTTCCTGGGCAATGAACCGAATGAGTTTTGCACGGTTTTCCGGCGTATCATCCATCGTCTCGCTCATGTAGACCTCATAACCATATCCGCGGATTCTGCTCCGGAGTGCCGGATGCATATGCTGAACAGCGTCAAGGTTTCCTGCGGCAATCATCAGGAACCGGCATGGAACCGGTTCTGTCCTGACCATTGCGCCGGATGAACGATCTGACTGACCGGTAATTGGGAACTCGCCTTCCTGGAGAGCTGTAAGAAGACTCTGCTGGGAGGAGAGTTCAAGCGTGTTTATTTCATCGATGAAAAGAACACCCTTGTGTGCCCGGTGAATTGCTCCGGCTTCAACTCTTTCGTGTGCCGGGGTCTCAAGACCTCCTGACTGGAACGGATCGTGACGAACATCTCCAAGTAAAGCTCCAGCGTGGGATCCGGTCCCATCCACAAACGGTGCCGATAAATCCGGCTTGTTGGAGACGATCATTTTTGGAACCAGAGCGGTATCTTTGGGCATGATTGAACGAAACGCCAGGAAGATAAAGGCAACGGCAACAATTCCCATAAGAAGTTGACCGGATATGAGAGCAATACCCAGAACACCGATTACGAGGACAAGAAGCATCATGTTTTTTGACGATGCCCGTTTTCGAGCCTCTTCCTTGTGGGCTGCTACTATTTCCTTTCCTCTGCCTGCCGGCACCACACGGATGATCGGATTATTATTATCCTCCGGGTTCGGGTATGTCAGGATATCCTGCAGTTCCTCTTTTGGAAGAAGTTCGGACATTGCCTTTGCAAGCATAGACTTGCCTGTACCCGGACTTCCAATCATCATCACATGTCTGCGCTGGGTGGCAGCTTTTCTGATGACGTCAACCGCGTGTTCCTGGCCGATAACCTGATCTATGATTTTCGGCGGGATGTTTATATCTTCTGTCGTGTTAAACTGGACACCTCCAAAAAGGTCTGAGTCATATACATCTGACGCATAGGTCTTTTTGACAGGAGGGGCATCACGCGCCGGGATTTCTCCCGATAATTTTTCCGGATTCGCATCCAAAACTATTCCCGAAATTGTTTTATCAGGGATTTGAGCCGGACTATCTACATTTTCCATATTGTGTTCGCTACCTCAACTAAGGATGATAATATTTGTACTTGATTATGCTTTAAGTAGTTTCAGTAAAAGATAGTTGATAGAGTCTTATCATGATAGTCGTATATACCGAAAAAAGTCAGGTCCTCGCATCCCGCACGGCGAAGGCACTAGGCTGTAAAATATCTGAAGTGAAGTACACTACCTTTCCGGACGGCGAACAATACGTTCAAATTCTGGAAGACGACGACCAGATGGTAGTCGTTGCAAGTACAGTTGATGCGGAATCAACTATGCAGGCCATTCTCCTTCTCGATGCCTGCGAGGGGAAAGATACAACGCTTGTTCTGCCATATATGGGATACGCACGACAGGACAAAAAGTTCAATGAAGGTGAACCTATTTCGGCACGGGCAATGGCGCGGGCTCTTTCTTCCGGTGCTGACAGGATTTTTACCGTAAATATTCATGAATCAACGGTCCTCTCACACTTCAGATGCCCGGCAAAAAATCTCACGCTTGCTCCGGAAATCGGCGCATACATCCGCACAATGAATCTGGAGAACCCGCTGATTCTCTCCCCGGATGAGGGCGCATGGGAGTTTGCCAAAGGAATTGCCTCAGTTGGCAAATGGGAATGTGATCACCTTGATAAGACACGACTTTCCGGTTCGGAAGTGGTAATGGCACCAAAACATCTCGAGGCAAAAGGGAGAGACTGCATAATCGTGGATGATATAATAGCGACAGGCGGTTCGATGGCAAAAGCTGCCGGTATGCTCATGGAACAGGGCGCGACCTCAGTCCGGGCGGCCGGTGTCCACGGTGTGTTTGCCTCAGGAGGATATGTGAAACTCATGGCAGCAGGTCTTGCTGATATCGCATCGTCCGATACAATCGAGCGTGCCGCAAGCAAATTCACAGCATCCGGTATTATTGCAGACGCAGTGCGTAAATGAAATATATTCTGGATTCATCCTATTTTTTTGGCGATTATCCTCTTTCTGGGGAACTCTTCACAACACCCGACGTCGTTGATGAACTCAAAGATCTCGCGTCAAAGATGCGATACGAGATTCTGGTTGAAAATGGATTGGTAGTAACTGAGCCGGAACCGGATGCAATATGTTTGGCAGAGAACGCCGCACTCAAGAGCGGGGATGCACGAGTCCTTTCCGATACTGATATCTCGGTTATTGCTCTTGGTCAAACGCTGGATGGCACGGTTGTTTCTGATGATTTTGCCGTCCAGAATGTCTGTCGTCATCTGAAAATTCCAGTACAGAATATTCTGCAGAGAAAAGCAAAGAAAAGAGTCTGGAAACAAATTTGTTCAGGATGCGGGGCAGAGATTCCCGCCGGAGAGACTGACTGCCCGATCTGTGGCTCGGCTCCAATAAAGCGGGGCACAGAAAAAGCAAAGCGGCATTAGCTGCAAAGGCGTGCGCGAAAAAATAGATTTATTCAGATGGTCCTTCGTTTGATGAACCATGAGATATTGGACAAAATATTGTGAATTTTTTCCGTATGTTTTCTCCGCGAGTAGTGTATTACCGAATCCACAACCGTCATGTTACCTTTATCATCGAACACTGACACAGCCCCGTGCCCGCAGCATAACCTGATATGTTTGCCATTTGATTTTAGTTCAGCATTGAGCTCCTGCGCAAGTTTTGTCAGTTCGCTGCGCTCTTGCCGGGCAATTTCGCTGTTGATATTTACCGACGTGATGAGATAATCCGGAATTGAGCCGAAGATAAGTCTCGGGCGAGTGAGCGTGGCAAAGTTCAGAATGGCGTCACTTGTGAAAAGCAGACCCTCCGTTGGTTCATAGAAGAAAATCTGCCCCGCAAGATGACCCCCGAGACTCTGCCACACCTCAAAGTGAAGACCGGCAAAGTTGACTTCATCGATTACCGGGAAAATGCCCCGCATCTTTACCGTCTCGGTTTTACAGAGATGATATTCCGTTGGAAGAGTCATCTGGGAGAAGGTGTTGATGGTCGTGGTATAAACACGCTGCAGAAGCTGCAGATTATTGGATGACGCATATATCCTTGATCCATTATCCAGGAGTTGTTTGGTTATCGGGTGAACCAGAGGAGCAACCGGCATGAATCCGGTCATACCCACATGATCACAATCGCCATGAGTACAAAGCACGTGTTTCACATCGGAAAAATCACCGAGACCAAGATTTCCAAGCGTAATTACCCAGTCATGATGGTTTACCCCATAACCGGTATCAATGAGAAGTTTGCCTTCAGGTGTCTGGAATATATGCACACACCCTCCGCCCGGCGGCTGAATCGTCCACAGAACAATATTATGTGAAAGGGGAATCCTTTGATAATCGACATAGAAGTTCTTTCCCGAATTTCCATACAGGTAGAGACCTATGCTCTGCATAACCCAGAGAACTTCCTTCGAATCTTTTCCCATCGAAACTAGTTCCTGCACAACCGAATCCGCATCAGAATAGAACTGCTCTTTTTGAGCATCGTTGAAAGTGGTGAGATATGGCTGAATCTTTTTCTGAAATGATTTTGTTACATATTTTGCAGACATATCTGATGAATGATTAGACTTTTTGTTATAGTAGGTTTTCGCTCTTTTAGACTGAGAAAGAGATTCTTTACAGGTGGTAATCACAAAAGCATATATAGCGGAAAAAGAGATTACTTTTCATATGTCTTCCTTAGAAGAGCTAATGGTAAAAGCAAAAGACCTCCACACCGATGGTCACTCTGACGGTCAGATTGCCGACGAACTCAGCCTTTCGGTTGATACCGTCACCTGGCTTCTGACGCAGGGTAAAACCGGGGTTGCCGTGCCAAAAGATGTACATATCGACTGGACGAATGTCAGTTCAAACGCAGGACTTCTCGGCGGCATCTCTTCCATGCTCATGGCCAACTTTGAAAGCGCAAGTGAAGAGGAAGAAGCCATTGATGCAGTAATAGGGATTTCCGTATCCGGAGTCCCTCTTGCAACCTTAATAGCAGCTGAAGACGGTCTGAATCTTGCCATATACCACCCGTCGAAGCACAATCCCGAAGGCAAAAACGGGTCTATTTCCGGCAACTTCAGTAAAGTATCGCAGAAACGCTGCATAATTGTGGATGACTGCATCACCACCGGTAACACACTCACTGAGATAGTAAACTATCTGCGTCGCCACAAAGCAATCCCGGTGGCCATATGTGTCATCTTTGATAAGCGCGGTGTCAAAGAAATAGAGGGCGTTCCGGTCTACTCTCTCTTTACAATTAAACGTATTGACTAACCCGCCAATACCCAATACAACATATTTATATAGAAGTCCAATCCACTTTTTTAACACACTAGTACAGGAGAATAGAGATTATGGCAAACTACTCAGGTCAGCAAGGTCAGCAGGTCGTTATTTTACGTGATAACGTAGAGAACGTCCCCGGACAGGAAGCACTTCGCTCAAATATCATGGCCGCAAAGGTCCTTGGAAACACTGTAAGAACAACTCTCGGTCCCCGCGGTATGGACAAGATGATTGTGACGAAGGGCAGTGACGACATCATAATTACCAACGATGGAGCAACCATTCTTCATCAGATTCACGTTGAACACCCGGGTGCAAAACTTGTTGTCGAGGTCGCTGAGACTCAGGACGACGAATGCGGCGACGGCACCACAACTGCAGTAGTTCTGGTTGGTTCCTTCATGGAACAGGCCGAAAAACTCATCGAAAGCGGTGTCCACCCAACTATCATTGCAAAAGGCTATAACCTGGGTATGCTTAAGGCACTTGAAATTCTTGACACGCTGGCAATTAATGTCACGCCAAAAGACAAGAACATGTTAAAACAGATTGCCAAGACGGCCATGACCGGTAAATCCATTGAAAGCATCATGACCCAGGCCTGTGATGTTGTTGTTGAGGCAGTTTCGGAAGTCGCAGAAACCTCCGGCAAGAAGACAATCGTCAATGAGGATGACATCCTCGTCAAGACAAAACGTTCCGAGACTATGAGCGCAGAGCTCATCGCCGGCGTATTAATTGACAAGACCCGGCTTGACTCCCTTATGCCGAAGAAAATCAAAGGCGTGAAAGCAGCATTCATTGCAGGTCCGCTTGAGATTACCAAGACCCAGACAAAATCCAAAATTAAGATTACCTCTGCAGATCAACTGAACGCATTCTCCACAGCAGAACGTGCAACCCTTAAAGGCATGGCTGACAAATTTGTCGAGAATGGCGTGAATGTGGTTCTCTGTCAGAAGGGAATCGCCGACCCGGTACAGTATTACCTTGGTGCAAGTGGAATCTATGCGCTTGAATTCGTTGCAGAAAAAGATCTGAAATACGCCGCAAAAGCACTTGGCGGTCAGGTTGTCAACAAACCCGAGGACCTCAACACTGAAGTCATTGGAATCGCAGGCAGACTTGAGATGCTCGAAGACCTTGAGATGACCAAACTCTCTGAATGCAAAAACCCGAAAGCGGTCACAATTCTCCTTCGCGGATCTTCCCAGCACCTTGTCGATGAGCTTGAGCGTGCAATTGAAGATGCATCCCGCGTTGTCCAGGATGTTATCGAAGATGGGTGCTACACTATTGGCGGTGGATCTGTTGAGACAGAACTTTCCCTCAGACTCCGTGAATATGCGGCATCCGAAGGAGGCCGTGTTCAGCTCGCAATCGAAGCATATGCAAAAGCATTCGAAATTATCCCGAAGACTCTTGCAGAGAACTCCGGATTTGATACCGTGGACAAAGTAATCGACCTTCGTCAGGCTCATGCAATGGGTCAGAAATACGCAGGTCTCAATGTCTTCACCGGCAAAGTTGTTGATATGAATGAGCTTGGCGTTGTTGAACCAAAAAGAGTCAAACGTCAGGCTATTCAGAGTGCATCGGAAACAGCCATGCTCCTCGTTCGTGTGGACGACATGATGATTTCCAAAGGCGCCGGTCAATAATTAATCCAATCACCAACCACATATATTTTTTACATTCAAGTGCGTATGCTTTATACGCGCATACTTTTCCATTATGTACAGACACCTGCCGAGGTAGTCTAGTCCGGAAGGGCGGTGGCCTCGAAAGCCTCTGGTGGTAACACCTCGGGAGTTCAAATCTCCCCCTCGGCGTCCTTTCTAATCTATTTTAATCCGAAATTACGCATAATAGGATAATACTATTGCTAATCCGTGATTACAGGAGCCGCGGTTAAATATTCTTTCAATGAATACATAACACTCTTTTTTCTAAAAATTTATCCGGATTATTTGAGGTAAGTATATATACTACAAAGAGATATTTTCAAATATCGATATTTATACAAGGTAAATAACATATTCGGAGGTAAGAATGTACGCATATGCCATCCAAAAAAACGGCGCAAGAAGCTTTACCGTGACAATAACGAGCCCGCATGGTCTTTCATGGAGACCCCTTGACTCAGATGGAATCTGTATCATCGGAAACGACTGTACAAAAGATGCAAACGGGAATAACTACACCTGGACCATTGAAGTGGAAAAACCCGGAACATATGAGTTACGGATGCTTCACCAGAGCGGAGACGGTGTATTTAAAAAACTCATTATCCCGGTCATTGCATAATAACAACCTTTTTTTATAGCGAAGACCGGGCTGCCGGACTCAGAAATTGAAAGCACACACGTGATTCCTTAAAGTACTTCTCCAGCAAAACAGATAGGTATGTCTGTCGTAGAATCCGGTGACACCCTGCTCTTACATTTCATCAGCAAACGTCCCGGCGGGGAAATCTTTGAAGACACCCATACAGGAGATCCCGTTTCCATCTCCCTTGGAAAGAAACAGATTAATCCTGCCTTTGAAGATGCACTTCTCGGAAAGAGTGAAGGAGATACCGTCACCATACTTCTCCCCCCGGAAAAAGCATACGGCAAATATCTGAAACGACTCATCATCCCAATCAAACGAAAAAAACTCCGGCTTGAACACGAACCTGAACCCGGGGATATAATCACAGTTGAAGTCTTTGACAGATTGTGCAAAGTAACAGTTGTCAGCATAACTGACACAAAAATCACGGTTGACGGAAACCACCCTCTTGCTGGCGAAACAATTACCTATGAAATAACCATCGTAAAAATACTGAAAAATGACTGATATTAACAGGATTTACGAAACTGACTGCTTAGAGGGTATGCAAAAGATGACAGCCGGCATAGTTGATGTCATCGTCACCTCACCCCCCTATAATATAGGCAAGGCCTACACCACCTACGATGATACCGTCCCGCGTGCTGAATATCTGGAACGAATCAGGGCATTCGCAGAAGAGTCATACCGTGTCCTCTCAGAACATGGCTCCTTTTACCTAAATGTTGGAGGCAGTCTCAAAGACCCGTGGATTCCGATGGACGTCGCACAGAAATTCCGTGAACAGGGATTTGTTCTGCAGAACATGATTCACTGGATAAAATCCATCGCCCTCCCTGAAGAAGGAGTGGCGGCCGGGCACTACAAACCAATCAACAGCAAAAGATTTCATAATGACTGTCATGAATTCATCTTTCATTTCACGAAAAAAGGATTGGTCGAAATTGACCGGCTCGCAAACGGCGTTCCTTATCAGGACAAAAGTAACGTGAAGCGGTGGGGCGGAAAAAAACAGGACCTCAGAGATAGGGGAAACACCTGGTTCATACCGTATGAGACCATTCGCGAGAGCAGACCGCACCCGGCAGCCTTCCCGGTCCAGCTCCCTCTGATGTGTATGAAAGACCACGGAATTTCACGCTGTAAACTGGTAATGGATCCTTTTATGGGCATTGGAAACACCGCGGTGGCGGCAGTGAGACTTAACATACCATTCATCGGCTTCGAGATTGACGAAGGCTACCGAAAAATCGCTAACGAGAGAGTTGCAGCGGAACTGACAACACTGTAAGAAGACCGGGAATATCATAGTAGTCCTGTGCCGCCATCTCTAGTCTGAGTTCTTCTGTGAGTAACTCTCCGAATTTCCAGGTGGTTTCCGGCAGGCGGGGGAGTTCCTCTGCGAGCGAAAGAACAGACGAGCGGCTAAGCTCTTCAAGAATCCCTGCAACGACTTCACCAGCGTGTGGTGATTCCCAGTCGAAAATGCGGATTGCAAACTGAGTGGAACATAGAGAGTGTTTTCCGTCAAGCCGGTTTTTCAGAAGACCGGCAAGCACCTGGTTTGCCCGTGCTCCAAGAAATGTGGAGACAACAACAGAATAACCATTCAGTTCAGGCTCGGTTCGTATGTGAATTTTTCCCGGCGAAAAATCGTCAGGCAGCATCCGGATTACCTCATCGACCATCTCTTTTTGTTCCGAAGGAAGAGGAAGAAGGGGTCTGCCGCGCTCTAACGTTGCAGCTACTGACTGGCACACGAGCCTGCTCGCAAAACTTCCCCCGTCACCCCCACTCCAGAACGGGCGTTTTAATTCACCTTTCGCGTATGCAGGTTCTATGAGAGCACGTTTGTGGACATCGTCACGATAAAGGAGCCTCCATGTTTTGCCGGTAAAAGAAAATGTCTTTCCCGGTTCCCCCCCGACAAAACGCGGATCAAGTGTTCCGACCACTGTCCCATCTGGGAGAACTGCAAGATATCCGCCTGAATCCGGGATAACTGAGATTAATGCAATCCAGTTGGACCGGCCGAGTTCTTTCTCCGCTCTTGTCCCGATAAGGAACAAATCCCCCGAGCGGGTAAGATAATTCTCTCTGACGAGATGTTCCAGAATTGCGGAAAAATGACTGAGGGGAACATCTCTGAAAGGTGTCAGTACACGCAGCGAACTAATAATACCGGCATACCCAATCCCCTTGTTACCTTTCAGAAGAAGGAACAACTGCTGGATGAGGACATGATACGGGCATGCAGGAGCCCGCAGTGACTCAACATCGTGATTCATCGCAGCTTCGATAACCGAAACGGTCGATAGAAGGTCACAGGCGTTTTCTATGACAAAGGTCATTCTGGCAGGATTTCCACGCCTGCCGGTGCGTCCTAACCTCTGCAGAAACGAAGATACGGATCTGGGTGCTCCATACTGGACTACGAGATCAAGTTTGCTTATATCAATTCCGAGTTCCATTGTGCTCGTGCAGATTACACAGGTCCCGCCCTCCGTTTCAAATGAAAGCTCGGCCGCCTCGCGGTCTTCGGGAGACACAGAGGAGTGGTGGATAAACACCGATGGGAGTTCGGCGCGTAATGGGACTATCAGTCGTTCGGCAAGGCTTCGACTGTCGGTAAAGAGCAGGGCTTTTTTTCCGGAAACAACCATTGCAATTTCTCGCACCTGCCGGGAAAAATCCGGCTCCACCACAAACGCGAACTGTTTTTTTGCCGGCGGCGAAGGAATCTGAACGATATGTTTTTTTCGGGCAGGTCCGGAAAACCACCCGAGAAGTTCTTCCGGATTACCAACTGTTGCCGAAAGCCCGATTCGCGTAATCTGCTTATGCTGAAACAACTCAAGACGGTCCATCAGACAGCGGAGATGAACACCTCGATCTGATTCCATGAAGGCATGAATCTCATCAATGATAATGTATCTGATATTTGCAAAAGCACCCTTTGTTTTTGCATCACTCAGAAGAACTTCGAGTGACTCGGGTGTGGTTAACAAAATGTCCACATGCTCGGCTGTGGAAAAATCAAACCGATCCCGTGCGGAAACGTCACCATGCTGAACCGCAATTCCAAGACCTGTACGGTCACACATAAACGTAATTCGGTCCAGCTGGTCATTGATGAGTGCCTTGAGCGGCGACACATAAATTACGGACAGACTCTCAGACGGATTTTTCAGAATCGCATCAATGACGGGAAAAAATGCTGCTTCTGTTTTTCCTCCCGCGGTCGGGGCAATGACCAGAGTATCCGCCCCGCTGCTTACAGAGATAAAGGTCTCTTCCTGAACCGGCCGGAGATTATCCCAGCCAAGACCTGTGAGAAGAAGTTCCTGCAAAGTCGGGTGAAGTGTGGTAAAGAGGTTCATGCGCGGAATACGGAATTAAGCTCCTCCCGGAATTTTTCTCTTGAAAGTGCCCCGCAACTTATATGGACAACATTACCTGATTTTATGAACATAAGAGTCGGGATGACATTGATGTGAAGTTCGGCTGCTATGTGACGGTTTTCTTCTGTATTGCATTTACAGAACTGAATTTCCGGGTATTCAAGTGAAATCTCTTCAAATATTGGGGCAAAAAACCTGCATGGTCCGCACCATTCCGCCCAGAAGTCAATTACCAGATATGGAATCTGGAGAGTGAACGTGTTGAAATTATCTTCTGTAAGATGAATTATGGGTTGTGCTTCGGTCGGAGGAGACTTCGGGCTGCTGTTATTTGACATATTTGTTTTAAGATGAGCGATAATTCCTTATCATTATATGGAAACCTCTTATGCAAATGTATTTATGTGACACACCCCTATGTTATTAGGCACAAGATGTGTCTAGTGCTTCTTTGGAGCGAGGTGGGGTAGTCAGGAGATCCCGACGGGCTCATAACCCGTAGATCGATGGTTCAAATCCATTCCTCGCTATGTTTTTTATTTTATTTGTATTAACGTTAGTTTTTATTTTCATTTGTACTCTGAATTCTCCGCTAAACATCACCATAGGTAACCCGCGGGCAGTCGGGTTCGTATTACTAAAGAAGTATATGCCGGATTCAGTCTGTTTCTAACATATTTTTGAAAGAATCCAGGCGATTCCTTCCGGTGTTTTGAAAAGAGGCACGTCTTCATCAATAACTGCCATACTTCGGGGGACAGATACATTTTCGTTTGTTTTCGGATTATATCCGTCCCGCATCACCACATCACGATAAATACAAATTCCCCGTCTTTCCCATGCGGGTGTTTCTGCGAGGTTCACACCCTTCCGAAATGCAAACTCGTGCAGAGCGGCGGCATTCATACCGTCAAGCTTCTTCTGCGCATCTGCGGCCGACATACCTTCATCGAGGAGAAGTTTCTGGACATACCCATTCATGTGGTTTCGCCACGCTTCTGCCTGACGCCACGAAAGATATGCCGGAAACAGGCACATCTCCATTGGAACAACCCTGGCATCAAACGCCAGCGGTTCGGTTGCTCCGGAATAGATAGTGAATGCCGAAGAAGCAAACGCTGCAGATACTGAAACCAGTTTCTCCACCCTGCCGTCAAAGACAGGAGCCGGCACGTAGATACTGATTTCATCGGAAAACGTGTAGGCAAACGAGGGAGAGAATCCGCTGTCAGTCAGAAGCGCAAGGGAAGTCCTCACCATTGAATCTGAAAACACCTTGTCATACGGTTTTTTGTATCGGTCTTTCGAAAAATGATGGAATGACCTGCCGTCAAGCCGCAATACAAAAGGAACTGTAGTTGAAAGACCGGCAAAAATCTCTCGATCTTTCATAAGTGGAAATTATTCTCCGAATAAGGGTTCACCGGCAATCTTGAAGGCGCCGGGAATATGGCGAACTATGATGATATCACCAACTTCTTTGACAATTCGATATGGTATTATAACACCCTGAAAATTCTTCGTGTCAATTACATCTTTATTTACATTTGTAAGAGCGAGTCCGCTGATTTTTTTATTGGTAACATCCAAGACAACATCCTCCACCTTGCCAAGGAATACTGCCTTGTCGGAATAAACATTCATTCCAAAAAGCTCCGATATCTGCCACTTCATAATATTGAATGATATCTGCGTTCACGCATAAGTATCTTACTATTTCCCTGGAGAGAGCATGTGGATATATTCAACACATCATACATCCATATATTATAAAATCATGGAACAGATTCGGGTCCGAAACTACACTACGGCAGACTATGCCGACATTTGCCGTCTGGACGCATACCTGTTTGAGGGAATGGGGGGGCACGTGCTCTTCCGTCACATCGAGGAACTATTCCCGGGTCTGTTTTTTGTCGCTGAGGATGCACGGACTCACGAGATTGTCGGATACATTCTCGGAGGAATTCATCTTGATGACCCGAATACAGGAAAACTTATCCGAATCGGGGTGAAGTCGGAATTCCAGAGAATCGAAGTCGGAACTGAACTTGCAACCATACTTTTTGCCGAGATGCGGAAACACGGAGTAAAAAAAGTTCATCTGACGGTCTCCGAGACAAATGCAGCTGCACTCTCTTTCTACAGGAAAAACGGTTTTGAAATTCAAAAACGGGTGGAGAAATACTTCTACCCGGATATCCCAAGACTCGTATTGGAAAAAAATCTTTAATATTCCATTAAGGGCAGAAGAGGATCAACCTCATCTGACACAACCACTTTTTTGAAATCACTTTTATCCAGATACGGCATCCCGGCGACAACCTTCTGTGCAAGTTTTTTTGAGATGCCGGGGATCCATTTGAGAGCGGACGACGATAATGTGTTAATCCGGATTGGAACCGGAAGTGCAGTCAGGCTCCGGGCGCCATAGGAAACAACGGCAGCATTCAGGAGAGTGCCCGCCGGAAGCTGCATTGGAATGCCGACAAGTATGGGATATGTTCCCATCTGACGACCAAGGGAAACAGCACCGGGGACTTCGATTCGAACACCCGTGAGAACCGTGCCGACAGGAAACACCCGTTCAAGCATCGGCACGTCAAAGGTACTTCTGACATCATCTTTGAACTGATGGAACAATTTATCGTGGATTCCCAGACAGTTGTTTTCATACGCCCGCGTGCCCTCAAACGGCATAAGCTGACGAATGTTCACCCGTCTCACAAGAAGACCGCCGGTAAGAATTCTATTCAGAAATTCCTTGTTCAGAGCAAACGTTTCTGCTGTTTCTCCGGCAAGTCCACCGATAAAGTTGAGACCCGGCAAAAGTTCGGGAATGCCGTGTCTTCGGACCGCTCCTACTTCATTGACGATTTCAATCGCGCGATAAATCTGATTGGGAGAACCTTTCAGATTATTTGCCTCAATGACAACCGGATCTACAGACTCGACACCAAACGCCGCTATGTCTCCCGGCGTGTGTCCATCTACTATTACCCGAAGTGCCTCTCTTGAAGCTTCTTCGTGGCGGGCGATCGTCCCGGGATTTACATTGTCAATGTGAAGCGTCTGCAGATCAGGTGCCGCCATCCGGATACCTGTAAAGAGGGAACGGAGTTTATCGGGGTCTGGTTTTGGATACTCGGAGCCGGAAGTCCCGAATGCAAGCAGGTCGGGCTGACGTCCGAGCCGGAAATGTCTGGCTCCTGCTTTTGTAAGAGCCGCCACCTCTGCAGATATCCCGAAGACCTCACGCATTCTCGGCATACCATAGAAAGGCTCGGTACAAAAGGAACAACCGCCGGTTACGCATCGGAAACATCCCTTCGCCGTTTCCAGTTCACACATTACATATGGATAGAACGGATGCTGAAGAATGATTTCAGCGCCAAGAACTGCCCAGCGGTCGTAGTCTGCGTAGGACAACATGCCCTCCGGCTCACCGCCGGAGAGGTAGGAATCAAGAGCCGCGGCAGGTTCCCCTATAAGCATTGCAGTCCAGCCGGAAACTGCCTCTTTAACCGCACGCTCCCCACCTTGGGGCGAATAGCCAAACCCAATCGGACCACCCAGAAGAGATATGGATTTTCCACGGAGCGTGAACCCAATCTGCTGAAGCTCGCTCAACGTTGCCGGAGTTCCTGAAAGATATTTGCCGGGAACGGTAACTCCGGCAATCATTACAACTATCGATGCATCGCGGAGTTTTGGAACTGCAAGCGGATTCTTCCGGAGTTCATCTATTGTCACATACCGGACCGAATACCCATGTTCTTTTAAAACACCGGCTATTGTCCGGATATAAGGCGAGATATAGGGCGGGACACCCAGGCATGCAGGTTCATCCACATACCCGTCTATTATTACCGCTTCAGACATCATGACCGGCTAACTTCAGAAGATCCCGTGCAATCATCAGTTTTCCATGTTTCACCGGATCGACATGCATGTCGTCCAGATCGAACCCAATCAGTTCAACGGATTTCGCACCCATCTCGTGTGCTGCGAACACACAGCGGTCACCATCGGAAAATCCCCCGAAGTTGTAGACATTATCGAGAGGAGTGCTCTGTGTGGTTCCGACAACAGGACCTGTCACCTTCGGGACCCAGGACAAAACAAGCGGGATATTATCTCCATGAGCATGCAGAACAAGAATTGTTCCGGTATCATTCATCTCCAGAAAATCATCATCCATTCCATCCATATCGGACAGAATAATATCCGGGCGGATTCCTTTGATAAACAATACACGCGCCGCTGCATCAGCCGCAATCACGACTTTATTCTGGAAATCCGCGGTTTCGATTTCGGCTGAAAGCGAGGGGGCATTTCCGCAGACAATACAATCACGCTGAAAAATTGTTTTCTGTAGAAGACCTATGTCATTTCCCGGTAAAAGTTCAGAAAGAATTTTTGCCGAACGTTCATCGTCTTCGCGCGAAAAACCAAAATATTCCAGAATCCGGCGATAATGGGGCTCCCAGTCTTCAGGTTTCATCCCCTTCAGCCTCGGAAATACCAACAAGTTTCATGAAATTAGATAGAATCGGGTCAATGACCATCGAGAGAAGTTCCTCTTTGTCTTTGACCAGGGAAAATGCGTTCAGGGGAATGGAGAGAGCTGCCATTGTTGCATGACCCCCCGCAGATGCCCCCGGAACCTTGGAGAAGGCTTCCTTCATCACATCGCCGACATGCAGACGAATGTCCTTGTTTCTTGCCGATAGGGTGATGTGGGTATCGGTAATCCCATACACAAGAGACGTAGTCACTCCTTCAAGCGTTAGAAGCATATCAGCTGCCTGGGGAATGGCATCCCTGTTTCTTACATACCCCACATTGGAAAAGAGGTATCCCTGTTTTACCTCACGATTCTGGATAGCGGCTCCAAGAACATCTATCGTTTCCTGGGATAAGGACGGCGCCATGATTATTTCAAGTAAGGCACGGTCCGTGTGCGGCAGAAGATATGCTGCATTATACAGATCCTGAGAGGAGATGTTTCTCTGGAATTCATGCGTGTCTGCGCGGATTCCATAGAAAAGAGCCGTCGCAACTTTCGTATCAAGCGGAAGATAAAGCTCCTGAAGATATTGGGTCAGAATAGATGCCGTTGCACCGGCTTCCGGTCTGGATTCAAGGAAATCCGGTTTATTTTCCCGTACAACACCATCTGCACTGTGATGATCAATGATGATATTTATCTTGGTGTCCGAAGGGAGATCATTGTTCATTCCGGGAGCAACACTGTCTACAAGGGCGAGATAATTACATTCAGTCAGAATATCTTTTGTCAAATGCTCCATTTTTATCTCGAGCAGATTAACAAATGCGCGGTTTTCCTGATGCCCGATATTTCCCTCATAAAGAATCCTCGTTGCAAGCTTCCCGTTCGAGGCATCATTTGCAATTACTGAAAGTGCCATTGCGCTGGAAATTGAATCCGGATCCGGGTTTTTGTGAGTGATAATACCAAGCGTGCCGGTCCAGGAAGCAAGAAGCGAATGCAGCTTCTGGGCATTTCTTGAGGCAATGAGATTTGCCATGTGGTTAACAGCCGACTTGGCAACTACCTGCTGGGGATATAAGACAACATCTGCCCCGTTATCTGCAAGCAGATCTGTGGAAAAAAGGTCAACGGCACGGGCGATTATATTTACATTGGGATATGCTTTTCTGATATTCTGAACTGCGGCCAGATTGGCATCTTTATTCGATGATAGAACGAAAACAACTTCCGGTTCAGGAATTTTGGTAATTAACAGTGGATCACTGATATCCCCTATCATTGCCTGGTGACGATGATCACGCAGATCATCAATGCGTTTTTGATCGGAATCGACAATCAGAATATTATCATTTGTCTCGTCCAACTCTTCGAGTATATTATAGCCTATACTCCCGCATCCCAGCATAAGATATTTTATTTGTTTATTTTTATTTTTCTGGGGTGCGGCCGGCGCCCCATCAGTCTCAACCATACATATCTATTTGCATTGTTGATTTATTAATGATATGGAGATTCAACACCCTCTGAAAGATTATAAGAAAATCTATAAATAATACCGCGGCATATGTAATTAGGTCAAAAGACACAGAACAGGGGCCAGTAGATCAGTCAGGCAGATCGTCGGACTCTTAATCCGCAGGTCGGGGGTTCAAATCCCTCTTGGCCCGTTTCGTTTTTTTAAGAATTATCTAAAGTAAAGCATTTTAGATAATTATCCAAATCTTTATTCTTTACATCTAATGATAATAAGAAAGAACAGTTACGGATATGCTGCTAAAAAATATTGTAGTAAGGCCCCTACTTTTTTTTAGGATTTGCCTTTCTTTTTGACATGGATGGAAGATCCAGCATATATTTGCCGTCATCCCCCATACCGATAATAATATCCGGAGATTCTGCGAGCCGCTCCAGATTCAGCTCATATTTGCCTTTACTGACAATTCTCACACTCTCGACACGCTCCAGAATATCGGTCGGGCGGGTCGCCGGTCCCTGGTGTTTTACTTCGAGTACTTCCTGCTTCGTCTCTTCAGCAATCTTTTCGATGGACTTTCCTTCCAGCACGTCCTCATTTTTCACGCGGTCACTCACGTAGAGAAACTTTTTGCCGCCGCAACTCGGGCAACCGCGGAGAATCTCAACTGATCCATCGCGAAACTCGCGCCCGCATTTTGTACATTTATGAGGCATGGATTACTGTGCTGCTGATGCCCACGCAATAAGTCTGTCTTTTTCCCGCGAAAGCATTTTCAACTGATCAACCGGACCAATGACCATCAGACGCGGCACATTGCTCTTCTTTCCGAAAAGTTTCGTAATGAATCCTTTGTCGCTGCCGGATGACGGATAGGTTTCGATTTCAATACCGGAAAATGTCCCGGGATTAATTTCCATCATCGTTGTCTCAAGAAGCTTACCCTGTTCTTCCGGGGTAAGACCTTTCTCCAAAACAACAACGCTGCCCTGACGGACATCATCCAGAATCAGACGTATCTTTTCGTATGACGTCATCTTGGAAAGACGCTCGGCGGACAGCATATCAATCTGAACTCCCTGAATCATTTACATCACCTGAAGACCTCGGAAATCTTCGCGTAGAGTTCATCCATGTTGTGACCCTCAAGACCGGAGATCTCAACAACCGGGTGTTGGGGGAATGCACTTTTGATTCTCTGCGGGGCTGCATCCGGAAGGTCGATCTTGTTTGCAACAATAATGACCGGCAGCTTACGTGCCTCAATAATACCGACCATCATAATATTTACATGCATGAATGGATCCTGGGTGCTGTCAAGAACATAGATGACACCGTCAATATCCTCACGCAGCCAGTGCATGGCTTCGGCAACTCCTTCTGTGGCTTCACGGGCACGGGCAATGGCTTCGTCCTGTTCCATACCATATTCCATAAACTCATGATAATCAATTTTTGTCGTAACACCCGGAGTGTCGACAATATCAATGAGGAGTTTGGTGCTGCCCGAATTAATCTCAACGCCTTCCTTTCTTCTCGCACGACGGGTTTCGTGAGGTATTTCACTGACCGGTCCAACTGCTTCACCGGTCACATCCCGGACAATCCGGTTGGCAAGTGTGGTTTTACCCGCATTTGGTGGACCATATATCCCCACCCGCGACCTTTTTTTGCCAAACAGCTTTCCGAAAAAGTTTCTGATACGTGGAAATGCTACCATTAAAACACCTAAATTGGATTGTGTAGTATATCTCTCTTTATGGGATATAAACCTCATGCTATTTAACCGGCAAACCTAAGGTACCCACTCAGATAAGAGCGGTGAAAAAGTCCTGGAAGATATCTTTATATTTTATGTATTACCTGCCGTCTATAAATTATCTTTGCCTCCACCTTAAATACCTCTTAGCAAAACTTAGGTCAAATGAGAAATAACCCCAATAAAATGTTGAATTTTTGCGCGTTATTTTTAAATAATACTCAAAACATAAACATTTTAACCCTTGACAGAGTATTTACTCATTATACCATCCTACAGATGATAGAAACATGATGACACCAGCAAACCAATCCAAAGGAAAAAAGAATTGTATCCTTGATATCGCAAGTGTAAATGTCATCTCCGTCCCGCCAACGATGAGTATAATTGAAGGAATCCAGATGATGAGCCGGCACAACTTCCGCCGTCTGCCCATCACCGATCCCGGAACCAGAAAGATGATTGGCATTGTTACAATCACCGACGTAATAGATATGATGGGGGGTGGTAACAGATACAACCTCATTGCAACAAAACACAAGGGAAATCTCCTTGCTGCCTTAAATGAAAACATCAGGGAAATAGCCACATTAAATGTAACCGGCTTTACCCCCTCGACCACCATTAAAGCCGCAGCAAAGGTTCTGCTGAAAACAGGACACGGAGGATTTCCCATCCTGAATGCCGACAACACAATAGCAGGCATAGTCACCGAATATGATTTAATCAGGATGCTTGCCGGAATAGAATCAGACCTTGTAGTTAAAGACATCATGACAGCAACCCCGAAAAATGTCGCACCGGATGTTCCCCTCAGTCATGTAACAAAACAGATTGTTGAACACGGATACCGCAGGCTGCCCGTAGTTAAAGACGGTATCCTTCTTGGAATGATTACGGCCACGGATATTATGGGTTATATTGGAAACGGCAGAGTCTTTTCCGAGATGAAGACCGGAACTATCGATGAACTCCTCAGCCTCCCTGTCCGTGATGTAATGACGACCGCAGACCTTAGAACGGTGACCGCAGACATGCCCGTCAACGATGTAGCGAAAGAGATGCTGATTCGCGGAATTGGAGCTTTCCCGGTGTTGGACGGGAGAGAAGTCAAAGGTATTGTTACCGATTTCGACTTGGTAAAAGCCTTCACAGAAAAAGTCTGATCCCCGCCTCCACCAGATGACATCTGAAAATATCTGCAGATGATTCGCCTGGTGCCACTCAGAAAACACCCTTTGCAGAAATCGGACTGCAAAGAACAACGGTGTTTTCACTACACATCCGAATATACACTTCAACATAGGAGGTAGCAAAAATGAACCAGAAACTAACCGTAAAAGACGTAATGTCCAAACCTGTTTCGATTGCAAAATCTGCACTGATTCCGGAAGCTCTTTCAAAAATGCTCGATGAAGGAATTGACCCGATTGTAGTCACAAATGACCACGTCGTAGTCGGCACCGCATCCCGAAGAACCATCGCAGAAAAAATGGGAAGCAAAAAAACAGGAAATATTCCCGCATCCCAGATTCGTGTCGCAAGCGTTACAAAAGATGACTTTACCTCGGTTTATCAGGATCAGGACGCGGAGTTACTAGTCCCGCTTCTCCAAAGATATAAAATCGTCGTTGTATGGGATGAGGAACACCGGCTCATTGGCCAGGTTACCAAAGGAGACCTTCTGAAATATATCAGACCAGAGGGAACACTTGATGCCTTTATCGAGATTGCACCGAGAATTGATGCCAATGACCGGGTTGTCCAGATTCACCGCAGGATATCAAACAACGAGGCAACCCGGTTTGTCGTCATGGATGGGAATGTACCCGTCGGAATGATTACCGAAACAGATGTTGCCAAAGTCCTCGTAAAAATGAAAAGCGAGATTGACAAACACTTCGACAATGCTCTCAGGAACGTCACTGCAGGCGACATCATGTCATCACCACTCATTACGACTCAGGTAACCACACCTGTATCGAAAGTCGTGGACCTGATGCTTGCAAAAAACATCAGCACTATCCCGGTTGCAGATGGGAAAAAAGTCCTCGGGATCATTACCAGGAAATCTCTGGTCAATGGTCTCTGATTACTTCCCCTTTTTTACCAGACTCTTCCGTCCACTCTTTTTGTGCTTTTTGCCGGCGAAAGTTTTCGCATTATCACTTCGGATTTAAGCACTTTTTTATAGAGCGTATCTCCGCCCGGGATTACTGCAAACGCGTCATTATCTCCGACACAACGAAGACCTGTCTTTGGATCGGTTGAAAGGACCAGCAGAAACTCGACAGGATCTCCGTAGAGTTCCGATAATAGTGATTTTTTTGCGGCTACTTCTGCCAGAAATCCTTTGGTCCCCGTCGGGCTTGTGATGACCTCGCCAAAAACCCTGACCCCGTCTCTGGTCCGGATAAGCAGATCAATCTCTGCTGCAACGCGCCCACCTATCTTAAACCGGATTCCGCCATCCCGGGAGTACCATAATCCGTCGGGGGAGTATTTATCATAGGGAATATACTCCGCGTCAGATAGTTTCGCCGCAATTGACTGAATGCACGGAGCTTCTTCGGATGAACTTATAAGGAGTTCGTAGACGAGTGCCTCGAAGAACTCCCCTGCAGCTGATTTGTGCAGAGGATGTTCCTCATCATAAAGAAGAGCACGATTCTGTTTTGTGAGATGGTGAACGGCACGCCTGATATGCGAGAGAGTAACTTCTTCACCTGCAAGAAGACCGGCAACCTCGGATGCTGACATCAGCGGTGAGTGAAGTAAGCAATCACTTTTCCATCTTTGACTGCATCTATTTTCGAGAACCCGATCCGCTCGAACTGAACAATTTTGCCGGCGTAACCTAATACTGCAGGTTCACAGAATCCCTCGGAGATTCCCTCGGGCATCAGAAGTGAACATGGCACTGCCATCTCTGCAGGAAGCCACTGAACAATCGCAGCCTTTGATGAACGGGCATCGGCAAGTGAATTCCCTGCATACTCTGCAGTGTTTACACCGGTGACTTTGATATTGAACAGGTCCTTGAGCCGGAGCATTCTGCCAATCTCCATCTCGGCCTTAGGCAGGAGAACTTTTCCGGTGAATGAAAGAAGGCGGTCGCCCCGCTCAGGCTGGTTTGGATAAATCGGAGCATGGGCTTGGGTATTTTGAGCTCCGGCAATATCAACTTCGACTGCATCCGGTACGAAGAAGTACCGGTCTGCTCCGGCATCAATGACTGCCTTGTTCTGGGCAAACAAATTCTCCCATGAGAATGAGATATCCGTATCCCCCATACCGATATCGATGGTGGCAGCGCGAACCGCTTCCGGCTGAATCCCGCGACGGGCGAGGGCACGGAGCGTGCCCAGATGGATATCATCCCATCCGGTGTAGAGACCTTCGTTGATTCCTTTCCGCATTCCGGAGGTTGATAGTTCAAGTCCCGCGATGGACATCCGCCCGTAATGGTAGAAGTGAGGCATCTTCCAGCCGAAGTAGTTGTAAATATATTCCTGACGGCGGGTGTTGGCGATATGATCTTTGCCGCGGATGACGTGTGTCATTCCAAGGAGGTGGTCATCAATTACCACCGAGAAGTTCATCAGTGGAAACACGAAGACTCCTGGTTTTCTTGGATGGGGGGTGCTGGTTAAAACCCGCATTGCGGCAAAATCACGGACTGCCGGGTCGGGATGGGAAATGTCGGTTTTGATACGGAGTGTAATCTCTCCCTCGGCATATTTGCCGGCGAGCATATCCTCAAACCGCTTCAGGTTCTCTTCGACAGAGATGTCCCGGCATGGACAGGGAATCTTCTTGAGTTTTTTCTCACGGAACTCATTGTTATCGCAGGTACACATGTATGCCCCGCCGATTTTTATGAGTTCACGGGCATAGTCATAGTAAATCTCAAAACGGTCTGATTGGTAAATTACATCGGTAATCCCGATACCCAGCCATTTGAGATCTTCTATTACCATCTCGTATGCTGCAGGATCGACACGTTTGGGGTCAGTGTCCTCCACACGGTAGTAGAATTTGCCGCCGTATTTTTTTACGTAGTAGTCATTCAGGACCGAGGCGCGGGCATGCCCGAGATGAAGCGGACCTGACGGATTTGGCGCAAACCGCATGATAACGCCGTTTTCTGAGTCAGGAAGGTCGGGTAGTTCATGACTCCTCTCCTTTTTTTCGTGCATTTTCCCAATGGCTTCCGGATCGAGTGCCATCAGTTTTTCTTCCCGCTGCTCCGGCGAGAGAGCTTCGACTTCGGCAAGAATCTCCGGGAGTATAGCGTTGATTTCTTTTACTTTTGCACGGAGTTCGGGGTGGGTTCCCATTACACTGCCTAAAATGGCGCCGGCACGCGGAACAGCCTTGTGTTTCACGGCGTTTTGAAGTGCCAGGACATATATATCATTGCGAATATCTGCGTCTGCCATGTTGAGTAGATATTATTGGTAGGAGAGAGTGTTTATACTTACGGCTCCTGCTTTTTCGTATAGGTATTCTTTGAATAGGATAGGCTAAATTAGATTCCACGGATAGAACTGAATTCTCTCTCTAAGACGGACAGCTCATCACGTGTATTGATATTGAACGCCAGACCCGGCTCATCGAGCAGGAGACAGAGTTCATCCTGAACCTCGTCAACAAGACTTCCCATGAATATATTCAACGCACAGGGAGTTGCCGGAACTCCGTTTATCAGCTCACGGTATCTTGGCTGCATTCCGTATTTATTGCAGAGGGTGAGCGGAATCCAGGTGGAACATGCAGATTTTCCAGATGCATGATACGCATCAAGAACCTTCAGGATAATCTCTGCAGTCAGACACGGGATATCGGCCGCGGAGGTAAAAATCGGACCATCCTCACCGGAAAGCTCAACGGCTTCACGGAGATCTTCCACATAACCGATACCGGTCGTGTCAATAAATTCGACATTATTCGCACGGCACCAGTTCCGGGTGAAAGGGGTCTTATGCGAAGTCACGACATAGGGTTCACACTCCGCCCCGGCGAATGCATCCAGCACCCAGGAAATCATCGGACGATCATGAACCGGGACCAGAGCTTTTTCTCCAAGCCTGAGTCTCGACCCCTCACCGCCTGCAAGAATCAGTGCAAGCATGCAGACATTGCCTCTAAAACACGGGTGTTCTTCTCACGGGTTTCAACCGAAACCCTGATTGACTCGGGAAGACCAAACGATGTGCAGTCTCTGACAAGAATCCCGTGTTTGAGCATGGCATTCGTGAACTCTGCCGCATTCCTTCCAAGATGCACTAATATATAGTTCGCCGAACTTTTATCGGCGTGCAAGCCCAAATCGGTGAGGCGCGAAAAATACCATTCGCGTTCTGCAGATATTTTTGCCGCTGAAAGAGCCAGTTCATCATAGTGATCAAGTGCCGACATAGTATAGGCTTCAGCAAAGGCATTCACAGTCCAAGGAGTTCTCGCGGTTTCCATTTCTTCAATCAGATCCGCAGGACCAAAACCAAACCCGAACCGTATTCCCGGGACAGAGAAACATTTGGTTATCGAACGCATCACAAAAAGATTCTCTGATCGGATATCTGAGATGGACTCATTTCGTGCGGCGAGTTCCATGAAGGCTTCATCTACAAAGAACCGGCAGCCTTTTTTTGAACAGTCATCCAGAATAGAGAGCATTTCACTTCTGGGAGTTAAAATGCCGGTCGGGTTATTCGGGTTACAGAGGATACGGACATCGGCATCTTTTCCGGAAATAACATCTGCTCCGGCAAGCCTGGCGGAAAGGTCATATTCTGAGAAGGTCGGCGAATCGATTCTGACAGTATCATGACGGGAGAGCACCACATTGCAATATACCCGGATCAACTCTGCCGAGCCGTTTCCGACACATATTTCTTCTGTATCGCGGGAAAAAACACGACCTATTTTTTCCTTCAAAGCCGTGTATGAGTCATCAGGGTACGCGCAGAGATCAGCATTCCGGAAGTCGCAGGATACGTCGGGAACAAACGGATTCATGCTTGCACTCACGTCAAGAAGATTGCCAGTGTTATTTTGCCGGAGCGCGAGAATCCTACCACCATGAACCGCTTTTTTGGGAAAATGTTCCTGCATATTATACTATTATCGTGGTCTCTGTCGACATAAATAAACCACAGATAGAAGAGAATAGAGAATAAATGACCGGATTCGTGCAGAATAGTATTATATACTTAAACATCCAATTAGATTTTGTCCAAACCCGGACGTCGGCCTAGTGTCTTGCATGTGTCAGACAAAAGGCAGACAATTGGCTGACACAAGTCAGATTGGAGTTATAATGAACCGAATCACAATACGCTTACCCGATCAGCAGGTCATACTGCTCCAGAAACTCGTTGATACAGGTGAGTTTCCATCAGTATCAGAAGCAGTACGATATGCTGTAAGAGGATTTCTCTCCCAGCGGGGCGAGAAACTCATGCGTGAAAGTGATCAGGTTTCTACATTCGACGTACGACTTTAACATGTAAAATTATTTGGGGTGTTAAGAAAAAATGCAGAGTATTATCAATGAAGCACTGAAGAATTCAGAGCTCGAAAAAGGAATCCAGACGAGTTCCATTGTTGACGACGATGACATGCTTGGACAGCCAAGAATTGTGATTGTCGGATGCGGAGGAGCAGGAAACAACACAGTTAACAGACTCCACAACATGAAAGTTGCGGGATCCGAGACAATCGCAATCAATACCGACAAACAGCACCTGGATATGATTCAGGCAGACAAGCGCGTTTTAATCGGCAAATCACTGACCCGCGGTCTTGGCGCCGGAGGTTTCCCCGATGTAGGCCGCCGCGCAGCAGAAATGGCACGCCCGACCCTCGAAGAGATTCTGAAAGATGCCGACCTTGTCTTCATTACCGCTGGCATGGGTGGAGGAACCGGAACCGGATCCGCACCAGTTGTCGCACAAATTGCAAAGGAACACGGCGCAATTGTAGTTGCAATGGTTAGTTATCCGTTCCAGGTTGAGCGGGCGAGAATGCTTAAAGCTGAAGAAGGTCTTGAAGCACTGCGTCAGTCAGCAGACTCGGTTATTGTCCTCGACAACAACAGACTCAAGAACTTTGTACCGAACCTTCCACTTGGTCAGGCATTCTCCGTTATGGATCAGATTATCGCAGAAACTGTCAAAGGCATCTCCGAGACAATCACCGAACCATCCTTAATCAACATCGATTACGCTGATGTCCGCGCCATCATGAGCAAAGGCGGACTTGCAGTCATGCTCGTTGGAGAGTCCAAACAACAGAACAAAGCAGAATCTGTCATCCGTGACTGCCTTGCCCACCCACTGCTCGACATAGACTTCCGCGGAGCAACCGGCAGTCTGATTCACATCACCGGAGGAAATGACTTAACCCTCCACGACGCAGAAGAGATTGCACAACAGCTCACCTACGAACTCGACCCGCACGCAGATGTCATCTGGGGAGCCAGAGTTCGCAAAGATTACGAGGGTAAAGTATCTGTCCTTGCAATTATGACTGGCATTCAGAGCCCCCAGATTCTCGGCGGTCACTCTGTCACTACCTTCCAGGCAGGCAACACCAGCTCAAATTACTCATCACCCAGTCCATCTACCTCATCATCACCCATGACCCATCAACAGAACACCGCAACTGCACGCAGCGGATCCTCGTTTGACTGGATTATGTAAAGTCCCCCTACACACACACCACATCACACCACACCACACATACGGGAAAAATAATCATAGAATATAGTGGGACAGACATATACTCGGTCTGTCCCAAACACCCGACCTGGATTTACCAGTTGGCGTGAATCGCCTGTTTTTATGAGTATTCTTACGACACATTTATTAGTATGTATCTCAATTAATTATAGGAAAGTCGTATATCTGTGGAGTTGAAAGAATCCGGAGAATCGGCAGCCAGTACAGGAGATTGAATACTATCATTGGAACTTTGAACTTGTTTTTACGTCATTTTTCATGTATATCTGATTTTTCTCCTGCACAGACTCCTCTCGAAAGATTTTCTCCACATACGGCTGCTCAGGATAGGTAAGAACGTTGACCGAAGATCTTGTCGATAAAAGAAAAGTACTTCTTGAAGAGTCTGAAGAACACAAAGCAAAACGTAACGAGTTAAACGCACAGGCAAGCCAGTTTGCCCGTGAAAGAAACGAGTTAAACAATGCAACACGCCAGTATGTTGAGGACGCACAGAAAAACAAAGAGCTCCGTGACCAGTCCAACACCGAGGTTCAGTCCCTGAAAGAAAAGAGGAACGAGTTAAACGACAAGGCAAACGCCCTCTTTGAACAAATCGATGCTCTTCGTGGAGAACAGGGAAGCGGTGCCGCAGCCCAGCAGAGCCACGAAAAGAAGCCCACTTCAAAAGACATCCAGCGTCAGATTGACCAGCTCGAAGTGAAACAGCAGACCGAGACGATGTCCAAAGAGAAGGAGAATGAACTTGTTGACAAAATCAAACAGCTCAGATCCGAACTCAAAGACCAGGTAGTTGAGCATGAACAGAACAAAGAAGTCCGCGGACTTTTAATCGACGCCCGTGAATTCCGCAAGCAGGCATCTGCAATTCACGCAGAAGTCACCGAAAAAGCAGAACTTGCTCAGAAACACCACGACTTAATGGTCGAATGCTACAGAAAGGCAGACAAGTCACGGGAGGGTGCAGATGCAAAACACAAACAGTTCGTCGAAGCACAGGAAGCTGCAGATGCTGAGCACAAGAGCTTCCTCGAATGCCAGAAACAGCTGCGTGATTACGATAAAGTCCTGACAGGCATACGCTCAAAGCAGAAGAAAGTAAAGAGCGTAAAAGAGAACAAGTCCGCAAGAAAGGAGGCAGAAAACATCTTCAACGCATTCAAGAGCGGAGAGAGACTGACTACCGAGGACCTGTTAAAACTTCAGCGCTCCAAGCTTATCTGAAGTTTCACAAATATCACCCATATTTTTTACTGCTTTTTTCCCACAGATATATAATCGATAAATGGTAATTGTATAAGAATGACGGCACGTACTCTGATTCTAAGCATTGACAGGGATGATGACGTAGGATATAAGGCAGGCATAGTCAGCCCTGCCGTTGGCCGGGAAGCGTGCCTTGATGCTGCAACAAGACTTGGAATAGCCGACCCCGAGGATTCCGATACGAATGCAATCTTTCAGGCCATAAAAACATATGACCTGCTGAAAGAGAAGGGAGATGATGTGGAAATCGCCGTAATCGGCGGCAACCACATGAATATGCTCGAAGGAGACAGACGAATTTCCGATCTTCTCCAGATCGTCATCAAAGATACCGGCGTTACAGACTGTATTCTCATCTCTGACGGTGCCGAGGATGAATATGTTCTTCCGATTATTCAGTCGCATCTGAAAGTAGCAAGTGTTGTCAGGGTGGTTATCAAACAGCTGCCAAACATCGAGGGAACATACTATATTATTAAAAAACTCTTTAACGACCCTAAGATTGCAAAAGGAATTCTGCTCCCGATTGGACTGGTGCTTGTCCTTTACTCCCTGGTTGCTCTGCTTGCCCCCGCGGTTTCTGCTCCGCTTGTCGCTGTAGGCATAATAGGATTATACCTCCTGTTCAAGGGATTTAATCTGGATGATTATTTCATATATGCATGGCATGCAGTCATCGATTCTTTCAAGAAGGGAAGATTCTCCTTTATTGCTTATCTCGTCGCAGTAATTCTCATTCTTGCCGGCGGGATTTCCGGGTTGATGAGTGTTATTACCTACTACCCGAATACCGGAGACGTAGGTCTCATCTATCATATCATGACATTCATGTATGGTTCAATTATCTGGATAATAATTGCAGCACTAATCGCATCTGGCGGGAAGATTACTGATTATATTCAGAATTACCAGGCAGGTATTTCCAGAATATTTGTTGTACCGTTCTTTATCGCCGCAATAGGTATGATTCTCTACGGGACAGTAATTTATTTCCTATCCATCTCTCCGATTGAACCGTTCCCGTTCACAACAACAGAAGGAATTGCTGCACTGATTATTCTGACACTGGCAGGTCTTGCAGTAGCTTTCACAGGAATCTACTTTAGACCTTCCGTACATAAGAAGATGCTTGCCTGGATTGAAATCAGACAGAAAGAAGAGGAAGAAGCTGAAGCATCCACAGATAAAAGAAAGCCGGTTTATAAGAAAGTGAAGTATTGAACAACCCCGGATGCAAAATCCGAAGGGCTGTCAACATTTTTTAGTACAATAAAAAGAGGTTGAAAGGTATTCTTATTTTTCATATGATAAGGGCATCACTGAAAATACCCGAATCCTTTTGGCATACTCTGAGTATTATTGTAGATTTTTGTATCCTCAGGCCCTACCACAAAAGTCAGCGTGGGAATCACCGTTCCAAACTCATGCATAGGATACCAGTAGGAACCGTCCTTATAATCAACCACGGCGTTCTTAACGGTGATGACTGCCCGGTCGTTATCAACATAGGTGAAGGTCACCACCTGATCGGCTTTACCTGTTTCCGGATAACCAATTACTGAAAGAACCCTGTTCTTTAAATCCTGTTTGCCAAAGAGAAACACCAGGAAGGCAATCCAAGGCGTTATCTCATACTCAACCGTAACCTCTGCATCAGTTCCGGAGAGGGAGAACGCCACTGATTCGATTGTCAGATACCCGTAACGATTCGAGCCTTCAACAAAGGTGCTGTTGTCTGAAATCGTTTGAGTTTCTGTGGGGGTGACCGTCAGATTACTGAGAGCCAAAGCCTGACCTGCACCGACCGGTAACAGCAGAAATGCCGAGATGAGAAGCAGGGAGAGAAACCTGCGAACAATCATTGAAGGTAATTTGTCATGGAAAGCTATAGTCTTTCCTCTCAATCCATAGTAATCGGCACATCGCAAAATGCATCCCCGTCGAAAAGTCCGCGGGGCGTTATCTTCAGGTGCGGGATTACGGTGAGCGAGAGGAACGAGAGATGCATGAATGCTGCGGGGGATGCCTCAATCCTCTTCTGTTGTTCAGTCAGTTCGTCCATCTGCGTGACAACCTCTTCAAAGGAAAGAGGTGTCATCAACCCCCCATAGGGAAGGGGGAGAACGGTTGTCTTTCCTTCGCATACGACGGCCATACCTCCGCCTGCATCCCGCACGGCACAAATAGCCGCAATGATTTCATCATCGGAAACACCGGTCGCGAGGATGTTATGGGCATCGTGAGCAACGGAAGTTGCAATCGCCCCTTTTGCAAAACCAAAACCATTGACAAGCCCCACTCCAAACCCTTCGGACCGGTATCGATCAACGCAGACTACTTTCTGGAAACTTCCGGGTGAAAGGGTGACAAGTGTGTTCGTCACGATTTCATCAGGAACAAGCCCGATTACTCTGAGTCTGCCCTCCGGAAGAACAAGCTCATCGGGTGTAGGGATGCGGCAGGAGAACGGCGGAGATTTGAATCCTGCGGGAGCCGGGGGTTTCGGCATTGATGCTGAATGAACACCATTCTTATACACATCTCTGATGATAAAATCAGCCCCCTCCATTATAACGCAGAAATCGGCAACTCTCCCGGGAGAAATCATGCCTCGGTCTGTAAGACCGAAACAGTCTGCCGCCGAAAGCGTCGCTAGCCTGATGGCTGTTTCCAGCTGCATTCCATATCTGACCGCAACCCGGATACAGTGGTCAATCGACCCCTCACGAATACGTGAATCCACGTGCCGGTCATCGGTCGAAAAACAACAGCGGGACGCCGTCCTGTCATTAACAACTTCTGCTAGCGCTGCGATGTTTTTCGCGGCATCACCCTCACGCAGCAGAATATACATGCCGAGAGCAAGTTTTTCCTTTGCCTCGGCAGCTGAAATACACTCATGATCTGTTTTGATGTGGTGTGACACATACCTGCAGAGCGCTTCGCCGGAAAGCATAGGGGCATGCCCGTCTATGTGGTCAAAGAGCGAAAGTTTTGCCAGCACCTCCGAATCTTCAAAGAGGACACCGGGAACGTTCATCATCTCGCCAAGTCCTATGACAGACTTTACCCCTTTGTAGGTCGCGATATCCGCATACGAAACAACAGAACCTCCAATATCCTTTGGGGTCGCCGGCACGCAGGAGGGGATCATGAAAAAAATATCCGCGGGGGAATTCTTTGCATCGATTAGCATAAAGTCGATACCGGCACACCCGGCAACATTTGCAATCTCGTGAGAATCGGCGATGACGGTTGTAACGCCATTCAAAAGAGCAAGGCGCCCGAACTCGCGGGGCGTCAGGAGTGTGCTTTCAATATGGACGTGGGCATCGATTAAACCGGGCACTACCCGTGCACCATTCAGATTGGTGACAGAGGTGCCGGGAATAGACCCGGGTTTCCCAACAATAGTCACAAGACCATCATCAACGGAAAACGCTGAGGGAACCCATTCACCGGTTGCCGGATTAAACAGCAGGGCATTATCAAAAATCTGCGTCAAGCTATCACAATATTACGGATGAAACCCGTTATGCGTTTAGTTCCGTCATCACGCTCAAGAACATAGATGAAAACTTTATATTCCCCGGGTTCAAGATTTATTTCAAGCTCGGAAACCGAGTCACCTTTTGTAAGTGTACCGGTCACTGCCAGGGAATCCAGTACCTGCGTTGAGGAGAGGAGTGTATCCTGACGGAAAATATTGTACTGGAACCAGACATCTTTTTGTTCTCCGTCATAATGTATGGACGTTTTTAATACACCATTCTCATAAACGGGAGTATCCGCAGTAATTGAAGAACCCCCGGCAAGGACCAGAACGATACAGATTACTGCAGCAACAATAACGACGATTCCCGCAATCAGCAGAGTTTTCCGGTTCATATTCCAGCTCAGTCAACCCTCTCAACAATCACACGTACCTTGTCGCCGGCTTTGAGACCGGAACCTTTCGAAACGTCAATGTTGAACCAGTATTCACCCTGCTGGGCCATCAGGCAGTCCTTTACTCCGTCAATATCCGAAACGAATTCCAAGGTTTCTACTATCTCAGCGATTTTAACAGCCATAATAAGATAGAGGAAAGGAACAGTAATTAAGGTTGTTGTTCCCCATCGGGAAGAAAAAAAGTTTATGTAAAGAGACCTGGTCGATTTAGAGCAGGGCTCTGTTCGTTACCATCCACGTGGTACTGTTGGAATAACTCCAGCGGCTGATATCCAGTTCATCACAAATTTCGGAGAGGATGGCAAGGTTGGTTCCGACTTCTTTTGAGGATAAACCAAGATCCTTGGCGATATACTTCGCTTTAAAGAATCTGCCGCCCTTGGAAACGCCTGCTTTCAGGTATCCGAGGATTTTCGCCTGGGTTCCATTGTATCTTTCGATTATTGTTTTGGGTTCGGCCATTTTAACTTACCTTACGTAAGTATTGTATCTTTTACATTATAAAGGTTTTGTTATATAATCCAACACCTGCAGGTTTGGATTAAAAAAAGAGCAATTCGTGTATCTACAGTTATTCAGCTGTAAATTCAGAGATTTTCTCAATCATTCTGGCAATTACCTCAGACCGCATGCCTTCGACAAATTTGATACTGCCGACGACTAAATGACCTCCGCCTGAAATACCTGCTCCGGGCATCTCATCCCGCATGGATCTGACCATCTGGGGAATATTCATCAGCACACCACGTGAACGGATGACCGCAAAGTCCGGACCGAGTCCGAGGGTGACAACCGGCTCGCCGACATACTTCTTGCAGAGGATATCATGAACTTCGCCTGATGATTTTCCGGGTGGGGGGAAGGTAAAGCGGTGGGCAAACATTTCCACATCAGCAAGGAACAGGTTCGCTCCGGATGAAAGTTTCTGATCTTTGACGTGAGGCATCATCGTGTTCATCTGATCCTCGATAGCGAGATTTGCCTCGGTTACAAGGAGAGTAACGAGTTTTGCGTGACGTTCCGGAGCGTTGTTTAAGTTCAGAATGTCTTTGATAATTTCACGCCCGTCGTTAAACCGGAGCCAGTACTGCTCGTAATCCAGAGAAAGTGCGATATCTTTGCATTCCTCACGAGTGTATTTTCCTTCGATTAAGGCAAGATATGAGGTAAGTTCGGGAGCCTCGCTTCTGTCAGCAACACCGGCAACTGCCGGGAAGTGAAGAATCTGGGATTCTACCGAGGGGTTAATGAGCCGGGCAATTTCTGTTCCGAGCATACCTGCAGTAACCCCGAAGTCGCCTCCGACATGATAGGGGTTTACGTGGGCACGAAGATACTTGTCGATGGTGTCATCGGGGTGGTGGTGATCTGCAACGATAACATCGAGATTGTAGACATCAGTCATTTTATATGACGGCATGTCCTCCTCGGTTGAGCCATTGTCCATTAGGAGAATGAGCGGAAGTTTCTGACCGAATCTGACATTGTCCTTGAGTAGCATGTCGAGATCGCGGGTCACGTCCTCAATCTCGTAGAATGGAGCCTTTGAGGGAGAACGGCGGAACAGGAAATTATCCTGATCGGGATCTCCGCCATTGTCTCGGATGAACTGGGTGACTGCGGTTTCAACAGAGACGGCAGCACAGATACCGTCTGCATCGGCGTGGTGGCGAAGAATAATCGGCTGCTGGGTCAGGACTGCACGGCGGACGATTTTTGCGAGTTTGCGCATCTCAGGCCAGAGAGCATCAATCACTTCGCTTTCAATTAACGGTTTTATCTCTGGAGGTTCGGCACGGAGTTCAAGGGCACGGTTGATTCTTGCTCTGACATTGTCTGCTTCTTCTCCTCTGAGAATCTGCATGCCGGATACTTCAATCTGCATCTGGTTGTTTCTGCGGGTGGCTTCACCAAATACACGCACGACATCGCCAAGATTTACTTCGGGGTAGGAGCGAACGCCTGCTTCAGTAAATGCCGCAGCATCCTCAACACCCGTATCATCACAGATAGTGAAGATGGTCGGACCGGATGTCTGCTTAATCTGCACGACATCTGCTTCAATCGTCACATTTCTTCCGATTTTGTTTTGAAGATCGGAGAGATGGGAAAGATTAATTGTCTTCGCGACGAGCTGGGTTTCATAGCTTCCTTCGGGGAGAGTGACCTCTCTCAGGTCGATGTTTCCATTCGGCCGGATCTGGTTTACGAGAACGATGATTGAATCGCGTTCCTGTTTATCGGTTTTTACATTGCTTTTATGCAGGAGACCTTTGGCTTTATCATTCAACTGGACAAAAGTCCCGAATGTTGCAAATCCCTGGACTTTCCCGATGTACATGCTGCCTTCAACAATGTCATCCACATCACAACCCGGACCAAGCCGGTATACTATATCAGTCATTATTTTTACTCCTCTTCAAAATCGTCTATTTCATCGGTATCTGCACCGCAGAGCCCATAGAGCTTTTCTTCACCGTCACGCCTGCCGCGTGCGACCAGAAGGTCGCCGGCATACAGACAGACATTTCTGCCCGGACGATAAACCCACTTGTTTTCATGTTTAATTGCAAAGATGACCATGCCCGTAACGGTGCCGACATGGGACTCTGCAAGGGATTTATTCTCAAGCGTGGATCCTTCATGGACCATGACCCACGAGATGATTTCATCGGATTCCCGAACGATTCTTTTGATAATCGGGGGAACTTCAATTTCACGAAGAACAACATCAGCGATAGAACAGGCGGCATCCGAGATGGATTCAGCAAACGAGGACATGTAGAGCATGCCCCGCAGGCTTGTGACATCTTCGGTCCGCTTGGCGGCTTCTAGTGTCCAGAGATCGAGTTTGAGCCGCATTTCATCGAGTTCTTCCTCGAGTGCCACCACTTCGTTTGCGAGGTCCATGTTGTCATGGAGCAAAGCCGAGTAGGCGAGACCGACCGAGAGTTCGCTGATGTTTTTCATCTCGATCATCAGGGCAGCCGCCCGGTCAAGATCAGTGATAGGTGTTGACAGTTCAGGTTCGTCTGTTGGTTCGGGCTGACCGGTGAGTTCGCAGAATGCGGGAAATCCATACTCAGACCCTCTGCCGACTAAGACATCACCAGCACGAAGGACGGTGTGCTTGTCGGGGTCGTAGAATCTCTGCCGCATTCTCCTGATCATGATGACCCGGATACCGGTCATTGACTGGAGCTTGATGTCTCCAAGACATGCCCCGTCAAGCGGGCTTCCGGGAGCAACAACCGACCTGTAGGTAGCTTCTTCCGCTTCGGGAAGGGCGCGCCGCAGATTTGCCGGAAATGAGACATGCCGCATGATATTTTTTGCAATATCCGCTGCATGATTGGAAATCCGCTCGGATGCCTCGGCAAGCTGCAGGAGACCGCTCATCGGTTCGGTTTCTTCTAAACGTCTCACACTCATCATACTGGTAATGCGTGCCTGGTAGACGAGGTCATTCATACGTTCTTCGAGTTCTATGACTTCATCTGCTATGGCGTTGCTTTCAAAAAGCACCGCAGAGTAAGCCAAATCAACCATGAGTTCACTGATGTCTTTCATTTCGATTAAGACATCTTTAAGGTTGATTGGTTGGTATTCACGGTCCATGATAGTGTATATATTAGTGAGAGTTCTGACTACTTAATAAATCGGATAAATTCACGGTTCTTGTGAATGGGTGTGCAAAAATAAGGAGGGGGTTATTCAAAAAAATCAAGCTGTTTTTGTCTGACTCCAGTTTTTCCTTTGG
This sequence comes from Methanocorpusculaceae archaeon UBA425, assembly GCA_002506085.1. Classification (GTDB taxonomy): domain Archaea; phylum Halobacteriota; class Methanomicrobia; order Methanomicrobiales; family Methanocorpusculaceae; genus Methanocorpusculum. The sequence goes on from DAWV01000005.1 coordinate 94,422, forward strand.
TCATTTCCGAGAAATAATGCCTGACTTCCAGCTCAAGAACAGTATTCTGTTCTTTGACCCATTCGATAATATCCTCCCATTTGCCAATGATTACAGGGTAACCGAATCCGGTTGTCATGCGGGAATAGATTTCTGCTGCCAGAAGGACCTCGGACGGGAACGACTCCATGAATTTTTCGTAGAAGAGCACGCACTGTTCGAATGGATGATATTTTTCTTTGATTTTTTCATTGAAGGAGGAGATCAGCCCGGTAAGAATCCTAGTATCCCCGGGTGATAATGGAGTGGCATCGAGGTTCTGTAAAAGAACGGATCGAATTTTCAGTACTCTGCCGCAGGTTAGATGCTCTTTCTTTGCACGCATCTGATAAGCGTTTTTCAGATTCTGGACCACATTTATCCCTGAGAGAATCTTGCCTCTCGGAATTTCCCCGGATGAAAGCATACGGGTGATTTCCGCGGGAGTGAACTCGGTATTGGCGAGACGGGCGGTTTCGGAAATATATGCTGCCATATCCTGACCGGTCGTCCGGCGTGCCAGCAGGCCGACAAGATATCTGAACCGTTCCAGTTCGAAATACTCATTGTCATCTGCGAATTTTTCAAATGAATACTTCTTTGCCCGAAACTTTACCACTTTCGCAAGACATTTCATCTCGAGATCAAAACCATAGAGTCCGGTGCACCGGGTAATCTCAGCTTTGGTAGGCTTGGTTCCGGATTTGATCAGGCGGGTTGCCGCGAACTTTTTTCCATCGGTGTTGACCTCACGCACAAGATAATATCTCTTCTGACCACTCTGGACACGGACCTCGACACGATACAATTCATTCGCAGACATATGATGCAAAAATGTTGGTTGGGAATAGATGTGTATGTTTCGCTCAATCGGTCTTATTTACAGATACGCGTGATAGATTCTCCCAGTATGAAACCCGGCCCTTCTCCGGGGCAGTCCCGCAGATATTGATGTTTTCCGGATCGAAATAAGTAAGAACAGCTGATAGAGACTCCGGGTCTGCATCACGGACGCAGATGTTCCGGATTTCATATGTATCCATGAGATCTGAAAGACGGGATACGCCTTCTCTGGTAATCACAATATCGCGCTGGACTTCGAGGATTGTTTCCAGATATGAGTCAGGAACAACCCAGAGATACCGTTTTCCTGAGAAGTATTCAAGTTCGATATTTTCGGGTTCCTCTGTGGTCAGGATGTGCCCCGCAATTCCTGCATCCCGCATCTCCCGGCATAGTGATTTGAGGGTTTCTGATAACGATACCCGGCATTCGTCAGCATCCCCGATATAGGCATCTTCGATTTTTAGGGCAGAGGGAGAGGGAATGCTCCACCAGCAGTGTTTTTTGATGGAGTTTGCAAGAGCTGCATCTTCAAGAAGGGCATGGGGTTTCGGGTCAAAATCCCGGATAATTTTTCCATCCTCCACATTGTTGAACGCATCAACAATACGGTCAGAGTAAAATGCTCCGCCGGCAGCGGGGATTTCCACAAACGGCAGCTGGTCTTTGAGCGTGGTTTCAACATTCCAGGTAGTCAGGTCGGTTTCTTTGCCATACCGGGAACGAATCCACTCAGTAAGAGCGGAGGTATCAATGTCTGACGGAAGGGCAGAACCGAGGGACCTGACAGGAAAGGTTAGTTTACGCATGACAATATATGATGAGAAGTTGAGACCTAATACTTTTCCGGGAGAAAAAAACGGAGACTCCGGAAATTAGTGTGTAGTAAATCAAGGATTTAATACCATTCCAGTCCATATAATATCTCATGAATAATAAGCCCACAGTCGTTACATGTGGTCTGCCCTACACAAATGGTTATTGCCACTTAGGGCACCTCCGGACCTACATCCCGGGCGACTTTTATGTACGTTACCTCAGACGTCTCGGGGAAGATATCGTCTTCGTCTGCGGTTCTGACAACCACGGAACGCCAATCGTCGTCACCGCCGAAGCGGAACACACGACCCCGCGGGCTATCTGTGAAAAGTATAATGCTCACTTTGAGGAGGTCTTCAAATCGATGGGGATTTCCTTTGACCGGTTCGGCATGACCGATGATCCTGCAAACCACAAACGGACCACCTCAATCCTCCAGACATTAATCGACAGAGGATATGTATATGAAAAGACAATTCAGCAGAGTTACTGCCCGAACTGTAAAAGGTTCCTCCCCGACAGATATGTCGAAGGGACATGTCCTTACTGTGGAAAACATGCCAGAGGCGACGAATGTGATGCCGGATGCGGCCGGCACCTGGAACCCGGAGAAATTCTTGACCCGGTCTGCGCCACCTGCGGAACAAAGGCAGAACTTCGTGAGCAGAAGCATTTCTACTTCAGGCTGAGCAGCTTCAGGGACTATCTGCTTGAATACCTGCCAACTCTCGGCGGAACGCTCAATGCAAGAAATTATGCGCTCGGGTGGGTAGAGAACGAACTCAAAGACTGGTGCATCACACGTATGATGGACTGGGGAGTGAAGTTCCCGGGATCTGATGATCTTGTCTGCTATGTCTGGGTGGATGCGCCTATAGGATACATCTCCTTCACCGAAGAGTGGGCAAATGAAACCGGCGGCAGCTGGCAGAAATACTGGTGCAACGGAAATCGGGTGCATTTCATCGGCTCGGATATCATCTATCATCACTGTGTTTTCTGGCCGGCATTACTGCACGGCGCAGGATACGAACCCCCAACCGCTGTCGTTGCAAGCGGGATGGTCACGATTGACGGAGAGAAGTTTTCCAAATCGCGCGGCAATGTCGTCTGGACGAAAGAGGATTATCTCGACAAGGGTCTGCCTGCAGACTACCTCAGATATTACCTCCTTGCCTACACGAGTCACACCCGCGAACTGGATTTTTCCTGGAAAGAGTTCCAGGCACGCATCAATAATGAGCTCGTGAACACGTTTGGAAACTTCGCGAACCGGAGCATGTCACTCGTCAAGACCAAGTTCGGTGACGTGCCGGAAGTGCCGGTCGAAGCAGAGATCTTTGCCGAAATCAAAAAGGCACTTACGGGAATTGAAGAGGCAGTCCGCGCATTCGAGTTCAAGACGGCAGTCGACGGAATCCTGCTTCTCGCAGCCTATGGTAATGGGTATATCTCGAACGCGGCTCCCTGGAAACTCATGAAAGAGGACCCGGATGCCGCAGCACAGGTTTTAAAGAACTGTCTCCAGATTGTGAAGGCGTGTGCTCTGGTCATGCAGCCGGTGATGCCTGAGTCTTCCCAGAAACTCTGGGAGATGCTCGGTTACACGGACAAGGTGGAGAGCCGCCCGATCAACGATGCTATGGTCCCGTTCGAGAACAAGACCTTGGGCGATGTGAAGCCGCTGTTTGCCAGAATCGAAGATAAGCAGCGTGAGGAGATGGAGGCACTGCTTACGAAGCGGGCCGAGGATTCGAAGAATAAAGCAGCAGGAAAGAAGACTATGGAAGCAGTAATAGAACCAATATCAGAAGAGATTATAACAATAGACGATGTGGCAAAACTCGATCTCCGTGTGGGACGGGTCGTGAAGGCGGAGAGAATCCCGAAGACAACGAAACTTCTGCGTCTTCAGGTGGATATCGGGACCGAGGTCAGACAGATTGTGTCAGGCATCGCCGATGTATATACCCCTGAAGAGATGGTGGACAAAAAAATCATCGTTGTGGTGAATCTGAAACCGGCGAAGTTCCGGGGCGAGGAAAGCAACGGGATGCTGTTTGCCGCAGGCGAAGAGGCATCACTCCTTATTCCGCTGAAGGATGTGCCGGAAGGAACAAAGATCCACTGATCTTTTTTGCATATGTCTTTTTTAAAATAGGTATTCTAACCTGTATGAGACGTGCATTAAAAATCTGCCAGACAAATCGTTTAGAAGATTTTAGATCAACCCAATGAATGATTAAGATTACATATTAAGGACATAATCTCATAATAATTTATATTATCACACTAAATACCAGAATATCAATATTTTTTTAGGTTTAAATGACATAAAGCATTCGGTTTTATTATTAACCAAAGATGGTTAATAATATTTTTATAATAAAATATAATATTTAATAACATAAAATATAAATAACTAATAATTACCATTAAAATTTAAATTAAGACTATAATTAAAGGATTTTATGATTTTCATGACGCAAAATTTATTTGAAAAAATATATTCTTACGACGTTAACATAAATTATTATAAAATATTTATAACATAAATAAGGCACATACATTGACATAAGTATATATAGGCATACACTATTACATATAAACAAATCGAAATTGTCACGAAAGCGAGATAACATTATATACTAGTATATCATATAATATCAAGGTTAAACATAAAATGACTGATTATACACCCCAATGTAGCATAGAAGTAACACTTGAAACAGGAACGGTAATCTTATCAGGAACAGAAGATTTTATTAAAAGAAATAAAGATGAACTTTTTAATTTCTTGATGGAAAACTACACCTCAAAAAAGAAGGATTGCACCACATCAATTGAAAGTAATGAGATGGGCATATCAGACACAAAACCAGATAATCAGAATAATTCAAAAATACCAATTGAACTAGAAAAATATTCCTCTATATTTCAGATTGATGCTGAAAACAATATTATCTTATTGAAACATACCCCCGGTAAAAACAAAAGTGAAAAAGCAAGAGAAATTGCAAAACTAGTTTTATATATTAAAACAAAGATTGAAAAAAAACCGGCTTGTATCTATGGGTCAGAATTAATTACACTTTGTAAACGACATGGATGTTATGACGCTGCAAACTACTCTAAAGCATTTGACAATCAAGATGATTTTATCAAAGGTGGAAAGGAAAAAAGTCAAAATTGGACACTAGAATTGAAATTATCAGGGGAACAAGCTGCCAATAAATTATTGGAGGATATATTGAATGCAGACAACTGATCTTGAATTAAAAAATGATCCAGACGGACAAAATGCAATTATATCCGTTAATCTCAGAGACAGGATATTTACTATATCAGGTTCTGAGATATTTGTCCAAGATAACAAAGATTCAGTATGTGCTTTTGTTGAAAGAAATATGTCTTTCAAGCAACTCAATCCTTCAAAAGAAAATACTGAATTGGAAGAACAGAATAATTTTGTGTCGCATGAATCTGAAGAATTACCAAAACCAGATTTTACCACAAAATCCGTAAATGCAGGACTCTATAGTTTAGATTCTGATGACGATTCAGTGCTTATTCATATGAAAAAAATTTCTGGCAGTACATCAGAACAAATACGAAAAATAGCATTGATTATATTGTATGCACGAAAAAATGAGCTGTTATCTTCATCTGATTTACGTAAATATTGTATTAAGTATGATTGTTATGATGGAAATCATACTGCCTCTATCTTTGAAAACAATCGTGTGAATTTTATTAAGAAGAATGTCTCAACAAGAAAATGGACGCTAAAATTAACACCATCAGGTATAGATAAATCAAAAGAGGTCTTAGATGAGATGATGCCTAGTGTATAGAAATGACATCATTACATCATTAGCTAAAGATTACCCGGAAGATATTGCCAATGCATTGGTGGGCAATTATATCTCTGCATTAGGCGAATATCGGAAAGAAGATTGGATGAATTGTTCCGGTTATATAGGTAAGTTCGTGGAATCTGCCCGAAGAATGATTCACATTAAATTAACTGGAGAATCAGTTCCGCTAAATAAAGAGATGAATGAAAAATTCACGAATAAACAATTAAATGAGTGGGAAAATATGCGCTCAGAATTTCCTGAAGAATACAGAATTATCATCCCTCGTAACCTTTATGCGATGTATTGTATCCGCAATAAAAGAGGCGGAGTACATCTAAATCACATTAGCCCAAACAAAATGGATGCTTCTCTTTTAATCAATAGCAGTAAATGGGTATTATCTGAATTTTTCAGACTCTCATCTACGAAATCTATTGAAGAGACAACAGACATTATTGAGTCCATAATGAACAAGGACATCTGTTTAATTTGGAATACTGGAGAGACAGATAGAATTCTTGATCCAAAAATGTCCTGTTCCAAGCAGATTCTTTGTTTACTATATTCTAAAAACGGCCAAAATAAAGATGACTTATTGAAAGCAACAGAGTATAAAAATCCCTCCCGTTTTGATAATCTTCTGAATGACTTACATAGAAATCGATTTATTGAATATAAAGATTCAAAATGTATTTTATCCCCACTTGGGATTAATGAAGCTGAAAAACTCCTTAAATAATTTTCCACACTCTTTTTTTTGTTACGAAAATTATAACCCAATCCAAAGTATCCACTGTATGTACAGCAGATCGCGATAAGTGTATTTTCTATTATTGCCAGATACAGGATAGCAATAAAGGGGTTTTGAAGTGAATCTCACTTTCGTTTGTTCTTGGTCTTCATACCTTTTATATCAGCCTTTTTCGGGAAATGCTCACTGAATTTCTTTGTGCCGGTCTTATCTGCAAATCGGATGGAGTTGTCATCGTCATCTACAAAATCAAATGCCATTATTTTCTGTATGGTATTTTTTGGAGATAAAATTATTCTCATGAGGGGACAGCGGTAGTCGGTCCGGAGAGGGAATCCAAAATCGGATAAACGGCAAAATCGCTCCCAAAAGAGCTATAGCTGAAATCCGGCATAGCCAAAATAAATATGAAAATAATTTCATTACTACCATAGATTTCTCCAATATGATTGTTATTTTCATCCTTTTTATCAGCTTGTAACAAGCCTTTATTTTCCATTATAACATAGTACAATACATGAAACTGAGAAATATCTGGATGTCAATCACATTCACTGAAATATCCCTTTCACCAAAAAACAGAAAAATCTGATACCGGAAAAAAAGGGATGAATTTAGCAGAATGAACACAAAATCAACACCAATCAGACAACGAATATTCGAGATAGTCAACGTAGCGGCCCCTGGTGATACGGTCAGCAAATGGTATGACCGGGTGACAATCGTCATTATCCTATTGAGCATATTACCATTGACTGTCAAGACGGAGAATCAAACGTTTTTCTGGCTTGAAATCGGGGCGGTCAGTGTCTTTATCATTGATTATATTCTCAGGTTACTTACCGCGGATTATAAACTGAAAAAAGGCCGCATTTCTTTTCTAATCTATCCGTTTACGCCAATGGCTATTATTGATTTACTGTCCATTCTTCCGATATTTACAATCTTAAACAATGGGTTAATACTGTTGAGACTGGTAAGGCTGGTAAGAGCCGTGAAAATTTTCCGTTATTCAAAAACAGTTCTCACACTGCGGAATGTACTTATCAAACAGAAAAACCAGCTTTTCTGTGTATTTTGTTTTGCAGCATCTTACATTCTGGTCTGTGCTATAGTGTTATTCAATGTGGAACCTGATACCTTTGACAACATTCTGGAAGCACTCTATTGGTCAACGATTACCTTAACCACGCTTGGATATGGTGATGTATACCCCATTAGCGATGCCGGAAGAATCGCAACCATGATTTCATCATTGGTTGGTGTGGCAATTATTGCTCTTCCATCCGCAATTATTACCGCAGGATACATGAATGAACTGACCTGTGAGGTGAAAAAGGAAAAAGAATGAAATTTTTACTTTGGATAGCGCATTTGGCACTTTCATTACTGACAATGGGATGGATGCTGCATCGAAATTTATCTACTTTGCAGCCGCTTTGAACACGATTTCAATTCCGGGGTCTTCACCTCACGGCTCGTCCTTCTCAGCTGACTTCGTCGGATACCGGATGAACAGCGCAAGAATCGGACAGAGAACGGTTGGAACAATTAAAAGAAACATCGCGTCCGGCAGTGACCCCATAACATCGGCTGCCCATCCGATCAGAGCCGCTCCGACCCCGCCAACGCCCATCGAAAGACCGAGAGTCAGACCGGAAGCAAACCCGATGCTCCCCGGCAGAAGATCCTGGGTCATCGTCACCGAGGCCACATAACAGAAGCTGGCAAAGAACGCATACAGCAGGATACCGGCATACATCAGCCACCCTGACGTCATAAATATCAGACAAAAGCATGGAACTGCAGCAATGAACCCAAGAACAAGCACCCTTTTTCGCCCAAACCGGTCAGAAAGATATCCCCCGGCAATCTGTCCGAACACCCCGGAGAACAGCATGACCGTCACGATGACCGAGGTCGTCAGCGTATCAATCCCCTGATACCATAAGAGAAGCAGCGTCGGCAGATAGGTAATGACCCCGACATAGGCCCATGCCCGCAGAGCACATACCGTGACTACAAGCCCTGCAGGTATCCACCAGTATTTTCCCCGGACCGGCTTTTTTTCGACCTGAGCTTTTTTTACCGGTTCAATCACTCCGGTCCGTCTGTCATTCCGGTAGATCCATGCCGCTCCGATGAATCCCGGCAGCACCATCCAGGCAACCGACGGCAGACCGCCGAAGGTGATGAGAAGCCCGGCAATCAGCGGACCAATAGAATAACTAATACTGCCGCTTGTCGTAAAAATCGAATTATACAATCCCTTCTTTGCAGGCGGACTCAGCTGATGGACGATCGCCATCGCGGACGGATGAAACAGCGCATGACCGACCGCCGCTCCGGTTACGAGCAGAAGAAGGATCAGATAATTGTTTGATAAAACGGAGAGAGAGATCCCCACACTGCCAATCAGAACACAAAGCGGCACGCTCGCCCGCTTGCCGGTCCGATCCCCGTAAAGCCCGATGAACGGCTGAGTTATCGATGACGTCACATTGAACACGGTGACGACAAGTCCCGCAAGAAAATACGAGAGTCCCATGTTGGTAATGAGGAGAGGGAGAATCACCGGCAGAATCGGGGTATACAGATCTATCAGAAAATGACCACTTATTGCCCCGGTTATTTTTGTATCATAGGTATGCCGCATGAAGTCGCCTGATAGTGAATAGTGATAAGCCCGCATGCTATTTAACTATTCGAGCCCGCACGTCTTTGTTCTGCAGCCGAACTTTCAGCTGACGAGTAACCCGATTCCAAGTATCCACGCGATATATACCAAAGTTGCGATTAGCGTTACAGGCAGACCAAGTTTGAAAAACTGCATGAACGAAAATGTCTCTCCGCTCTTTTCCGCACGCTGGAGCACAATCACTGTAGAAGCCGCACCGAGAACTGTGAGAGAGCCTGCCGCAGTACACCCGGCAACCACTGTCATATAAAGCGAAACACCCGACCCGGTAAGGGCAGGCAGAATCAGCGCCACGAACGGCACATTAGAGATAAACTGCGAAACAATCACACTCACCCCGAACAAAGCAGGGACCGAGGTCAGACCCGACTCAGGCAGGATGCCTTGAATAAAACCGGTATTCCAAACCGCTGCCATCAGCACAAACATTGATGCAAAGAACAGTAGCGTCGACCAGTTCACTCCCCGCAAAAGGTCAATCCGTCTACTTGAGAAAAGCAATAAAGGAAGGGCCGCAGCAATCGCGATTAATACAAAGGGTAGTTCAATGTCGAAGAACGAAAGCACAATCCGTGCCGCAACCAGCATAAGAACCAGACCTAACGAAATTTTGGAAAGTCTGGAAAGAGCGGCATCAAAAATTACCGGTTTATTCACCTGAACGACCGGCTCCATTCTGTCCGGAATCGTCAGCAGAAGAATCCGGTAGACAACAAAGAGACAAATGAGCGATGGAACCACAAGGTACAGAGCAAAACTCAGAAACGCAAGCGGCACACCTCCTGACATCGCCACCAGAAGATTCTGCGGATTTCCGATAGGCGTCATGCAGCTTCCGAATGTTACTGCAAAACACAGGGCAAAAAGCATCGTTTTGACCGGCATCTTATACCGTCCCGCACAGTAGAGTGCCACAGGGGTTCCGATAATCGCCACCGTATCATTCATCAGAAAAGCGGCAGCAAATGCCATCAGAAGAATAAACCAGAATAAAACAGCCTGCTTTGTCTTCGCCAGGGTAAGCCCCCGGAGCGATATCTGGTGGAGAAGCCCGGACTTCTCCAGAGCTGTTCCAAGCACAAACATCCCGAGCAAAAAAATAATCACGTTGAAATTTATTGAAAAAAATGCATCGGGGATGGAAATTGTTCCGAAGATGAGCGCTGCCAAAGCTCCGGCTGTCATAATCCCCCAAATCGGAAGCCGGAATCTTCCAATACGCCTGACAACAATCAGACTGAAAACAATTGCAAGAATCCAGACTGCAATCAGGATCATGGATTCTTACAACTTCTGCAGGACAATCTCTATTGATGAGATGTTGGAAAGACCGTCATCCGTCTCGATGGCGTCCGTAGATGTGGAAATACTTTTTTTGGTGACGCCGGGGAGGAACTGGCGTGTTGCAACTTCCGCAGTATCAACCGCCCGGACAATTGCCTTCCCGCGTGCCTTGATAACGACTTCCGGCACACCTGTGTTGAACTGCGTCACTACGGCGAGGACATAGTTCATAAGAGGTTTTGTGCCGATAAGTACTGTGTTGTCATCCATTTGTTTAGTATATTGGGTATTCTCAGATATATTTCATCGTATGCAATAGTTCTGCGTTTAAAACAGAAGCTCCTGCGGCCCCGCGAATCGTGTTGTGACCCATGGCGACAAACCGTATTCCTTCCCGCACCCGTCCGACAGACACGGTCATACCATTTCCGCGGTTTCTGTCAAGTCTGGGCTGCGGACGGTTTTCCTGGTCGAGATACAATACAGTGTGTTCCGGCTGTGTCGGCAGACCGGAGAAGGGTGCCTTCCAGGTTTTGAAGGCATCGATGACTTCGTCCGGGGTCGCCTTGATATCAATCCATACATTGAGCGTGTGTCCGTCGATAACCGGCACACGGTTGCAGGATGCGGAGACAGAGAAGGGAGCACCGGTTATTGTGCCATTCACGTATTTTCCGAGAATCTTGTTTGCTTCGCGGGCCATCTTTTCTTCTTCGTTCCCGATGTATGGAATGACGTTATCATAGATGCCGAAAGCTGGGACTCCCTCAAATCCTGCTCCGGAGATTGCCTGCATGGTTGCAACATTGATGTTCGTGAACTTAAATTTCATAAGGGGGGCGAGCGCCGTTGCAAGCATAATGGTTGAGCAGTTCGGGTTGGTGACGATGAATCCGTCCCGGCCTTTCTTGCGCTGAACATCAATTAAGGCAGCATGTTCAGGGTTGACTTCGGCAATCATTAACGGAACGTCAGGGTCCATTCTGTGGGAACTTGCATTCGTACAGACCCCCACACCGGCATCTGCGATATCGGTTTCAAGTTTCGTGGCTATATCTGCAGGCAAAGCTGAGAATACGATGTCACAGTCTTTCACTGCATCAACATTTGTCGGGGAGACTACAAGTTCTCCCGATGATTCAGGGAACGGTGAGTCTAGCCGCCAGTTGACGACAGAACCATAGGTTTTTCCTGCCGAACGGTCGGACGCCGTGAGAGTCGTCAGGTTAAACCAGGGATGGTTTGCGAGCAACTGTACAAACCGCTGACCAACTGCTCCGGTTGCGCCAAGTACACCAACATTTATCATAGAAGGATATAGGGTGTCGCTTTTATTTAAAGGCGTGGAAGGCTTCGTTCCCATGATTCCCCGTTAGTGATAAAACAAGGGCAAGTTTATCCGATTGTATCTTCCGGCGGAAATTCACCGCAGGAATACCAATGATGACCTGACCAAATCTTTCTTTCATCAGAAGAGAAGAAATCCGACTGACCTGCACGACTCTCTGAATGTACGATTCATCTATACAAGATAATCACATTATCTCCAAAAAACATATGTGCCGACTTGTCATCAGCTTGTCCTACCTTTTGACAAATACAATAATCAAAGCTTGTTCAGGATGTAAAAAAAAGGAATTAGGTTCAGAGATATTCCATTCCATGCATGTACGGCTGGAGGACCTTCGGAATCTCGACACGCCCGTCTTCTGTCTGGTAATTCTCCAGGATACAACGGAGAGCACGGGACGTTGCGACAGCAGTGGAATTCAGAGTGTGCAGCCACTGTTTTGAATCGAAATCATGGGCATCCCGAACACGAATATTCAGTCTTACTGACTGATATGCAGTACAGTTTGAACAGGATACCACTTCACGATACTCATTATCACGAGGCATCCAGGCTTCCATATCATATTTCTTGGCAGCCACAGTACCGATATCGCCCGTACAGATATTCACGACTCTGTAAGGTAACCCGAGTTTCGTAAAAATCTCCTCGGAATTCGCCAGAAGCTCTTCATGCATTTCCCACGACTTCTCCGGCATACAATAAATAAACTGCTCAATTTTTGTAAACTGGTGAACACGGAACAAACCACGGGAATCAAGACCATGAGCCCCGATTTCACGACGGAAACACGGAGAAATACCCACCATCTTTAATGGAAGATCTTTTTCCTCGAAGATCTCATCCTGATACATGGCTGCCATTGGATGTTCGGCTGTGGCAATCAGGTATTCATCGTCATCCTCGATTTTGTACATGACCTTCTCGAAATCACCAAGGTCTGTTACTTCCTCATAGGACTTTCTGTTCATCATATAGGGGGGGATGATTGGCGTGTAGCCTTTGGCCATAATTGTATCAAGAGCAAAACGCTGCAGAGCCATATCCATAAGAGCGAGATTGCCTTTCAGGAAATAGAAACCGGCACCACTTATCTTCGTGGCACGCTCGAAGTCTGCCCATCCTTTCTCCACCGCGAGGTCGCCATGGTTTTTCAGCTCGAAATCAATAGTCCGGGGGGTTCCGACTTTCTTGACGACAACATTCTCTGTGTCATCCTTACCGTAAGGAACACTCTCATGCAGAATATTCGGGAGACGCATCAGATAATATCTTATCTGCTGGGTAGCCTTCTCCATGATGTCATCATTTTCCTTAATCTTTGCCGGCAGAGCCTTTGCTTCGGCATAAAGGGAAGCTGGGTCCTGACCTGCTTTTCTGGCGGCATTTATGTCCTTTGCGATCTGATTTCTTCTGGCACGAAGCTCATTATTTTTCATGGTGAGTTCGCGGAAGATTCTGTCCTGTTCTAGAACAATATCGACCCAGGGAAGCTTTTCTGCATCCTGGCGTTTTTTCAGATCTGCCAAAACGACTTCCGGGTGAGCTCTGACGAATTTGATATCAAGCATGATTGTCTAAGTATGTTTGTGCTTTTAGGTGAAGAGGGTTTTTGTTGTACAAACTAGTTATTAAACCTCTAATGCTAAATTAAAAATAACAAACAGGAGGCCACCATGATACAGACACTAGAGATTCTCTTTTCCGGCAGAGTACAGAATGTTGGCTTTCGTTCCTGCGTGAGAAATGCAGGCTTAAACCTGGGATTATGCGGCGAAGTGGAAAATCTCCCTGACGGAAAGGTGCGTGCACTTGTTACCGGAGAGGATGTCATCATAGAAAAATTCCTTTCAATGACCTATAGCTGCCCGCGCGCAATTATCCGGGACGTGAAATGTGCAGGTTATGTTCTCACAGAATTTACAGATTTTACCATAAAAAGGGATTGAAAATGAAAATCGAGAAAACCGTCACCTACTTTGATAAACCCGGCGTGGAAAACACCCGGGACTGTGCAGAAATAGCAGTAAGCCGTGCAAAGGATCTGGGACTTTCCACCATAGTCGTTGCAAGTACCGGAGGATACACAGCACAGATATTCTTCGATGCGATGAAGGGAACAGGACTTCACCTCGTAGTAGTTACTCACGCAGTAGGATTTTCCAAACCCGGAATCTGGGAATTTGATGCGAAGCTCGCAGAGGAACTCCGTTCTGCGGGCGTTACCATTGTTATCGGCACACATGCACTCTCGGGACTGGAACGTGCCGTTTCCAGAAACCCAAAACTAGGGGGGAGCAGCAGGACCGAAGTCATCGCCGAAGCATTCAGGAAAATTGTCGCTGTCGGGATGAAGGTCGCTGTCGAATGCGTCCTGATTGCCGCTGATCAGGGAGTGATTCCTGTATCCAATGAGGTTATCGCCGTCGGAGGGACGGAAGAGGGGGCCGACACCGTGGTCGTTGTCAGACCGGCACACACTGCATCCTTCTTCGATTTACAGGTGCGGGAATTCGTGGCAATGCCGAGGAACCGGTAACATGGCACTCAAATCATTATCCGAAGCACTCGGTATGCTCATTAAGAAACCACTTGTATGGATGCCGGGTCTCTTCACAGCATTGGGCATCCTTCTCACATATTATGTGTACACATTCTTTGGAATAGGCGTCGCATTTCCGGTCGGAGTTGCCATGATGGTTATCTTTCCGGCATTCCTTGCAGGTACCTACGGGATTATCATCGGGAATAAATCAACGGCGGGTGACTTCCGAAAATATGCAATATACGGATACATCCGGTGCCTGATTCCAAACGTAATTATCTTTATGCTTGGATGGATTCTATCTAATGCACTGACCTATCTTCTTCTAACGATTGGGATATCAGCCGAAATGGCAATCTACTTCAGCTTCTTTGTGATAATCCCGCTCATCTTCTTCTGCTACTTTGCAGATATTACTGCAATAGTGAACAATCTCCCGGTATTCCGGGCAATAAAGGACAGTGCTGCCAGAGTTACATCCGGCTCAATATCCAGTACGGCATTTTATCTATTTAATGTGACAATCTTCTTTGCCATGTCATTTGTCTTCTCAGGTATCTGGTCTCTCATGGCATCTGATGCACTCTTACCCATTCTTGAGATGAGCGAGGCTGAACTTCTCACACTTTCGGAAACGGAACTCCTTACTCTCTTTGCAGCACCGGAAATAATCTCGTCAGGGGTCATCTCCCTTGCAATCTGTGCATTCATATTTGTACCACTCTTCGTGTCATACAAAGCCTGTTTCTTCAAACGGCTTCTCGTGTATCAGCCTCCTCAGGGAGCACAGACAGAGCAGCAGGGCAGTTACGATGCGAGAGGTCGCTGGTATAAATATTCATAATCATTTTTTTATGCGCGTTATTCCGAGATTAATGTCGGTATCCTATCAGATTTTAGGGTTACATGCTAACATGTATCATGGAAAAACCTCGCTCAACGCCTGAAATAAAAATTCGGGCAATTATAATATATTTTTAGAAACCGCTCAAAATTATCAGGTAGATTCCGATTGAACACGAGATGTTTTATATTGGATAATCCCAACATTAATTGTCACAACGCAGTTGAACTCCATAGTTCCGTGCGATTGGCAGGAAACAAACCATGTCGAAGGTAAACCCGTTTGAAATGGCCCAGCAACAGCTTATGGATTGCGCAAAAATCCTCAAGCTCGACCAGGGTGTTGTTGATATTCTCATGCAGCCGCAGAGACAGATTCAGGTATCAATTCCGGTGAAAATGGACAACGGGACCACTAAGGTTTTCCAGGGATTCCGTGTGCAGTACAACAATGCACTTGGCCCATACAAAGGTGGAATCCGCTATCACCCGAATGAGACAATTGATACCGTCCGTGCGCTTTCAGCATGGATGACCTGGAAATGTGCAGTCCTGAACCTTCCGCTCGGCGGAGGAAAAGGCGGTATCATCTGCAACCCTAAGGAAATGTCCAAGGGCGAACTTGAACGTCTGAGTCGCAATTATATCCGTGCAATCTGGAAGAATATCGGTCCCGACACTGATGTGCCGGCACCGGATGTATACACTGACGGTCAGATTATGGCATGGATGATGGATGAGTATTCCGTCATTCAGGGCAAGAACCAATTTGGTCTCCTGACAGGTAAACCGCTGATTATCGGCGGATCTCTCGGTCGTGGTGATTCAACTGCAAAAGGCGGTATGTACACACTCCGTGAAGCAGCAAAAGAGCTCAATATCGATCTGAAGAAGGCAAAAGTGGCTGTTCTCGGTTTCGGAAATGCAGGTTCCTTTGCAGCATCACTGATTGAGGAAATGTTCGGTGCAAAAGTTGTCGCAGTTACTGATTCAAAAGGCGGTATCTACGATGAGAAGGGTCTTGATATCAAGGCAGTCTTTGAGCACAAGAAGCAGACGAAATCCGTAGTCGGCTATAAGGGTCTTAAGAAGCTCACCAACGAGGAAACCCTGGCTCTTCCGGTTGATATTATTGTTGCAGCAGCACCTGATGAGGGAGCAATCAACGAGATCGTCGCTCCGACAATTAAAGCAAAAGTCATCTGTGAACTGGCAAACGGTCCTACCACTCCGACTGCCGATGCAATTCTCTACAAAAACGGTGTTCACGTCATTCCCGATTTCCTGTGTAATGCAGGCGGTGTGACTGTTTCCTACTACGAGATGGTCCAGAATATGTATATGCACTACTGGACTCTCGACGATGTCTACGCAAAACTCGATGCAGCTATGACTAAGTCCTACCACGAAGTTCTGGCAGCCTCCAAAGCATACAAAGTCAACATGCGCCAGGCAGCATACGTTGTTGCAGTTTCCCGTGTAGTTGAAGCAATGAAGGTCCGCGGCTGGGTCTGAGACTCAAGCCCGCACATATTACCTTCACTATTTTTTTATTATTTTAATAATGTTCTTCGATGATTCGTGTATACGTAAACTACTCGCAAGGGATCTCTTCGGGTTTACATGACAGAGCGCGATAAACGCAAAAGATTACCTGAAAGCACAAAAAATATGGATGGACCGATTACTCCTTATGTACATTTATGAGTTCTTCGAGCATGGCATCAGGATGGGTTCTGAGATACGCTGCAACTTCCGGGTGGTGGAGGAGGGTGCAGTTGGTACATGCCCATACTTTTCCGTTGCGGGATGAACTGTCAACCCATTCACCGAGTGATTCGTTCCGGCAGGGATAAAACGGGCAGTAACAGAAATCACACGACTGCCCGGGAAAATGACACGGGTAATATGGACAACCTTCTTGTTTCCATTCAAACCATCCGGTATTCCCATATCTGGAGTAAATGAAATACGATGGAGCGGTCACAGGGATTGTGCCCTCATGACGTTTTATAGCCTCCATAACTCCGTGAAGAACTGCAGAATAAATACGTTTGCCCGGCTCTGTGAACGTTCCCGCGTACGTGTGTACCACAGGTCCTTCAGATGCGGCAACAACTGCATCGGATGTTGTACCAGTGAAGTCTCTGCCTAAGAGTCGCAGGGCATGGGCTTTTGCCTCCGTTACGGTGATGATTGTTTCAAGAAGGGCAGCATCAGAAAATCCCTCGTCGGATGTTACGATAATGTTTATTGTATGAGGTTTGGTTGGGTCGGGATTCGGATTGGAGACACCGGCCGTCACAAATACGGTGATGTAATCATACTGAAGAATGCAGAGATCCTGCATCCAGACAGCGGTGAGAAGACCGAATGCATCATCTGCATAATTCGCTTTGGAAAGGAGCTCGCGTATGAAAAGAAGAGGGTTGTCGTGATTGAAGTCTTTCTCAACAGTGTGATTTAGAAGAGTAGAGACATGCCGGAGGCCTCCGTCAACTCCGGTACTGACTGCGTTGAGGTTCCCCCTGATGTACAGAGTATCTCTGTTGTAATGGTACCGCATGGAATTATTCTTATTGTGGTTTGGCGGGAGGTATATTTTAGCGTGTCTGATGGATAGACCAAAAAAATATTTTCCAGAACCAGCAGTTCTGCATTATCGACCGACACGTCAGACCTTCCGATCATATGTACCGCCGCAATCGAAAACGACCCTGACTTCTCGGAGGGAGCGGCTCCTTCCACCTTTACATCAACGTCACCGCTCTGATGGGTATAGGCACGTCTTCTCTATATTCCCGCTGCCCATATTCATCATAATGATACTGACTGAGATGTTCCTGGGTCATAGTTCCATTTTTCCAGGTTCGACCGGGTCTACGATTCGTTCAGTGGAGAGTAGCGATTATGTATCCGAAGAGGTTTCAGCAGGAGAAGATATCAGGTATATTGGGATAGTATTTTCTTCCAGGACATACTCATAATCCTAAACCATAGTTATCTCTAGATATAATTTCCTCAGAATGTATGTCTCATCTGTAGTCGGTTTCATACAGAATTCCCAAAACGATGAAAAAACAATATTTTCAAGTAAGATAGTTTAGTATCATTATCTGCCATAATTCACAGGATTTAGACCAATATCAGAATATATAGGATATAACTTCCAGTATAGTCCTATTCATTACCCCACAACAAATAGACAGTCTATTATATGTCTTGAATCTTATGAAATAACTATTTTGAATTCGAAGCACAGTATCAGAGCTCGAAAAATCTATCCAATAATCATTATTTGTCTGGTTTTGATATTGGCGTTCATTATTGTTGCAGGAATTGTAACTCATCCTGATGTAGTATCCGTATCCGACGAAAAATACGCTGGTATGCACGGTGCCCTCGACGAATTCACCCCAACAATCGAAGAGGACATGAACGAAATCTTCTCGCTCACGGAAGCAACTGCCCGAAATCTCAGCGGAGTATCTATGGGAGATTCCTCTGTGGAACTCGCTCTATTACAACTCCGTCGTGATATTCCTGCATCATACGATACCTACATTGTTGATACAAACAACACCATACAGGCAATAACCGGCACCTCCGAAGAACAGAAATCCGTCGGGACGCAGTCATGCGCCAATATCACCGAAGAAGATTTGAAATCCTCCAAAAATACCAGTATCGTCACGTCATTTTACACATGTAACGATGGAAAAAAAGGCATCATAGTAATTGCCCCGATTTACGAAGCCAATGGAACATACACCGGAACAATCCGCGTATCTCTTGATACTGCGTATCTTTTCTCCGGAGCCGTTGACCAGCTCAGATCGGATTATGGATACACCATCTGGTCAATCCAGCAGGATGGTTGTCTGATTTATTATGAAGACACAGAATTATTAGGTAAAAACACTCTTAATAATGAGATATATACAGAAGAATCCAGTTTTAATGTAGCTCAACTGGTTACTGAAAAACCGGAGGGGAATATATCATACGTGTTCTACAATGTCGGCTGGGTTGAGAAAGGTCTGATAAATGCAGTTTGGGATACCATTTCATTCCCGGACGGAACAGAATGGCGCATTGTTCTCACCGATGATATCAGTATAAATAATATAGATATAGATAATGAACATTCTTCCAGCCAGTTCACCACTTCAGAACTCAGGACATTTGTCGAGAAGGCATACGTCTATGCCCAGACCCATACAAAGGAGGAGGCACTAAAAGCATTCAATGACCGGAATGGCGAGTTCATCAATGGGGAACTCTACATCTTTGCCTACGATATAAATGGAACTACACTCGCACTACCTTATCAGACCCAGCTAGTTGGGATAAACCGTCTCCAGGCTGAGGATATTACGGGGGTGAAATTTGTTCAGCGTGAGATTGCCAGGACAGAACAGGGAGGCGGATATGTATACTGCCAGTATCCGAACCCCGCGAAAGGGTTTGCACGGGAGTTAAAGTTCGCGTATGTAATGCCAATTAATAATAACTGGTTTATCGGAGCAGGACTTTATATGGATAATACTTCGTTCGAACCCTGCGGGGATATGCGGAATAAAATGATATCCCAAGTAAGGAATTTCCAGTATCTGTCAAAGATTATGCCGGAAGATGAGTTAATCAGCATGTTGAATAATCCGAACAGTTCCATTCAGGTTGATGGACTGTATCCATTTGCCAGCACATACAGCGGCACAATTCTTTCGTATGTCATGGACCCATCTGTTATTGGAAATAATCATCTGGGATATGTGAACTCGTATGGTATGTCAATCGGGCGGGAGGCTATTCCTCTTGCACAATCCGGTGGCGGGTTGATTTACAGTCTCGTATGGGACCCTGAACTCGAAAGAGATGTCTATGTTCTGATTTATGTGGAACCGGTTACTGAAGATACCTACTATGGCAGTATGATTATTCTGGAGTGAGAACATGTCGATAAAATACAGACGGAAGCAAAGCCAGAGAGAAAAACGCCTCGTTATGACAATGTTCCTCGGATTGGCAATTATGGTTATCCTCTGTGTTTCTTTGTTTGCGGCATTTTTCGGAACAGAATACGTTATTGATAAGTCGCTTGAGGATCCTGATGTGCTGCTCAATGTGGCTGTAGTAGGTGATGATATCATAGTGACAATTTATGAGGGGAGGAGAGTTGACGAATTGCTGACACTTTCTGTGGAGATTGAAGGTGTGACACTGCCGCATTCGATTGCGTCAAAGCCTGCTCCGGATAATGGTTCAGGAGAAGTGCTGTTCGTAGGAGCATGTGCAGGTATAACCGGAACCAGAGATGTTGCCGTACGGGGGACCTTTTCTAATGGAAGATCACTGCTGCTCAAACTATATACGGTGAAATTCACCTGAACCCGCATTTTGCCGGAATCCACACAAGTCTGTATTCAATAGTTACTTTTTTTCAGAACATAGAAAGTCGGGTTAAGCTGTATTGTTCCACATGACTCAGGCGTTACTTCTTAGTTATAGGATTTAAAAGTGATTCCAATAATAACATATAATTAGTTTCCTCCCTTATTGTTCAATAAGTTACATGGGGAGACAATGATTTGGAAACCATTATCATTTAGTATTTTCTGCATGACATTGCTCCTCATAATCGCTGCAGGATGTATAGAGCCTCACGATAATTCCTCCACCCTAGAACCTGTTTCAGCCAATCACTGGCAGGATATGAATAATACTCTCCACACGTTTGTCAGCATTGTGGATCATGAAATGGATAATATCACAATCTCTGTGTGTAATGCCGCAAGGGAACTGGACGGTGTGCCAATTGATGATCCCTCGGTCAATCTAACCTTACTCAAACTTCGGCGTGATGTCCCGTTTTCATTCGATGTCTGCAGAGTTGACAAAAATAATACGCTCGTTGCCATTACGGGTGAACTCCAGAACCAGTGGATGGTCGGCACCTGCCAGATGACTCATCAGTATACTGAAGAAGATTTCAACACCACAAATAATGAATGTATAATTACCGAATTCTGCACCTTCCAAAGCGGTGAAAGAGGCGTTATGATTATAGCACCGGTCTATGATGTAGACGGAAACTATGATGGAACCCTTCGTCTCCAACTCGATGTGGAGTATTTGTTTGCGGGACTTGTGGAATATCTCAGGACCGAATATGGATACACCACCTGGGTTGTTGAGAAGAATGGTATGAAGATTTACGATGAGGACACCGTAGAGATTGGAATGAACCTTACAACTAATCATCTGTTCCAGACCAATTCTACAATGAGTATGGTAAGCAACGTTCTCAGGAATAAATCTGGGAATACCTCCTACATCTTCTACACAACCGGCTGGAGTGACCACACCCAGATCAACATTGTATGGGATACTGTATATCCCGGATATGGTGCTGAGTGGCGGATTATAGTATCCGATAATGTTGTCCAATATACTCCTGAAGATCGTCCTCAGATAACGTCAGAAGAACTGAAGAACTTCGTTCAGAAGGCGTATGCCTATGTTCAGAGAGTCGGAAAAGAGGAGGCTCTTGCCGAGTTCAATGACCCGAATGGTGATTTCATCAACGGGGAGCTGTATATATTTGCCTACGATATGAATGGGACTTTGTTGTCACTACCATATCAGCCGGACCTGGTCGGGACGAACCTCTGGTTTATGAAGGATATGAGCGGGGTTAATCCGGTTCAGCGGGCAATCGCCAGAGCAGAGCAGGGCGGAGGATATGTGTATTATCTGTATCTGAACCCGTCTATGGATTATGTAAAAGAGTTTAAATTATCATATGTAATGGCAGTGGATAATGACTGGTTCATCGGCTCGGGAATATATCTGCATGAGGTGCCGTTTTCCCATACATATAATCTTAACATAGAGAATGGAGGTAAACTTATCAGCCAGGTGAGAAATATGCAGTATCTCTCAAAGGTTGAGAACATATCCTCAGTAGTTGATATGGTTGAAGACCCGAAGAGTGCTGTGTATATTGAGGGCTTATATCCGTTTGTGCTTACAGAGAACGGGACAGTGCTCGCATATTCACGGAACCCGGCGATAGATGATACGAATCAACTGGGTAAGACGAATTCATATGGAATGTCGGGCGTTCGTGAAGTTATTTCCCTGGCGCAGGCAGGCGGAGGAATGATGTACAGTCTTGTGTGGGATTCAACTACACAACATGAAAATTATGTGCTGATTTATGTTGAACCGGGAGATAAATCAACATATTTTGGTAGCATGCTGATTCTGGAGTAAGTAGAGATGGTAATCAGGTATAAAAAAACAACCCAGAGGCAGAAACATTTTATTATGGCGATAATTCTTTCTACAGCTGTAATAATTATTCTGGTTGGCGGGGTCTTTACGTCATTGTTCTTATCATCATATGTTATTGAAAAATCGCTTGAGGATCCGGATGTGCTGCTGCATTTGAATATTGTGGGCGATGATATTGTTGTGGAGATATATGGAGGGAGGAGAGTTAATGAGCTTGTACTGCTTTCGATGCACATCGAGGGGCAGGAATCACATGTGGTTATAGATGTGCCGCATGGAGCACGGGATGTTGTGTATTATCAGGCGGCAAGTGGTCTGACTGGGTCAAGGATGGTGGAGATGAGGGGTATATTCTCGAATGGCGAGGACAAACTGCTGTCACTCATCACGCTGAAATTTACATAGATATGCTGGCGACGATAGCCGGCGAATTGATTTTACTTTTTGGGGGAAAAAAGGTATTTGTGTAAATACGTTGAATCGGATCAGTTCTTCGACTGGTTCCGGAGTTCATCAAGGAGAAGCGGCATGAATGTTCCTGCGTCGCTAACCATTCCAATCGCCTGAGAAGTTCCCCTATCCATGAGTTTAGTAACAGATGCCGGGTTAATATCCACACAGATGGTTTTAACGTGAGACGGCAGCAGGTTTCCTACAGCTACTGAATGAAGTAAGGTTGCAACCATTAAAACCATGCCTAGTTCGGGAATGTATTTTCGCATCGCTTCCTGGGATTCCATAGTATTCTGGATAACATCAGGCAGAGGTCCATCATCACGAATTGAGCCGGCCAGAACATACGGGGCATTGTTTTTGATGCATTCATACATGATACCGCTTTTGATGAGTCCTGATTCAACGGCGGCTCTGATTGAGCCGGCATTCATTATTTTATTGATGGTATACAGATGGTGACGGTGACCTCCGCTCACGAGTTCGCCTGTTTTAAGGTCCATACCAAGGGATGTGCCGTACAAGCTGTATTCAAGGTCGTGGGTAGCCAGAGCATTCCCTGTAAAGAGAACATCTATGTATCCCTCCCGAATCATCGCAGCTACAGATTCAGATGCACCAGTGTGAATGATAGCGGGTCCGCCCACAAGAGCAACTTTTTTCCCGGTCGCTTTAACCCCCAGGAGTTCTTTTGCGATTTGCCTGATAAGTGTTTTGCTCGGCCGCTCGGAGGAGACATCACCGCCCATGAACTCGAAAACGCCTATCTCACGTGGACGCTCTGGGAAATCAACCCTGACTCCTTCTTCACCGACGACTACCTCGTCACCTGGCAGAAGTTTTCCCTGTACAACACATTTTGCAGTTTTATTCTTCGTATCAACGCAAATGAGTGCATCCATTTTCATAGTGTCAACAGAAATCCAGGTATTCATATAATGAACGAAGGTCGGGTGATTGGTCGTGGAGTAGAAACCTTCCGGTGCGACCTTCGGTTTTGTGACTGACTGAAGCGTCGCTTCAGCCTCTCCGGTAACGATAACACCAAGACGCCTGAGTTCGCTGATGAGTTTGTTTAACTGTTCCGGCGTGCTGGCGGAAATTTCCATTCTGGCATAACTCGGATCGGTCTTCTGCCTCCCAAGTGTAAACTCTTCTGTTTCAAAATCACCATTGTATTCAACCACGGTGTCCATTACTTTGTTAAGGATACCGGAGTCAACAATATGGCCCCGAAGTTCTATCTCCCGCGAAAACTTCATGCAGTATTATTTATGCGTAATTCCAGATGAATCTACGGGAGACTTGAGGTCACCACATCACAAGTCGCGGACTTGTTCCGCTAAGGGACCTAAAGGTCCCCGCCTAAAAAAGTTAGTAACCTCTTGCAATGAAGAAGTCAGCCATCTCAATAATTAGTTTCTTCTCTTCCGAATCAGGAAGTATAGATAGACCTGCTTTCGATTCAGCAATCAGCTTTGCAGAAATGCCGCGAACTTTATCCAGAACACCTGACGTTTCAAGAAGACTGATTGCCTCAGAAATTTCCTCTTTGGAAAGGTCTGGTTTATGATATTTGGATAGGTCAACTCCTGATTCACGGGCAATAATAGCAAGGATAGTCTGTTTATTCTCACGAAGATCGGATCCCTGATCCTTACCGGATACTTCCGAAGGTGCAAGAAGATCGATGATATCATCCTGAATCTGGAATGCGATACCTGTGTTCATGCCAAGCGTGTAAAGAGCCGATACCTGTTTCATATCGCCTCCCGCAAGAGCCGCGCCGATTCCCGCAGCAGCCGCGTATAAAGCACCAGTCTTTTTCCTAACCATAGAGAGATACTCGGCCAGAGTTACATCCGACCTCGTCTCGAAGGAAACATCTTCCTGCTGACCTTCGCACAATTCATGACATGAGTGGGCAAGCATCTGAACGGCGATGACCTTTGCCTCTGCCCTCGTATTTTTCACGCAGCAGAGACGCTCGAATGCATTTGCATACAAAACATCACCCGCTAAAATTGCAGTCGCCTCGTTCCACACGACATGAACCGTCGGACGACCCCGGCGAAGCGAATCGCCGTCCATGATATCGTCATGAACGAGCGTGAAGGTATGCGTCCACTCTAAAGCAAGAGCTGCCTGAAAAACATCTTCAGATGAACCTTTACGGATTGCATCCGCTGAAAGAAGCAATAAGGCCGGGCGAAGGCGTTTGCCTCCGCTGACTAAAAGATGTGCCGACGCTTTCTGGAGGGTTGTGTTCACTGCTTTACTGTATTCATCCGCCTCAATGTCCACTTTGGCGGCAACCAATTTCAGATACTCTGCAAGTTCCATAATTTATCTCACTTCGGGAGAACGAGCCGGTCTCCATTCTGCATTATATGAATCTCCTTATTCAGCGCGTAACCAAATTCGGAACCAAGCTGTACATACCCTGCCTTCATAGCAAACGGACCATGGGAGGGGATGATATGTTCGGGGTTCAGCATGCTGAGAAGATCATAATGTTCCTGATAGTATGCGTGACCCGTAACATGAAGACCATCGAAGAGTCTTGCACCCTGCCGTATCAGCAGACGGTCAACCTCAGCCCGCTGGGCATAGTTGGTCGGAGTCGGAATTATATTTGCTGAAAACATGACCCTGTCTCCCTTCTCGATTTTCATAGGGGTTTCCCCTAATGCCATTCTGGAAAGCATGGATCCCGGTTCACCCTGGTGACCGGTTGCAACAAGAAGGAACTTATCCTTGCCCTCTTTTACCACACGGCGGAGCATACGGTCAGTTGTCTTTCTGTTTCCGTAAATGCTGGTTCCCT
Source organism: Methanocorpusculaceae archaeon UBA425 (assembly GCA_002506085.1). Lineage (GTDB taxonomy): Archaea > Halobacteriota > Methanomicrobia > Methanomicrobiales > Methanocorpusculaceae > Methanocorpusculum. The sequence goes on from DAWV01000005.1 coordinate 120,013, forward strand.
GCGGGAAAGCGACCATCTTAAGAATTTCTGCTGTGGAATTATACCTTTCCATACTGCGGCCGAGAAGAACGGGTATTCTGTCAATCTCACGGGCGCACTCAGTAATAGTTTTGATTCTTGCAATCTGTGATGCGAAGGTTGAAACGATGATAGCATTTTTGTCATCTTCACAATGCATAATTGCGTCACGAACTCTGAGACGGGCTACCTGCTCACTTGGGGAGTATCCCCTATCGTCCATGTTCAGGGATTCAACAATCAATACCTTTACACCCTCTTTTCCGAGCTCACGCATGCGGGCAAGGTCAGGGGCTTCCCCAATGACAGGGGTCATATCAAACTTGAAATCGTTTGCGTAAACCACACAGCCAACGGGGGTGTGGAGAACTGCCATGACAGCGTCGATAATACTGTGCTGGACACGGACAAACTCCAGAGTCAGGTTCTGGGAGATGGTATATTTCCCGCCTGCTTTGAGTGCAAAGGTCTTGTTCATCACCGAGAATTTACGTTCGCCTTCAATCTGCTGTTTGATTAACTCATTCGTGTATGGCGTTGAGATAATCGGGCAGTTGTATCTGTGGGCAAGTTTCTGAATTGCACCGATGTGGTCAAGATGACCGTGAGTACAGACGATTGCCTTAACGGTTCCTTCGACCGAGTTCATCACTGTGTCATCAGGAATTGCACCCATCTGTATAAGGTCCAGGGAGTGCATGTTCTCCATATCCACATTGTTGCTTCCAGTTATCGGATCCAGATACAATCCGATGTCAAAAATGACAATTTCTTTGCCGACGCGGACCGCGGTCATGTTCCGACCGACCTCGTTGTATCCGCCCACGGCTATAACTTCTATGTCTACCATATTTTGTTTCCTGTTTTTATGTCTGGATCATCTGCCTGACGTCGCCTGTGAGGTAATACCTAACCTTTGAAAGGGAAGGAATATCTTTTGCCCCGCATAGGAACATTGCGGCAGAGAGTTCCGCATGAATTTTGTCTATTGCATATCTGAGTTCGTCCTCACTGACAAGCGCAGGTCCAAGGAGGGATAAAGCCATCCCGCCGAGCGTTGCTCCAAGAACGATTCCTTTTGCAATATCAAGACCGGTCTTCAGCCCGCCTGAAGCAATGACCGGACCTTTATTTACCTTCGCTACCTCAAAAACACTGACTGCAGTCGGAATACCCCATGATAAGAGGGTGGGACCTAAACTGGTCAGGGTTTTATCACCGGCAGTATTTTGGTTCTGTGCACGAATGCCTTCGATTTTCGCCCACGACGTGCCACCGTATCCGCCGGTATCTATAGCTGAGACACCAGCATCGAAAAGCCGGGCGGCAACTTCTGACGAAATACCGCATCCGGTCTCTTTTACGATTATAGGAACTTTTGCCTCTTTGCATACCTCGGATATTGCAGCAAGGCAGCCGGCGGCATTGTGGTCGCCTTCGGGCTGAACAACTTCCTGAAGGAAATTCAGGTGAATGCAAAGTGCATCCGCATCAATCATTTCTATAGCTGGCTCGACCCAATTCATTCCATGTGTGACTAGTTGAACGGCTCCAATGTTGCCGCAGAGGAAGGCGTGCGGGGCCACATCACGAACGATTCTGAAACTGTCGGCGTGTTCCGGATTTTCCAGCGCCGCACGCTGTGAACCTACACCCATGACGAGACCATATTTTTCGGCGGCGCACCCAAGCACACGGTTGACTTCTTTCGTATCCGGATGACCGCCGGTCATTGCGGAAATATAGAGCGGCGAGGCAAGTTTTCTTCCAAGGAAGTTCACCGACAAATCGATTGTATCAAGGTTGCATTCAGGTAATGCATTGTGTACAAGTCTGACATCTTCAAAGCCGGGACTGCCCGCAGTTATGTTCATTTCGCTGCAAATACGCAGATGATCGAGTTTTCGTGATGATGTACGTGCATCTCCGGTCATTTTTTCACCAGGGTTCCGCAGTTTTTCCCGGCAAGGAAGTCTGCCAGGCGATTTGCAGCAAAGATGTGCGAGTCGATTCCATCATCTGCAAGGAGAAGGAGTTCGTTGATTTTTCCACGCATACCGCCGGTTATGTCGGTATTCGAGGACCCTCCAAGATTGATATCAGCTACATTTTTGCGGGTTATCTCCGGGACGATTTCGCCGTTTGAAAAAACACCACCTACATCAGTTGCCAACCCGATACGTTTTGCACCGAGACGGACAGCGAGGTATGGTATGATCTGGTCGCCTGATATTATGCAGGCACCGCGTTTTGTGTCCATGACCACATCGCCGTGCAGGACGGGGACAATGCCAAGAGCGAGCATTGCTTTAATCTGCGAAATTCCCGCAGAAACAAGGCGCCCGTTTTCCGCAAGACAGCACCCGAAGGGAGATAGTGATACAGCTTCGATGCCAGCTTCACGAAGGACGGCAATTACTGAATGATTGAGACCGGATACCGCCTCGTGAGTGACATATATACCTTCGGCATTTTCTTTTGTGACGCCGCCGGGGATATCATATGCTTTTGCCTCCGGGTGTCCGCATGATCCAGCCCCGTGAACGATGATGAGCGGTGTGCTCCCGGCATACGGGGCAATCTGCTCTGCAAGCATGCGGATTCGTGAGTAGTCAATGACGCCGTTCTCGAATTTTTTTGTGACAATACTGCCGCCGAGTTTGATGATTACGAGCTCATTCATCCTTCTCCCTCCGTGCGCCTTCAGTATCAATGGATGTGGTTATCGGGCGGGCTTCGCAGTCTTCTATTGCACTGATTACCCGATTCCGGGTCCCTTTCGAGCATAATGCCCAGATACATCCACCTCCGCCCGCTCCGGATAGTTTTGCTCCGTATGCCCCCGCGGCACGTGCAGCAAGGACAAGATGAGATAATGCCGGGTGACCCACACCAATAGCATCAAGCAGGGCATGGTTCCGGTTCATAAGGACACCTAGCTCTTTCGGGTTTTCCAGATTGTGCATGGCTTCCATGGTCACTCCGCCGATAGCTTCTATAATGCCGTTCGCAACGATTGGAGAGTGCTGCAGGAGGTCGGCAACCCGGCCCACCATCTCCCCGGTGTTGTGAGCAATAAGCGAGTTCCCGATAACAATCGAGAAGTTCTGTGGCGGAATAAGCCGGCGCTTTTCGTTACCTCTGATGAAAACCATGCCGCCAAACGTTGACACATATGTGTCGGTTGCACTTGCCCGCCCGCCCTGAGTTAGTTTTTCCACGTCAAAGGCAAGGTTGGCAACTTCTTCCCGACTATAGCCGAGTTCAAACTCATCATTAATGGCAAAAAGCGTGGCTACGGTCACTGCCGCTGAAGAGCCAAGTCCCGATGCACTTGGAAGCTGGGATTTGACATACACACTGCCTTTTACGTCAGTGAGTTTGAAACACTCAGCGATGTAGGGAGAGTTCGGTTTCTGAAAATATCTTGAGTGGCGGACAGTAACCTGAACACGGGGCTTGATTGCCATCGCAATGCCGGGCTTACCGTATACTACTGCATGTTCGCCAAAGAGGAAGACCTTGCCGGGGGCACTCCAGGTTGCCATTCAGACAACCTCCATTGCGGCATATCCTACGACTTCATTCTGATCGCCTGAGACATCGCCGGATGTAGTATACAAAAGAACACGTGCTTCTTTTGCGCCGAACGATTTGCAGATTTCTGCCATCGCGGCAATACAGCCGTATCCGCACATTGATGGCTGTATTTCAAAGAGAGCGTCGTAAAATGCCAATGTGTCAAGGTTTTTAATGGCGGCGAGGACGGTTAAATCATCATTTCTGGCTTTCTTTGCCGGTACATAATGGGAACAATCTCCTGATGCAATGATAACAGGGCGGGTGCCGGTTTTTTCAGCGGCTGATATAACCCCTTTCGCAAGACGTGCCGCACCTTCAAATGACTGGTCTCCCATTAGAATCGGGACGACTTTTGCTCCGGGGAACCGGAGACGAATGAACGGCATCTGAACTTCAAGGGAGTTTTCCCTGATTCTGACAAAATCGTTCCGCACCGGGATGAACTCACGAAGAGCGGTGACGAACTCGGTATCAGGAGGGACAGGCCCGAGCGGGGTTTCCCAGATCAGGTCAGAGGTGCAAGTTGTAAATCCGGCATGGCTTGGACCGATTACAATAAAGGTCCCGGCGAACTCCGGCGGGATTCTTGCATACCCGCATGCGGCCGCTGCTCCGGAGTAGACATACCCTGCGTGAGGTACAAGTATACCATATGGATTTGAAACAGACGTAACCGTAGATGCATAAAAAGCGGAAATTATCTTTTCCAGCTCATACCCATTTTTTGGATAGAATATACCCGAGAGTGTAGAGAGCCTGACAACATTTTCCGTTGCCTTGGGCTCATCCGATATTTGTGATATCATTGTTGTATGATGGGAAGGTTTCCGAATTCCCCATCCGACCATTTTTGTCCGTCAAACCTGTGAAGCGTGGGACGGATGTATGTAAGGTGATTATTTATTGGCAGGTACAGGGTATAATTGTTGGGGTAGAGAAAGTCAGCCAACTGCATAACAAGCAAAAACAAGGGATTGATTTAAAGAGAAGTAATCCCCTCTCAATCATTAAGGAAGTAAATACTCCTCACGGTCGCAGGTTTGGTAATCCATAAACCTGCTCGGCTAAGACGGGAGGCTTACGAAGAGAACTAAAGTTCTCCGCCGCTACAACCTTTTCCGGACCCGTCGCCTTTTCCGCAGCATCCTAACTCGTTCTGAACATCATTGCCCAGAATACCCACTGCATCAGCCCTGCATCTCTGACAGTGACGCATCTGGCGGACATACGGAGCACAAAGTTCGTGCATCCGTGCCTTATCTGCCGGTGTTGGTGGGATGACATCCTTGAATTTATACTGGGGAATAAGCGGGATGATATTGAAATTGAACACGCCCATTGCTCCAACCTTTTTGGCAATCTCCAGAATATGTTCATCATTTACGCCCGGAATATATACCGTATTAATCTTCACCAGCATCTTGCGTTTTACCGCCTCTTCAATACCCGCAAGCTGATGCTTCAAAAGAAGCTCTGCGGCCTCACGACCATGATATCGCTTTCCGCCGTACTCAGCAAATGAGTATATCTTTTCGCCGATAGCCGGATCAATCGCATTCATCGTAACGGTGATATTTCTGACACCATACTTTTCCAGAAGATCGATTTTATCCGGAAGAAGCATGCCGTTTGTACTTATGCAGAGGATTGTCTCCGGATATTTTTCATGAACAAGCCTGAGCGTCTCAAACGTCTCCTCGTTTGCGAGCGGGTCACCAGGTCCCGCAATACCCACAACCTTAATGTGCTTCATCCGGGCCATGACCTCATCGATTCTCTCCATAGCCTCACCTGGCGAGAGAATCATACTCGTAACGCCGGGACGTGACTCATTCACACAATCAAAATCCCTGACACAGTAATTACACTGAATATTACACTTCGGAGCGACGGCCACATGACACCGCCCGAATAAATGACGTGCATCCTGACTGAAACAGGGATGTTCATTTATTCTTCGGAGAGTATCCGGATCATACGGTAAATCCTGTGCATCACGCAGTTTTTTGCCAGCCTCACTAGAATCCATAGTATTTCTATTGTGTCTTGTCCTATTAAGTCAAACGCTTTTGGCACATATATTTCCAGGATAGTCTTTATAGTCACATGGCTGAAATATTCTAACCATAATACTGAGGAGAAGAGAATGGTAGACATTGGCAGCCTTTTCGGGAAAAGTGACAAACATAACCAGTGGATCTCACGGGGTGAACAGGCATATGATAAGGGGCTCTATGATGATGCCGCCCAGCATTTCACAAAAGCACTCGAACTTGAGCCAGGCACGGCAAACCTCTGGACAAGACTTGGAAACTCTCAAAGACTGAATCAGAAATATGACGCGGCTGCCAGGTCTTATGCAAAAGCAGTAGAACTCAACCCGGGTGATTTTCAGGCGTGGACATCACTTGCCCTTATCCTCGGCGATGCTGGAAAATATGAAGAGGCTATCTCTGCAATAAGTCACGTCGTTCTTACCGAAAGCGAGGCATACCTCAAAGACAGAAAATGCGAATGGCTTGAGCGTTCAGGCAAATACAAAGAAGCTGCAGAGATGTGTTCTCTGCTTCTCTCCGCCTCGCCGGGAAATAAACAATATCGGATTCGATATGCCGAACTATTAATGCGAAGCGGGGATTTTGCCAAGGCAAAAACCCTGTATGATGAATTATCCTCAGATAGGGACCCTGGTATGATTGCCAATGCCGGGTTCTGCTGTGAAATGACAGGGGATGCAGATGGGGCACTCAAGAGGTATGCGAACCTGCCCGCGGATGATTCTCTCGGATGGTACCACCGGGCACGACTCGAAGAAAGCCTTGGAAACTTTAAGAATGCAAGTGCTGCTTATGGAATGGTCCAGCAGCACTCAACTGCTGAAAATGTTACCATCACCGTTCGCCGGGCACTCTCCCTTTACTGGGAAGGGAATGGAATAGAAGCAGCAGTCCAGCTGGAGAAAGTCATCTCTAAAGGCTATGCAAATGCCGAACTCTGGTATATGCTTGGAACGATTTCGTTTTTGAACGGTTCCTTCGGACGTGCCGCAGAAGCATTCCTCGAATACAGTCATTTGAACCAGGCAAACACTGCCGTTTGGTATATGAAAGGCTGTGCCGAGTATCTATCCGGAAAATATAAAGACGCACTCGACAGTTTCGGGCGGATGAATAAATTAGGCGGGGGCAAAGCATCTCCTGCAAAGATGAAATGGTTTGAGGACGAGGATCTTGGTCTGCTTGATAGTGCATCATCTCCAAAGGAGCAGGTAAAAGTTGAAGTTGGCGTCGTACATGAGGGGCTTCTTTCGATGCAGGGGTTTGCTCTTGCTGCTCTCGGCCGGTATAATGAAGCGGACAAAACCGCAGGAGTTGTGCTCAGTCATTCACCCTCGAGACTTGATATGGAACTTCTCCACAGCAGATGTCTCGCAGGACTCGGGCGATATCAGTATGCCGCCGATGCGGCGGCACGTGTTCTCGCGAAATCCCCGAACGATATGGCAGCTCTGGAATTGCATGCCGAATCTATGATGCTCACCGGAAAATACAAAGAGGCAGCAGGCTCATGGAACAAACTTGTCGAACTTGCCCCGGAAAATACTCTTGCATACACCGGTCTTCTCAAAGCATGCAGTGGTACCGGAAGATATACGGAGGCAAAGGAAATTGCAGAACATCTCCTTCGCGAAGACCTCAATCCACACAATCTCACAACCACTCTGCTTGCAGGTGACGCGGCATTCTCTGCAGGTCTCTACGAAGAATCAGTAACACACTACCAGAATGCGGCGGAAATATCCCCGAATACCCCGGCTGCATTTATTGGTCTTGGTCTGGCGTATGAAATGCTTGGAGAATATGATAACGCCGCTGAAGCATTCACTTCGGCAGATGGTGCGCTTCCAGATCAAACGGGTATTCTACTCTCACTCGGGCGGGTTGAGGCAGCATCCGGAAACGCAGAGAAAGCTGTGGAAACCTATCTCCGGATACTGAATGAGCATCCGGAGATCCCCGAAGCGGCAATCCAGGTCGCAAAACTCTGTGCAGCTCTCGGACGTAATGAAGACGCGGCAGATGCCGTGTCTCTCGCTCTGTCTAACGGTGCCGGAGGCGTCGGTCTTCTGACTCTCGGAGGGGATATCTGCAGCTCGGTCGGACGGCTTGACCAGGCTATAGAATGTTACACTTCTGCTCTTGACGCAGATTCCGAAAATGTTCATACCCTCTACTCGCTTGGTCATGTTTACCTCCTGAAAGGTGAATACAAGCCATGCATTGAATACATGGACCGGGTTCTTTCCCTTGAACCTGACTACCCGGATGCCCTGTTCGACAAAGGAATATCATATGAGAATCTCGGCAGAATGGAAGATGCGGCAAAAGTTTTCTATCATCTAATCGAAACGGATGAGGCGAATACAAAAGCCCTGACGGAACTCGCAGACATTCTTGAGCAACAGCAGAAATATGATGAGGTACTCGGGGTGTATGCTCAGTATCTTAAAGCTGGCGTTCCAAATGCAGATATCATCCGAAAACTGACGTCCCTCTATCTGATGAGAGGCGCATATGATGAAGCATTATCCGGATACGACCTTCTGCTTGAAACAAATCCGGACGATGCTGTCACCCGGCGTCTGCGGGCTGAAGCCCTCTGCCATCTAGGACGATATGAAGAAGCGGCCGAGGCCTGCGCAGAAATTCTGACTCTTCGCCAAAACGACCAGAACATCAGATTCCTGTATGCCGGAGCGCTTCTCGGCACGGGAAAAACCGAAGAAGCACTCAGACAGTATGCCGAAATTATCCTCGAAGACCCGGGAAACACCGACGCTCTATTTTCCTATGCTGATCTGTTGTCACGTACAGGAAAATATTCCGAAGCCGCCAGACACTTTGACAAACTTATCGCCAAGTATCCGAGAAACAGTCTTCTATATATTGAAAAAGCCCTTGCCTCAATCAAAATCGGCGAACCTAAAGACATCCTCAATGACATGACGAGAGCAGCACAGGCTGATTCGAAAAATCCATACATTCTATCCGGACTTGGTTTCATGCAGTTGGTCACGGGTCATCCGGTTGAAGCATTATCCGCATTCGACCGGGCAGAATCTGCAGGATGTACAGATCCGGATGTAAAGTACTGCCGGGGACTAATCTATTTCCAGCAGAGCAGATTTGACATGGCGGAAAAAGCCGCAGATATTATTCTCAAAAACACGCCGGACCATATTCCTGCCCTGCACCTGAAAGCAAAGGCACTGGACTCCGTTGGCAGACTAAAAGAAGCTGTAGACTGCTACAATACTATCCTGAAACTCACCTACTCCAAAGATGATACGAATCAACAGGCAGATGAGTAATGCAGATTCAGATTCTCTGCGTCGGAAAAATCAAGGACGCATACATATCAGCAGGTATTGCCGAGTTTGAAAAACGCCTGCGTCCTTACGCGAAAGTCTTTGTCACCGAACTCTCTGATGTGAAAATCCCGGAGAACGCTTCGGCATCTGAAGAACTCCACGTCAAGGAGAAAGAAGGAGAGGCGATTCTTTCAAACGTAAAAGAGGGATTTTTCACCATTGCCCTGGACCCGTTCGGGATGTCTCTTGCGAGCGAGGCGTTTTCCGGCATCTTCGGGGAGGCAAAACTCTCCGGGATGAACCTATGTTTCATTATAGGGGGACCTCTCGGTCTGTCTTCTGCAGTGCTCAAATCTGCCGGAAAAAAACTGTCCTTATCTCAGATGACCTTCACCCATACTTTGTGCAGGTTAATTCTCTTTGAACAGATCTATCGCGCGTTTCGAATCATGCACGGAGAACCCTATCACAAATAAGTCAGGAGACCGTGTGACATGCTATCATGCATAATTACTATTATACGTTGTTAATTCCAACATGTATGTACCATGAAATTGGTATACACCGGCAAAACAAAAGACGTCTTCTCACTTGACAACGGGAACTATCTTCTGAAATTTAAGGATAACTGTACTGGTGCTGATGGGGTATTCGATCCAGGGATGAACACAGTTGGCCCGACAATCGAAGGTGCCGGCCGTGCGGGTCTCAGATTAACTCAGTACTTCATGGAGATTCTGAATGCAAAAGGAATCCCGACTCACTACATTAGTGCTGACATTGATAATGTAACGATGACAGTAAAACCTGCCAAGACATTTGGTAAGGGACTGGAAATCATCTGCAGATTCCGCGCAGTAGGCAGTTTCTACCGTCGTTACGGTGACTACGTGAAAGAGGCAGCACCTCTTCCGGCATTTGTCGAGACGACATTCAAAGACGATGCACGTGAAGACCCACCGGTAACCAAAGATGCACTGGAAATTCTGGGCATCATGTCCCCTCAGGATTATGAAAATCTTAAGGTTCTTACCCAGAAAATCGGGACCATCATGAAAGAGGAGCTAGCAAAGAAGAACATTGAACTCTACGATATTAAGTTCGAGTTCGGTAAAATCGGGAATCAGGTCGTTTTAATCGATGAGATTTCCGGCGGAAACATGCGTGCCTATAAAAACGGCGAGTACCTCTTACCACTGGATCTGACAAAGATGGTTCTCGGCGAGTAACCATTCTTTTTTTTAACAAGAGATTTTTATATCTGGATGTTCCATCATTCTTAATGGGCAAATTAAGAATAATTATTATCGGGGTGTGTTTGTTATTCGCCTGCATCTTCACGGCAGGCTGTATTTCTCAGGAGATTCCGGATGACATTGCAGATCCGGTTCTTGTGATTTCTGTTGAGAAAGAAGGAGCGGTAATCCCGGCAAATGCGTGTATACAGTATGTTCTTCCGGCAAATCCGACTACCGGTTACGGCTGGACGGTAATTGAAAGTACCGGGCTTGTGGTAAACGAATCATATGAGGCAACACCGGTGCCGGAAGGATGGGTCGGCGGAGGAGGTTATCAGTATTATATTCTCACTGCCGAACAACCGGGAACCTATACTTTCAAAGCAGGTTATTCACGTTCATGGGAAACGGATGTTGATCCAATATACACTATTACGCAGACCCTTGTGTTTTCCGATGCAGCAGAGAATGACCATGACGGTGAGACTATGCTTTCGGTGGTATTTAATGGAACTATCAACCCGAAAGCTGGAGAGGTGGTCAAAATTACAACCATTGGGAACCCGACTACCGGATATTTCTGGGAGGCGGTGCCCGGGGAAGGGCTTACACTTCTTGCCGATAATTACACGATAGACAATCCGACTTTGATTGGTGGCGGCGGGATGTATGAATGGCTCGTAACTGCAAATGAAGCGGGGCAATATCAATTTGAAGCAACGAATCAGAGATTCAACCAAGACCCGGTTAATCTCTTCTTCTTTAACCTGACCTTCATCTGATTAGATAAATCAGAAATGAAAAAATAGAAGTTCATCTAATAACCTTTTTTTTATTAAAGTTGCCTTCAAACAGGCAAATATCCGTATGTACATGGAAGACATTGTGTACATGCGGTCCACGTATACCGGATGAATCTCAGAAAGAAAGAAACCTGATACAAAAATAGAGATTGTTAGAATTTCTCAATATTTTTTTATTCCTTCAGTGTTATGTCAAGTCCGCCATAGAGTTTGACAGTTTTGTTGAATGCCCATGCGGAAATAGCTCCGGAAACTGCACCGATTACGAATCCTACGATTGTGAAAACGATGAAATAGACAAAGATTGCTGCAATACCGATTTCAAGACCCAGAGTGAAGCCAATATCAAACTGAAGATTAAACATCTCTAAGATCCCTTTTATAATTCCAAGGATTGCCCCAAGAACTGCCATAACTCCACCTGCAACAAATGCTGCGGAAGAAACACCAATATGCTCGATTTTCATAGTTTAAACCTATATTAAGAATTAACATCAGAATTATTTATAGACAACGGTTTTCCGGATTCCCGTTCAAGGTATGACAGAAGGGTAAGTGTCCCGAGTTTGTCCAGAGGCTGATTGTTGTTTCCGCATTTTGGCGAGTGTATGCAGGAAGGACAGCCGTTTTCGCAGGTACATCCGGAGACTATTTCACGGGCAAAACAAACTATTTCCGGAAAAAGTTCAACAGCTTTTTCTGCAAGACCAATGCCGCCGGCAACTCCGTCATAAATGAAGATTGTCGGTGAGACAGTATCACAATGATATGGAGTGGATACACCACCGATGTCCGATCTGTCACACAGGACATAATGCGGCATGGCGGAGATGAGAACGTGTTCTGCTCCATGAAGCGAGCCGGGTAATTTTTCGGGAGCTATGCCGCATTCTTCATCAAAGATAATCCAGCATGCTTTGGTGGTAAATTCCCGCGGAGGCAGGGTAAGTTCGTTCGCTGCAATAATCTGGTCATACTCGATTACCGAGTAACCCAGGATTTGTGAGGAAACAGTAACTTCCCCATAATTTACCAGGAGATTGTTGTGCCGGGTGGTTTTTTCTCTGGAGTTGATGGTGATTTCCGTTGTTGAAATAGGGCGGGTCTGGTAGGTATCGGATGATTTTACCACCCTGATGATGTTGTGTTCCGGGTCGGTCTTTTCCACGCGATACCGTTCACCCTGATGAAAGATAATTGCGCCCGGATATGCTTCCAGGTATGCCTGACTTTCATCCATTGTCTCGAGAGTGGTTCTTCCAAAGATGACCGACCAGGTCTTTCCATTAATACCAAAGAACGGTGTGGTCTGCGTTGGATTTTCCACTCCGCAGTAGACAAATCCTTTAGATGTGCTTGCAACGAGATGCTTATTTTTCAGGTCGGAAATAATTTCTGTGGCAATATCTCCAAAATATTTTCTGTCGCGTTCCGGCTTATAGGGTAGTTCTGCAGCCGCACACAGGAGATGGGAGGAGAGGATGTAGGGGTTTTCGGTTCCGAGAATTGCCTGTTCGCGTGGTGCGTTAAAAAATGCCTCCGGATTTCTGGCATAAAACTGATCAATCGGGTTTTGTCCGGCAACAAAGGTGATGACGGCATCCCGCCCGTTTCGTCCTGCACGTCCTGCCTGCTGGAGAACAGAAATCATGGAACCCGGAAATCCGCTGATGACAACGGAGTCCAGACCACCCACATCAATACCTACTTCCAGAGCATTGGTACTGAAAACTCCTGCCATGTTTCCTGTTTTGAGCGCGGATTCAATCTCTTTCCGCTCACCCGGGCGATATCCTCCCCGGTATGATGCAATTTTTCCGAGGGTTTTCTCCTCACGGCACCGGATAGCGGTTATCTCAGCAGCGTTTCGCGAACGGGTGAAACAAAGGGTCTGCATGCCGGCATTTATCTGCGAACGGACTAATTCGGCCGCTGCCGAGATACTGCTCTTATTTTCGGGAGCATAAATCCGGAAGGTTCGTTTTGCCCGGGGTGAGCCGTCATTACTGATTTCTACAGAGGGCATTCCAGTCAGTGTTTCTGCAAACGATCCGGCATCTCCAAGAGTTGCCGAAGAGAGAATGAACTGTGGTTCCGCATCATAGAAGTTGCAGACACGCCGCAGCCTCCGAAGAAGGAGGGCTGTGTTGGAGCCAAAGACACCACGATACCGGTGTGCCTCGTCAATGACGATAACCGACAGATTTGCCCAGAAATCACCCCATTTCGCCCTCCATGCAAGAATTTGATGAAGTTCATACATGTTCGTGAGGATGATTCGGGAATTCGCACGAATCTTTGGACGGAGTTCCTGTTGTGTATCCCCGTCATAGATTGCCGGCTTTGTCCTTGCATGAAGAGCGGAATCGATTTCTGTGAAGAAAATCAGCTGGTCACGTGTGAGGGCTTTTGTCGGATAAATGAATAATGCCGTCGCATTGGGAATCTGCATAAGCTTCTCCATGACCGGAAGAGAATAGGCAAGAGTTTTCCCGGAAGCTGTCGGTGTTGTTATAATTACATTCTTCCCGCGTGATACCAGATCAAATGCCTTTGCCTGATGCGTATAGAGACGAATATTTTTTCCTGCAAGATAATCTGATATTTTTGTGGAGAGCGGGCACACCGGCATACAGTATTCCGGAATTCGTGCCTCTTCACATTTTACGTACATATTCTTTTCATCCATATACTGCCTCACATTCGGTCCGGAGAAGCAAAGCGAGATTTGCCACGTCCAGTTCATTATGTTTTACAATTGGGTCAAGAACCCTGAAGTTTCTTGTGCGGAGATAATTCTGATAATAGGCAGGAACCAGATAACCCGGCAGATCGTCCTCTCTTGGAATCTGAAGAACCTGCGTTTCAATCGTCCCAAGACAGCAGTTTGAAACACGGGCCCCGTAGAGTCTTCTTGTGGGATACAGAAGATCAAAATGCAGCGCGGGTATCACCATTTTTTCCCCGTAATAGGCGAGCCTGTTATTCAGATACGGAATATCAAACCCTTTTCCATTGTAGGTGACAACATGGGCATGTTTTTTGAAAATCTGTCCGGTCAGATAAAGTGCCGCAGGTTCTTCTTCAATATCACGAAGGAGATACTGGGTAACTTTCAGTTCATTTCCCTTCCAGACACCACACCCGAAAAGGATAATCGGCGACTGAAACATGCCAAGTGTCTCAATATCGAAATACAGAAGTTCTTCCTTTGGAAGAGCATGGGAAAAACCCAGAAGAAGAGGGTCATTTCCTCTGTGTGCATCCTGAAAGACCCGGATTATCTCCCCGGGAGTTCCGTTTCCGATAACATCCGCAATTTCCTCTGCCGGTTCACGCCGGCATGTATGTTTCAAATCGGTAAGATTCGTCAGACCTTTTCTTTGATACTCATACGCACGTTTTGGACCGATACCCGGTACAAGTGTCAGTTCACGCATACATCGCTCACGGATTACCTCTTCAGAAATGAAGAAATCAGAGTATGAATGGGTGGTTTCTTTTCCAAGACACATACCATCCGGTGTATCTATTTCAACTGCGCCGGATATACCAGTGGAATTCTGACTCCGCATTTCTGTTTTCAGATTAACTGCGGGAGTGAAGGCATGTTCGAGAATCTGCATAAAGGATTAGCAGATAATGTAATTCGGATCTTTTTCTGAAAGGGTACCATCATTGGTAACTGATGCATACCAGCAGAGCTTGTGAAGCTGGTTTTTTCTCTGAACAACAGTGTATCCTGCTGCACGCTTTGCGATTGAGTTTAAGGCAACGCTTGTCATAAACTAAAATTAACCTGAGAGAATATATACCCCTGACCGCGCGGTGCGATAATGCCTCAAACCTCCGGGAATAATATCATAAATACGTATTAATACGGGTTAATTTCTAAATTTGAACGAAATTAGAGTCCAAAAAAAGGTACCATTTTTAGAGATATTCATACCGAAGCATTGTGGTTAAATCTATCCAAATACACATCTTTACAATTACAGACAACCAAATAAATACCAGATTTTTCATGCTTGAGATTGACAACCTGCATGTGGAAGTTGGTGAACTCGAAATTCTGCATGGTATTTCCCTGATCATACCGGATGGGCAGACTCACGTTCTCCTGGGTCCGAATGGCTCTGGAAAAACCACACTTCTGCGTACAATTATGGGCTTTGGCTCCTCCAAAGTAACCGCCGGCAAAATAATATTTAACGGCGTTGATGTAACCAAGAAACCGATTGACGAACGTGCCAGACTTGGAATGGGTATCATGTTTCAGCGCCCGCCCACAGTCTCAGGTCTGAAACTCGGCAAATTCATCTATGCCGCGAAGAATATCGACGAAGAACGTATCCCGGAACTCGCAGAAAAAATGCACATGACCGAATTCCTCAACAGGGATGTCAATGCAGGATTCTCCGGCGGAGAAATCAAACGAAGTGAAATACTGCAGCTTCTCGTACAGAATCCCTCGTTTGTCATGCTGGATGAACCGGAGAGCGGAGTCGATGTGGAAAATATGGCACTTCTCGGAAAAGCCGCCGCATCACTTCTGGAAAAAGATGTTCACATGAAAATCCGAAGCAAATCCGGACTGATTATTACCCACACCGGATACATTCTTGATTACCTTGAGGCAGATGTCGGCTATGTTTTGATTGACGGATATCTCCGGTGCACCGGAAATCCGCGTGAAATTCTCAAAAGTGTGAAAGAATCAGGATACAAGGAGTGTATGGCATGCCGGAAATGAAAGGATTCTCTGAAATAAGTAAAGAAGACAAAGAACGCCTTAGCTTAACCGGGATTAATACCGAATCAATGGAGGGGCGTGCAGGCAGTTTCCTTCTGGTAAACGACCACATCCTTCACGCCGGCTCAAATACTGATAACGTCGAAATTCTGATGATTGAAACGGCGCTCCAGAAATATGACTGGCTCAAAAACTACATGTGGAACAATGTTCCGGCAGACAAAGACCAGTATACAAAATATGTAGCCGAACACCCGCAAAGAGGATACGTCATCATCGCCCACAAAGGAGCAAAGACCACGTTCCCCCTCCAGAGCTGTATGTTTTTGCAGGGCGACAGCATCCAGACGGTACATAATATCGTCATCGCCGAGGAAGGATCCGAGGTTCACCTCATTGCAGGGTGTGCAAGTTCTCTGAAAACCAAAGAGGGCGCTCATTATGGTATCAACGAAATCTACGTTGGCAAAAACGCCAAAGTCACCTCAACAATGATTCATACATGGGGGGAGGGAATTGAAGTCTTTCCGCGTACGACAACAACTGTAGAAGAAGGCGGAACATTCCTCTCGAACTATGTCTGTATGCGCCCGACCAAAATGGTTCAGATGTACCCGACCGCCTACCTCAAAGGCGAGGGTGCCGTTGCCCGTTTCTCAAGCGTGATTGTGGCAAATACCGGATCATATATTGATGCGGGGTCCAGAGCAGTTCTTCAGGCTCCAAACACCAGCGCCGAACTTACTACCCGCGCAATAACAAATGGCGGGACGATTATATCCCGCGGGGCAATTATTGCCGAAGTTCCAAAGACAAAAGGTCACATAGAATGCCGCGGTCTTATCCTGAAAGACGGCATCATGCATGCAATTCCGGAAATTGACGGACGTGTGGTCGACGTAGAACTGTCCCACGAAGCCGCTGTCGGAAAAATCGCCAGAGATGAAATCGAGTATCTCATGGCGCGCGGTCTCTCGGAAGATGAAGCTACGGCAACCATCATCCGGGGATTTCTGGATATCAAAATTGAAGGTCTGCCGGATTCTCTCCAGAAGCAGATCGAGAATGCAATTGATTCCGCAGACCACGGGTTCTGAATGAAAATATATGATGTGAGTATCGGGCTTCACCCGGAAATGACAATATATCCAGGTGACCCAGAGTTTTTGAAAACCCCAATGAAGGCAGGTGAGTCATATATCTCGGCTCTCTCCCTTGGAACGCACACCGGTACCCACATCGATGCTCCCGCGCATTATTTCCCGGACGGAAAAACAGTTGACCTCATCGACTTTGACAATCTGATTATCCCGGTTGAGGTGGTAACCTGCCCACGTCTGCCTTCAAAAAAATATCAGGCAGTTCTTTTCAAGAATGCAGTTCCATTATCAATGGAAATTGCCGAAAAACTTCTGTGTAACGGCGTCAGAACACTCGGTTGTGACGCACTGTCTATTGGTGATGACGAGGTTCATCGTCTTCTGCTGAAAGAAGAAGTTGTCATTATCGAGATGCTGGACCTGTCCGGGATTTCTGACGGAGTGTATCAGATGATTGCCCTGCCGCTGAAAATCGAAGGTGCTGATGCTTCACCCGCACGGGTTGTTTTACTGGAAGAATAATTATGATTTTACACGATGCTGTTCAAAAACTTCGCGCATTAACCTCTGGTATGGGTACTGAAGATGGAGACCTTACCTATGCATACCGGCCTGAAAAACACATCTGCCAGTTTTGTCACGGTAGTTGTCTTGAAGTGCAATTTGGCGGAAGGGTTGCCGAAATATCATCTACGAGTCCGTTCTCCGCAAAAATGCGGCTTGAAAACCTGTATGATGCCCCGCTGAAATCACCAAAAACCAAAGCGGCAGCTGCCGGAGCTTTAACGGCTGTCACCGGATTTCTGATGCTGACGAGAAAACTCTGTCCCTGCCCGACGGTGAACTTTGAAGACTGCCGTGAAGAACTGGTTCAGTATCTAGAGGGGAAAACAGTCTATCTAATAGGCGGCGATATCCCGAAAGTAAAACAGGCATTATTCCAGGAGGAGGCGGACATTGTGGTCGTCACTGGGGATGCACTGCTTGATGATAATCAGCTTGCTGAAATCGATGAGGCAGTATCACTCAATAAAGAAATACTCTATATCGGTCCGTCGTGGGCAGGAATATCCGCGCTACTTGGAAAAAAATTCTGGTGTCCCTATGGCACCTAAGAGTTTAACTCTTTTCAGCACATAATTACATTAATTATGCTCTTCGGATCGTCCGGTATTAGACAATTGTTTAATCAGCAGCTTCTTTCTCTCGCCCCTATTGTAGGGGCCGCTGTTGCACAGAATGCGAAACACGTTGTCCTTGGAACAGATTCACGAACCAGCAGGGATATTCTTGCAAGCGCTGTTATTTCGGGACTTGTTGGAAACAATGCTGATGTTATCTACGGGGGAATCTGCCCCACGCCGACGGTTGCTTTTGGTGCAGGACAAGCTGATGCAGGCGTAATGATAACCGCTTCGCATAATCCGGAACCATACAATGGCATCAAACTCTTCCGCCCTGATGGGTCGTCCTATACACTTGCCCAGCAAAAAGAGATTGAAGACAGAGTAGAAAAGCCTAATTGGAGCGCGTGGAATCATCAAGGTTCGTTAACGAATGCCGACCTGATAACCCCGCATAAAAAGGCAATTCTCTCTCAAGTCATAATTCCGGAAAACCTGACGGTAGTTGTAGACTGTGCAAACGGGGCGGGTGGGCAGATTACGCCAAAGCTTTTTGAAGAGTCAGGAGCAACCGTTGTACCGGTAAACTGTGACCCGTCTGGAAAATTTGCCCGACCATCCGAACCGCTCGAAAAAAATCTTCTGCACATTCCAAAACTGATGAAAAAAATCAATGCCTCGTGCGCCGTCGTAAACGACGGTGATGCCGATCGGATGATGGCTTTTGATAACCTGGGACGATACGTTGACGGAGACCATCTGCTCATGCTTTTTGCCAGGTATCTGGATGCAAAACAGGTCGTCACGACAGTGGATGCGTCTATGGCAATCGAAGAAATCGCCGAAGTTCATAGGACTCCTGTCGGAGACAGTTTTGTCTCTGAGGAACTTATCTCATGGGGAACATTCGGCGGAGAACCATCCGGCAGCTGGGTTTTCCCAAAACATTCGCTATGTCCTGACGGACCCTACGCCGCAGCACTTTTCGCTGAAATCTGCGGCGAATGGAATGTGGCAGCAGAACTTGATGCCATGCCGAGATACATTATTCTTCGTGATGCTCTGCAGACAGAAAAAGGAAAAGAAATCCTGCTTAAGCTTGGCACGGATAAACCCACAGACGGAATCAGAATTACAGAAGAAAACGGATGGTGTCTGATTCGTGCAAGCGGAACCGAACCGAAGATTCGTTGTACCGCTGAAGGAAAAACCACAGAAGATGCAAAGCGTATTCTGGATGCAGGTCTGACCCGAATCCGGAATGCAATGCATGAAATAAAGGAGTAAGGTATGCAGTGTGTAATACTTGCCGCAGGTGAAGGGTCCCGAATGCGTCCCCTCACATCATCCCGCCCGAAGGTTATGTTGCCTTTAGCGGGAAAGCCGATGCTGGAACATCTCATAAGAAATGTCCGTGATGCAGGCATCACAGACATCATCCTCGTTGTAGGTTATCATGAAGATGCAATCCGGAAATGGTTTGACAATGGATTGAAATTTGGTGTGTCAATCAGATACGTTGTCCAGAGAAAACAAATGGGAACTGCTGACGCTCTCAGGACTGCGGAACCGTTCATCCATGAACAATTCCTGATGCTGAACGGTGACATGATTGTCGAAACATCAGACCTTCTGAAAATCATCGGACAGCCGGGTCCTGTTATGGCAACCTACACGACAGCCCATCCGGAAAGTTTCGGGGTTGTCACCGTTGAAAACGATAAAATCACCACGTTGGAGGAGAAATCCCTGCACCCGAAATCAAACATCATCAATGCCGGAGCATACCTTTTTGAAACAGGTATATTTGACATTCTGAAAAAAATATCTCCCTCTTCCAGAGGAGAATACGAATTGACCGATGCATTGACCGATTACATAGGTAAAGGCAGACTTTCTGCTTATTCTCTTTCCGTGTGGATGGATGTGGGATATCCTTGGGACATGCTGTGTGCAAACGAGCATCTCCTTGCTTCTATTTCCGGAGACATACTCGGAACGGTTGAGGAAAATGTGGTAATTAAAGGTCAGCTGATTCTTGGGAAAGGGTCGGTAATCAAATCAGGAACATACATCGAAGGACCCTGTATTATTGGCGAAAATACATCTGTCGGACCAAACGCCTACCTGCGTCCGGGAACGACAGTCGGGAACAACTGCCACATCGGTCATGCGGTGGAAATTAAAAACTCCATCATCTTTGACGATACAAAAATCCCTCACTACAATTACATCGGCGACAGTGTGATTGGAAGCAGATGTAATTTTGGTGCCGGAACGAAAATCGCCAATCTCCGTCATGATCACGGGATTGTGAAAGTCGGAGGAGTATCCACCGGACGGAAAAAGTTCGGGGCAGTCATCGGTGATGATGTTTTGTTTGGAATCAACTGTTCCATAAATACCGGATCATCAATTGGCAGCGGGGCAAGAGTAGCTCCGAACTCGCTCGTTTCCGGCATTGTCGAAAAAGACACGGTGATAACATGAACGACATACAGGCAGTAATCCTTGCCGCGGGAGAAGGCACACGTCTTCGTCCTCTGACAAAAAACCGCCCGAAGGTAATGCTTCCTGTGGCGAATCGTCCGATTCTTGAACATGTGCTCAACTCAGTTGTTGCCGCAGGTATTCGTGATATAACTGTAGTCGCAGGTTACAAAAAGGAACAGCTAATTAAATTCCTGAACACCTATCCGGTTCCCGTGCAGGTGGTTATTCAGGAAAAACAACTTGGAACGGCACATGCCCTGTCACAGGCAAAAGAGTTGATTCACACAAAAACCATTGTACTCTTCGGAGACAATTACGTTGATCCGGAATCCCTCAGAATGCTAATGGAGAAAGAGAATGCGATTCTGGTAGCACCCCACACCTCACCCTCAAAGTATGGCGTGATATCGGGAAATGAAGGTATTCTCACAGGAATTGTGGAGAAACCAAAGAATATTGAACCGGGAGCACTGGTAAGCTGCGGAGTGTGTATATTTACACCGGACGTCATCAATAATATTCAGGAGCGTGACCTCCCTGATCTGTTGGAGAAACTCATCTTGAGCGGGATGAAAATCCCCCTTGTCCTGGCAAAAGACTGGCAGGATGCCATTTATCTCAAAGATCTCCTGCAAATAAACATACAGCTTCTCAAACAGGTGAAGTCAAAAACATCCGGTATTATTGATAAAAAAGTGACAATCCAGGGGCACGTGTCCATTGGAAATAACACCACCATAGGTCCGGGAACAGTCATATGCGGTCCGGTAATCATTGGTGAGAACTGCACGATTGGACCGAATGTCTGTATAGGCCCATACGTTTCAATAGGATTAAGGGTAACGATTGAACCGTTAACCTATCTCAAAAACAGTATAATAATGAACGATAGTGATATCGGATCGCATTCCCGCGTCGTCGATACTATTATGGGAGAAGGATGTAAATGCCGGGATCATCTTGCAGCCGGATCCGTGAAGGAAGGAGAGATTGGTGCAGTACTTGGTGACCGGGTAACTATCGGACCTTTCACTGTAGTTACCGAGGGTATTATCGGGAACAATGCTGTTGTAGAGGGTGGAAAAATAATTGATAAAATAATTCTGGACAATACGCTGGTGATCTGAAATGTGTGGTATTGTGGGGTATACCGGTTATCGTGAGGCAGCAGAAGTCTGCAGATTAGGTCTTTTGCGCTTAGAGTACAGGGGATATGATTCATATGGAATAGCCACTCTTTCACCGTCACTTTCAGTCTACAAGCATGTTGGAAAAATCTCTGATTCCGCAACATCATCCAATCATCTGAGAGGAGACACTGGAATCGGACATACGCGCTGGGCGACGCACGGAGTGCCAAGCGAAAAAAATGCCCATCCGCATCTTGATGCGAAAAAGAAAATTGCTGTGGTTCATAACGGAATCATAGAAAATTATGCGGAACTCAGACGCGGACTTGAGGAACGTGGTGTTGTTTTTGCGTCAGATACAGATACGGAAGTCATTCCTCATCTGATTGCGGAACATTACACGAAAAATCTTTTCCAGGCAGTTGAAAGTATCTTACCAATGCTCAAAGGTTCCTATGCCTTATTGATAATTACCGAGGGAGAAGATACGCTTGTTGCTGCCAGAAATGGAAGCCCTCTCGTTCTCGGAGTTGGCGATGGGGAGTATGTTCTGGGATCGGATGCTCTTCCCCTGCTGGATTATACACGGCAGGCTGTGTATTTTGAAGATGGTGATACGGCAGAAATAACCAGAGACGGTTTCACCATTCATAATAAGGGGGTGAGCGTATCCCGCAATATTACAGAAATCGAGTGGAATGCTGATGAGGCGAAAAAAGGCGGATACCAGCATTATATGCTCAAAGAAATCTTTGAGCAACCAGAAGTTTTTGCAAATACACTGTCATCAATTAAATCCAAATCAGAAGCAGTGGACATGATTAGAAATGCTCATGCCATTACGATTGTAGCCTGCGGGACTTCAGCAAATGCCTCTATGATTTTTTCCTATCTGATGGAGGGAATATGTCACATCCCGACTAGAGTCATACTTGCGTCCGAGTTCAAGTATTTCCCAACAATGTTCACCGATTTGGTAATCGGTGTGTCACAGTCGGGAGAAACGGCAGACACCCTCGCAGCTTTGAAGCTGGCAAAAGATCGCGGGTCACAGACACTTGCAATAACAAATGTTCTTGGAAGTACCATTACAAGAGTTGCCTCCTTAGTTCTATATACGAGAGCCGGACCCGAGATGAGTGTGGCCGCAACGAAATCGTTCACATCCCAGGTTGCCGCATTCCTGCAGATAGTAAATCTCCTGTCTGATTATAAGCTCGAGACGGAATTATCCGAGATTAAACGATATCTTCCGGAAATACTCTCCACAGATTTATCCAAAGCGGTTGATTTATGTAAAAATGCCACTACTCTTCTTTACATAGGAAGAGGACTGTTCTACCCGGTAGCCCTGGAAGGAGCACTGAAGATGAAGGAAATTTCCTACATCCATGCAGAAGGATATGCTGCCGGCGAACTGAAGCACGGACCGTTTGCATTGCTTTCTCCAAAGACTCCGGTTATAAGCACGTGTGTTTCAAACTGTGTTTATCCAGTGATGATGTCAAACTTAAAAGAGATTAAAGCACGCAATGCACCGATTATTGTAATCGGAAAAAATTGTGACAAGGATCTGGAAGACGTCGCTGATGTATGTATTCCTCTGCCTGCGGTTTCAGAATACGGAGCTGTTGTCCTGTCATCGGTTATTTTACAGTTACTTGCCTATCAGACAGCAGTCTCTCTTGGCAATGATGTTGATATGCCGAGAAATCTGGCAAAAAGTGTGACTGTGGAGTAAGTTACTCCTCTACTTTTTTGAGGTGCTCTTCCAGAGAACCGCATTTTTGCGTCTGGAATAGAGACCTGCCAAAAGATAAAACTGATTTGTGACAAAGGCAGTAATCAGATTTCCTTTTTTGATGACACTGAGCAAAAGAAATGCGATAAGCATCGTCAGAAAGAGGATAGGTGAATTGAGAATCAAACCAATCGAAAAGATAAACACCCCGATTACGAGCATCGTCGGCGTCACCACATACATCCATATCCGAAGGGGATAGAATAACCTGGCAAACGGACGGTTAACTTTGAGCAAATCCCTGTTGGCGAGTGTGGTCTGAATCAGACCTTTGGCTCTCCTGACTTTTTGTGTGTATTGTTTCCTGAGATTTTCAGGCAGTTCTTCGTAGATTGCAGCTCGTGTGTCATAAAATGTCCGATAGCCTTTCCTGATTGCCTCGAATGCAAGGTTCGCATCGTCGGCGCCAACCGTTTCATTTACGCCATTCACGATGCTTTTTCTTATGATGAGTAGACAACCGTTAAAAGCCGGCGTGGAATCATGGGCACATTCCCATTCTGCCATTCTGCCGAAATAAGACCGGTATGTTTTTTCCATTGAGGTGACGCGGTCCGCCCCTGAATTTGGCTGAAGATCTCCGGTACCTGCAGCAAATTTGTCATCGGCCAGAATTCTCGAGACTAAAATCCCCACACTATTTTCATTCCAGATTAAATCCGCATCGGTTGCAACAACAAGTTCGTGTGATGCGAGTTTTATCCCGGTATTGAGCGATTTATTTTTTCCTGATCTCTGCTCGTTTACATGAATTTTCCATGAAAAGTGAACATTTTTCAGTTCACGTCTTGCGACGTCTTCGGTTTTGTCATCCGAGCAGTCAACAACAAGGACTACTTCCATCTTCTCATCAGGGTATGTGCATGAAGAGATGCTTTGGATTTTTCGAGCAATGTTTCTCTCTTCATTATAAGCACAGATCACAATGGAAATGTCCGGTAACGTCTCCGGCTTTCCAAAATCAATTTCAGCAGGTTTTTTTCCGAATGTCACACCGAGTAAATAGATAATATAAGGGATGACAGCTAGAAAAGCAATTCCCGCTCCTATTGGGAGAAGATATAGGAACATTATTTCTTATTCATTGTGTTGAATCCATACTTATAGATATTGGCGGTGTCCCATACGATTTACCATTATTTTATCATATAAAACATCTAGATAATACATATCTAATATCTACCCGTGATAGACTATGGATTATAAGAGTTTTTGGAACGATAAACGATATCGTTATGGAATTATCGGGATTGCTCTCCTGATATGTACCCTGACTGCATTCTGGATCCGGATGATCCCAATCACCGCTCTCGCAGGCACAGGAAATATGATTGCCGGACCTGATGCCTGGTACAATCTGCGTTTAATCGAAGTCGCTCTTGCAAACAACTTCGGGTATATTTTCTTCGAGCCGATGACATTGTACCCGACGGGGCAGGAAATCGTCTGGGGTCCGCTTTTTACCTACATTGCCTCGTTCTTTGCTCTCCTCGCAGGAGCAGCAACACGGGTCGATGTTATTACAGCAGCCTCATGGGCTCCGGCAGTTCTCGGCGCTCTGATGGTTCCTGTCATGTTTTTCCTCGGAAAAAGAATAGCTGACTGGAAAACCGGTCTCATCACCGCCCTATTCATTGCGGTAATTGGCGGGCAGTTCTTCTTCCGTTCCCTTTACGGGCATCTTGATCATCACATTGCAGAAACTCTATTCTCATGTTTATTCTGCCTCTGCTATGTGCTTGCCTTGTATGCACTCAAAGACCACAAAATCGATTTCAAAAATATTACCACACTGAAACTGCCGCTGCTTTACGGCGTAATCTGCGGGATTGCATACTTCCTCGGGCTCCTAACGATGACGACCATGGTTGTCTTCGGGCTGTTTGTCGCGGTATTTACTCTGATTCAGTTCATATTGAATCAGCACTCAGGTAAACCAACAGAGTATCTCCTGAGTCTGAATGTGATAACGTTTGTAGTTGCAGCTATCGGACTGCTGATATTCGGCATACGTAATCTCGGATTTGGTTTCACCGATTATTCATTAGGATTATTGCTGGTTCATCTGTTCATAGTTATTGGAACGATTGTATTATATCTCATCTCAAGACTTGTAACAAAGTTTGAAAAACCATGGTATTACTATCTTGGATCTTTAGTTGTACTGACAATTGCCGGCGCACTGATTCTGATACTTGCATTACCGGACCTCTTTAATTCATTAATCGGGAGTCTGGGCGGATTCTTCATTAACAATGCCACTGCTGCAACAGTACAGGAGATGTCGGCCTGGTCTTTTGAGAGCGCAGTATCATCATACAACTGGGGCATTCTTCTTGCAATCGGCGGTTTTGTCTGCCTTTTCTATAGTGTCTGGAAACACAATGAACCAGGAGCACTCTTTGTCCTCATCTGGTCCCTATTCATGTTCATTGCAACCTGCGGCCATGTCCGCTGGGAATACTACTTTGCCGCAAATGTTGCATTGCTTGCAGCTGTATTTGTAGGCTGGGTATTTTCCTTTGCGGGAAAAGACGTGATTATGTTTATCAAAAACATCACGGGTAATACCAAAGCGGAAGAACCTGTAGTGAGTAAACAGGCAAAGAAATCGAAAGCCCGGACACAATCTACTTCCGGAAAATCAGATCCAATCAAACTGGGCTTCTTTACAATAATCCTGATTGTGGCAGTTCTGTTTACCGGGGTTTCCGCAGTATCAGCAGTTCAACTGAGTTCTTCCTATGCAAACGGAGGAGGGACAAACCAGGACTGGATCGATGCATGCGAATGGCTTTCTGAGAACACTCCGGATACCGGGGTCGATTACCTCACAATCTACGATGAAGAGACCTTTACGTACCCCGAGGAATCCTATGGTGTTCTGTCCTGGTGGGACTATGGTCATTACATCACCACAATCGGAGAACGGATTCCAAACAGCAATCCATTCCAGGCCGGAGTCTCCGGTGAATACGGAGTTGCTGCTGTTTTAACAAATACAAACGAGTCGGCAATCACTGAGAAACTGGATTATCTCGGTACTAAATATGTAATGACAGATTACCTGATGGTAAATGGTGTCTTTGGTGCCATGACAATCTGGAACGATTCCGTGCTTCAGACCAAGCCCTACTATTACACCTTCCTTCAGCAGGGCTCGGATGGGACGTATTCCTATGTGTCCGCCACAACCCCGGAGTATTACAACACACTGACAGTCAGGTTACAGAACTTTGACGGCTCGATGACGGAGGCAGGAAGCGTGTATGTTATGATTACCGACTCGTCAGCCGGCTATGGTGTTCCGGTTATTACCTCTACTAAAACTTACACAGATTATGAAGCAGGATGGGCTGCAGCAGAAAACTACAATGCCAACGCCGCAAGCGGAAAATACGCGTACGTTATTTCAGCCCCGACAAATCTTACAAATTATAATCTTCCAAGTACCGATGTTCCGGCACTTCAGCATTTCCGCCTGGTGTATGAATCCACGACATATGTTGTCGGAGGCTATCTCACCAGTGCAGATGAAGGAGGAACGGCCTATGTAAAGACCTTCGAATACGTTCCGGGAGCCGTCATCAGAGGAGAAGGAACTATTGAAGTTGAGGTCATCACCAATAATGGACGGACATTCACCTACCAGCAGGAAAGCGTGGATGGTCAGTTTATTGTTCCATACTCTACATCGGGAAGCACATATGATGTTAAGACCACAAGTCTTTACACCATAATCGAAACTGGTCAGACCTTCGCCGTCTCTGAAGATGCGGTCTTAAAAGGTCTCACTATCAACTAATTTTTTACCCACACTTTTATTAGAGACAACTTGCCTACTATTTACTCATCATGAGTACGTTCAAAGTTGGAGAGACCGTACGTTATTCACGAACCGGCACAGTCGGAAAAATAGTAGCGTTTGCTAAGGAGAACGAAGCTACATTTGCCGAGCTTGACAGCACAGGTCTTTACTACCGCACGGATCAACTCATCGCAATCAGTGATGTTGTCCAGAGTCAGGAGAAAACACGGGACTTCAGAAAAGATTTCAAAGAAGAACAGGAAAAACTCCGCGAGATGCAGGAAAATGCCTGGAAGAATACTGACCAGAGCTGTGAAGGCGGAGGATAAATCCATAATCACACAGTTATATCAGTGTAGAGGTCAATTATAATAGGTTAGAGGAGGTTTTGGTTTCTTTGCATGATCCTACAATACCAAACGTAAATATCGGCGTAGTTGGTCACGTTGACCACGGAAAGACTACATTAGTCAGCAAACTAACCGGTTCGTGGACAGACCGCCACAGTGAAGAACTGAAGCGCGGTATCTCGATTCGGCTTGGATACGCCGACGCAACGTTTTATAAATGCCCGAAATGCGGGGGTGCGGAACTCTGGTCAAATGCAGAGGTATGCCCCACCTGCGGTGAAAAACTTGAAGCAGTCAGATCTGTTTCCTTCGTAGATGCACCAGGTCATGAAACTCTCATGGCAACGATGCTCTCCGGTTCTGCCATTATGGATGGCGCAATGCTCGTTATCGCGGCGAATGAACCGTGTCCGCAGCCACAGACCAAAGAACATCTGATGGCTCTGGAACTGACCGGCATCAAAAACATCGTCATAGTTCAGAATAAAATCGATGTTGTGCCTCAAAAGAAGGCACTGGAAAACTACAAGCAGATTAAAGAGTTCGTGAAAGGAACGGTCGCAGAAAACGCACCAATTATACCGGTTTCTGCGCAGAAAATAATAAATTTTGGGATGTTACTGGATGCCCTTAACACCACTATCCCTGATGTTGAGCGCGAAGCAAATGCTTCTCCGATTATGCTGATTGCGCGGTCTTTTGATGTGAACCGTCCGGGAAGTTCCTGGCGTGATATTAAAGGCGGAGTCATCGGAGGTTCACTTATCCGCGGCGAATTCCACGAAGGCGATGATATCGAGATACGCCCCGGCAGACAGTATATGTCGGAGAATAAATCAAAGTGGGAGCCCATCACTACCAAAATCACCTCAATGAATAAGGCATCCCATAAAGTCCAGACGGCAACACCAGGCGGACTTTCTGCAATCGGAACCAAACTTGACCCGGCGATTACTAAAAGTGATACACTTGTCGGGCAGGTTGCCGGTGCCGTGGGCTCTCTTCCACCAGTATGGGATAAACTCCGGTTTGATGTAAAACTCATGGAGCGTGTTGTGGGTTCATCATCCGAACTGAATATCGAACCGCTCAAGATCAAAGAACCGCTGATGCTTTCAGTTGGAACTGCGGTCACTGTCGGTATCGTTCTTACAGCAAAGAAGAATCAGGTTGAAGTAATGCTGAAACGTCCGGTTTGTGCTGAATTGGGTTCCAGAATTGCAATCAGCCGTCAGGTCGGGGGCAGATGGCGTTTGATCGGCATGGGTATCCTGACCGAATAAAGGTTATATTAGATACCAATGCCCTGATGATGCCCCTTCAGTTTAATGTTGACCTCTTTGAAGGTCTGCTTGAACTGCTTGGTGCTTATGACGCGCTCGTACCTGCCGAGGTGGTGTACGAACTGCGCGGTCTATCTACCGGATATGGTAAAGATGCGGCAGCGGCGCGTTTCGGTTTGACCGTTGCATCCCGCTGCACGGTTCTTCCTGAACTAACCAGCAACGTCCCTGTTGATGATAAAGTCATTATGTCCGCAGAGATGTTTAATGGTGTAGTAGTTACCAATGATAGAGAATTAAGGAAACGTCTGATACAACGCCGTATCCCAGTCGTTGTTCTCAGATCACGTTGCAAACTAGAACTAATTGGAAAATAAGCAAAACAGGCGAGGAGACAAAATATGTATTATAAGCTGAAATTAAACGACAAAGTCAGAGTCCCCCCAGACCGTATGGGTGAAGATCTCAAGACTGTCATTCTTGATGTCCTGCAGGAACAATTTGAAGGTAGTGTTGACAAAGAGATGGGCATTTTCATCGCCGTGACCGGGGTCACCCGTGTTGGCGAGGGTGAAATCGTTTACAGTGACGGAGGCGTTTACTACGACGTTGATTTCGAAGCTGTGGTTCTCCGCTTATCCCTCCAGGAAATTATCGAAGGTAATGTCGTAGAAACAACGAGTTTCGGCGCCTTCATCTCTCTCGGACCAATCGACGCAATGCTCCACATGAGTCAGATTTCCGATGAATACATCGATTACGATGAGAAAAACTCACGCCTTGTCTGTAAAGACAGCGGAAGGACAATCGGTGTCGGCGATTCTCTGCGCGCACGGGTCGTTGCCCTCTCACTAAATGAACGGGACCCCCGTGAATCTAAGATTGGTCTGACCATGCGCCAGCCGGGTCTTGGCACTCTCACATGGATTGAAGAAGATATGAACAAGGAAAAGGCCGAGAAGGAGCAGAAGTAATGGCAGCAACAAAGCGTTCCACCCAGAAAAAAGTTCTCTTGGCATGCCGTAACTGCCACAAAGTCCTTGACGGAGATAAAACCGTCTGTCCCGAATGCCAGGGTAATGCCCTGACCCCGGAATGGTTCGGTTATCTTGTCATTATCGACACCCGTCACTCAGATGTCGCTGAGAAGATGGACATCGAATTCAACGGCAGATACGCACTCAAGGTCAGATAAATGCTGATACTGCCGCCAGAACACCGGTGGCTTTTCAAAGAGCCGTTCGGTACACTCTTTTCTGATTTTTCCAAGGTAATTCCCTTACTGAAAGGAAAACATTTTTGTACTGTTGGCGATGTTGTTACCCACAATGCATTATCTGCTGGTCTGATCCCCTCAATAGGTATCATTGACGGGTTTACCGAACGCTCACCCTACCTCAGAATGCCGGAAATCCACGGACATATTCTGCACGTGACAAATCCGGCAGGAACGATAACGGACGAACTCATATCCGCGCTTCGTGAGGCACAGAAAAAAATGCCGTGTGTGGTTATAGTAGAGGGAGAAGAGGACCTCGCAGTGCTCCCCCTTACAGAAATCATGCCGGATGAGACGATAATCCTCTATGGTCAGCCGGGAGAAGGACTCGTTCTCTGCGAGGTCAATGCAAAACTCCGTGACAACACAAAGAAGTTCTTGTCCTATTTTGTAAGCGTGTGACGCCAGTATTAAATATACTGCATTCCAATAATTGTGGGATATCGATGGAGATTAAGATTACCTCTAATACCAGAAACGAGCTTTTAAGCCGTAACGAGGTCGCATTTACCGCAAGTTACGATGGTGCAACCCCCTCCCGTGCAGATATCGGTGCAAAAATCGCCGCTATGCAGAATACTCCTATTGAAAACCTGATTCTCGCCCCGCTCAAGGGACGCTTCGGAGTAAGAGCAGTTGCAGGCATCGCCCGTATCTACGACTCACCAGAGGCACTCAAGGCAACCGAGCGCGAGTTCTTAATCGTGCGCGGACAGACCAAGGCAGCTAAGGAGGAGTAATAATGGCAGCTAAGAAGCCAGTAAAAGAAACCCCAAAACGCAGCGAGCTTTATACTGTTGACAAACAGGGAAAAGCAGTCACTGCTCACCGTAACTGTCCACGCTGTGGAGCCGGTGTCTTTATGGGTGAACACAAGGACCGGTTTACCTGCGGAAAGTGCGGATACACTGAGTTTAAGCAATAAAATAATTTAAAACATGCCCGAAAAAAGGGTCCTCGGCATTGAAGGTACAGCATGGAACTTCAGTGCCGCTGTTTTTGCAGAGGATTTAGTATGTCTTCATTCCGCACCGTACGTCCCACCAACCGGCGGGATTCATCCACGGGAAGCGGCCCAGCATCACGCATCCGTTGCCTCAGATATTATCAAAACGGTTCTTAACGAGGCCGGCGGTCCTATCGATGCGATCGCATTTTCTATTGGCCCGGGACTTGGTCCGTCTCTCCGAATCGCCGCAACCACTGCCCGTACACTCGCGCTAAAACTCGGCGTGCCGCTGATTGGGGTTAACCACTGTGTGGCACACGTAGAAATCGGCAGATGGTACACAAAGTTCGCAGACCCGATTGTCCTCTATGCATCCGGCGCAAACACCCAGGTCCTTGGATTCCTGAACGGGAAATACCGGATCTTCGGTGAGACGCTGGACATCGGTCTTGGAAACGCGCTTGACAAGTTTGCACGGAGTCACAACCTTCCTCACCCGGGAGGGCCCATCATCGAAAAGATGGCGAAGAGCGGATCATATATTCATCTTCCCTATACAGTGAAGGGAATGGATCTCGCATTCTCCGGACTGATGAGCGCCGCGAAGGAGGCAACCTTGCGCGGAGCATCCATGGAAGATGTCTGTTTCAGTTTCCAGGAAACCGCTTTTTCGATGTGTGTCGAAGTAACAGAACGGGCACTTGCCCACACCGGAAAAGATGAGGTCATCCTTGTCGGCGGTGTCGGGGCAAACTCACGCCTGCAGGAAATGCTCAAAACGATGTGCGCCGAGCGTGGAGCACGCTTCATGGCACCCCCGCGGACATTCATGGGAGATAACGGCGCGATGATTGCCTACACCGGCAAAATCATGCTGGAAGCCGGATCCACAATCCCCATCTCAGAATCTGTCGTGAACCCGGGATACCGTTCGGACCAGGTCGAGGTAACATGGAGAAGCGACGCGGGCGAACTGTTCGCACCCGGACAATCAGAAGTTGCCGAGCGGGGCGCAGAGGCATCGGTGGATCTTGCCGGAAAGAATGCGGTGAAATCCAGGCTTTCCAAAGGATACCGCGTGCCCGAACTAGACCACCACCTGATAATCGAACGCACCCGTGCTGAAGCGCGGTGTATCGCTGCTGCAAGGCACAGCGGGGTGCCGGTGCCGGTTATCCGCGACGTTACTGATCATGAGATTATCATGGAAAAACTCGAGGGTGACG
Organism: Methanocorpusculaceae archaeon UBA425; assembly: GCA_002506085.1. Classification (GTDB taxonomy): domain Archaea; phylum Halobacteriota; class Methanomicrobia; order Methanomicrobiales; family Methanocorpusculaceae; genus Methanocorpusculum. The sequence continues at coordinate 152,321 of DAWV01000005.1, forward strand.
TTCTCAAATACGTCATCAATGAAAAATATGCAAAAAGCGCGGGTATCACAATCGGAAAACTACACAAAGCAGGCATCACCCACGGCGATCTGACAACATCGAACATGATCTGGCAGAACGACTGCGTGTATCTCATTGACTTTGGTTTATCTCAGATAACCGAAGAGATCGAAACACGCGGAGATGACCTGCATGTGTTCTTCCAGACACTGGAAAGCACAACACAGAATTCTGAATCCCTGAAAAATGCATTCATCGAAGGATATCTTGAGACATTTTCCGATGCGGAAAATGTAATCCTGCGCGAACATGAAATTGAACTGCGCGGGAGATACTTATGATAACCGTTGTGACGGGAAACAAAAACAAAGCGGCAGAGGTCGCTGCATTTTTTGCCGGCATAACGGAAGTATCCCACATATCTTTTGACTGCATCGAGCCGCAGTCGGATAGTATCTCCGAAATTGCAAAAGTAAAAGCACAGCAGGCCTATGCCGCACTCCGGATACCCCTTATCGTGGATGACACCGGCCTCTTTATTGAATCACTCGGGGGTTTTCCCGGTCCTTACGCCGCATATGTGCAGGATTCAATCGGAAATACAGGCATCCTCCGGCTTATGGACGGCATACAGAATCGTCGCGCATACTTTGCAACCTCAATTGCATACATCGATGAAAATGGTATTCAGACGTTTGAAGGACGTGTTGACGGTGAAATTACCGATTCGCCCCGCGGCACAAACGGATTCGGCTATGATCCGGTGTTTTCCGTAGGCACCCGCACGCTTGCCGAGATGGATATGGAAGAAAAAAACACCGTTTCCCACCGTGCCCGTGCTCTGTTTGCCTTCCGTGAATGGTATCTTTCCAACAGGTCTTAACGGAATCGTTAATATCACCGGAAGCATACATACTAGAACTCAATATACGGGGTTATTCATAAATGAGATTCCCAGAAGCAGAGGCTAGACTTCTTAATGTTAACGTTTGCATGAAATGCAACGCACGTAACGCTGTTCGCGCAACGAATTGCCGCAAATGCGGTTCTTCGTCACTTCGCCCGAAGAATAAAGAACGCAAAGCATAAGCTTTCACAAATAAAGTGGGACGGAACTTTCCGCACCATTTTTTTGCTGAAAGTTGACGTAATTTAAAAAGGAGCATTCCAACATGAAAATTTCAGATTTGACCATGTGGATTGGCTCTATTTGCGTTTTTATTGCTGTTTTTGTTTGTATTGTCTGTAACATGGCGGTCACAAACACCGTTGGATGGCTTGTATACCCGGTCTCTTCGCTGCTTTTTGCCTGGCTGGTCCTTATGCCCCTTCTTTACTACAAAAAGAGAGGACTAAAACTATCCTTTGGCATCATCACGACATTGACTCTCCCATTCCTTCTGATAATTGAACAGATGGGGGGCGGGCAGGGATGGTTCATACCACTTGGTTTCCCAATTGCAGTATCGGGAATTATTTTCATGTGGGCAGTCTTCCTACTGATAAAAAGAGGGGATTTCCTGATTACTCTTTCGAGAATCATTTTCCTCTCAGGCATACTCTGCCTTGTGATTGATCTGATTATCAAACACGCTCTTGGAGGCGGTGGATTCCCATGGGGTTCCCTTGTTGCGGCAATCACGACCCTGGTGGCAATCCTGATTCTGGTTATCAGCGTTATCCTGAAAAAGAGAGGAAATCATACAGAGTAGTATGTAACGCGCTTACCCTTTTCGCGGTATTCGCCTGCATACGTATCAAGATTTCTTTTGTATCCGATTCTATCCGCAAACCCGAGTTTTTTCAGTTCATCACGGACCCTCATGACTTCCGGCTCATCCGACCAGTCGGCGGTGAAAACATAGATGACCTTCCGATCATCGTGCGCATCCTCGTTTTCCCTGGCAGTACTAACCTTTGCACCAATTCCGAGCCGGCCGTCGACCGTGGCATCACGAATCTTCCGCCAGGAAGCATCGACCTCTTCCGGACCTACAAAAATCAGCCACTTGCCTGCCTCATCGGCGCCGGTTGCCCCGGAGGAAATGCCGGGTTTATCCTGCTGAATCCAGTATGATTTCGTCGTCTTCGATGGAACGAGTCCTTCCCCCAGACGATAGAGCCCGGCAATATTCTGCGCGGTTCCGTTACGTAACAATGGTTCTGCGAGGGGAGGATACTCGGAGACAAACTGCTGCTGGAGATCCACACAAAATGCATCTATGTCATGCCCGGATTCCACCTCACGATACAGGGACGACCCGCCCTTTTCCAGATGCTTTTCTATGAAGATCGTAAACATTCCAAAAGCCAGGTCGGTCAACTCATCATCAGAGAACTCCTCTTCGGTATTTTCGAAATCATCTTCAGTCATGAGTGATTATTGTATCGTTCAGGTAGTTTAGATTTCGGATTGTGATGCCGGTGAAAGGAAACCTATTATCCCCAGATTATCTATATTTATGAACAATGATATGGAAACGTGACTGGGGACTTATAGGTCGTCAGGTAGTGGCCTGGATGATCATACTGCTTCTGTATGTAGTTATACTGACCGTTGCCCTTGTATTCCTTGAGGGGACGATGATGTACATCCTTGTCGGATTTGTTTTCGTAATGGCATTTGTGCAATATTTCTTCTCGGACAAACTCGTCCAGAGAAGTATGCAGGTTATGCTGGTAGATGAGGATGAGGAGCCGCAGCTCTATGCAATGGTCCGCCGGCTTGCCACCGAAGCAAATCTTCCAATGCCAAAAGTAGGAATCATTCAGCACAGGGCAATGGCAAATATCCCGAATGCTTTTGCAACCGGCAGAAGCCCGAGAAACGCCGTTGTCGCGGTAACACCGAAGATCCGATCAATCCTTACCGATGATGAACTGGAGGCCGTGCTTGCCCATGAAATCTCGCACGTGAAGAACCGTGATATGCTCACAATGACGATTGGAAGTTTTGCGGTTATGCTCGCGTCAATAATTCTGCAAAATCAGTTTATGCTGGCAATCTTCGGGGGAGACAGAGATAGTGATAACGGCGGAGGAATTATTGTATTCATTCTCGCGATGGTTGTAACGTTTATCGTGTACATTGTTGGAACAATTGTCACGATGGCAATTTCCCGTTACCGGGAATTTTCCGCAGACCGCGGGAGTGCCTACCTCACAAGAGATCCTGATGCATTGATACGCGCTCTGAAGAAAATCAGTAGTGGTGTAAATGCTGCATCACCGGATGCAAAACAGGCTGTTTCCGGGACGAACTCGTTTTTCATCATCCCGGCAATCTCAGGCAAGTCAGTAATGGAGTTATTTTCCACCCACCCGTCGCTCGATAAGCGTATTGCCAATCTTGAAAAGGTCCGTGAAGAAATCCGCGGATACTAAATCCAAATATTTTTTCGACAGGTTTAATAAGGTCAAATAGAAACATAAGAGACGCAAGACAGGCACTGATGGTCTAGAGGTATGACTTTGGCCTTCCAAGCCAATAGCCCGGGTTCGATTCCCGGTCGGTGCACTTTTTCCCTTTTTAAATGGATTCGTGGTCTAGTGGTATGACGTCGCATTCACACTGCGGAGGTCAGGAGTTCGAATCTCCTCGGATCCACTGTTTTTGAATATAAGATACTGAGATAACCCTCTCGGCGTTATGACGGCTGAAGTATTCTTTAAAGAACTGGAAAAACCGAAAAATCAGAAGGGTGTAGCTTTGTGGAAAGGACTTTAATATCTCTTCACTTATCTACAGTGATTTTCCACAAATAATGACTCTGCCGGACATGCAGGATAAACTGAAATCCACACCGTATGACAGAATAAAACCCATTCTTATCCCACACACACCCAGCGGTCGTAGATTGGGTCACGCTCGTTCTCGACGATGTCGAGCGTTTTCCCGACGCCCTCTGCCCACTCTTTAACCCAGTGCGCCTCATTTTCGGTTGCGACCGTGATAAGCGTCTTTCCAGTAATTCCAGCAAGTTCCTCGACGATCGGCTTCCAGACATCCTGCGTATAGGGGTAGATCTGCCCGAACATAATCCCGACACCATACTCTGCATCAGGAAGATATGCCGATGCGATTTTTGCATCGATACAGGCAGTCCCCTCGGAATAGAGCCTCCCAGACACAAGCCCGAGCGACAAAAGCTCGGGATCATTGTCATACGCGATTGGACGGGCACCCATCTCACGAAGAATCATAGAGCCGATTCCGGACCCGGCACAGGCATCCAGCGCGGTGCCGGATATGGAGGTCCCCCACAGCTCATGAATAAGATCCCGGACTTTTTCAATCCGGTCGGCAGGCAGGTCATCTCCTGCAGGCGGAATCTCCTGACGGAGAATTTCCGCGAAATGCGCCCGGCATGCATCCTCGACGTCATTGCGCATTTCCTGATAAATTTCCCCATCTGCCGCTTCAAAAAGTGCAAGCTCCCCGGAAACCGGACCACGGAAAAGCCAGGAGGTTGCACGCCATCCGCTGGCGGTCTTCACCGCAAGCAGAAGGGGATTCTCATCCTCATCGATCAGAATCTTCGCTCCATTCTGAATCGGTTCCGCCTCGCAGATTAAAACTGCAGGCTCGCCGTTATTTACCAGAGACGCGTAATCCGGCTCGATAAATCTGAGACCGTCCACCTCCAGCATCGTTGATAGAGTTGTCATTTATTATCCTCAGAACGACCGATTGTAAGTCCGTCAATAGCTTTTATAACACCACTCACTCTTGCATCCTCATGGAGCCAGACAGTTTTCCCGGCAACATTGCCGAGCACATCCGCCCCGCGTTCGACACGGACATTTTGCCCAACCACATCCCCATGGATTGCTGTTCTTGGTCCGATTTTAATCCGCTGGGTTGCCTGTATACTGCCGAAAAGCGTCGTATCATTCCGAATCTTCACCGACTTCGCCTTAATGTTTCCATGCAGACGACAGTTGGCCCCAATCTCCATTGGAGTCGAAACGGAGACGTAGCTCAAATCCATCGTGGTTTTTGGCGGGAGCACCAGCGGAACCGAGTTTGCCTCGGAAATTAGAGCATCCACCCGTTTCTTTGCCTCCTCCTCACCCTCCAGATTCAGCATCGTCATTACATAGAGCAGGAGATACAAAATGACGGGCATCGGATTTCGGATTGCAATATCCCCAAATGCCTTGAACTCCTTATCGATGGCGACATTATCCCCGATATCCAGATTGCCCCCCACATTCAGTTTCCCGTGAATCTTCACGCCCTCACCAAGAAAGGCATCCCCATTACAGAGAACGGTACCGTAGACTTCGCAGAAGTTATCGATACGCAGATCTCCTTCTGCAACAATATCGCCGTGCATCCGGGAAAGTTCACAGATGATAATATCGTTCCCGTAAAGACCGTAGCCGATATCACAGTGGTCTCCTACTAAAATATCGTGTTTTGTTTTGAGATTATGTTCCTGCAGCTCGGTCTTATCCGGCAGGGAACAGGTTTTAAAAAGGTCAGAAGAGGAGATAACCATCGAAGCTGTGTCCTCATCAACTTTGGAAAGATTGAGAGCAGGTTTTTCCCCGTTTTTTACCTCGGTAAAAAGCGGTTCAAGAAATTCGGGTATTTTCTCCTGAACATGCTCCTCCTCTTCTTCCTCCAGGACTTTTTCTTCTTCCGGCGTAAGCTCGGGTAGGGTGAGGAACTTCTCATCCTCCTCAGGCAATGATTCCGCGATAATTATCCGTTTATTATCCTCTGACATTCTCCACCCTATATACTAGTATATCGTTAGGCTCCGTACTTATGGGTTTTGTCAATGAGGTCAAGGAGAATCGGCATTAAGCTGCCGCCCAATATCCGGCACATTCCTCCCGCAGCACAGGAGATTTCATCATATGAGGTAACGCTGTCAATTCGTGCCCCGTCACCGCGAATGATGAGCGGAACCGGATCTGCACTGTGATCCTTTATTGAGCAAGGAGTAGAGTGATCTCCGCAAACGGCAATCATCACATCGGATAGGGATAAGAACGGGAGAATCGCGGCATCAACTTCCTCGAGGAACTCTTTTTTCTCGACTGCCTTTCCATCATGTCCATATTCATCAGCGTTTTTCACGTTGAAGAGAACGAAATCCTTCTTCTGTAACTCGCTACAGACGATTTTCACCTGTTCGTCGAGCGGCGTGGTTGGAAATACAGGAATCCTTTCAAGACCGACCGAACTGCCGATTCCGGCAATTAATGCGGCCGATGCAACCACACTGCCTGAAAGTCCATGCTTTTCTTCGAAGGGCTCATAGACGCCCATCTCACCGGCGCCACGAATCAGAACAACGTTGGCCGGCATTTCTCCGCCCGCTTTGCGTGCAAGGTTGACCGGGTGGTTTTTGAGAATAGCGGTTGACTGACGGACGAATTCGTTACAGACTTCGGCAGTGAACTTGGCCGCTTCACTTTCATCTTCCGGCACGATGACATGGGGTATGACCCCGTTCTTCTTCGGGTCGTTGGTTGAAACTGCCGGACTGAGACCTTTTCCTTTGAGTGAAAGGGCCGCACGGTGACCAGTCCCCGGTTTAAACTCGATTTTCACCCCATATTTCAAGAGGTCAACACCGTTTTTGATGGCAGCCGATATCTCTGTCGTGTCGGAGATACGCCCGGCACGCCGGTCAATTACCATTCCATTGTCATCAAGCGTGGCATAGTTTGCCCGGAAACCGATCATGCCAGGTTCCATTTTGATTCCGCATCCGGCTGCCTCAAGCGGCCCTCTGCCGGTATAGTATTTTTGCGGAGGATAGCCGAGGAGGCTTAAATGAGATGTGTCGGACCCCGCACGAATTCCGGGAGCGATCGGATCCATAATCCCGCAGATACCTTCACGGGCGAGCCGGTCAAGGTTTGGCAGAGATGCTGCCTGCAGGGGTGTTTTATTTCCAAGACATGCACATGGACGGTCCCCCACACCGTCAATAATCAGGAGAAGAATTTTAGATGCTGTCATTGTGTGATGTATTGGTCGGGTAAGCCTAAGTATTTTGTTTCATACGAACTCGTGTATTTTATGCAGGACCTCAGACGCATGACCTTTTACCTTCACTTTATCCCAAACCGCAAGAATCTTTCCCGCAGCATCCATGACAAACGTGCTCCGGAGAACTCCCATATACTCACGGCCGTACATTTTTTTGGTTACCCAGACCCCAAATGCATTGATAACGATTTTTTCCGGATCGGAGAGAAGCGTAATGGACAACTCCTGTTTTTCGATAAACTTCTGATGACTGACCGGGGAGTCCGGGCTGATGCCGAAAACCTGTGCATCAAGACGGGTAAACTCAGGGAGAAGCTTGGAAAAATCCTTTGCTTCGGTGATACATCCGGAGGAATTATCCTTTGGATAAAAATACAGAATCACCAGGTGCGAGGCGTCAGTCGGGAATGCCCACTCTTCGCCGGACGCATCGGGGAGAGTAAATGACGGAATGATATCATTGACGACGAGTGACATAAAAAATCAATTGTCGGGGGAGGTAATAATAGTATTTTTGAAGCAGGTCCCTTTTTTCACGGGACCGGAAAAACAGGGGGATAGTCCGGGTTATTTAAATCCAGTCGCGTTCCTGACCTCGATTTCTTCCATCTCGTCAAGATACGGCAGAAGTGCCTTGATATACGGACGTTCTCCCACGGCGGTCAGGATTACGCCGGTCTCCAGAACTTCTGCAGAGAGCGGTTTTTCCGTAAGCATTCTCTCAACATTCGCACACGGACCTTCAATCTGTTTCAGCTGCTTCTGCATAATCTTAAACCAGTCCTCAATCTCCAGAACAGGTCGGAAATCAGGGTCAGTCATCCGGTATTTTTCCACATCGTCTGTGACGTTCGAATTCTTTGCAATCTCCTCATCCATATAGAGGTACACGTTAATCCGTTCTCGCTGCCGGATTTCCCGGAGAAGCAGAAGATCAATCTGTTCACCAGGGACGGGAAGGGTGGTCATTCTTATCATATATGTCGGTTGGAAGTATTAAGTTCGCACCAGTATCCTGATGTCTGATATGGAATTGGTAACGATCTCCTTTTTTCCAGCATATGTGTCAACTTTTCCGGTTACTTTCACATAATCTCCGTCAAGTAGAATTAAATCCGTTCCGCCGCCCGGGACAAACACATCCACGCCTGATACGTTTACAATCAGATGACCCCCGGTGCTGGTGATTTTTGTATCCAGAACAATTCCTTCGAGAAAAACGAACGTCCCGTCCTGTGTTTCGGGCGTATAAGATATGGCGCCCCCATCCGATAAGAAACAGGTCATTCCAATATACAGAGCACCAAGAGCAAGAATTACGGCAACCATAATGCCGACAGCGAGGCGTTCTGGACGGGTGAGCATACTGATTTTCCCTTTTGCATCACATAATTTATTAATCTATTTACCGTTGGAACATGACAAACAAACTGCCGGAATATAGGGGTATAGGTTCGCCATCATTCGAACGTAATTTCACACAATGTGTATATTGTTCTTAACATTACAAACAACATAGGAAAAACATTAAATACTTTAACGTTAATTATCTTGTATGCAGAGAACCAACATGCCCAAATCATGTGTTGCTGTATATCAGTTACTCGAACAAACTGGTTCACAAACACACAAAGAGATTGTCTCAAGCACAGGGCTCGCTCCTCGCACAGTCCGATACGCTCTCAGACGCTTGAAGGAAAACGGACTCATCATCGAGAAATTTAATTTCCGTGATGCACGTCAGGCAATTTATATGCCTAAGATGACCGCGGCACCCACACACGCCTCGGCATAATTTTTTTCACATAATTTCCCCTTTTGGAATTTCCCCTTTTTTCCTCCAGGCAGCCCTGAAAACAGCCGCCGCAGTTATCCTGACGAACGACTTAATTTCTTACACGTTCAATGAATATGCGATGTACGCAAAGCGGCTGGATAACTTACCCCCGTATCTTTTTGCCCAGATAGATGCGATGAAGGCACAGAAACGTGCCGAGGGCGTTGATTTAATCGATCTCGGCGTAGGAGACCCTGATTTACCGACTCCGACGCACATAGTTGATGCGTTATGTGAAGCGGCACGTGACCCGGCAAACCACCATTACCCGGACTATCTCGGTATGCCGGAATACAGGCAGGCAGTCGCCGCGTGGTATGACAGACGTTTCGGTGTGAAGCTCGACCCGAAAAAAGAAATCCTTGCTCTGATTGGCTCAAAAGAGGGAATTGCCCATATCCCCGAGGCATTCGTGAATCCCGGAGATTATGTTCTGGCATCCGATCCGGGATATCCGGTCTACAAAACCTCAACACTTTTCGCCGAAGGAAAGTGCTACCCGATGCCGCTCCTGGAAAAGAACAACTATCTTCCGGACTACTCCGCGATTCCAAAGGATGTCCGCGCCGGTGCAAAACTGATGTTCATCGGTTATCCGAACAATCCTACGGGAGCCGTGGCATCCATGGACTTTTTCGAAGAGACGGTTGAGTTTGCGAAGGACAATGATATCATTGTCATCCACGACAACGCCTACTCGGAGATTTCCTTCGACGGATACAGAGCACCCTCCTTCCTTCAGGCAAAAGGGGCAATGGATGTCGGACTTGAGACCCACTCCCTTTCAAAGACCTATAACATGACGGGTTGGCGTATTGGGATGTGTGTAGGAAATGCATCCCTCATCGAAGCGTTCGGCAGAGTCAAAACGAATATCGATTCCGGTATCTTTGACGCGATTCAGAAAGCAGCAATCACCGCTCTTACCGGCCCACAGGACTGTGTTGACCATGCATGTGCTGTTTATCAGGAACGCCGTGACGTTCTTATCGCCGGTCTCCGGTCACTCGGATTCGAAGTATCTGTTCCGAAAGCATCGTTCTATGTATGGCTGAAGGTGCCCGACTCAGTCAGGTTCGTTGCAAAAATGATTAATGAAGCGGGAATCGTTGTAACGCCAGGAAACGGATTCGGCGCATCGGGCGAAGGATACGTCCGCTTTGCCATAACCCGCCCTGTTGACAGAATCAATGAAGCAATTTCCCGCATGAAGGCATGCGGTATCAGAGGATAAGATGAACCTTCCAGAATCACTTTCAGTCAAAAACGGTCACCTTTTCTGTGGAGGAGCAGACTGTGTCGCTCTCGCGGAAAAGTATGGAACCCCGCTCTATGTCACGAATGAAAATCACGTGACCGGAAACTTCAGACGCTACGAGGCAGCCCTGAAAAACTACTCAGCCAACGTCCAGCTTCTCTACGCCGCAAAGGCAAACGAGAATCCAATCATCTTCCAGGCACTTGCACGAGAAGGTGCCGGCGCGGATATTTTCTCACTTGGTGAGATGCGTGCAGCTCTCGAAGCGGGCATGCCCGCGGAGAAACTGCTTTTCAACGGCAGTTCAAAGACAGAAGCGGATCTTCGTGCAGCAATCGAAAAAGGTATCAAAATCTCGGTGGACTCGGTTGACGAACTCCGTCAGATTGATGCCATTACAAAGCAGCTCAAAAAGACCGTGAAGATCGGGTTCCGTGTGAATCCGGAGATTAATGTGCCCACCCATCCGAAAATCGCGACCGGCATTAAAAACAGCAAGTTTGGTATCCCGGCAGACATGATTCTGGACGCGTACCGTGAGGCGCTTTCCATGGAGTATGTTGTTCCGGTAGGTATGCACTGTCATATCGGATCACAGATTCTCGAAGTGGAACCATTCGCAATCGCCTGCGGCGTTATCATGAACGTTGCCGCAGAGGTGACAAAGATCGGTGTGAAGCTTGAGTTCGTCGATTTCGGCGGAGGACTAGGTATTCCTTATCACCGTGAGGGAACCTTAGACATAGCACCCACTCCGGAGGAATATGCCGCCGCAGTAATGCCGGTATTCGTCGAAGGCTGTAAGAAGGCAGGTATCTCACCCGCATTCTGGGTCGAGCCCGGTAGATGGATGGTCGGCGAGTCGACGATTCTTCTGACGAGGGTCAACTCGGTGAAGAAGGTTCACAAGACATTCGTGAACGTTGACGCAGGATTCAATCTGCTGATTCGCCCGACAATGTATGACGCATGGCATGAGGTCGTTGTTGCAAATAAAGCCGATCAGCCGAAGACCGGAACCTACACAATCACGGGTCCAATCTGTGAGACCGGGGATATTTTCGCGGCAGACAGGAAACTCCCCGCAGTCGCGGCAGGGGACCTTATTGCCGTTTTAGATGCCGGAGCATACGGATTTTCTATGTCGTCCCAGTATAACTCCAGACCACGGTGTGCAGAGGTCTTGGTGAACGGTGACAAGGCAGAACTAATGCGCCGTGCCGAAACCTACGAAGAGATGAATGCCTGCGTGGTTGTTCCGTCCTGGCACAGGAATTAATAATGCATTACGCGCTCGTCTCGGATTTGCTTACAAAAGAAGCGTTCGATGAGCGTGTGGAGAAGAAAGCCGAGTCTCTCGGCGGTCTGGTGGACGAAGTCACGGCTGCAATGCTGGTCGTGGATGAACTTGGGCGGAGTCACATAAAAATCAAGGACATCCCGTCCGCTCGGACATCCCTTGTTTCTTTTTTCGGAAAAATATTGGAAATCCGACCCCCTCATGAATTCACCCGCGAGGGAGAGGAGCCCGGGCTTGTTGCCTCCGTTGTTCTAGGAGACCCGACCGGCACTGTGACAATGAGCCTGTGGGATGAGCGTGCCCAGGCAGCCGCCGAACTGATGCTGGATTCGGTCATCGAGGTTATCGGAAAACCACGCCCCGGCAGAAAAGAGGTGACATGTATTGCCCTCAGAGAGAGTTCTATTACAATCGTGGAGACGAAAAAACCGCCGACCTCCGAAATCATGGCTTCGCCACTTGTCGGGAAAATCCTCGTTGCGTTTGACGCGAAAGAGATTACCCGACGTGACGGCACGCCTTCAACGCTCCAGGAATTCATCATTGGCGATGCGTCGGGCACGGCACGGCTCGTCTGCTGGGAACCCGGGCTTTTCTCTGATGTGGATGAGGGTGCCTGCGTTTCAATAACCGGTGTTCAGAGAAAAGAGGAGGACGGAATCGTTGAGTATGTTGTATCCGATGCAGCGATAATCAGTATTCTGCCCGATGAGGTCAGTGTTTTAACAAAAGATGCGGATGAAGTTACCGAAGGGCAGACTTCTGTCGTGACAGGTGTAGTCACGTCCGTCTCGGATGTCAGGACATTCATTACCAGGCGGGGTACCGAGTCACGTGTGAAAAATGTGCAAATCACCGGCTCTTCAAAAAAAACAGCGGTGAATGTCGCTCTCTGGGGAGATGCGGCGGATGCCCTCTTTTTACCGGGAGATTTCATTCAGGTAGTGAATGCCCCGGCACGGCTGAACCGTTACGGATCAGTGGAGCTTTCCGTCGGGCGCGGCTCGGCCATACGAACGGTAATCCTGCCAGGAGAGAGAGGGTCCATTTCCGGGATGGTAATCCCGAGACCCGAGGGGCTCTCACTCGATGACGGAAAAACGGTCTGGATGCTTTTTACGGAGGAGAGTCCAACTCCCGGAACCTGTATTCAGGTTACGGGTATCTGCCGGAACGGACGGATTTATGCCGAGACAATCACCGGGTGTCTGGGTGATGTCGGCTCTCTTACTGAAAGGCTCAATGGATTATTATAATCCTAGTTTATCAGTGATTTTTCTTTTTGCGTATTCGGCAAATGCCCGTTTGCATTCCGGAGAGGAGATGAAGTCATAGATTACCTGGTCGATAACCGGTTTGATGAGTGGATTATTCGCCAGGTCTCCCGCCATTTTTACGAGAGCGTTTTTGTATTCAGTATTGTTTTTTTCTGTCATACGGATACATGGGTTTGAGACAATTATAAGGATATTGTAAGATCAAAACCCTGAAACTCTTCACATACAATAGAGCATCCTTCTGAGTGATGACAGCTATTTTCCGTGTGTTGAGGGCATTATCGCACCGCGCGGTATGGGGTTTATATGGAACAATGCTGATGTATTAGTATATCTGTAAAAGGAGTTAGAGAAGATATGACATCACTTGATATTGAAGACATTCCGGGAGTAGGACCCGCAACGGCCGACCGTCTGCGTGAAGCGGGATACATTACCGTAGAAAGTATTGCCACGGCGACGCCTATAGACTTAGCCGAGGCTGCAGAACTTGGTGAAAGCACCACCAAGAAAATCATCAAGGCAGCCCGTGAAATAGCAGATATCGGCGGCTTCAAAACAGGCACGGATATTCTGACACGCAGACAGGATATTATGAAACTCAAAACACTGGTGCCGGAGCTTGACGAGCTTTTAGGCGGGGGGCTCGAGTCCCAGGCTATCACCGAGTTCTATGGTGAGTTCGGTTCGGGAAAATCCCAGATCGTACATCAGCTTGCAATAAACTGCCAGCTTCCGCGGGAACTAGGCGGACTTGGTGGAAGCTGCCTCTATATCGATACGGAAAACACCTTCCGCCCTGAACGTATCGAACAAATGGTGGCAGGTCTGGAACTTGCCAATCTCCCTGAAGGATATACACTCCCAACGATAGAGGAATTCCTCGGAAACATTCATGTGGCACGTGCCCACTCTTCAGATCACCAGATGCTCCTGATTGACGCAGCCCGCGAACTCTCCAACGAACTTGCCCCATCATCTCTCCCGGTAAAACTCATCATCGTTGACTCTCTCACAAGTCTGTTCCGTGCGGAATATGCAGGACGTGGAACACTCGCCGGAAGACAGCAGAAACTCAACCGGCACATGCACGACCTCTTCAAACTCGTCGACGATTTGAATGCCGTGGCCGTGGTCACAAACCAGGTAATGTCAAACCCCGGACTCCTCTTTGGTGATCCGACCAAACCCATAGGCGGAAACATCGTGGGGCACACCGCGACCTTCCGTCTCTACCTCAGAAAGAGCAAGGCAGGCAAACGTATTGCAAGACTGGTGGACAGCCCGAACCTTCCCGATGGCGAAGCGACGTTCATGGTCGAAACCGCAGGTATCAAACCCTGCTAACCCCAATACTCTTTTTAACCATGCTCAAGGCATTTATCACTGACATTGATGGTACCCTCACAGACGAACGTCGTAGAATTTCGACAGAAGTCATTGATGAAATGCGGAGAATAATTGATGCCGGAATTCCTGTAATACTTGCATCAGGCAATACGCTCTGTTTCCTGGATACCTTCTCCCATATGATTGGAACCGACGGTACCATCATCGGAGAAAATGGCGGAGTCTATCGCCTGGGATATCTCGGAAACAAACACGTCACCGGCAATCAGAATATCTGCCTTGCGGCCTACGAAAAAGTCGTGTCGGAATTAGAACCGAAAGGTGACGACCTGCGTCTGTTCAGTCTCACATACCGGGACTCAGATATCGCATTTTCCCGTGATGTCCCCGCCGCAGTGATAAAGGACATCCTGAAAGACATGCCGGTCGTCGTAATCGATACGGGATTTGCCATTCATCTGCAGGTACCCGGCGTCACCAAAGGCTCTGCGTTTGAAAAACTGGCGAATATGATGGGACTCACACCCGCGGACTTTCTGGTCGCCGGAGACTCGATAAACGACGTCTCCATGCTGGAAATCGGCGGAGTATCTGTCGTTCCGTCAAGTGCCTCGCCCGATGCAAAAAAAGCCGCTGGTTATATCATGGACAAACCATTCGGCGAAGGAACAGCCGAAGCTTTGCGCAGATATTTATAAATTAAAAATGAGTGAGTATTCCGAATAGTTCAGCGGAGCATATACCTGTCGACGACAATGAAATCCGTAATGTCTTTCACTGCTTCAAACGGCAGGGTAATCGCCTCATTTACGAGTTTAAAACCAGTAGTATCAAAACCAGGATCAGGGCGGATAAGCAATGCTTTCAACTGTCCGGTTGCTGCATCGAAGGAAACATTCCGGATCTGACCGATAATTTTTCCATCTGTGCTCATTACCCGCTTCCTGCGGATATTATGGGTAAATTGCTCACTCTGCATGAATAATCTGTTTAGTGTTTTGACAAGATAGTATTTATCCATTTGGATAAAAACTGTCAGAGTGATGGAAACACGCGAATAATATCCGAATGAGTTAAAATCCCGATTGCTTTCCCATTCTCTGTGACAATAACCCTGCCGATATCCTGTTCCTTAAACCGTTTGATGACTTCATAGAGGCGCATCTCGCCGGGAATCGTTACAACGTTTCTGACCATCACCTCGCTGATGAAAGTGGTAGTCGGCATCTCACGGTCCAGAGCCGACATAATGTCCGCGAAAGTTACGATACCCAGAAGATTACCATTTTCGATGACCGGAGCCCCGTGAATCTTCCTCTGGAGGAAGGTCTTCATTGCATAGGCAAGCGTCATATCCGGCTCCAGCAGAATCAGCGGTGTACTCATATATTCAGAAATCGGCTTTTTCGGGAGCGAGGTCATCTCTGATGTCGAGATAAGAAGAGCGCTGTTGATTTCATCCTTTCCAAAGACCTCCCCTTTGATGAGCAGTTTGTTTACCGGGGTCGGACCAATGACAACCCTGTCGCCGACTTCAAATGACCGCACGCTACCTATTATTTTAATGAGGGCATGGCACAAATCTGCATGCGTGAGTGTGGTAAAAGCAATCTCATGCACGCGCACCCCCTCAACGGGTTCTCCATTTTTCAGGATGGGGACTTCACTCTCGGAATAATCGGATGAAACGTTCAGTTCCGAATATGCGCGTGTAGTCGGCTGGTAACCGCCTTTCGGACCCGGAATACCATCAACTAATCCGAGAACCTTGAGAGCGAGCATCTGATTCCGAACCGTTCCAGGATTTCTCCGGATAATCTCTGCGATGTCCTCCCCCTTGACTGGATGCGAATATTGATGATAAAGCGAGATAAGTGTAATAAGGATATCTTTTTGAATTAGTGATAAATCCATACTTGCTGATTCATTCTGATTGCTATAGTAATAAACCAAATGGATTGGATGAAAATGTACTTCGATAAAATACCGACCGTGCTAACAGCAGACGAACTGCTTGACCGCAGTTTCCGCCGTGCTACAAAAAAGATGCGGGAGAAACCAGATAAACGTCATGCCAATGAGGATTTCGTCCGGGCAATCACCCAGGCAACACATGATAAACTGGTTAGTATTATCCAGAGTTTCCCCGAGTTTGAAGAGCTTCCGCCATTTTACCGGGACCTTTGTGATATTTTGTTCGGGATGGATAACCTGAAAAAGAATCTCGGGATGATAGGATGGGCAGCAAAGAATGTGCGTGATGTGGGTGCCGGAATTTCCAGAGGAATGCGCTGGTCTGATACGCAGGTCGAGAGAAAACGTGCTGTCGCACGCATTGCGTCAATCGTTCACCGGGCAGATGACGCTCTGCGTTATCTGAATGATGTGAGAAATGTTCTCCGGGATCTGCCGGTCATCAGCACGGATGAATTTACAATCGTGGTTGCGGGTTACCCGAATGTAGGGAAATCCTCGTTTATCCGTCTGGTTTCCAGTGGAGATCCTGAGGTCGCTTCCTATCCGTTTACGACCAAAGGAGTTATCGTCGGTCACAGGGACGCAGAGCGGAGACGAAGAATCCAGTTTATCGACACGCCGGGTCTTCTTGACAGACCAGATGAGGAACGGAACGTCATTGAGAAGCAGGCACTCAACGCTCTCGTATATGTGGCAGATATAGTCATGTTCATACTCGACGCAAGTGAAAACTGCGGATACTCAATCGAAGCCCAGATAAAGCTCCGTGAGGAGATTGAGTCTATCATTTCAGTTCCGATGGTTACCGTCGTGAACAAATCCGATATGAAGTCAATGGAAGGATACTATAACATGTCCACCACGACAAAGGAGGGCGTTGATGAGGTCCTTGCAGAACTCCTGCGCCTCCGTGAGGAAATGAAGGAGGAAGAGATCGTCGATTTACGTTCCGAGCTTCCCGTCCCGGAAATGAGACGACACGGGGCAAGACTGGATGACCCGACTTCGAATTTCTGAGTCCTAACCTTTTTTTATTATTTTTTAGTGTACATAGAATACAAATTCGGGATTGTCTTCAGGTGTACATGGGATACCAGCCCGCATACGAACTGAGACAGCACATAAAAATGTAAAAAAAAAGGATTGTTTAATCTTTTTTATACTCGCCGTGCTTTTTCCAGAGATAGATAATTCTCTGGAGAGCCGACAGGTTCGTGCAGACGGCAACCAGAATCACCGCAATCCAGATTTGACCAATGATTCCGAAGAAGACGACAGAAATCATCGTCTCCGGTCTGCCAAAGAAACCCACCCCTTCCAGCGGGTCGGAGATCTTCCCATCCTCTTTACAGGTATAGCCGATTTCTGCATACGTCACCGGTTTGATGAACGTATTCATAATCGACCCGATCACGGCCAACCCTGCCACCAGCATATCTGCCGTCGGCGTAAGCCCGGTGAACTGGGAAATGATAGGGATTCCCGATAGTCCAATTGCAAGAAGGATAATTCCATCCACATATTTATCGACAATCCAGTCCGAGATTGCACCAAAATCTGTCTTCTTTTTGGTAATCCGCGCAACCGACCCGTCAGTCAGATCAAGAACGCCGGAGATACCCAGGAGAATACTTCCAACCAGGAAAGCCTGGCAGAAAAAGCAGACAGCTGCCCCTATCCCGAAGAAAAGAGACAAAAGGGTAATCTGGTTCGGGGTAAACCCGGTCTTAACAAAAAACCAGACAACCGGGTTAAGCCAGCCCGTTAGTTTGTGTCGGAGTGAAGTGATATTCATGGATATGGGGTAAAATCATTTATGAGTGCGTGCTAAATATTTATACATCGTCAAGATATATGAATCAGAAGGAAACCTCATGGAGACACTACATAAACCACACGTGCTGATGATTTCGGAAATCACCGCAGACGGGAAACTCACCCTTGGGAAAGGTGTTTCCAGCAAAATACTGATGAAATATATGTCCCATGAAGCAGAAATCCTTCTTCACGAAACCCGCGCCGAATATGATGCAATAATGGTTGGTTCCTCCACAATCCGGATAGATAACTCCTTTCTGACCGTGAGAATGGTTCCGGGAAAAAGCCCGATCAGGGTTATTCCGAACAGTCTTGCGGATCTGCCCCTGACCTCGAATGTCTTTGATACGACCTCGGTTCCGACCGTGCTTGCCGTATCATCCCGGGCACCGCAGAATAGAATCGACGCATTCACCGCGCAGGGTGTTGACGTGGTTGTCTGCGGCGAGGACAGAGTGGATTTCCCGATGCTGATGAACATTCTCTACACAAAATACAATGTGAGAAAACTCATCATCGAAGGAGGACCTACCCTGAACTGGCACATGCTTCATCACAATCTAGTTGATGAAATCTGGCTGATCCACTTGCCGTTTATCGTCGGAGGAAGCGACACGCCGTCCCTTGTAGGCGGAATGCCCATCCGGTCCGAAAAGGATATGATACGGCTCGATTTAACGGGCACGAAGATGTATGGTTCCAATCTGGTTACCGAATACCGCGTTCTGTATTGAGACGTTCATTTACGTCTCCGGTAAATCAGAAGACCTCCGAGCAGAATGATTACTCCGCCGGCAAGAAGCCAGCGGACATCAAACCCGATTTCAGCAGTGACCGGGTCTTTTTCATAGTCCCCGTTCCAGTCGAAGGCGAACACCTCCGTGTAATACGCCGCCGCTTCCGGGCTTTGAATAATCAGTCCGGCTTCCCGGTTATTGTTAGGGGAGTTGAAGTTCCAGTTGATAGAACTTATTAACACATATTCATCATCCACAATCATTCCTTTGTTGTGGATTTTGGTGAGATAGGTATCCGGTCTCAGCATTTTTGCAGAGACCCCTTCTCCTATTCTATTCAGATATGCGGTCAGTTCATCATTATCGGCATCATCTTCCGTATTATAATAGATTCCGTCGAGCATCACCCGAATCACTGCCCCGCGGTCTGCGGCTTTCAGGAGTTCGGCAATCCAGGCGTTTTCACCATCCGGATATGCCGAGATATACGCCTGCTGAACGTCGACGGATTCGGTCGCGTCAGCAATCAGCTCCGGCACAAGACTGCTCGTGTCCGGCGAAATGACCGGGGTCACGAGCACATTGTAGAGCGTCTTTTCCGAAAAACGCGGGATTATCTCCTCATCGGACCAGGTCTCCGGAAGCGGCTCAGTGCCGGGCGTATATGCATAAATATCATAGCCGGCAAAATCTGAGGCGAAGACCCCATTGAAATACGCCGCGACCTCTGCATCACGAACCACGGCACCCCAGCCTCTGTTTCCCCGGGTTCCGGTGAGTGGAATCCCGCTTGGTTTGAAATTTTCCGAGAGAACGACCGTGACATACCCATCCGCCACGAGATATTTTGTGTGCAGAAAACGGTAACGTGCCGGAAGTTTATCCGTACTCTCAATAGTACAGACCGTGACGCCGGACGCTGTCAGAAAATTCAGCACCCCCTTTTCCCCGTCAGGGAAGCCGCCGACGGGACCTCCCTCCATAAGAAGCGTGACCTCCACACCTCTTTCTGCGGCTTCCGCAACCTCGTATGCGAGCTCGGGGTGGGTAAACTCATACATCGAAATCGACAACGTGGTCGTTGACCCGCGAACCACATCGCTGATGACAGTGTATGCACACTCCGGCGAAACGAACAGCGTCACCGAATCAGCAGTGAATGTCTCCGGCACAAATCTGCTCTGCCCGATTTTGTAAATCCGCTCATCCCAGATTCCGTTCGAGAACACATGGACTCTTCCGTTGGATGCAGCTAGTTCATCAGGCCAGGACGCTGTCTGAACAACCTGCCCGCCGGAAAGAAGTGAGAGCGCATCGCCGGAGTTTGCCATCTGGAATCTTCCGCTCTGCAAAACATTCGGGGTATTTCCGCTCTCAAGAATCTCATAATCCGGAAGACTCCCCCACACCTGAAAATATGCCTCAGCATCTCTCGCAACGATTATCCGCCCGAGGGACTCCGCCCCGACAGGAAATGAGATGGTTCCTTCCCCATCGGAAATTGTCCATCCGACCAGTCTTCCCGTTCCTTCCAGAACGAAATATTCATCGCCGTCTCCCGATGCATACCCGTCCGGACAGAATTCTGCGAGAACAAAAGCCGAGCCCGGCGAAACAAGAATAACCACACACAGAAAGAAACACACCAATTTCTTCATACACATTTTTTTGTGGCTACGGCACAATATTAATGTATGCAGGATGGGATTGTAGTAAAATTCGGAGGCAGTCTGATGAACACGGCAGGCAGCGTCCTCTCTGAACTCCCGTCATCCTCAATACTCATCGTCCCGGGCGGCGGGGTTTTTGCCGATTTCATCAGGGAGGAAAATCCTGATGACGACACCGCCCACTGGCAGGCAATCGCCGCCATGGAAAAATACGGGCGTTTTCTCTCGACCTTCGGATATCCCGTGACAACCGATCTTCAGATGCCGGAGGAGCCAACCATTCTCCTCCCGGAACGTGTGCTCAGAAAGCGGGATCCCCTGCCCCACTCCTGGGATATCACCTCCGATTCGATTTCCGCATGGATTGCCGGCGTTCTTGACTGCCGGCTCCTGGTCATAAAATCCACAGAATCAGGCAGGGATCTTCTTGACCCGTCGTTTCGTTCTGTTCTGGAACAGAACAGAGTATCTGCAAAAATCGTGAACGGGCGGGTTCCAGGCAGTGTACGGAAATATTTCGAAGCCGCACGTTTATTATAATCGGACACCAATAAATTACTGAGTTTAATCGTATGGCAACAATAAGATGTACATCATGCAATGCCCCGCTCGCAGAGCGCGGCTCAACCGAGTTTAAATGCCCAGACTGTGGAGAAACCATCTACCGCTGTGCACACTGCAGACAGCAGAGTGTGAAATACACCTGCCCGAAGTGCGGCTTCCAGGGGCTCTGAACCCTCATGGGTGAAGTCGTAGTTATTTTAAAAATCATGCCGGAATCTCCGGAAGTTGATATTAAAAAACTTCAGGAAGAAATAAAAGCAAAAATCCCCGGTATCGAGGATATGAAAGTCGAGCCAATCGGTTTTGGTCTTTCTGCAATCAAGATTGCAATGATCACACAGGATGAAGAGGGAGCAGGCGACAAGGTTGAGGCTTTGTTCTCAAAAATCGCCGGTATCGAGCGTGTTGAGATTGAAACTCTCAACCGCATGCTCTAAATATTTTTTTTCTTTTCTGTTTGTTTTGTTTGGCATATTCGGTCCTCAATATCCGGAAAAAAGGTAGTCCGGTATTGATTCTTATTCCATGAAAAATGCCCAGGTAGAAAATTATTAACAACACCCGTATCATAATACATGTATCATGCCGGAAATAACACTCAAAGTCGATAGTGCCTACCCAGAAGATCAGGGAAACGGCAAAGCACGTCTCGATCCGGATGCAATGCAAGCGCTGGATGTACGTGCAGGGGACCTCGTAAAAATCACCGGGAAGACGCCCACCATTGCTAAAGTATGGCGTTCCCTTGAAAACGACTGGAACCTGGAAAAAATCAGAATAGACAAATATACCCGCGCAAACGCCGGCGTCAATCCGGGGGACTGTGTCACCGTCGAAAAAGTTGCAGAGCAGATTCCGGCAACCTCCGTGACCCTCATCCCACCCGGAGATCTGTCACCCTCATTCCCGAGCGAAGATGACGAGTATCTCATCTCGCTCATCAACTTCCCTGTATCGAAAGATGACATCCTCCCCATAAAAACCTATCACCCGGGTCCGCCTGTGGAGTTCAAGGTATCCTCAATCGAGCCGGAAAACGCCTGCATCCTCACCAAAATAACTGATCTCATCTTCGAAGACGAAGAGGGATTTGACGGAACCAAATCCATTACCTACGAGGACATCGGCGGTCTGAAAGGTGAACTCCGGCGCGTTCGTGAGATGATCGAACTCCCGCTCCGTCATCCGGAGTTGTTCGAGACCCTCGGAATCGAGCCGCCAAAAGGCGTGCTCTTATACGGTCCGCCGGGAACCGGCAAAACGCTCATCGCAAAAGCCGTGGCCAATGAGAGCGGAGCCCACTTTATTTCCATCGCAGGTCCGGAAATCATCTCCAAATATTACGGCGAGTCCGAGCAGAAACTCCGTGAGCTCTTCGAGGAAGCCGAGGATAACGCTCCGTCAATTATCTTCATCGACGAGCTCGATTCAATCGCCCCGAAACGTGAAGATGTGAACGGCGAAGTCGAGCGTAGGGTGGTAGCCCAGCTTCTGACCATGATGGATGGAATCTCGGACAGAGGTCAGGTCATTGTGATCGGTGCGACGAACCGCCCGGACGCAATCGACCCGGCACTCCGCAGACCGGGAAGATTTGACCGGGAGATTGAGATTGGCGTTCCTAGCGAGACCGACCGGATGGAAATTCTCCAGATTCATACCAAAAACATGCCGTTCGAAGGCATGGCGAAGTTAAAGAATCTCCGCGAGAAAAATCCGGGAGATTCGGTTCTGGAACGGGAACTCGCAGCATACGAAGCCTCGCGGGACAGACTTCTGTCCGTCCTCGCGTCACTTGCCAAGGGATTTGTCGGCGCAGATCTGGCAGCACTTGCCCGTGAAGCCGCAATCCGTGCCCTTCGCCGGCAGATGGACGTCATCAATCTCGATACCGAAACAATCCCCGACGAAATCCTCAGGAAACTTGAGGTAACGACCTCGGATTTTATCGCCGCATCAAGAGAAGTGTTCCCATCTGCCATGCGGGAGATTTCCCTTGATAAGGCAGATGTCTCCTGGTCTGATATCGGAGGAGCCCGGGATGCCGTCCGCGATGTGCGTGAATCGGTAGAGTTCCCGCTCACAAAAAAGGAGACCTATGCAAAACTCGGTATCCGCCCGCCCAAAGGTGTGCTTCTCTACGGTCCCCCGGGTACCGGCAAGACGCTAATCGCAAAAGCCGTGGCACATGAAAGCGGTGCGAACTTCATCGCAATCAAAGGACCGGAACTTCTGTCCAAATGGGTAGGAGAATCCGAGAAGGCAGTGCGTGACATCTTTAAGAAAGCCCGCCAGGTAGCTCCGTCGATTATCTTCTTCGACGAACTCGATTCACTGACACCGGCGCGGGGGGCAAGTGACGGCAGTCACACGACGGAGAATGTCTTAAACCAGATTCTGACAGAGATGGACGGAATTGAGGAGCTGAACGATGTGGTCATTCTGGCAGCATCGAACCGTCCGGACATCATTGACCCGGCTCTACTCCGGAGCGGACGTTTCGACCGGCTTGTCTATATTCCCGAGCCGAAAGAGGAGGACAGGGTAGAAATTCTTGCCGTCCATATGCAGAATATGCCAATCGAGGGGTCGGTGTTTGATGAGGTGGTCGGAGATCTCTCAGGTCTGGATGATGCTTCGATTGAGTCGATTGCCGCAAAGTATGCCGGAAAAACGGTGACGGACAAGCAGATTAAGACGATTGTGAAAAAATACGAGAAAGGGACTGCCCTTCCTCTCTATGAAGAGAGGAAACGTATTTCAACCGCTTTCAGACAGCATGCCGTCACCCTCAAGGATCCGGTGAAAACCGATCTGATCAGGTATCTTGCAAAGGAGACTCAGGGATACGTCGGCTCAGATCTGGATGGTCTCTGCCGTGAGGCGGCAATGCATGCACTCAGGAATGATGCTCTTGTGGTATCGGCTGAGGATTTTGAAGAGGCGAGGAAACGGGTCCACGCTACGATGAATGAGCGAGTACGTGAGTATTACACATCCATCGCCCAGAGATTCAAGGGCGGACTCCCGAGAGAAGTCCAGAATCTGGTTGAATACCAGTAATCCCCCGGCTTTTCTTTTTTTACGGATAAAACACCACTGTTTTTTATTTTGTCTTTGTATAGACACATTATTGGTTTATTTTGTATGAATTATCTAGAATTAAGCAAAATAAATTGCTAGTGATAATCTATTTATGCTGATACGCAGGAATATTCAACATAATACCCTGTCTTCATATGCGGGAGAATTTTGTATCGTGATTTCTGACGACAGGAACAGTAGTTCCGCCTGAAATGATTCTCTAATGAGGGAGCCCAAGATAGATAATGAGCACGATGTATCCTAAGTATTCACGGAGAAGAGAAGGAGATACCGACATTATGGAGCAGCGCCTGCTTACGACGGTAACACATCTTCACTTATTTCTCAGCCGATGTGCCGGATGTGGTGTCTGTGTAGATGCCTGCCCGAAGGATGCGATTTTGCTTGGCATGGTCGGCGCATCGATTCGTGGTCTGACTGAAGAAGCACCCATATCCATCAATCCCGAAAAATGTTCGTATTGCGGCATCTGCGTGGTTCTCTGTCCGTATTATGCACTTCGTCTGGAAATAGACGATAAGCCAAGACTCCCCATTCTGGAACGGGAAGGGTTTCCTACGTATGAGGTTACGGCGGAAATCGATCAGGAAAAGTGTGTCCGCTGTACAATCTGCTATGAGGTCTGCCCAAACGGTGCAATTGTCAATGAGGTTCCTGTGTTTGAGGGAATGGGGGAGGGCGGAGTACCACGCCAGACGGCGCTGGACGCAAAGACGACGTTTGTGTTGGAAAAGGATAAGTGTACTTTCTGCGGGATATGTGCCATGCTTTGTCCGGCAATTACTCTGAAGCGTGTTCCGTTCAGTGCTGAATTTCTTGGAAACGATGGTGAAATCACCTGGAATGAGGCACGCTGCGACGCCTGTATGGTCTGTGTGGAAGCATGCCCGCACGATGCAATCACCGTCGATCGGAAAGTTTTCTCCAAGGCAAAACTCCCGGGAAAGGTCTCGATTAATATAGCTAAGTGTATGTTCTGTAATTGGTGTGAGCAGTCATGCCCGAGTAAGGCTATTCGTGTTGATATGGCCTTTGTCGGCGCAATCCGTGTTAATACCTGGAAGTGTCCCGGCGGTTGTTCTACCTGTATCGATATCTGCCCGTGCAGGGCACTCTATCTGCCTATACCGGTTCCGGTAACCCGGATGGATAAGGATAGTATCAGACCAAATATTGCAATAAATTATAAACTCTGTAATGTCTGCGGCGCATGTGTGAATGCATGCCCGTCTGAAGATGCAATTCTGATGAGGAGAACCGGAATCCACGTTAAGGGTGAGGAGACTGACCTGTATAAGAAGATTCTGGCCAAGATGTGTGTTCCGCGGACGTCCAAAGTGGTGGAAAAAACATTCGGGACAGTCGAAACGAAAGTTCTGCCGCCGATTAAAAAGAAGAAGTGAGTAATTCTCATAAACTTATAATTGGATTTGCTTTTTTACAGGCAAATCTCCGGGAGTACATGACAGAAAGGATTGGTCTTGTATAGGAATGGAGGGAGAGTGACGCAAATGACCGTTATAAGACGGACTCACTCCGGAATATTTTAGGAAACAGGAACTAACCATTCCTCTGGACGTAACCAGACAGATTTCTATCTGATGTTTTCCCGGGAGTGTCAGGATACGCCATTACCTCAGCAAACCCCTCTCTATAAATATCGTGTTTCCGGAATTTCCCCGGGCTGAAATCTCCCTACGACCCGAAACTCCGCCCGATAGATAATCTATACCTAAATATTGGGATTACCGATAGTGAAATATACTTGTATTTCTATTATGTACGTTAATGAAGAAAATTCTGATCGCAGCATTACTAGTTGTACTCCTTGTCTGTGTTGGTGCAGCAGGATGTATCGGCAGTGAACCGATTGTCGGCAACTGGGTTATTTCCGGAACAGATGTTCCCGTAGTTTTTAATGGTGATGGAACTGGAACCCTGACCATCAGCAGCTTTATTGGGAATACGACAGTTCCACTGACCTGGACGAAGGTCGCAGATAAATCCTACAAGGTTACCGGAACCAACGCCGCATTCTCGGCAGGAACATACAACCTTTCTGCAGATAATAAGGCCCTCATCAGCGTATCCACCGGCATTACTGTTTTTGTAAAACAGACATAACCCATTTTTTTTGAGATTTTTTCGCTATTTTATTCAGATACATTAGGATTAATACACATACCGACGGATGTACATCTTCATCCAAAGAAAAACCTTGCCCAACTGAGGGAGATTATGCCCCCGTCTTCGTGATCCTGTAAGCGTCTCTTGAGTGAGATGAACTTCCGTTACATGTATCTGCGATTTTGCTTT
The DNA here is from genome assembly GCA_002506085.1 of Methanocorpusculaceae archaeon UBA425. GTDB lineage: Archaea > Halobacteriota > Methanomicrobia > Methanomicrobiales > Methanocorpusculaceae > Methanocorpusculum. The sequence goes on from DAWV01000005.1 coordinate 178,542, forward strand.
GCTTCATCAGAGAGGAATCGTGCCTCTTCTTTTAATCTATTCCGAAATAGATTGTACGTATACCGTGAAACTCACACCCGGTACAAGCGCAGAACAAGAATCTGGATGGAAAAATATCCAAAATGCATCCGAAAAACATCTGAAAGTCTTTTCAGGCATACCAAGTATTATCCCCTTATTATGAATAAACTGGTTATGCAAAATAACGTCCCTCTCTTTGAGCTTGAAAACCGTATGACCCGTTTTCACGCACACATGGACCGCAAAAATCCCGACTGGGAATATGCTGCAATTTTTGGCAAGGTCAATCTCTATTACTTTACCGGCACGATGCAGGACGGTGTGCTTCTGATTCCCCGCGATGAAGATGCAGTTTTCTGGGTAAGAAACAACTATTCGCGGGCTCTTGACGAATCCCTCTTTAAAGACATACGACCAATGGAAAGTTTCCGTGATGCTGCGGGTAAAACCGTCATCACGCATGAAACATTTTACACAGAAACGGAACTTATCTCCTATGCCCACCTGCAAAGATTTCTGAAATATTTCCCGTTCAAACACATTGCTTCTGCTGATAGAGCGTTGGCAGATGTCCGGTCGGTAAAGAGTGAGTATGAACTTGAACTCATGAAAAAATCCGGGCAGATTCACCGCCACGTTACCGAGGATCTGGCTCCCGATATGCTCAGAGAAGATATGACCGAGGCGGAATTTGGAACAGACCTTTACCGGGTTTTTGTTGCTGAAGGTCATCAGGGAATTGTACGATTCGGCATGTTTGACACGGAAATGAGGATGGGTCATATCGGTTTTGGGGAGAGTTCGTTATATCCGTCGTATTTTAACGGGGCAAGCGGAAACCGCGGAATCGGCCCTTACGCTCCAGTGCTCGGAAGTATAGATAGAAAGCTGAAAAAGGGGGATCTGGTCTACCTGGATGTAGGATGCGGGTATCATGGATATGAGACAGATAAAACGATGACGTACATGTTTGGGAAAAAACTGCCGCAGGAAGTGATTGATATGCATAATAGATGTGTCGAGATTCAGAATGATACAGCATCGATGTTAAAACCGGGCGCAATCCCATCAGAGATATATCAGACGATAATGGACAGCCTTGATGAGGATTTCAAACGAAATTTTATGGGCTATAAAGAACGGCGGGTCAAATTCCTTGGTCACGGCATAGGTCTTTTAATCGACGAAATGCCTGTAATCGCAAAAGGCTTTGACGAACCGCTTATAGAAAATATGACCCTGGCGATTGAGCCGAAAAAGGGAATACAGGATATTGGCATGGTCGGAATCGAAAATACGTTTGTCGTGACGCTTCACGGCGGGAAATGTATTACCGGAGAAAATACGGGATTAATTCCGGTGTATTGATACTATCATCTCAAACAGGAATTAAGCAAGAATAACTATAAAAAATTTCATCTCATTTTTTATGAAAAGAAAGGGTATTTCTTTCTATCAGGAATTTTTTATCCGGGTGGTTACTGTAGGTACTTCTTCCAGGTTTTGGAATGGCGGATTCAATCAGAAAAAAAATCGTTTTCATTTTGTCTTATATTTTTACGAGAGTATTAAGGGGAATCATATCCAAAAATAGAATCGGACCCGATTGGGGGATAAAGGCGCTTTACAAAGTAACTGATGAAATGTCACCCGCAGACATCTCTTACACGTATCCCCGCTCATATCTTATATCGTAACAAAGCTGCGACCCCGCCAAGCCCGACCAGCCTGTTCCCCGGCTCAAACTCCGTCGACAGAACAACGACCACCGCCCCGATCCGTTCCGCCGTCTCGATCATCCGGGAAATGCTGTCATTCCGCACAAACGAATCCGCCACAAGCAAAGTATCCACTGCTCCGTAATCAACCGCCTGGCGGACCTCCGCCTTTCCGTAGGCAACCGCACCGTTCTGCCCGATACGGAGAAACACCTCCTCCATAAACGAGACCTCTTTTGCAAGCTGCAGATCCTCCGCAACCCGCGCAAGAACACCGTTCCCGATTGACTCCTGCACTGCCCCATACCCGGTTCGCCTGGTATCCGCAAGAAGCATCTTACCTGCCAGATCAGGAGCCTTGTTCTTCGCGAACTGGAGAAAGTCCTCTTTAATAAAGCCGGGACCTGCGACCACTATCGGTCCGGTAACCTTCTCCAAAAGAACCAGCAGCTCGGCATACAGCGCCTGCCGGGAATCAAGCTCAGCCGACTTCCCGCTGCCAACCGTGAGATAGGTAATCCGCTCAGGTCCGTACTGCCGGACCCGGTACAATTCTGCCTCGCCGTCTTCGATTGCGACAATATGCACAACGCCGTGCACAGAGGAGGACACCGCACGTTCAAGCCTTGTCAGGTCCACTGACCTCCACTGCCGGACCACACTTATTTCATAGCCGGTTTCGATATTCAGCGTATGGTGCTGACCCATGTCCGGACCGTAAGAGATGACACCAGACACCCGGAGGCGTGCTGAGTCCGGAACAAACTCAACTTTTTCGCATTTCACGCCGATCTTCACCGGACGCTTCTCAAGTTTCTCCGACCGGATTTTATCATTCGGACCCTCCACGGTCCGGAGCGTAACCGCGTAGACAGTGTTCCCGGGGCTAATCAAATGCGAGAGATGCCAGAGATCGTCGATTGATTCGGGAAGAAGTTTGTACTCACCGAACCCGTCATATTTGAGCGGCTCTGAGGTCTCTGCCTTCATACTCCGCGTTCACCTGTCGTTTTCAGATCCGAACCGCCCGGCGGCACGAAAGCCGCGACAGACTCGGTGTTCAGAATCGATTTAAGCGCCTTCTGCTCGTTTTCCGGAATCTCCTCACGAAGTTTTCTGAGCACTTTCTTCGCCACATCATTCCCTTCGTATGTTCCCGGAACCAGACGAACCGATTTGGTTGTAATCGGCTCGACTGCGGACGGAGCCCCTCCGATTACAGCGAGAACCGGCTCTGTTCGGATGCCTATCGCTATTTCAAGCGGGACGTCTTTATAAATCGTCCGCTCGCCTCTGATGATGAACGAACCGTGAGCCACGAACTCTCCGGACTCCGGCGTCTTGCTCACCTGGCTCGGGGATGCTGCGATAACATCAGCGGAAGCCCCGCCCCCTGCCCAGGAACGCGAGTAGGACGCAGCGAACTGCACCGCTTCATCCATGTGTTCGGTCGTTCCTTTCACTAAAACGACCGAGGCCCCGAACACATCAGCATGGAGGAATATGTCCCTTCCCTCCATGTACTTCTTCACGAGCTCCTCGTTCTGGTCGGCATTCCGTCCGCCGATAACGAGCACCCCGTCCGAGGTCTCCATCCACCGGAACCGGTGATACCACTTCGCCTTCATCCTCCCGGGTCCCGATGCCTTCCTCTTTTCAGTGTGGACAACGCCTGCTTCCATTGCGCGAATTGCGCCGGCTTTCTTTGCGCGGAACTTCTTCACAACCGCAAAGTATCTTCCGACATTTGCCTCGAGACTCTCGTGGACGAAGATCGTAACCTTGTGTTTTTCCTGCAGATCAATGACGACCGAAGCATCCTTCGGACTCACCGACACTATCCGTTTTGCGGCGGGCATGGGACTTCCTTTGATGACCTTCGCTATATCCTGCCATGACATCTTCTGACTTGCGGCAGAGAGAACGTCAATCGTTTCCTGAACCTCGCCGTAATGCGAGTAGATAATCTCGGAAATCTCCGTTGCCTCGGCTATTTTTTTATCGAAGGATACAAGCGCGGCTTCCTGCTGCTTTCTGATTCTCTGCTCTTTGGAGAGCTGAATTTTATGCTCAATGACCTTTTCGGAGACTGATTTTGGATAGAACGCTTCGAGAGCCTTGGAGAATGTTTCATAATGCTCTTTGGGCTCCCTTGAGAGGGACGGGAACGGGAATGCACCTTTTGCATCAATTACCGGGTCCCGACCACTGGTCAGACGTGAAAGCCAGGTTCGCATTGCCTCGTAGACCGGGCGGAGTTGGGCTTCCGTGGCGAATTTACAGGGCATCGACTTTGAAATGCCGGCCATCAGGCAGATATCTTCTGCCGCAATTCCACCAAGCTGGAACTTCGTTGCGAGAGCACGCACGATATCTGCCTCATCATCAGCGAACTTTTCGCTGAACTGATCATAGGTCAGGTCCGAGGGGTCAATTGCGTCCATTGAATACAAAGCCCCGCCTACAATCGCACGGTCCTTGAACGTTCTCTGTGCGAGGGCATTGACGATTTTATAATTCTCATCCGTTAGAATGAGATTCCCCTCATCAAAGAGTTCGATGATGAGTTTATATTCTGAAGGTCCCTTCCCGATTGAGATTATAAGAACCCGCTCAAGTGCCTTCTGCTCGATTGCGAGAACTTTCCCGCCTTCAATGAATTTCCGGAGGTACATGGAATATCCCGACGGATTTTTCGGTGCCGGAGGGAGTTCGCTTACCAGGTGTGCACGGACGCCTTTGACAACATAGAGAAGGTGGCGTGCTTTCTCCTCACCGTTTAACCTGAATCCAAGTGTGGAATTATCATACTGATATATTTTCCCAATCCAGAGAGGTAAAAGGGCGGCAAGCTCCGCTGTCATCGCTTTTACATCTGCCCCGCTCATCCCTTGTATCGTCGCCATATTATGCTAGATAGATACGACCTGCAGAACTATAAATCGATTTAAGAGGACTCCTCTGCCCGGTCAGTTTTTCAGGGAAATGACAGGAGGTCTCCGGCTTCGCGCCGCGGACTGTCCGGATAGAGTCATACCATACTGAACTGCACAAACCAGGCTGAAGGCTCTGGTAAGGTAGATAAGACGTGAATACCAATATTAGTAAACATAAAATCGCGGAGATATATAATATGCAGGTAGCCCATATCAGAAAAGAACTATGTAATACGGCAATGTGTAACCGATGTGTGAAGTTCTGCCCGGCGTCACGCAAAAACCAGCCGGTTATTTTCATCGGACGAAATAAAAAAGCAACTGTTGTCGAAGAATTATGTAACGGTTGTGGTAAGTGCGTCAAGATCTGCCCCGAGAAGGCTATCGAGATGATAACCATACCCGATAAAACCCCTGACACGGAAATCGACACAAAAATCGAGGATATCGAGCAGGAAAAAGAAGAGGCTCCAAAACAGACAGCCCCGCCAAAGAAAAAGTTAACACCCGAAGAGAAGATTGCTGAGAAAAAATCCCGGCATGTCGAGCGGATTCTCCGCACGGGAATTGCCTGCGGGCTCGGTATGATTGCCGGTCTCGTCTCCTTCTACATGGCGGGGACGCCAAACCCGATTACTGCCGAAATGATTGACGCAGGACTCGCCGGTGTTCAGGCGACGCCGATTGTCGGTATCCTGATTTTACTGGTTGCAATTGTGATTCAGAAATCTCTCTTCATGGTCCTGAAAATCGATGTATCCAAACTCGGTAAAAAGGACTGGTTCTATCAGGGATTCATAACCTTCGCAACCTGGTATCTCTCCTGGACGTTCATGCTGTCAACCTCTCTCCTCTCCGCATAAAAAATGAGACTCGCTATTGTTCATAAAGAGCGGTGCCACTCCAAAAAATGCGGACAGGAATGTATCGCCTATTGTCCCCGTGTCCGCACAGGTGATGAAACCGTAAAAATCGGGGATGACGGCCGTGCAGAAATCTCTGAAGAATTATGCGTAGGCTGTGGTATTTGTGTCAAGAAATGTCCGTTTGATGCGCTGGATATTATTCAACTCCCGGAAGAACTGGAAACGCCGATTACCCGGTATGGACCGAATGCCTTTGTCCTGTACGGACTTCCGCAGCCGGTCGCAGGAAAAGTCACCGGTATTCTTGGTCCGAACGGTATTGGAAAATCCACCGCAATCAAAATTCTCTCAGGTCAGATGAAACCAAATCTCGGTATCTTCGACCATGAGGTCGATTGGGCAGAGATTCTCAAATATTATGCAGGAACCGAACTCCTTGACTACCTCAAGCAGGTTGCTGCCAAAACCATCAAAGTATCCATCAAGCCGCAGTACATCGACTTTATTCCAAAGGCGTTCAAGGGAACTGTCAGGACTCTCCTGAAACAGAATGACGAGCGGAATAAGTTGGATTACTATACGAAGGAGCTCGGCCTAGATACTATCCTTGATAAAGATCTCTCCGTTCTCTCCGGCGGAGAACTTCAGCGGGTCGCTCTGACAGTCGCCCTTTCAAAGGATGCAAACTTCTACTTCTTCGATGAAGTAACGCCGTTCCTTGATATTTATCAGAGAATGATTGCGGCACGCCTCATCAGGGAGCTCGCAGCCGAGCACCCGGTCGTTCTGGTTGAGCATGATATCGCCATTCTCGATATGGTTGCCGAGACGATTCATATCGCCTACGGAAAACCTGCCGCATTTGGTATTATCACCCGGCCAAAAGGGGTTCGCGTCGGTGTGAACCAGTATCTTGAAGGCTTTGTCGCGGAGGAGAACGTCCGTATCCGTGATTATCCGGTTCTTTTCGAGACCCGCAGTCACGAAAGCGATGTGGACCGCGAGATTCTGATGAGGATTCCGAAGATGAAGAAGTCGTTCCCGGGATTCACGTTGAATGTCGAGGGCGGCGAGGTTCGTCGCGGCGAGGTTCTTGGTATTGTCGGAGCGAATGGTATAGGAAAGTCAACGTTTGCCAAACTCCTTGCAGGTGTGGAAATTCCGGATGATGGAAATAAGTTTGAGACGGTCCGGGTCTCATACAAGCCGCAGTATGTGACGGCTGATTCCTCCGACTCCGTGGAGTTTACGCTCCGCTCGGCAACGAGAAAGTATGATACATCTTATTACCAGCACGAGATTCTGGAGCCTCTCAGGCTTATGCAGATTCTGCAGTCCGAGCTCCGGAACCTTTCGGGAGGAGAACTGCAGCGTGTGGCGATAGCCCTGTGTCTTTCAAGGGATGCCGATTTGTATATCCTCGATGAGCCGTCAGCTCATCTCGATGTCGAGCAGAGGCTTGTTACGACGAAAGTGATTAAGCGTGCGGCGGAGGATAAGGGAGCCGGGATTATGGTGATTGACCATGATATGTACACGATCGATATGATTAGTGAACGGCTCCTGGTCTTTGATGGCGTGCCGGGGACGGAGGGTATTGCTCACGGTCCGTTCGAGATGAAGGAGGGTATGAATATGTTCCTCTCGAATCTCGGGATTACGTTCCGCCGGGATAAGACCGGACGTCCGCGGATTAATAATCCGGGTTCATATCTTGACCGTGAGCAGAAGGCTGCGGGCGAGTATTATTATTACCGCGCAGAGGATGTCGCGATACGTGATTTTGAAGACGACCTGAAAAACCAGCCGTGAGATTGGCTGACGTTTCAGGACACTAAGTCCCAACCTATTTTTACGTATCCGTCTAATAATACTTCATGATTCTGGTAGACTGGGAAATTGCAGACCATATCAAACGCGGGTATCTAAAGATTGACCCGTTTGACCCGGCACTTATTCAGCCGAACTCCCTTGACATTCGTCTTGGCAACCATTTTGTCTGGTATGATCCCTGTGATGATGTGATTGATCCCTTCAATAAAGAGACGATTCACACGCATACGCAGGAGAGGAAGAGCACGTATTTTGATATCCAGCCCGGACAGTTCGTTCTTGCGGAGACGAAGGAGACGGTGACATTGCCGGATAATATTGTATCCTCGATTGAGGGAAAGAGCAGTGTTGCCCGCCTGGGTATTCAGCTTCACCAGACAGGGGGGTGGATTGATGCAGGATTTTCCGGTACAATTACGCTTGAGATGTATAACTCGAACTGCCGGCCGGTCCGGGTGTATGCGGATATGCCAATCGGTCAGCTGGTGTTTTACGTGACGAAACGCTGTGAGTGTCCATATGATAAAAAACCGGATGCAAAATACCAGAACCAGAGGAATGCGACCCTTTCCCGATATGATAAGAATACGCAGAAGAATGTAGAGTGAACCGAAAGGGTGCGGGAATCCCCGGATAATTTTTTTATGGGCTGCGGGTAACCAATGTCTTAGGGTCTACATGGAAAACATAAGCCGCCCTTTCTCATTCATTCTTTGAAAAACAGGTAATTAGGATAATATTACGGTCAGAAGAAATCCAGCGTTGCCTGTTTCGGCGCCATCTTCTTTTCTTCGATTGGGTCTTCCTCCACGACCATAACGACCGGCTCGGGAGGGGACTCAACTTTAACTTCAGCACGGGCTGCTTCCACTTCATCAGCCAGTTTGCGGAGCTCGACCTTCTTCGCCGCCGTCAACTTCTTCACCTTCATCTCCCGCTCCTTTGCGATGCGCTGAACCTCCTTGACCGCCGCCAGTGCCGCCGCCTTATCATGCAGAACAATTATCATCTGATCGGCATCGAGATTATGACGTTCGCAAAATGCCACTGGATCCGACGCGGCGAAACGGGCAAGCAAATCCATATACTCGCTTCTGACCTGATTCTCGGGAATATGATAATTCTCTGAAAGTGAGGCGGCGAGCGTTCTTCTGACCGCTTTCTGCTTCTTTGCCGTGCTCATCCGTCTCCAGCGCGAAGGCGGCATAATACGCGGTCTGAATCCGGCACCTGCATTTTCGGACGCCACCCCCATCGTCATCAGGGACGTGGCATACCTCCACATAGTATAATACTGACGTCTCATCGTCCGTCCGAGATATACATCCGCCCGGGAAATTCGTCTGTATGCCCGGATACGCCGATCCGTATTACTCATCAGCGGGATAGACTCCTCAATCCACTGCATAACCGCATCCGGCTTTTCATCGCACTCGAACGAAAGCTTCTGCAGCACCTTATCCGGGGCGCCCGAATAGACTGCGGCGACCAGGTCAAAAATCGTCGAACGTTCATCCTTCTGGGCGGTATTGATATCATCCGCAGAGATACTGGTTTTGCCGGTGGACGAGCCGAACAGCATATTCACGGCAGAACGCAGATCGCCTGCCGAGCTATCGGCAATAGCGGAAATCGCATCCTCACCGCAGGAAATATGTTCAATGGAACATATCTCCCTCATTCTCTTCAAGAGCGTTGGTGTTGTTATGGCACGGAACGGAACCGGATCGCAAAGTTTCCGAATCGATTCGGAAACTCCGTATGCATCATTTGCAATGAGAATAATCGGCTGCTGGGCCTCCTTTAAAATATCTGCAATTGCCCGGGCTCCGCCGCGATCCGCATTCCCTTCTAGATTATCCACCTCATCAATAATAATGAGTTTCCGGCCCGAACCAAAAAGACTCATTGTTGTCGATGAATTCCCGGCAACATGCTCGATTATCGCCTTTGTGCGGGCGTCCGAAGCGTTCAGCTCCATTACTTCCCAGTCCATGTCGCGGGCGAGGGCCAGAGCTGCTGAGGTCTTCCCTATACCGGGTTTCCCTGTAAGGAGAAGGGGGCGTGAATCCGGAGTCCAGGAGTTCGCCCAGTCAAGTATCTGTCTGACCGCAGATCCATTGCCTAAAATATCGGCTAAATGCATCGGACGGTACTTCTCGGCCCAGTCCATGTTCATTACTGTAGTATGGTCTCCGGAAGATTATAACAATTGGGAAAAGAGGGGAGAGTCACAAGTGCGTGACTCTAGGCGGTCTGTTTTATCAGATTCCTGAGCACAATTCTGGAGATAAACTCGCCATAGATGTTGTTTGCGGTAAACACCGCCTCCTTCCTGCCACCCGTTTCAAAGACCGTTAGTGCCTCTTTTCTGTCTGCATAGAAAATCATCTTCGTTTGCCGGGCATATTTCTTAGCAATCGACGGGTGAATCAGAAACTCCTTCATATCCCGATTAGCCTGATATCATTCAGCCGGAATTCTCTTCGCGATTTTTTTTATCGCTGATGATGACATATACTTTGACGCGTTTTGCGAGCCGCGAAATATCGCCGGGATATTTTTCATAGATAAGCGGGTCCTCGCAGAAGATGAGGACATCGAATTTTGCCCTCTACATAATCACGTGGATATGAGTCTCGATACCCCACGCGGTCTGAATCGTAAATGTCCGTGAAAGCATGTCTGAAGCAGTTGTCTGCGCAAAGTTATCGAGAGCCGTTCCCAGACAATTATACATCACAACTGATTCTTGTTTCAGCCGCTCGATATAATTGCAATATATAATAGTTTCATTTCACATATTTTCGGATTCTTTGTTAGACAATGGGCAGTCGAGGATAGAGCACCAGGAAAATAGTTAGGGTGTGCGCTTTCAATCTGCACGGATTTTTTCAAGGGAGCAACGGAAATTTCCTACCTTGCGGGCACTCGAATGTCCACCCCAACCAAAACATAGATATTATCATTAAAGAAGAGGAATAGAATAAGCAACACAAATATGTGAGGGATAGTCAAATTAATCCCTTTACTCCTAACCAGTGTTCTAAAATCATGTCTGCAGATACCTATACCCCCGAGTCCATTGCAGAAGCCGTCAGACAGTATGATGGTGTTAGACGCAAGAAGGCAATTGGAAACATTGTCAACGCACTCCATATCGATAACATAGACGTTGTTGCATCATATGGTGAAGATGCAGCGGTAATTCAGAACGGTCATTCTGCCCTTCTTCTCGCTGCGGATGGGATCTGGAGTCAGCTCATGGATGTTGACCCTTACTGGGCAGGTTACTGCTCAATACTTGTCAACATTCATGATATTGCTGCGATGGGCGGTCGTCCGCTTGCAATGGTCGATGTTCTCTCGGCAGAAGATGACGAACTCATGAACAAGGTTACGAAAGGGATGTGTGATGCCGCGAAAGCATTTGATGTTCCGGTTGTAGGAGGACATCTTCACCCGGATGCCCCCCATAATGTAATCGATGTTTCAATTCTCGGAATTGCCGAACTTGACAGCGTAATTTACAGCACCAAAGCAAAATCCGGCGACGCAATTATTGCCGCAATCGATTTAAACGGACGTATCCACCCAAGTGCCCGTCTGAACTGGGACTCGGTCACGATGAAAGACCCGATGCTGCTCCGTTCCCAGATTGCCATTATGAAGACACTCGGCGAACGTCATCTCCTGACTGCCGGAAAAGACATTTCAAATCCGGGACTTCTCGGGACGCTGGGCATGCTTCTGGAATCAAGTACTGTCGGCGGTGTGGTTGACCTCACCTCCATTCCATGTCCCGATCTGGATGCGCTCGGTATCGGGCTTGAGCAGTGGGTTAGGATGTATCCTGGCATGGGATTCATCATGACGGCAGACCAGGAATCGGTTGACGAAGTCTGCAAACTCTTCCGGAGTGTGGGTATGGCTGCCAGAGTAATTGGAACCGTAACGGATAGCCGGAAACTCGTTCTTCAGAAAGGAAATGAGGAAACAACTCTCTTCAACTTCTGCGTTGAAGGCATTACCAATATAACCATCACATGATTACGCTTGGAATCGGATGCGGGGCTGATTCAGACAAGGTCGTAGAAAGTGCGAATCAAGTCGCGTCCGCAGATATTCATATCCGCTGTTATTCAAAATGCCCACTGAAAGGGGGTTTGGCATTTGTTGAGATTGTTGTTTCTGACCATCCTGAAGTTGTACTCGTGGATGATCTGGTAGCCGGAAAAATAAACGGGGCAGTCCGGGGCACCCTGCCCGCAAACGAAACGCTCAGGTATCTGAAATCCGCATACGGGGTTTCCCATCTGGAACGCATAGCCCTTTTAGAAACTGCACATGGTGAACGGTTTTTCCTTGCACCGGTCGGTGTCGATGAAGGATGGACTGTTGAAGAGAAAGTGGCTCTCGTCAACCGGGCAAGAGACCTGGCAAAAAGGTTTGGTCTTTCTGAAAAGACGGTTATTCTCTCGGGCGGACGAATGGGAGATATCGGACGCCACCCAATTGTTGACAAATCCATCCTGGATGCAATTGAAGTCGCAGAGAGAACCGGGGCAGTACATGGTGAGATTCTTATAGAGGATGCGGTCAAAGATTGCGGGATTATTATAGCTCCGGACGGCATCTCAGGCAACCTTATTTTTCGCACTCTGACGTTCCTTGGGACCGGAATCGGACACGGTGCGCCCGTTGTGAATATTCCGGGCGTTTTTGTGGATAGTTCGCGCGCATCGGCAGGATATGCGGGAATACTGCGTCTGACTGCAGCAGTCGTACAAAAAAAATAATCGCGTAATTGCCTTTGTTTTACGATTCAATTCCAAATATTCTTTTAATTAGAAAACAAAGCCGAATACGTCAGTAAATTGGAAAATAAGCCATTAAATCATTTGTATTGTAAAAATCGCAATTTTTGGCATAGTTTTAAATATTATTTTGAACAATTTTTGTTTGAAATATTATGGCAGACTTAGCAAAAGCATCAGTTGTCAGACTTGCAAAGAAAGCAGGTGCTGTACGTGTAGGCGAAGATGCAGCAGATGCATTAGTAGCAAAAGCAGAAGCATACATTGAAGAAATTGCAAAGCAGGCATTTGATCTTGCCCAGCATGCAGGTCGCAAAACCATCAAGGCAGAGGATATTGAACTCGCCACAAAAGAATAAACACATTTTTTGTGATGGGAGAGACCCACAGAACTCATGCATAAATCAAACCCCTGATTTATGATTAAATCCGGAGGTTTCCAAACCTCCAATTCTTTTCTAAAAAAGTATTATAGTGTTCCTTTTGTACTCGGAACATCAGTGTTGCCGGCACGAATTGCGAGAGCCCTGCCAAGAGCTATGCCAAACGCCTTGAAGACCGCCTCACTCTTGTGGTGATTGTTGATACCTGAGAAGAGTATGTGGGCAGTAATGCCTGCGTTGATACATAAACTGTAGAAGAAGTGCTCGAAGAGGTCATTCGGGATACCACCTGTGGAGATGCCGGTGAAGGCACCGTCCATCACGAGATACCCTCTTCCGGACACGTCAAGGGCCACAGTAGCTCTTGATTCGTCCATCGGGATGATTACATCGGCAAACCGGGTGATGCCGCGTGCGTCCCCCACAGCTTCTTTAATGGCAGTTCCAAGAACGATACCGATATCCTCTATCGTGTGATGGACATCGACTTCCAAATCCCCCTTTGCAGCAATGGTGAGGGAGAATCCCCCATGCCGGGCAAAGGCAGTGAGCATGTGGTCCATAAACGGAACGCCGGTGTTGATTTCAACGATGCCGGGAACATCAGGATTGAAGACAATCCGGATGTTTGTTTCTTTAGTCTCTCTTGATTTCTCAACTAATCTCATACTGCAGCCTCCAGAGCTTCTTTCAGCGAAATCTTCCCGCTATACAGTGCGGAACCAAGAACACAACCATTTGCACCAAGCTGTTTCAGAAGTGAAATGTCAGAGGGGGTTGTTACTCCACCGGCAACTATGACAGGAATGCTGACTGCGTCAATAAGTTTTTGAACGGGCGCCCCGTCAATACCGGCTTCTTTTCCCTCGACGTCAACATTAGTATAGAGAAGAGACCCGGCACCAAGCTCCTCGAATTTTTCAGCCCAACCAATGTAGTCCCCAGCAAGTTCCTGCCATCCGGAGATTGCAAGTTCTCCTTTGCGGGCATCAACACCTGCCATGATTCGTTCACTGCCAAACTCATTTGAGAGTTGACGAATCACCGCGGGCTCGCGTGTTGCAAATGTGCTCAGGATAATTCGTGAAACCCCGCAGTTCAGCCACCCGCGTGCATCCTCCAGGCTTCGGATACCTCCGCCAACCTGAACGAAAACATCCATAGTTTCAATCAGTTCACGAATCTGATCCACATTTTTATGGCTTGCGGCAAAGGCTCCATCCAGATTTACAATATGGAGATTGGATGCCCCATCCTGAATCCAGCGCCGGGCATTGGCCATTGGTGATCCGTAAACCGTTGCAGTCATGCGGTCTCCGCCAACAAGCTGCACACAGTTTCCTGAAAGTATGTCCACAGCCGGAAAGATCTCCATTTAACGTACCATCCGGGTAATGTCCAGAACAAGAATATCTTTTGCTCCGTTGCGTTTCAGGAGATTGATCAGCCGATATACTTTGTCGGTGGAGACGACTGCGTGAAGAGCCACTGATTGGGAACCGGCAATCTCCATTATTGTGGGCCCGCCCAGTCCGGGAATCAGTGCTTTTATGTCTTCAAGCTTGCTCCGGTCAACATTCAGCATCAGGTAACACTGACCTTTTGCAGCAATGACACTCTCGAATGCAAGAAGAATTTCTTCAATCTTCTCATGTTTGAGAGACAGGGAGGTTTTGTTCGCAATGACGTTCGTCGTACTAGATAGAATCTCGTCAACGATTCTGAGCTTGTTGATTTCAAGCGTCGTCCCGGATGAGGTCAGATCGACAATTGCATCGGAAACGCCAAGCTGGGGAGCTGCCTCGCAGGCACCGGAGACTTCGATGATGGTTACATCGGCGGCTTTCTTTGCAAAGTAATCGGCGCAGATGTTGGGAAACTCGGTGGCAACCCGCATGCCGTGCATATCCTCTGCCGAGGTTATCGGAGATTTATCGGGCACTGCCAGTACAAGCCGCGCCGAGCCGAACTGAAGATCCAGGAGACGTTCAACATCAGCCCTGCGTTCTGCGACCATGTCAAGACCGGTGATACCGATATCGGCAACGCCTTTTGCCACGTATTCCGGGATGTCAATAGGTCTGACGAATAATACCTCGATTTCCGGGTCTATGGTCTTTGCAATGAGCTGACGGGCCCCTGCCATCTGTACATGGATGCCGGCCTTGTTCATCAAATCATTAATTGGTTCTGCAATGCGCCCCTTGTTTGGAATCGCCAGACGTATTTTTGCCATACTCAGAAGGTCTTTAATTTACCGTCAATGACAAGTCTGGTTATATCGGAGATGTTTTCCAGACGTTTGTTGACAATTTCATCCACTTCTGGTGCAAAGTCCTTAAAGTTGTATCCGCGTTTAGTTATGCACTGAACACTTGCGATGAGCGGGTAGTCGATTGGATGGCCTATCTGGGAGAGGAGTTTAACGTACATTTCTTCGACACCATCGACTTTCTGGCATGCTTCCTTTGCAATCTCGGTGGAGAGAAGGTTATAGATTTTACCGATGTGGTTAATCGGGTTTTTACCGGAAGTTGCTTCCATGGACATAGGTCTGTTCGGAGTGATAAGACCATTGCAGCGGTTTCCACGTCCGACAGAACCATCGTCTCCCATTTCTGCGGAAGTGCCGTTCACAGTGAGGAAGACCGATGTTGCCTTCTTACGGATAATATCTGCGGTGTTAACTTCAACCCGGACCTTTCTGTCGGTGTATCTCTTTGCAACCTGGGTAAAGGACTCTGCCATTTTATCCTTCATTTCCACATAGTCGTCGATTCCGGAGCAGTAACGATCAACCATTGCTGACGCAACGGTGAGGGTAATTGTGTTGATATCACGGAGACCCATGAGTTTGAGGTCATAACCGACCATCGGGTTCTTTGGACGGAACTCTTTGGCTATATATTCATCAATACCGAGGATAATCTGCTCAACCTCGGAGAAAGGTGCATGACCTACACCGAAAGATGTATCGTTTGCACGCGGGACGGTGGTGTGTCCTTTTTTGGTTTGGAAAACATCACGAAGATCAGTGGATCCAATTCCCATACGACAGTCAACGATAATATCGCGGTCCATATTGAAAGTAGGTATTGTTTCGCGGAGGTAGTCACGGGCTGCATTTACCGCAATCGAATCGGTGGCGAAGGTCTTGTCACCAAACTGGCGGGTTGCTCTTCCGGTTAAGAGGAAGTAAATCGGTTTGATAATTTTACCGCCGCCAAATTCCGGACGGGATTCGCCTGCAACAACTTCACCCTGATCGGTATTATGGTGGAGAACTGCGCCGTCACACTCTGCCATGTATTCTTTACATAGTGCCTGGGAAATTGCTTCAGCAACACCATCAGCAAGGCTGTCCGGGTGCCCGATACACTTACGTTCCACAAGTTCGACTTTCTGTTTTTCAATCGGAGTCTGTGAAAGATGAGTGATGCTAATATTTCTCTTCATTTTTCAATCACTTTAGAATAATTTGATGTTTAAGTATAAAATCACTTGGTTTCAATTTATTAGAAAATTACACAATTGCAGTTTTTACATAAAAAAAGGACAGGATGAATTCATTTTTGAATTTAATGGTCAGATATAGAGGGGAAGTACACGAATTCATCGCGCAGAACTTTTCAGAGCACTAACCGGATGTCCGTCCGAATCTGTGCAATTGACTTCCCGCCAATAAAGACGCGGATAACTCCGCCTGACTCGGAAACAACGATTCCGATAGCAGGAGCAACTTTCGTGATTGCCGCAGTTGCAAGATGCCTGCCGCCAAGACCGCTCTGAAGATTTGCGTCACGACCATCTGCATCGAGATATCTGCCCGATGCTTCAATGATTCCATTCTTATCTATAATAAACACGCCATCAAGCTGGGCAAATTCCTTCACGCTTTCCCAGTTTTCCCGGATTTTTACATCACGGACCTCTGCCGGGTGACCCTCATACGGATTAAGGACACCCTGATGAGACCAGCGTTTCAGTTCTTTGATATCGCCGACAATAAATGCAGTGCCGACAGGTCTCCCCTCACGCCCCTCGTGGGCAAGTTCGAGCGCGAGCATCATCACTGAATGCAGTGCCTCAGGATTCGCAATTTCTGCATAATCCCCTACCGAGAAGTTGTTGTCCTGGCTTTCCACATCATAAATGAGGATTGCATAAGGGAACGCGGCAACCACGGTTCCACTGTCCACCTTGGTCAGGATTTTGTACTGCAAAACGGCATCGACAATCTGGTTTGAGCAGTAATCCACCAGTGAGAGCATGCTGTGATCACGCAGAATTTCCGGCTGGATATCAACCACATGCACTATTGGCGTTTCTATGATAATATCAGACTCTTTTGGCAGGAATGAAATGATTGCAAGGGCATTCACTGTTTTGGCAAGCTGATCGGATGCAAGCAGGAGAGTTCGGTTTTTATCGTTCATCGGACCTCGTGAATAAGTTCGGGAATTTGCGAGGGCCTGGTTGCAACAGGGATGCCGAGAGCCCGAAGACGTTCAATCTTGGAGGAGGCATCACCTTCGCCGCCTTCAACAATTGCACCGGCATGTCCCATGCGTTTCTCTTTCGGGGCGGATACTCCGGCGATGTAGGAAATGACCGGCATCCCGAGATCTATTGCACGGCGTGCCCCCTCGATTTCCAGATTACCGCCGACTTCACCAATCAAAACAACGGTCTTTGTCCTTCCGTCGGCATGGAACTCGTCGATTACTTCTGAGAAAGTCTGACCGATAACGGCATCTCCGCCGATACCGACAATACCGGACTGACCAAATCCGGCAGAAGTCAGCTCGGAAATTACCTGATAGGTGAGAGTCCCGCTCCGGGAAACAACCCCGACGTCCCCTTTCATGCAGAGGTTTGCCGGAATGATGCCGAGTTTACACTCACCCGGAACCAGCATACCAGGACAGTTCGGACCGATAACCCGCGTACCGCATGATCTGGCATATGTGATTGCCCGCATGATGTCATGGACCGGCGTATGCTCGGTTATCGTAATGACGGCTGGAATCCGGGCATCTGCTGCTTCCATAATTGCGTCCCCGCACCCCCCGGCCGGAACGAAAATCACCGAGGCACCGATGTCGTGTTCCTCGGTCGCTTCAATGACCGAATTGAAGACCGGCACGCCAAAGACTTCCTGACCGCCTTTTCCGGGAGTTGTTCCGGCAACGACACCGGCACTGCCGATTTCTTTTGCGTATTCATTCATCAGGTTGATATGGAATTTTCCCTGAGAACCGGTAGCACCCTGCACAAGGATGCCTGTGTTCTTTCCTGCGTAAATCATTGTGCTACCTCCACAGCTGCACGAATTGCCAGATCCATCGTGTCAAGCATCCTATACCCGTGTTCTTCAAGAAGCCGGCGACCCTCCGCTTCGTTCGTTCCGGCAAGCCGGACAATTACCGGCTGGGAGATGCCTGCCGCGATAATTCCTTTGGCAACCTCATCACAGCGGGTAATACCGCCCAGGAGATTTACCACGATCACTTTAACGCCCGGCATGGATGCAACAAGCCGGACAGCGTACATGACCCTGTCCGAGTTAGCTCCTCCGCCGACATCAAGGAAGTTGGCGGCTTTTCCTTTGTAATGAGCGATGATATCCAAAGTTGACATCGTAAGACCCGCACCGTTTCCGATTACGCCGATGCTTCCGTCCAGTTCAACATAGGAAAATCCATGTTTCTCTGCTTCCGCCTCACGCGGCGCCAGGTCGCGATTCTCGGAAATACCCTGTCGGGCAAGAGAATTGTCATCCAGAATGATTTTTCCATCCGCAGCAAGAACGCCCTGCGGAGTCATCACAAGGGGGTTGATTTCCGCAAGAACGGCATCCTTCGCTATGAATACAGTATAAAGATTCCGAATGATTTTCCCGATTTCTTTCGGGGCATCACCTATGGCATTTCTGACAATGAAATCAGGCAGGGTAACAAATGAGGGATCCACGTATATGCGGCGGAGTGCCTCGGGGCGCTCCTTTGCAAGAGTTTCTATTTCCACCCCCCCCTCTTTTGAAAAGAGGATGACCGGCATTTTTTTCGAGCGGTCTATTGTGATGCTCAGGTAATATTCATGCGAGATTTCGAGAGCTTCTTCAACCAGAACTTTCTCGACTTTCAATCCCTTGATGGTCTTTCCAAACAGTTCTGCTGCAACGGCGTTGATATTATCCGCATTTGCCGGCAGAATGCCGCCGGCTTTCCCTCTGCCGCCGACATCGACCTGGGCTTTGAGGACGACATTATCTGCAACTATCGAAAGAGCAGGAGCTGCCTCATTTGGGGACGTAATCAGAACACTGTTCGGAACCGGAATTCCTGCATCCCGGAAGATTTGTTTTGCTTCGTATTCGCGGAATTTCATAGCTGACTCCTGACGAGTTCCTGTCCTATTGCGAGAGCCCGTTTATTATTTGTTTCTGTACCTTTCGGGACGCTGTCCAGAACTGCGTGTTCTAGCGCATCGTAGGTTACAATGCCGGTAGCTTCAAGGAGAGCCCCGAGCATGATGACGTTGGCGAAAACCGTTTTTCCCAGTTGGGATTTTGCCTCAGAAGTCGCCGGGACCTCGAAACATCTGCACACCGGGCGGCTGGTGACAAAACCCGGATCGAGCAGCATGAGAGCATCTTCCGGAGCATTATTCCCATATTTATTATAGGCTTCCTGAGACATGATGACGTACACACTTGGATTCGTCACATTAGGATAATATACAGGATCATCCGAGATGATGACGGCAGATGCCGATGCTCCGCCGCGTGCCTCAGGCCCATAACTCTGGGTCTGCACGACATGTTTCTTCGAATAAAGAGCCGCCGCTCTTCCGAGAATTACAGCGGCTGTGATGATACCCTGACCACCAAGACCGGAGAACCTGATTTCGGTTTTCATTTTGATTCCTCCACGCCAAGCGGCGGATTATGACGACGGACAAACTCGCCGACAATGAATTTACCCGGCTCAAGCGGTTTTCCTGCAGCCGTATCACGGTCTGCCTTGACTTTCAGAACCGCGTTCTCCCGGAACATGTCAATCATCTGGGTAGCCAGCCGCATTTTGTTTTTGCTGCCAAACGAGGTCGGACATTGTGTCATGACCTCAATGAACGAAAGACCCGGCACTTCGAGGCCGGAACGAATTGCCTCGGTAAGCTCTTTTACGTGATACGAGGTCCAGCGGGCGACGTAGTTTGCCCCCGCAGCTTCTGCCAGTTTGCAGAGATCGAACGGCTGTTCGTGCATTCCATACGGCGTTGTCGTGGTGATTGCCCCGTAAGGTGTACAGGGACTTCCCTGACCCCCGGTCATACCATAGATATTATTGTTGATACAAACAACAGTCAGGTCAATGTTTCTCCTGCATGCATGAATGAAGTGATTTCCCCCAATCGCGGAACAGTCCCCGTCTCCGGTGAACACGATAACATGCTGATGAGGTTTGACAAGTTTCACTCCGGTCGCAAAAGCAAGGGCACGCCCGTGCGTTGTGTGGAGAGAATCAGACGAGGTATATCCGGATGCACGCGATGAACACCCGATTCCTGAGATGAAGGTTGTCTCCTCCTGCCTGAAGCCGAGTTCCTGGACAGCGCGAAGCGTACAGTTGAGAACCGTTCCATTTCCACATCCGGCACAATAAATGTGCGGCAGTCTGTCCTGCCTGTACCAGTCTTCGAGATTCATAACCTGACCTCCGTCATGGGTTTTGTTACCGTTTTCGCAACTTCTGCCGCCTTTTTCAATTCTGCCGGGGTATGCAGGGCTCCGCCGAGTTTTGGCACGATAACAATCGGGATGTTGGTGTACTGACGAACCTCTTTTGCAATCTGACCCAGATTCATTTCGGGAATGATGAAGGCTTTTGCGTTTTTGAATGCGAGAAGTGATTCGTCCGGGAAAGGCCAGACAATTCTCAGATTCAGATGACCATATGTTTCCGGGACATCCGCCATGAGCTGGCGGACGGTTCTCGTCGGAGCTCCGTAGGAAATGAAGATATATTCCGCATCCGGGTTGACTATATCCACGTCGGCAATTTCATTTCTGAAATCTTCAATCTTTCCAACCTGACGACGGATAAGCTGCTCGTGAACTTCCGCGGAGTCGGTCGACGGATAGCCATTTTCACTGTGAGTAAGACCGGTGATATGGATGTTGTGTCCATTTCCAAACGTGCCAAAACCCGGAACACCATTCTCATCTGGTGCACAGGGAAGTTCTCCCTCTTTCAGTTCGCGGCGGGGTATGATTTCCACGTCACTATGCAGGCTGACTTTTTCCCGCATATGTCCGATAGTTTCATCAGCCATCAGAAAAACAGGTGTCCTGAATCTGTCCGCAAGGTTGAACGCCCTGACCGTCAGGTCAAACATCTCCTGAACCGATGAAGGAGAGAGAGCGATAATACTATAATCCCCGTGTGAGCCGTATCTGCACTGAAGCATATCTCCCTGCGCAGCCTTGGTCGGCTGACCGGTGGAAGGACCGCCACGCTGAACGTTTATGATGACAATTGGGGTTTCTGTCATGGCGGCGTATCCGATATTTTCCATCATCAGGGAAAAACCAGGACCGGAGGTTGCGGTCATCGTTCGCGCCCCAGCCCATGATCCTCCGATAATCGCGGCAACACTCGCAAGCTCGTCCTCCATCTGAACGAAGGTTCCCCCTATTTTTGGAAGCCGGGCTGCCATCCGCTCGGCAATTTCTGTCGACGGAGTAATCGGGTAGCCGGCAAAAAATCTGCATCCGGCTGCAATCGCTCCTTCAGCACAGGCAACGTTGCCATTCAGAAAATCTGTTTTTTCCGTCAATATTCAATCACCACTTTATGAGGCTCGAAGGGTTGTTCATCAATCCATGATATAGCCTGGTCCGGGCATGTGGTCTGACACATACCGCAGAGCTGACGACCATAGAATTTCTGCAACCGGCAGTTGGTACATCTCTCAGGATGGTCTAAAACTGGGATGATGTAGCCGCGGGCTCCAGGCCTTGCGCCTTCCTGAAAAATTCCGTAAGGACAGACCTTAGTGCACATATTGCAGCCCTTACACCGGTGGTCATTGATAACGAGCTTCATTATTAATACTGTTTATATTATGAGTTCTTTACAGGCTAAAAGTTCTTCTCTTGAGTATGTAATTCTAGTCAGATGAGGACTGACCTGAACAGACGAACGGAATATTTTTCCGGAATTCCCGTTCGAATAAAAACAATTCCCGCACCCCGACCAATCAGGCGTCACCAAGGGTCAGCAATCAAAGCCAAAACCCTGACGCCCCTTGGCAAAGCAGAAATCTGCCGTGCACCCGGTTCATCAGACCGTGATTTCCCATGCCGCAAAGCCGGGTCCTACTATAAAGCGCTGAATCTATGAGAATCCTTATCCATTTTAAAATGTAGACGTATGAAGAGAATCAGAGGGATACGTGTGCAGAAAAATGTCAGAACCTCATTACGCCTGGAACTTAAAGATAAACCAGGTCAACTCCTTGCCGCAATTGAGCCAATCTCCCGAATTGGGGCCAATGTAATCACCATATCCCACCAGCGTGATACAAAATCCCAAAACGGCGCTTTAATTGTTGACATCATTATTTCCCTGCCGGAAGCACGCCTGCCCGAACTTATAGACGCACTCCGAAAAAACGAGGTTGCAGTCGTCAGAATCGGGACAGAATACCTTACCTGCACAAAAACATTCATCCTGATAGGTCACATCCTGCACACCGACCTCACCGACACAGTAAACAGAATCGACAAGGCAAATGTTGCCGAAGTCACCGAACTCCAGCTGATAATGCCGAAAGTATCCGAACGTTCAACCGCAAAACTAACCATCAAAGCAGTCGGCGAAGCCGAGATGGGGAATGCAATAACCATCTTAAAAGAAGTCTCGCGCGAGAAACATCTTCTCATAATTGATGAAATCGCAGGTGATTTATGAAACTCTGGAAGATTGCCCTGATTGGTCTGGGGTCTGTCGGACGAGGTGTTGCTCAGGTGCTGAAAGACAATCCTCAGTTCATCATTATCGCCGCGGCAGATTCAAAAAGCGGAGTCATCAATCCGTCAGGTCTTGACATTGAAGTTCTTCTTGCAAAGAAAAAAACAACCGGACGCTGCGGCGACCCGAAATTGTCAGCAGCCCGCATCGCAGCCGAAGCGGATTATGATATCCTAATAGAAGTCACCCCCACAAATTCAGTAACCGGTGAACCCGCACTTTCCACAATAAAAACGGCACTTCTCCGAAGCAAACATGTCGTCACCTCCAACAAAGGTCCGGTTTCACTCGCATCAGCTGAATTACTCGGGATTGCTGAAGAAAAGAATGTCGGGTTCCTTTTCGAAGGAACCGTGGCAGGGGCGGTTCCGATTCTCCGCGGAATCAAATACGGGCTTGCCGGCAACAAAATCACAGCACTCTATGGTGTGCTGAACGGAACCTGTAATTATATCCTGACCAGAATGGAGGGGGAGGGGCTGACCTATGAACAGGCACTCGCCGAAGCCCGTGACCTTGGTTACGCAGAGGCAGACCCAAGTTCCGACATCAACGGAACCGACGCCGCGATAAAACTCGTCATTCTTGCAAACACTATGCTCGGGATGAATGTTACCCTCGCTGACGTAAACCAGACAGGAATTTCCGGTCTCACGGTTGCCGCTCTCCACATGGCAAATATAAACGGACAATCTATCCGGTTGATTGCCTCCCTCAACCCGGAAAAAAACACGCTGGAAGTATCACCCCGTCTTCTTCCGAAAGATAATCCGCTTGTAGTATCCGGAACGCTGAACGCAGTCACCGTCGAAACTGAGTATGCCGGGGCCATCACATTCATCGGACGAGGGGCAGGTTCGGTTGAAACCGCGAGCGCCATCCTGGCTGACCTCTTATTTATCACTGACAAATATGACCGCTAAAGAAAAATCCAGCGGAGTTCTCGAGCGTCGCGGATCTTTTCTCGCATCAATGCGGCAGATGACGTTTGAAGTTGGTCACTTCACCACCACAGACTTGGCATTAGTCATGAATATCCCACGTTCAACCGCCCAGGACTGGATTAACAGGCTCGTCAAGGAAGGATGCATTTTCGTCAAAGATGAATCGCACGGCAGAAACCCGGCGCGCTACGCCTCCAGAAGTGCACTCCCGCAGACAACCTGCAAGCGGATTTTTACAACATCCGACGGTAACGATGTCGAGATTTTTCATGAGTGCCTCTCAAGCGGCTGTGCGGGTTTTTGCGAGTTTCATCACAAAAAAGCCGGCGGTGCGGCACTTTCCGTTACCCGTGATGGGATGATTTTCCTTGAACGGGCAAAACTTGGCGTGTCCGGTGAACTTCACCTGGATACTGCCGCTGTCGGACTTGCTTCAGTTAAGAAAGACGGTCCGGAAATTGTCCAGACAATTCGTTCCATTCCCGGCGGACCGGCATACTCACTATCTTCGATGATGAGCCATGCAAAAGGAGTGAAGGGCGTGGAAATCGTTTCAGCCAATGGGGTAATTACCGGTGAAGTCCGGACCACGGCACTTCTTCACGTAACAATCGGCGTGGACGACACCGATTTGAAAGGATGCGGCGGCGCGACTTTTGCCTTGTCCCAGGCACTAATGAAATATCTGACCGACTCGGGCGAGGTTATAGGCATCAGGCATCAGGTAGCAGTGCTCTGTCAGGATATTCCCGAAAAAACAGCAGGGAACTCCTGCAGTTTCATTGAACTCGCCGTAGAACCCGGGGCAGTTCCCATGCTCTCTGCAAAGGTCTGCCGGTTCCTTGAGGAGGAGAGTGTTTCTGAAGAATGGGGTGTTGCAATTTTCACCGGCATCAATGTACCGTCGGGCTTACTTATGCTGGGCAAAAAAATCCGGGAAGAGCGTGTGTCGCTGAATGAGGTCCTCCAGACTGCAAAACATTTCGGAGTGCAGGTCTACGGACATAACGGGATTATTGGTGCTGTCGGAGCGGTGAGCCTGAAGAATCAGCCGCAGGAAGTCCTGCTGGATCTGACGAACCAGGTTGTAATCAGATAAATAAATAATAAGAAAATTTCTTATAACCTTTTTTAATTGACGGTGATTTCAAATTGGCAAATTACCGGATGTACGTGAAAGACAGCAAAAATCACAAAAAAGGAAGGTAGCGGGAAATTCTCAAAAATAATTAATGCACCCATTCTCCCCGGGCATTCCCGGAGAGTTCCTGCTTCCAGATAGGTACTTTTTCCTTGAGCCGCTCGATGATATAGCGTGAACCCTCATAAGCCTCGGAGCGGTGACCTGCTCCGACCAGGATAACAACGATTGTTTCACCCAGTTCAAGACGCCCGTATCTATGAATGATATCCACTGAGGTCAGACCAAACTTTTCAATCGCTTCTGCAGAAATATCCCTTAGATCTTTTTCCGCGACAGGGACAAACGCTTCGATTTCGAGCGCATCCATATTGCCGTCATCCCTGACGCAACCAATGAAAACGACTTGGGCACCGTCCTTGGTTGAGCGGGAGTTCTTAATCAGAGCACTGATGTCGATATCTTCCTTTTGTAATGCGAGAACCATCTTATCCTCCCGAAACCGGCGGATAGATAACAATTTCGTCACCATCTGCGGGAATTATTGTCTTCGCATCTTCAGCGTCGATTCTTTCCCGGTTATACATAAGAATTATGTTGGTTTTGAGCTCCGCACCGCTAAAAAGTTCATCCATTGAAGCACTTCGTGTTTTTGCAAATGCCAGAAGTGTCCCAGAGACCGTGGTCTCCGGCGGGACAGTGATGGAATTTGTCCCGCCAAAAAGTTCCCGGAATTTAGCAAATGAACGTATGATTATTTCCGGCATGTTCGTAGGTTAATTGTTGGTGCTGAAGATATGAATATTTGCTCGTCTACTGTTCCAGAATCTCGACCAGGGTTATCGTGAATACAAGAGTCTGACCGGCAAGCTGGTGATTTGCATCGAGGACAACACTCTCCTCATCGATTTTCATTATGGTAACCGGAATCTGATTCCCGTCACCAAGTTGGATTAACAGCTGCTCGCCCGGTTTTGCGGTAAAGTCCGCCCCGAACTCCTGCCGCGGAATCTCCACGGTCATATCCTCATTCTTTTCGCCGTATGCTTCTTCCGGAGGAAGCGTGACCGTCTTCGTCTCGCCGATTTCCATCCCGATAACTGCTGCCTCAAATCCCGGAACGACCATCTGCGAACCGACGGTGAACTCCAGGGGCTCTCGCCCCTCTGAGGAGTCAAAACATGATCCGTCGGTTAATTCTCCCACATAATTCACGCGTATTGTATCGCCATTTTTTACTGACATCCCGTCTTGGTAGGATTTTTTGGTATAAGTATTTGGCGGGGTGACATGACGGTCATTTCCGGCCGGGAGGCATAGTCTGGCGCAAATGGACAGAACAATCGGATACTACATAATCTGAAGCCCGGCAGCCCCTCACAAACTCCTATATCATATAAAATCAAATATAAAAGCTGATGTTAGTTTACGTAAATGGAAAATTCGTTCCAGAGGAACAGGCAACCGTGTCAATCTTCGACCATGGATTCCTCTACGGGGATGGCGTGTTTGAAGGAATCAGAGCTTATAACGGACGTGTGTTCCGTCTTCATGAACATGTCGAACGCCTCTTTGATTCTGCAAAAGCAATCGACCTCAAGCCGGGAATCACCCGCGAGGAAATGTGCGAAATCATCAAAGAGACACTCCGGAAGAATAATCTCAAAGATGCATACATCCGCCCCATTATCTCCAGAGGATTTGGAACAATGGGACTGGACCCGCGCGGCTGTAATACACCTTCGATCATCTGTGCGGCTTCGGCCTGGGGGGCGATGTACGGCGACCTTTATGAGACAGGGCTGACCGCAGTCACGGTTTGTGTGAGAAGAAACCCGCCGGACACCCTCCCGCCAAATATCAAATCCCTCAACTACCTGAATAACATTCTCGGGAAAATCGAGGCAAACTACAAAGGCGGCGATGAGGCAATCTTCCTTGACCGCACAGGAAAACTTGCTGAAGGCTCGGGAGACAACATCTACCTCGTGAAGAACGGTGTACTGTACACCCCTCCGACCATCAACAACCTCAAAGGTATCACCCGCTATGTTCTTCTTGAACTCTGTGCGAAAAATGGTATCAAAGTTGAAATCTGTGAACTTGGTCTCTTCGACCTCTACACCGCAGATGAAGTCATGGTCACCGGAACTGCCGCCGAAATCTGCGCAATCACCAAGATTGACGGCAGAGTAATCGGAGACGGACAACCCGGATCCGTATACAAAACGCTTCTCCCAGCCTTCCAGAAGGAGACGCAGACGACAGGCGACGCGTATTGATTCCACAAGGATTCAATAACAATCTTTTTATAATAATACGTCGACCCTTATAGGCAGTTTTGCTGATATAGTGTAGTGGCCAATCATGCCGGCCTTTCACGCCGGCGACCCGGGTTCGAATCCCGATATCAGCACTCAGAATAATTTTGTTTCTATTCTTATGACATTTCACCCGACCACTAACCCTGTCTTCTGGAAGACGACGGCAGACAACCTTCTTGCAGACGAACGTTTTGAAAAAGCCGCTGAAGCCTACCTCAGGCTGACTGAACTCACACCAAACGACGCTGATGCATGGAAAGGGAGAGGATTTGCTCTTTTCGGTCTGGAAAAATACGGTGACGCCGCTTCAACATTCGAGAGAACCCTGATTCTCATTCCCGACGACAAGGCAACTCTCGAAAAACTTGCAGAATGTTTCGATAAACTCGGCGCTTCAGAGAAAAAAACAGCCTGCCTTCTTCGTCTCTCCGAACTCTGACATTTTCTCTAAGATACTCTTATCAGCCCAAAAATCAAGAGTAATTATATGCCCGATTTTAAGTGTCCAAAGTGTGGCGCGATTCTTCAAGTCAAACCGGGTACACAGATGGCAACCTGCTCATTCTGTGGAACGGTCACTTACATAGACCGAAGTTCAGCGTTGTTTTTCTATCTGCTTCCCTTCTCCATCGAAGAGAATGCGGCAAAAGGAATTTTCAAACGCTGGACAGCCGGTCCCGCCCAGGCTAAAGATCTCGAAACAACAGTAAAGATTGTCAAAATCACCAAGGAATTCTTCCCGGTATTCCGGTTCCGCAGGACCGTTGCCGGAAGAGAAACCGTGTATGCAAAACCCGCAAAGGGAACCCTTCTGCCGGGAATGCAGAATCTGGTCATTCCTCCGGGAAATGTGGTGGTCTATGATGAAAAAGCATCTGTCGGAGATGCCGAAGTAATCCAGCCTGATATCGCCATAGATTCATATCTTCCGGAACTCACCGGTGACGCAATCGACCAGTCGCTTGTCTATTTCCCGATTTATGAAATCACCTATGAATATAAAAATAAAACCTACAATGCCGTCATAGACGGTTCTTCCGGAGAGGTTCACACAACCTCATCACCGACCAGGAGTTCGCTCGCCTACATTGCCGTAATGGGTCTCGCCTTTGCGCTCGGACTTCTCGGCGGTCTTCTCGGTGTGTTTGTCAACTGGTTATTTTTCATCCTGATCATTGCCGGCTTCTTCGCGGGCAAGCTTCTCGCCGCAAGAGTTGTTGCGCGTGAAAAACCCGCTGTCCCGGAGGTGAAAAACAATGGCTGAAACACAAAAGATTCTCGTTACAATGACCTGCCCCTCGTGCGGCGGTCAGGTGGAATATGAAGAGGGGGAAGAGCTGGTCCTCTGTAAATTCTGCGAATCGGTATTCGCGTTAACAACTGACGAGGGTATAAATAAGGTCATGTACAAACTGACCGTCGAAAAAGACAAGGCTCTCGACAAAGTGAAAGCCTGGTTCTCAAACGGTCCAAAAGCACAGGATCTCCCGACAACCGCCGTCATAACCGAGGCATACCCTCTGTATCTTCCGTTCTGGCGTCTGATTGCCAGAGGAAAAGCATGTGTCTGCGGTATTGAAGAGCAGAGACGCGGAAAAGACAACGAAAGGGTGGAGATTCCGCACGAGGCACTCATTAACCGTGAATATATCTACTCAGAAATCGCCTGTGAACCCGGAGACCTTGGAATACAGAGTATCGTTCTTCCGGAACGTGCCGAGGCAATATCCATTGATGATCAGAATATTGTTACATTCGGGGTTACCAAATCACGTGACGAAGCCTACGATATCGGGGGAAATTCCATCAAGAATTCTGCAATTCTGGATGGAAGTGCAAAAATGAGCAAAGTGTATTTCTCAAAGGCGTTCTTTTTCCCAAAAGCCTTCACCCTGATTTATTATCCTTTCTGGATTGTCAGATACCAGTATCAGGAACGTGACTACTTTGCAACAGTTGACGGGATTACTTCAAGAGTCGTTTCAGGACGTGCTCCCGGAAATGCTGGAAGCCAGAGTACGGCGGCCGGAATCGGCGGAGCCGTCGCCGGAGGAGTCGTCGGTCTCGGTATAGGCATGGCCGTCGTTACCGATGGATCTGAACTTGGTATAGGCATGCTGGTTATAGGCATGGTTGCAGCAGTCGCTTTGCTCGGTTACTTCTACACGAGATTCAGATACGGAGATGAGATTCTTGAGGGGGCTCTTGACGGAAAAGGTCTCAAAACCGGCAGGACCCAGACTAAAATACAGACTGTCTACAATGAAACATATGACCATTTCAACTGAGGTGACTGACGATGTTGTTAAAAGAACTTAAATGTCCCGGATGCGGGGCTCCGCTCAAATCCAAGGAACGCGACATAATGCTGAAATGTGACCACTGCGGACGTATCAGTCTTTTCGCTGACGGCAAAATCAATGATGTCGGATATTCTATCGCATCTCCCGCAAAGGAACATTCCGGGGAACTCATCTATGTTCCTTTCTGGATTGTGAATGCCGATCTCAATGTACATAAAGAGAGTATCTCCGGTGGAAAAATCTCCCGGTTCATCACGGATCAAAGACAGATGCGGGGTACCCGCGACTTCTATGTCTGTGCTTCCGCAATTCCGGAGGAATTCTCCCGTGAATGGAACATGGATCTGACCCTTGACCAGCCCAAGCTGAACCTGATTTCCGACTTTAAAGGAGGGAAACGTGCAGTAATGACGATGAGAAAAGAGATAGCCGGAGAGAATGCGGAATTCTTATTCCTGAGATATGAAGCTGAAATTCCCGGAACCCTCCAGAAACTTGACTATGACTTCCGGATCAACAGCACGAAAGTGCTTTATCTTCCGGCATACAAAATCTCTGATAAATACGTATTAGGTGTATCCAATGAGTAATGTAGAAGATAAACGCATGTACCTGATTTGGGCATCGGTCGTTTTAATGCTCGGTGTTTCCATTCTGACAGCTTTTCTGGCACCCGGCGTCGGATTCTGGGAAGCTGCCGGCATTTTCCTTGCCGGTGTCGGTGTAATCTCAGCCTGCCTTGTTACCTTCATGGGTAAGCGTGCCTCACCGGTTTTCCCGCTATTCCTTGTTCTCGGAGGAGTTCTCCTTCTGACACAGGGATTCCTGACAGGCATATTTCCGATTCTCACCGCACCGGTGCTAATCGGGGCAGCATTAATTATCGTGGCAGTTGGTGCCATTCTCTTCCTTGTATTAAAAAAATAAGGTGAACTATGAGTGTAGATTTACGAGATAAAGTAGAAGACGACCGCGGTCTGATAAAAAAGATTCAGTTGTGTATTCCGGGATTCCGCGGATACCGCCAGAAAGAGGACATTCGCCTTGCCGACGCCCTTCTCCGCCAGCAGTTGGCGGATGAACTGAAAAATAATGTCCTGCTGCCTCTGGAAAAAACCCGCGAATCGGCAGGCAGGGCTCTGGAACTTGACCTGATGAACGATTTTGCGATGGTTATTTCCCAGGCAAAAATGTCTGAGGCAAAAATCCGTCATGCGGAGCAGGGATACACCGGAATCTCCCCGGCAACTCGTGTTAAGAAGACCGAGCTGAATACAATGTACGAGAATGATCTTGCCTTACTCGACGGTATCGGGAAACTCGGCGACCTCGCAAAGGCGGCTCTGAATTATGCCGAGTCAGACGACTTTGTCAAAGTTTCAGGAAGTCTCAGGGAGATAAAATCGGGATTCACTGATTTTACCATTACGTTCGACAAACGCCGTGAGGATATGGCAGGAATAAGTGTATTCTGATGGGATTATTTTCTAAGACCAATAAGAATATCGGATCAGGTTCCGATATTGAAGGCGCAGATTCAAGAAAAGGATTCTACTGGGTTGAAGACCAGAAGGGTGAGAACGTCATGTGGCGTCTTCCCCGGAACGTTATGTGGAACGATAACGTGCTTGTCCGTGAGGATGAGTATGGTATCTTCTTCCGTGACGGAAAGGCACTGGTTGTTTTCGACCGTCCGGACCGTTACGCCCTGACGACCCAGAACATCCCGATTCTGAAAAACATTCTTGGAACGGTTGTCGGAAACGTACAGATTGGAGAGTTCTACTGGGCACAAAAACGTGAGTTCCGGGATAAGTTCGGAACGCCGCAGCCGCTCGCATTCCGTGATGTGGACTTTGGTGTGGTTCAGCTGAGAATCTTCGGTCAGTTTTCCTATAAAGTAGTTGATCCTCTTCTCCTGATTACGCAGTTCGTCGGAACGAAGGGTCTGACGAGGTCCGAGGAGATTGTCGACTGGCTGAAGGCCCAGGTTGTCACTATCCTGAATGATACGCTTGGCGAGCTGAAGGCGAAGAAGCAGATGGGAGTTCTGGATATGCCTGCATATCTGCAGGAGATCGAACAACTCTGTCTTGCCAAACTGACGACTGAGACGGAAGTCTATGGTCTGAAGATTATGAAGTTCGCGGGTCTGAATATCAACATGCCCGAGGAGGTTCAGGAAGCGATCAATAAGCGCGGAGCGATGTCTGCTCTTGGCGTGAATTATATGCAGTATCAGTCCGGTAAGGCTATTGAGGGTATTGGACAGGGGGCGGCACAGGGCGGAGAAGGTTCCGGTTTTGCCATGATGGGCGCCGGCATGGGTGCCGGAATGGGTATGGGCAATATGATGGCCCAGGGAATGGCCGGAGCGGGAGGTCAGCCGGCTCCGTTCGGGGGTCAGCCCGGAGCAGCAGGAACCGGAGCTCCGGCAACTCAAAAGTCATCAGGTCAGACGACGAAGTGCGGAAAGTGCGGAGCGGATGTCCCTGTCGGGACGAAGTTCTGTCCGGAATGCGGCGAGAAGATGGCAAGTGGTCCTGTATGTACTGTCTGCGGAGCGGTTCTGACACCCGGTGCAAAATTCTGCCCGGAGTGCGGCGCAAAAATCAGTGCGGCGCAGAACTGCCCGAAGTGCGGAATAAGCGTTCCTGCGGGAACAAAGTTCTGTCCGGAGTGCGGACAGAAAATCTGATTTTTCCAGAAAAAAATCTCTCATTATTTTTTGTGTAATCGCATTCGTGTTCGACCGATTACTGGATTTTCGGATAAAACAGTAGTTCTATTATCAAAAAATATATTTATGCTATCTGGAGAAGATTCAGAGCCACCAGGTCCTCAGAGATTTTTATCACTGCTCTTCTTGCATCCTCGGCTATCTTGCCGCCGGTGATGATGAGTTTTCCCGATCCAAAGAGAAGAACAACGACCTTGGGGTTGTCCAGGCGGTAGACAAGTCCCGGAAACTGCTCAGGTTCATACTCGATTTTATCCAGATTAAAGCTCATGGCGATTTTGTTCAGATTAATCCGGCTTCCAAGATCAGCTGAAGTGACAATGTTCTGGACAGTGTATGCAGGTGTGCCAACAATTTCAATCTTCAGACCTTTCAGTATTGAGACAAGAAGCTCAAGTCCCCTGGTCAGGCTGTCGATACTCTTTGCTCCAGTTAGAACGACTTTGCCGGAACTGAATACGAGGGCAGCAATTTTTGGATCCTGCATACGGAGAACAACGCCCGGGAAACGCTGCTTATTATATTCAGCTCCCGGAATCTGGGCAGCAAGTGATACCAGATCCAGACTGTCATTCACCTTGGTTGATGCAACAATATTCTCAATCTTAAGTGAGTTTTCGGGCAGGCTTGACATATTTATAAGATATTACAGGCTACTATATAAAGACTCGGGTAACTTGAAAAAAAGGAGAGGGAAAATTCAGATTAATCGTATTCACGCCAGGTATGTTTGCATTTCGTGCACCGGAAGAATCTGACCTCTGATTCATCAGCACTTCTGAGCTGTCTGAGCCACCATTCAGCAATATTATGACCGCAGTTCGGGCATTTGACTGCACAGGTAGGTTTCGTGCCGATATCAGCGCCTTCTTCAACAATAAGAATATCATTTTCCTGCATGTAGGCGACTTTTTTCATCTGCTCCTTATTTTCAGCGGAGATGGTTTCTTTATATCCACATTGAGAACAGCATAGCTGCCCATCCTTTGATTTTAACAGCTTTCCGCATTCTGGGCAGAACATCATAGAATACACTATTGGTTTTTCAAGGATAAAAACTATCACAAAATCGGATGTCATGCCGGGAAAACCCATTTATCCGACCGAGCACAATGATATAGACTGACATGCTGGATACGTTGCTAATCTGTACATTCACATTGTGTTTAATCGCATTTCTTCTCAGTCTGATTCCGGGTAAACAGGGAAAATATTGTGCTATTGTCGGATGGATTCTGCTTGAGCTGGGTCTCATTCAGATGCTTCCGGGGCTGATTGAAGAGGGGAACATCTTCTATCCGGCACTCATCATCGCGGCAATCCCCTTCATATATATCACGATAAAACGACTGCTTGCAGAGGACCCGCATATTCTCCGGCTTACCTGGGCGGCGGCAATTGCAGGAATAATATACGCGCCGTTTGCAATAATCACGCCTCTGGGTAACTGGCTCATTTCCATAGTAGTTTTCTGTATTCAGTTCGTTTTTGATGCAATAGGCTATACATATAGTATGGCTGACTGGAATATTTTTGAATCAACATGGTATGCCCCGGGTTATACCACAGGATACATGGATGAGATTATTCTTGGATGTACAGGGATTACCGCAATCGCGATTCTGCTCGGTGTCATCGCTCTTACAAAAACATCGCTGAAACAGAAAATCGGGCTCACGCTCCTTGTAACGATTCCCATATTCATCATCAACATTTTCAGAAACGTGTTTGTGATTATGGCATACTTCGGTCAGTGGTTCCCCTGGCTTGAAGAGACAGTAACTCATCCGACTATCCCCGGATATGCAAGTTACTTCTGGTCGCACAATGTGATTTGTGAGGGAGCGGCCTTTATTCTGATTCTGATTATCGCCTACCTTCTCTTCAGATTCACGCCGGGACTTATCAGTACAATCCGGGACATTCTCCTAGTTTACTCTGGCGATCTCCAGTTGATGCTCGGGAAACGAACAGGAAAATAACGATGTCATGTCCATTCTGCGAGCCGCATGAGGAATTATTCGGGAACGAATTCGCCTATGTAAAAATCGACGAGTTCCCGGTTTCACCAGGGCACGTTCTCATCATACCGCGCAGACATGTATCGTCATGGTTCTACCTTACCGAGGAAGAGCACGCGGCGGCAGCGACTCTTCTTGTCCAGACAAAGACATATCTCGATTCCCGCTATTCACCGGAAGGTTACAATATAGGAGTAAATTGCGGGGAAGCGGCAGGGCAGACAATACCCCATGCCCATCTTCATGTAATTCCCCGATATAAGGGGGACGTGCCGAACCCGCGCGGCGGAATTCGGGCCGTAATCCGGGCTAAACAGGATTACCCGGCTCATACTAACTCGTTTTATATAGGATGAGCTGGCTTAAATATAATTTATATGTACAAATCCATCGACGAAATTAATGAACGTATTCGTGATGGAAGTGTCCGGGTAGTCAGCGCCGAAAAAATGCCTGATATCATCGATGAACTCGGCGTTGAAGGGGCACTTCGTGAAGTAGATGTGGTTACCACCGGCACTTTCGGCGCGATGTGCTCTTCGGGAGCTTTTCTCAACTTCGGTCATCCTGAGATACCTATCCGTATGGAAAAAATGTGGATTAACAATGTCGAGGCTTACGCAGGTCTTGCAGCGGTTGACTGTTATCTCGGAGCAACCCAGGAATCCACAATACGTCATGCCGAGTACGGCGGAGCCCACGTTATCGAGGATCTGATTGCCGGAAAATCCGTTGAACTTCATGCCCGGGCAAAGGGAACCGACTGTTATCCGCGAACGGCACTAACGAACGAGTTCACGCTGGAAGAGCTGAACCAGGCAATCATGGTCAACCCGAGAAATTCGTATCAGTGTTATAGTGCCGCAACCAACATGGGGGACCGTGCTGTCAAAACATACATGGGCTGCCTTCTTGCGGGTCACAGAAATATTACCTATTCGGGAGCCGGCTGTCTGTCTCCTCTTGCAAATGATCCGACCTTTTCGGTCATCGGTTCAGGCACGCCTATATTCCTCGGCGGGGCGAATGGTGTCGTTGTTGGCGAAGGAACCCAGTCATCGCCCGGAAACGGGTTCGGAACACTCATGACCTCCGCAAATATGAAAGATATGTCAACCGATTACATCAGAGCCGCCACGATGACCGGATATGGTGTCACGATGTATGTTGGTGTCGGGGTCCCGATTCCGGTGCT
This sequence comes from Methanocorpusculaceae archaeon UBA425, assembly GCA_002506085.1. Lineage (GTDB taxonomy): Archaea > Halobacteriota > Methanomicrobia > Methanomicrobiales > Methanocorpusculaceae > Methanocorpusculum. The sequence continues at coordinate 213,821 of DAWV01000005.1, forward strand.
AAATGAAGAAATTGTGAAGCATACGGCGGTTCGTGATGAAGACCTGAAGACCAATATCGTTGATTACGGTACACCATCCCGTGACAGACCGGTAATCAAACAGGTCACCTATGCTGAACTTAAGAGCGGTTCAATCGACCTCAACGGGGAAGAGATTCGCTGCTCTTCGCTATCAAGTTACAAGAAAGCACGCGAAGTTGCAGGCGAACTAAAATCCAGAATCGAGAACGGATCCTTTACGATGGGGCTTGCAACCCGCCCGATTGATGCGCTCAAGATAAACAAACCTATGGCGGAGAAAGGGAATGTCCGTCGTGTGAATGAGATGATGGTTTCCGCGTTTGTCACCATTACCGGTGATGAAAGTGTTAAGCAGGCAGCAAAACGCCTCTTAAAAGGTGAGACGAACCATCTGCCGGTCATTGATGCGGAGAACCGGCTGATAGGCATCGTGACGACCTACGATGTTTCAAAGGCATTCGCAAAAGATGAGCAGGATATGACCGTTTCCGAGATTATGACGAAAAATGTCATCTCCATCTCCCCGGACGCGCCTGTCGATTTCGCAGCAAGAAAACTTCAGCAGCATAACATCGGCGCTCTTGTAGTTATTGATTCAGGCAGGCATATTCTCGGTCTTCTGAACTCATATGATTTAGGAGACCTTGTCAGCGGGAGGGGTTCGAATTGAAGCTGATGGTTGAGTTCGATGCGATAGGAGTTCAGTCTCCGAATATTGCGGCCGCAATTCTGAAATCCGGCGTACTGGTCAATGTCGACCGTGCACAAATCGACGGCGACGAGGGATGGGCACTTCTTGACGTTGCCAATGCGGATACGGAAAAGTTCATTGCGGCACTGACGGGAAAAGGGGTTTCCATCCGTATTCAGAAGGATGCCGTTACCCACAATCGTACGAAGTGTGTGGACTGCGGGCTTTGTATCAGTATCTGTCAGAAGAAGGTGTTCTCCTTTGATGAAAACTGGCAACTTGTCGTCAACTCTGAACGATGTGTTCTCTGCGGCAGATGTGCGATGTACTGCCCCCACCGTGCGTTAAGTATTGAAAAGTAATGATCCGGGAACATTTCGCGTATCGGGAAACGATTACGACGATTCTCGCCGATGATGCTTTGCATATTGAAGCCGCAAAGGAGGGGATGATAGCAGCACGGTGCGATTTAGAGGAATACCTCTTATCCGATTCTTTTTTTCAGATTAGTTATGATCCTGTGCAGATTTTGAACGATGCCCCGGAAATCGTAAAACATATGTCCGAGGCTTCGCTCGAAGCGAACGTCGGTCCGATGGCCTCGGTTGCCGCCTCAATTGGCTGGGCAGGGATTCGTTCAATGCAGAACGCCGGCGCTGGATTCGGTCTTATCGATAACGGGGGGGATATTGTGCTTTTTTCAGACAGGGTTCTGCATGTCGGCATCTATGCGGGATCGGCCCCTTCGTCGGGAAAGTATGCATTTATTATTCCTCCGCAAAAGGAAATTCTGGGCATCTGTACGTCCTCTGCGACTGTAGGCCCTTCAGTGTCGTTCGGAATAGCGGATTCGGTTACCTGTTTTTCCAATAATCCTGCAAAGGCAGATGCCTGGGCGACCGGTCTTTGTAACGTCCTCACGCCGGAAAACTTTTCAGAGGTCATGCTCTTGCTGAAAAACTCATCAGTAACCGCCGTATATGCGGTGATTGGCGAGTGGATTGGCGAGTGGGGGGATTTGCCGGCTATCATACCGGCTGATGTCAGCTATGATCTGATCACGAAGGGTTAGGCGCAGTAATCTTTTGCGTACCTAACGGCCTGATCATAAGCCCCGGGGCCGGAAAACGCAGCAAGGAACTTTTCCCCATTCCAGACTGCTATGAAGAAAAGTTCGGATTTTGTATCAAAACCAAACACGATTTCCGCAAGTTCCACGGTATCGATTTTGATTCCCATGATAAGCCGGGATGAAGGCTCGAGTAAGAGCAGTTCGTAGATATCAGGTTTTGGCTCCTCATCGAATGCGTAGAGATATGCCTGCAGGGCATTGGTAAGGTCGGATGTACAGAGGCGCAGTGCCTTCTCCGTCGGGAGTTCACGGAGAAGTACCGCGAGTTTCAGATCGTCATCTTCCGATGCTTCGTAGAGTTCATCTGCAAGAGCTTCGAGTCTGATGTCAGGGGGCTGTACCATAAATATACTCTGTTTGGTTGCGTGAATCAATAAAGTATAATGTCTCTCTCCTCCTATCTGATAGGACATGAGAAACGAGGACGTGGACTGGAGTCTATTTCACCTGATTCCGGAAAACGAAACACGAACGATATCCGAACTCGTGGAAAAATCCGGCTTTTCAAGAGACGAGGTCGTATCCTCTCTTGCAAGACTGGAAAAAAACCGCCTCATCCAGGTGGCGGGAGAAATGGTCCATGCTCTCTCAATCAATGACATGTTCATATTGAACGAAGTCTGTAACAGCGCCGAATCAGATATCTATATCGAAAACGGCATTATCAAGGTAAGAAAATGAATCTCAAACCAGTATCCTATATTCTCCGAATAGGTCACCGTCCGGAGCGGGACCAGCGTGTAACCACCCATGTAGGGCTGAGTTCCCGCGCTCTCGGTGCAAGCGGCATGTATCTCGCTGCAGACGATGCAAAAGTCGCAGAAAGTATCAATGATGTTGCCAATAGATTCGGGGGCACCTATTTCTGCGAAAATAATGTCAAATGGAAGTCATGCATCAACCAGTTTAAAAGGGAGGGGGGAAAAGTTGTCCACCTCACCATGTATGGACTGAAACTCCAGGATGTCATCGCCGAAATAAGAAAAGAGGAAAAAGTCCTGATTGTCGTTGGAGCGGAAAAAGTTCCAGGTGATATGTATGGAATGGCTGACTACAATGTAGCGGTCGCAAATCAGCCCCATTCGGAAATATCCGCCCTTGCTCTTTGTCTGGACCATCTCTATGAAGGGAGGGAACTTGACCTTGACTTCCCCAATGCTGAACTTGAAGTCCTTCCGACAAAGGTTGGCAAGACCACCATCAAACACGATCACGAGCACGAAACCGATTCCGAAATCACATGAAGAGAGTTCTTGTTGCCGGATACACGACCCGCCATGTTGCCGCCTCCGCAGCCCGTGCGGGTTATGAGGTCTATGCAGTAGACCATTTCTGCGATCAGGACCTTATCTGGTGCACGAAGGATCATCTCGCTTTTGACGAAGTAGATGAACTGCCGTTTGCGATTTCCGAGATGCTGGAGAAATACAACATTGATTATGTTGTGACGACTTCATGTGCTGAACTTCTTGATGTCAAAAACAGGCTTGGAACGCCGGCTTCCATCGCAGAACGCTTCATGGACAAGGGAAAGACGCAGGAGTTCTTCGAGGAAATCGGCGTACCGGTTCCCCGCCGGCTTGGTCCGGGAGAGTATCCCGCGATGATGAAGACCCTTTCCGGTGCGGGAGGCTGGAGAAATGCGGTCGTCCATTCCGATGCCGAATATCAGGCCTGGGAAGAGTATGTAGATTATCTTCCCAGTATGGCGCAGCAGCCAATCGACGGCCAGCCCGCGAGTGTATCCTGTCTCGGGACCGGACACTCGGCCATGGCTCTATGCGCAAATGAACAGATTCTCCGCGGAGGGAATGAATGTGCGTTCGCCTTTTCCGGCTCGCTTACTCCATGCAGACATCATCTTGCAGACCGCATGATGGATCTTGCGGAAAAAATCGTGGCGAAAAGCGGCTGTGTCGGGTCTGTCGGGGTGGATTTTGTTTTGACCGATGACGAGGTTTATGCGATTGAAATAAATCCCCGGTTCCAGGGGACTGTTGAAACGGTTGAGACCGCGCTGGGAATTAACCTGTTTTCCCTCCATGTCGATGCCTGCAGAGGCATCCTGCCGGAACACAGACCAGAGCCAAAGTGTTTTGCAGTCCGAAAAATCCTTGCGGCACCCAGAGATCTCACAATCAGAGAAGAGATGTCTTCACTGAAAGAGGAGATTACCGACATCCCGCATCCGGGAACATTCTTTGAAAAAGGCGAAGTTGTGTTTTCTGTAACCGGGTCTGGTATGACACGGGATAGTGCATTTGCCTCTCTGGACAAACATATTAAGGATGCGCTCCTACTAATAAAGGAATGACCGTCATCACAGAAGAAGAACTCGGGAATCCGGCAATTCATCAATATTTATTCAAACTTGTCGGAGCTGAGGGGCTCGAATTACTTCACCGCTGGTCTAATCCGGAATACTCACACCGCTGGCTGGAGGCAAAACTCGGCAACGCTGAAGTGAAAGATACGGATAAGGCACGCTTTCTTGCGGAGACACGCCTCGAAAATGCCGACCTGAGTGCTGTGGAGCGAAGTGATGAGGAAATCGCGGATATTACCGGGATTAACTTAAATTCCGTTCGTCACACGCTCTATAATTTATACGAGCACCGTCTTGCGGAGTACCGCAGAATCAAGAACAATGAAACAGGGTGGCTTACGTATCTCTGGGTAATGCGTATGGACCATCTAAAGGACGTTCTCCGCAGCGAAATGGAGGTTGCAGTGGGAAAATTATCCGCCCGTCTGAGATATGACGAGACAAACGACTTTTATCAGTGCAAAAACTGCGGTATTACGACGACCTTCAATGCTGCAATGAATACCAACTTCGCCTGCCCTCAGTGCGGGAGTATGCTTGAGCATTTCGATGATGAACTGCTTGTAACCGCACTCAGAAAACGTGTCGAAAAAATGCAGACGGCACTTGAGAATGCCTGAATACCAAAATACTCTTTTTAAAGTCGGGTGTGATGCCGGCGTTGTAGCGCATTGTAAAAAAGTTGCCGGAGTCTCTGCCCGTTACGGCGGGAAATCCATTGACAAAGATCTCATCCATGCAGGGTCCCTGATGCATGATATCGGCAGGTCGGTGACACATTCAATAAGACATGCAGGTATTGGTGCGGATATCTGTCGTAAGCTGAATGTTTCGAGCGAAATTACGGATATCGTCGAGCGGCACACCGGAGCAGGGCTCTCCGAGGACGAAGCGGTTCTTCTGGGACTTCCGCCAAAACCGGCAATTCCGGAAACACTCGAGGAGAAAATCGTTGCTCACGCAGATAATCTCGTCAAAGGTACCCGCGAGATATCCATTTATGAGCGGATGATGCTGATTGCAGATCTGCCCCCCCGTTCGAAGAAAAATATCTGGCGTCTTGCGATGGAAGTTGAACTACTCGCCGATTGATACAAGAGAACCCGTTTTTAACCTATTTTCGGTCAGACAGTATTTCGCTTTCTTCCACAGACACTTTGGGATATGGGTTGCAAACAACTGGACCCGGATACGTTCAGAATAAAATTAAAATATCATCTCTGCACAATCTATTATTCCATCATAAAGAGAAAATTCTATGAATCACACAGAAAAAGCAGTCAATACATTTTCGCAGGGATTTAACTGTTCGCAGTCAGTGTTCTCGGCATTCTCCGATGAACTGGGTATCGATGAAAAGGCGGCGAAGAAAATCGGCGGCTGTTTCGGATCGGGGATGCGATGCGGCGAGGTTTGCGGCGCTGTTACCGGGGCGTTAATGGTTATCGGTCTGAAATATGGACACTGTAATGCAGAAGACACCAAGGCTAAAGCAGAAACAAACGAGAAAACGCTGGAGATGCTTAACGCGTTTAAAGCAGAGAACGGTTCAATCCTCTGCCGGGATCTGCTTGAATACGATTTAAGCAAACCGGAGGAGCTTATTCTCATCAGGGAGAAGTCCCTGTTTACCACGATTTGCCCGAAAATGGTCGCATCCGCGGTTGATATTCTGGATAAGAAGCTTGACGAATGGGAAGAGTAATTCCCATCGGCAACCCCTATTTCTAAATTCATCAACATCATATACTGTTCATCATGTTATGGCATCCGCTTAATGTTGAGTCGTGGGTTTCGATGCGCCGCGGCTCAATATCCGATGTGAAAGAATCGGTTGAGACCATTATTCAAGACGTCCGTGAAAATGGCGATGCCGCTCTTTTTGCGCTGACTGAGAAGTTCGATAAGCAGAAACTAACCTCACTCCGGATTTCCAGGGAAGCAATCGATGCAGCATACGAGGCGGTTGACCCCGAGCTTGTTCAGGCACTTATTGAGGCCGAGGCACGCATCACCCGTTTCCATGAAATGCAGATGGATAAATCCCTGTGGCTTGAGGAGACGGAACCGGGCATTACGCTCGGTGTGAAGACGACGCCTCTTGACCGAGTGGGTGTGTACATCCCGGGCGGACGGGCGGCATATCCGTCTACGGTCCTTATGACCACGGTCGCGGCACGTGTCGCAGGCGTTCCGGAGATTGTGCTCTGCACGCCTCCGCCGGTCAATCCGCTGACACTTGTGGCACTTGATATCGGCGGGGTGACCGAAGCATACTCGGTTGGCGGTGCCCAGGCAATTGCTTCACTGGCTCTTGGAACAAAGACCATCCGTCCGGTGCAGAAAATCGTCGGACCAGGGAACGTCTATGTTACCCAGGCAAAGATGATGCTCCGTGAATATGCGGAAATCGATTTCCCGGCGGGACCCAGTGAGATTGGCGTTCTGGCGGATGAATCGGCAAACCCGGCATTTATCGCGGCAGATATCCTTGCTCAGGCAGAGCATGATCCAAATGCGGCCTGTGTTCTCGTGACGTCTGCAAAGAATATTGCAGAAAAGGTTGGAGACGAAATTGAACGCCAGGCGAAAAACGCCCCTCGGAAAGAGATTATAGAAAAGGCACTCGCCCACTCAGGATACGTGATTGCGGATTCTCTTAATGAGGCAATCGAACTGATGAACGAGATTGCTCCCGAGCATCTTTCGATTCAGACCGCAGACCCGCTTGCAACTCTGTCAAAGATCAAACATGCAGGTTCGATTTTCATCGGACCCTATACGCCGGTCGCCTGCGGAGATTATGCATCCGGAACAAACCATGTTCTCCCGACCGCCGGATACGCAAAAACCTACTCGGCACTGGATGTCCACCATTTCATGAAAAGGTCCCAGGTTCAGATGGTAACCAAAGAGGGGCTGGACACGATTGGTGATATCGTTGAGATTCTGGCAACGGCAGAGGGGCTTGCAGCCCACGCCGCGTCTGTGAGAATCCGGCGGGAATAAAATAATTCACAATACTTTTTTTCATAGATTATATTGATACAAAAATACAGGAAAAATACAGACCTCCTACAGGATACGGGTGAAGGGTTCAATAGTAACTAATCAAAAATGGCTGGATTCACAGATATTATCTCAGAAATACCTGCAAAAAATAGAATACATAAAAATAAGATTAAAAAATTATCCGGTATTTAGGTTTATTTCCTCTCGGGTTTCTGGTCGGACAGAACATCCTTTAGTTTGTCTTCGAGGAAGTCAAGACCCTTTTTGACATCTTCGATGGTCTTGCCGCCGGTAAGAATAATCTTTCCTGACGAGAAGAGCAGTGCCACAATCTTCGGATCCTGAACCCGGTAAACCAGACCTGGGAACTGTTCCGGCTCATACTCGATTGCTTCAAGCGAAAGGGTTGCAATAACACGATTTAGGTTGATAAACCGACCGATGTCATAGGAACAGACTATGTTTGTAACCGCAACTCTTGGCACATCTAATATCTTGACGCCGGCTGCCTTCAGGGAGACGAGCACCTTTGCAAGTCCCTCCTCTAAACCTTCCTGATTTCTGATGCCGGTAAGCACCACTTTTCCAGAGGAAAAAATTAATGATGCCATTTTCGGATTGTCTATACGATATACTGCGCCGGGGAAACGTTTTGTATTGAGTTCACACCCGTCAATTTTTTCGGATATCTCAGCAAGATCAATCTCATCCGCAATTACGCCGGATGCTACGATATTTTCAATCTTGAGAGATGCGTATGTTTTCCCTTCCATCCATATTTAATAGAGCATGGAGAAGCATAATACTTCGCGTTAGTTATGCCGGCGCTCCCGCGTTTATATACTATTACCCGGGACCCGGGTCAGGAACAACGGCAATAATTTAAGGAAGATAATGAGGGAAATACCCTCGAAAACAGATCTCACCACAAAATCAAAGAGGGTAAACCGGATAAGCAGTTAATGCCGTTATTTGATTTTTAATTACCGATTAGATGTTAGTCTAATCTTTGCCTTTATTACGCTGACATATGAGTGCGTCGGGAGAACCGCGATCAAAAAAGCACAACCTGAGTAAACTCATCCGCAAGCAATTCTGCCATGAAAGGTTTGTCCGGGAAAATATCTCTCACAGAATAAAATAACTCATTTAAAATAAGGCTGGTCTCTATAAATATAATATATTATCAGAAAAGATTATGTCGAAGGTCTTCTCAATGGCTGAAAATAAAGAAAAACATACGCAAAACACAAAAATCCTCGTATCGATTATTATCGGGCTGGTGCTTGCTGCAATCCTCCTGGCTTATGATGTGGGCCTGTTTACCCTCGGCAAGGATACCTCCCAATATGCCATACTCATCCTTTTCCTTGCCCGTATAATTATTGCCTCAGTCATTCTCTATCTGTTTACAATTACCGGAGCCTTTAGGCGTCTGGTTTCCGGCGAAGCAAAACTTATAGACCTGGTCCTGACAACTGTTCTGACTCTGGCAATCTCCCTTTATGGTAATTACGGCGGTGTTGAAGTGAACGGGGTTCTGGTTAACTTCCGTGACGTCGGCGTCATTCTCGCCGGGCTTTTAGGTGGTCCAATCGTAGGTCTGATAGTAGGTATTGTCAGCGGATTTCTGCGGTTCCTGCAGGGCGGAATCGTCGCTGTTCCCTGTATGATAGGGACGACTCTGGCAGGTCTCCTCTCAGGTATTGCGATTCGTCTGTGGAAGGGAAAACTGACTGCGGTCCGTGCAATTATCATTGCATTGATCGTTGAACTTCTGCATGTGATCGTCATATTCCCGATTTACGTATTAAGTATGGGAACGATGACCGTGGATCAGGTCCTGTCAACGATTGCATTTTGCGTGCCGGTAATGTGTGTGGTCACTCCGCTTAGTGTTGCGATTTTTGCATGTATTGTGCGGAAATATGAGTGCGTCGGGAGAACTGCAATCGAAAAGTTAAGCTGGAGTAAACTCACCCGCAAGTGATGTGCCCGGAAAATAAACCATTACTGTTTCTTCTTTTTTTTGAAAAACATGAGTGAGCCCCAGGTATAATATCCTGGACGCCTTATAGTTGAGAGATGTTGGAAGTATTGATTACCGTTATTTCTGCGGTCTTTACGCTGCTCGTCATTCTGGATCCTCTGCTCTCGGTTTCGATGTTTATCAACCTGACCCATGATCTGGAAAAAGCCGAGATGAGAAGGCAGGCATTTGTCGCGACAGGGGTTGCCGGGGCCCTGATGATCCTTTTCCTGATATTCAATAATCTCCTCTTTGATTTGCTCGGAATAGAGCTGGCGAGTTTCAAAGTCGCAGGAGGTATCATACTCTTCATTCTTGGTCTGCAGATTGTCCTGGGTCTTGATATTGGCGGTTCTTCTGCAGGACACACAAATCTGGCAAGTCCGGGAATGGCTAAGAAAAAATCCATGGCAGGTGTGATTATCGGAACACCGATTATGTGCGGACCGGGAACTATTACCACGGTGATGATTCTCGGGGCACAGGACGGTATTCTTCTGACACTATGTGCCGTTATTCTTGCTCTGGTTTGTATCTGGCTGACTCTGATATTCTCGACATATATTAAGAAAATACTTGGTGATACAGTCATAGTGCTCCTCTCAAAAATCGTAGGTCTTCTGTTAACGGCCATTGCCGTTCACACAATATGGACGGGGATTCTCGGGCTCATTGCCCTGTCGGTAATCTAAAATGGTGCAGTTTACTCCCGCGTTAACAGACTTCCTTGTTTTCGATCTGGAGGCGTTTGTCCCTCCTCTTGACCGGAAACGAAAGACCGGCGCCTCTCTCGCGGTGAATCCGTATCGGGAGGGACACACGCTTCTCGGAGGTGTGGTTTACGGCAGCCGGCCGCTTATGAATGAGGTGGTTCTCGATTATTCCCATCACTGGATCTGGAGGGAGGGGGGAGAAAAGGAGGTGGTTTCCTCTTTTTATAACATATTTGCCGACATGTGGTCCGGTCTCAAAACAAAGAAAATGATTCAGGCAGATCCGGTTGTCTGCGGGGTCGGCATCTCGACATTCGATATGCCGTTTTTGTTAACAAAGTGCCTCCAGTATGAAGTAGCTCCTCCTGAAGAAATTTATGAAACGCTTGGCAAGTGCAGGGTTGTGGATTTATCCGTTGCCGGAATAGGTTTTGTCCCGACACACAACCCGATTCTGCATCCATGCACGCATAATCAGCTCGCCGATGCTTTGCTCCCGAAACGGGAAAGCAAACCTACCGGGAAAAAAGTGTGGGATATGGTAGATGCAAAGGATTATGCGGCAGTCGAGAGGCGGTGCGAGGGCGAGGTCCGTGAGATGGTGGAAATCGCGGCAAAGATGCTTAACAATCAATGTCCCCATAATACGGTTTGATATCAAGGACAGGCGTGTTATCCAGAGCCTCAAGTCCTTTGACGGTGATAACCAGATTGTCTATCGAGAGAATGGTAACTAGAGTAAGGGATATCGGATTCGGGCGGACAGGAGCGCGTGTTGCAAAAACGCCGCGTGTTTCCCCATCTCCGTGACCGTGCGGTTTGACTTTCAGAATATCTCTTTCGGACCGGTCAAACCAGCAGAGGATGAAGACTTTGTCTCCCGAAGAGAGACCAGATAATCCGTCCCGGTATTTTTCATATATTGTAATTGTGCTTGGTTTATCGGAAAAGCGTCCCTGTTTCGGGGCGTCGCCTATTTCTTTGAATGGTGAATGTACAATCCCGATAGGCACACACTCGATTTTCTTTGGTGCCGGAATCGATTTAACCGAAAGCAGGTCAAGGGCATTATTGCATAGCCAGTCACACGAACCCACGTAGGCATTCTCCCGGGGAACATGCGTGAAGGTCACACCGGCATAATCTGCTGAGAGGCGCTTTGCCTTTTCAAAAAGCGGGGTAAGATCAGGTGACCGAACTGCATAACTTCCGTTCAGCTGGGAAATCATCAGATTGCTGTCGGAAAAAACCGCAAGCCGGGTCTCTTTCGGATTGCAGTATTTTGCGGCACATTTGAGAGCAGAGTTGAGAGCCGAATATTCTGCAACATTATTGGTAGCCCGCCCGAGTGTAAGGACATCGGATTCAAGAACATTATCCCCGCGCAAAATCAGCCAGGCGGATGCAGCCTGCCCCGGATTTCCCCTGCTTGCTCCGTCGGTATAGATGGTCAACTGGTCCATGAATTAGTAACTCTATCTATAATTTTATTAATCTGCCTGTCCGAGTATAGAATATGGAACCAATTACCATTCATGTAGGTACACATGGTCTTACCGCGTCAAGTACTTACGCAGGAGGCAATATTTCTCCGAAAATTGAGCTTACGGGCGTGCCTAAAGACGTTGAATATGTGGCGTTGATTGTCCATAATAAGTCAGGATCGGAGAAGAGCAAATGCATCTGGGTTATCTGGAATATTCCCTCAGTTGGCTATATCCCTCCGGGATATGAAGAAGGTCCCGCACCAAAGTTTCCATTTCCTGCAATGCAGGGACTAAATGATTTCGGGGAACACGCATGGCATGGCCCTTCACCCGGACTTGGTGTGCAGGACAGACTGCTCTTCCAGCTATTCGGGAGAAAAGAACGGCTGATTCTTTCGCCGGATTCAAAAATGAATGATGTTATTGAAGCACTGCGTGATGGAAACACACTCGCATACGGCAGCCTTGAGGTTTCCTATCAGGGATAAAAAACACGGATAATCGTATCCTATTTTTTTGAGTGTACATAATGCCGGAAAACTCCAAACACAAATACATGTACACGAATACCCGGAAGAAAGCATTCCTGATTCCTTTTGATTGAGATTATGGTATTGTATCCTCATATGAAGGAAGGAATTGGAACAAATGCAACACATTTATACAACCGAGTGTCTATAGTTAATTAACTAGGACTTACCTACTTTATGTCAGGGCGCATGATGAAATAACATGATTGATATTCTCCTCGCTATCCCCATTGCAGCAGTAATCTGCCTACTTCTCTTTGGCTCAATAGATTTTTTCTGGAAACTTCCGAAGACCGGAGGGGTTTCCGGCGCTAACGCGATTGAAAAGGCAATCGAAAATACAGGCGGAGACAAAAACGGGGGCTGGATGATTGGAAACATCGTCACGTCACCGGATGCTTCGGCAGGAACGCTTCTCGCTGCATGCGGATTCTATATCTGGGGAATTCCCGGAGCAATAATCAGTATTGTTCTGGTATTTGCCGGAGCACGAATCTGTGCCGACAAAGGATATGCAGGGACGAGCGGGGCTTTTGCCGCTGCAATAGTAATCTGGCTGCTCACGACATTTGCAGGATTTCCACCGGAATCATTCATCGTCGCGTGCATTATTGCAATCTTATTCGTTCAGGGTATCTCCACAAAATACGCAAGCCGCATTATCGGAAAAATCTGGAGAAAATTATCATGATTGTCGAAGGTATCTGTGTTGTAATCGCAATTTACTGTGCTCTCAGAGCCGTATTCGAGAGAAACACCCTCAAAAAATTACCCTTCCTTAATGCCATGAACTTCGCCGTCACCGGAGCGATTGTCCTATTAATGCCCCACCCGATTACAATAGGCGTGGCAATTGCCTACTTCGTCGGTTCGACGCTGGAATCGAATGCAATCGCGAGCACAATCGCATCATGGGAGGAACAATGACCGATCTGATTATCATTCTTGCAATAATCCTCTCTCTTCTGGGAGGGTTTTCAACCGTCTTTGTCCGGTCTTCCTTTGACAAATTAATCTGTCTTGGAATCCTCACCTCGGGTGCCGTCCTTTTCTTAGTGAATAAAGGATACCTTGATGTGGCAATTTGCGTAGGTCTTCTGATGCCGATTGGAACGATATTTATCCTGCTTCTGCTTGGTAAAAAGAAGGAGGCAGCTAAATGATTGTTCCGACCGAGTTTATTGTTGGATGCATTCTCCTCCTTATTGGTGTCATCTTCACTGCATTCCCGCACGACAAAAAATATCTGACACGGCTCATCAACCTGGAAGTCGCCGAGTTCGGACTGGTGTTCATTATGCTCGGATTCAGTGAAACACTTGCTCTCGTGACGTTCGTTGCTGTGAATGTAGTTACTACGCTGATTTTCGTCAGAGTAATCGAGAAAAAGGAGTCAGCCGATGAAAGATCCGGAAACTAAGGCATCTCAGACAAAAAAATCAAACGGAGGTAAGAGTTTGTTTCAGAAACTCTCCGGATTTCTTTCGTCAACAGATGACTTACCGAAACTCTATGCAATCGGCGTATGTCTTGTCGTCATCATAGGACTCTGCTGTGTTCCATTCCTAATCTATGAGGATGAGCAGCTTTATCCGAAAACGCTTAATCCGGCCAGTTCCCTCGACCCATATGACCGCGGCGGAGTCCCCCTAACGGAACCCGCGGAAATAGTTGCCCAGTATCCTGAGAATTCAAAATCGATTGGTTACGTAACAGCGTATCTCACACCCGCAAGCCAGTTCCTCGCGGACGTAACCGAGCATCTTGGAACAACTATTGTCTCGCACCCGGGAGGGATTCTCGATGAAATTCTCTACTATACCCGTGGTTTTGATACAATTGTAGAGACCAGCATTTTGTTCGCAGCATTTGCAATCGCTTCATTCCTGTACAGGAGGTCAAAAGAATGATGGAATTTATTGCAGAAATGGATCTTGTTTACAAGATTGGGATATCCGTCGCTTTTATCGCGATTCTTATTTCATTTGCGGCAATGATCCGGGAAAAGGATGATATCCACAAACTCATCATTGTTGACCTCATTGAACTTACAGGTCTGGTTGTAGTCGCATTAATTGCAACCGATTTAGCGGAAGCCCTCATTCTACCGGGTCTTGTTGTGGGTATTGCCGAAATGATGGCAGTTTCCGAATTATGGCTCGCAAAGGAAGGACTCCAGCGTCTTCCCACGCCCCAACGTGCTGATATTGAAGTCCTGCACACTGCCCCGAAAATCATCGGCGCACTCCTGATAGCCTATGGTATTTTCCTGACCGGATTTACCGGCGGTCTTATCGCGGGACTTGGGTTAGCATTGTTCTTCCTTGGAAAGAACACAAACGAACAGTTCCTCGCCTCGGAAACCGCATCAGGCTACGCCTGGGCACTCTGGGTCATGGGATTTTTGATCTTCTTCCTCTTCCCGAGCCAGTGGTTCTTTGCCCTGATGCTCGCAGCAGTTGGTATTATGATAAAAGTTATGGCAAAAATAGCCCTCGTCGGCACCATGCGGGGTGACGAATCATGATGGAGGAAATTCTCGTAACAATTCCATTCGGCGACATGGTGCATTACCTTTCGGAATACACCATAGTATTATTTGCCTTTGCCGCCATATTTGTCATCCTTGCCGTAATTTCCCTCCCGGAAAAACCTGTTGACATTGCATTCGGAACAGATGGATACACCCTGAAAGAGACGCCGGCAAACCTCATGAAGTTCCAGAGATTTATGGCGATTGCCTGTGGAATTGCGACGATGGGGGCGGTGATGACAGGAGATATTTTCAACTTCACGCTCTTTGCCGCCTTTATCGGGGTCCTGAACATCGGAATCGTTGCCGCAGTGAAAAACAAACATGTTCTCTCAGCTGCGTTCTCCTACGGACTGGTTGTCATGATGGGGACAGTTCCCTTGTTCTCCGGAGCGGCTATAATCGTCGCGACGACCGGAACACTTTCCATATGGGAGCTGGCGGTTTCCGGGGGAGTCCCTGTCATCGCCAAACTTCTCCTGCTGATAGGAGTTCTCGGTGAAGGAATGGCACCATTCTATATTGGTAAAGCCGAGATAACAAGGGCCTCCGGAGCCCCGTATATACTGATGATTCACGTAAGTTCACTGCTCCTCTTCCTGAGACTGGTGGAAATTCTCCTGACGGTGTGATTATGAAAAAAATTACATACATATTATTTGCAATCATCTTTGCCTGCGTCGGGATTCTATCAGCCCTGCTTGTCGATGCAAATCCCTACTGGGTTGTTCCGCTAATACTTTCAGTGCCGGCATTTTTCATTGCAGTCGTCCTGTATGTGTCTGCCGGAACAAAAGACGGAGATATTCCGTTTGTGGGGTACTGACATGATCGAGTTCATTCTTTTCCTGATATTTGCAGTCTTCTTCGGTCTTCTCCTGCACGGAATTCACCGGAAAGTCATCGCAAGAATTCAGAAACGCCCGGGACCGCCAATCTGGCAGGAGATATTACACACCCTGAAGTTCTCCTTCAAACAGACCTGGATTCCAAAGACGGCAAGCCAGGTCATGTATGTCGCGATTGTGCTGATTGCAATCGGTATCTGGACCTCCGCACTCTACGTTCTCTGGACCGGAGGAAGCCTTCTTTTGATTTTCGCATTTTACATGCTCCATAAAATCATGGAGCACGGAACAGGACTTTCGTCCGGTTCCCCGTATACGAAATTCGGGGCTATCAGATCGGTCATGTCAGCTGCGGCTGAACTGCCCTTACTCGTGACCGTGGCCGTGGTATATATCTTCACCGGCACGCTTTCGATTTCAGGAATTGCCGCATGGGAGTGGGCAAACGTACCGCTTATTGGCATTGCTTTGCCTGCGGCAATTTCACTTTACCTCATTATTCTCTCGAAGGCACATTATGGTCCCTTCTCCGTGATTGAAGCAAAGGAACTTGTCTCCGGTTACTGGACCGAACACTTCGGCGGATGGAGAGCTTTGCTGAATATCGCGCTCGCACTCAAAACATTTGTTCTGATATCGGTCTTTATCGTGGTGTTCCTCGGAGCCCTGCCATGGTGGCTTTTCCTCATCGTCATGGTCCTCGTGATGATATCCATCTCATTTATCTGTGCAACGACCCCAATGCTCACACCATATAACACCGTTCTTATTCAGACAATCTGGACGGTTTTCGTCTGTGTCTATGGAGTAATCATGTGGATGGTGTTATCATGTCTGTGAAGTCACGAGAGCCCGAAAAGAAACTGCGGGAGTTCATACCATTAGCCGTCATCCTCAGTGCGGCGTTCTACATTATTCTGATGCTCCTCGAAGCCTCTCTCCACCCGCAGGTTTTATTTGGGGCGGCACTTGGATCGGTGTTCATCGGTCTTCTGGCCACGGTTTTCATCTGGCAGAATGAACAGAAAAAACATCTTGGCGAGATAGTTGTTCTCTGGGCGATGATTTTTGGATTTGTCATCTACGGACTTCTCTGCTTTGGAGGTGTATTATGAATTTCATCTACGAAAAAAATCTTGAGCCGATGAAACTCAACACGCTCAATGGTGTTCGGCAGAATGAGGTCGCGTCCCTGCTTGCAAAGCGTCTCGGAATTTCCCGTCAGATGATGAGAAAAATTCTCATCGCAAAATGCGATCAGATGACGCTCGAAAATCTCGGTCCGCGGTATGATGCGGCAGAACTAATAGCTGCGGACGACGAAATCGGGGCTGCTCTCTCCCTTCCGCACCTGACAACCGCGACCGGGATTCTCTCCAATGAGAGTGCAGCACACTATCGTGAAATGGCTGAAGAAAAACATGCTTTCATAAGTGATATCATAAAAGCAATTCTGGAGGAAATATCATGACCGTTTTGCAAAAACTCAAAAATGCCGTTCGGAAACGGTCAATACACGTATGCTACGTAAACACAGGCTCCTGTAACGGGTGTGATATCGAAATTCTCGCATGTCTCGCTCCGAAATACGATATTGAACAGTATGGTATCTATGTCCACAACAATCCGAGAGAGGCCGATGTCATTCTGGTTACCGGAGGAATGTCCACCCAGTGGCTCGACAAACTTCCCGACCTCTGGGACCGTGTCCCCGAGCCGAAAGCAGTGGTAACAATCGGGAACTGCCCGATTTCCGGATGCGTGTTCAACCGTCCCGGAAAACTCATCGATCCGCCGGTAAGCAAATATATTCCCGTAACGGCCGCCGTACCCGGCTGCCCGCCGCGTCCGTCCGAGATAATCTCGGCAATTCTCGGAGCAGCTGACATTCTCTTCAAAGACTACGAAATCCATCAGAAGGAAAAGAAAGGAGGGTCACACAAATGAAAAAAGTCGTTGATGTTTCGCTTCCTATCGGACCGATTCATCCCTGTTTCAAAGAACCCTGCAGAATCAAATGCGAAACCTCGGGTGAGAGGGTTCTCACCACCGAGGTGGAACTCGGCTACGTAAAAAAAGGCATCGAGAAAATCATGATAGGGCGTCCCTGGCAGGAGACGATATTCCTCGCCGAGAGGGTCTGCGGAATCTGCTCGGTTGTTCACAATACGGTAATCGTTGAGGCTCTGGAAGAAATAAGCGGTATTACCGTTTCGAGACGGGCGAAAATCCTCCGCATAATTCTGAACGAACTAGACCGTATTCAGAGTCATCTTCTTGCGAACTACTCATACTGTTATACCATCGAGCACGAAACGCTTGCCATGTATCTGCTGAATCTCCGTGAAACAGCGATGGATTCCATTGAAATGATGACCGGAACCCGTGTCATGTCGGCATATATAGTCCCGGGAGGAGTCCGTGAGGACCTCTCGGATGAAAATGCCGCAAAAATTCTGGAAGCGACCTATACGCTGGAGACCGAACTCAAACGATATGTGAAGATGTTCGAAACAGGCCCGATGATTGCCCTTCGTTCAAAAGGAATCGGCGTTCTATCAGCCGAGGATGCATTAGCTTCGGGAGTTGTCGGCCCTACAGCCCGTGCCAATGGTCTTCCCCGTGATGCCCGCGAAGCAGACCCGCTCTATCATGAACTTGGCTGGCATATGATTCTCAGGACCGAAAGCGACAACTTCGCCCGGATTATGCTCAGGTTCCAGGAACTCTTCCAGTCCGTAAATATAATCAGGAACGGACTTGCAGCTCTCGAACCCGGAAAAATACGGAACGGCGGAGAGATGAAGGCGGGTCGGGTGAAACACACCGTTGAAGCTCCCCGCGGGGATCTTACCTACGACATCGAAATCGATTCCGCAGGTCAGGTTGTGTTTGTCTCAATTCAGACACCGTCCATCCCGAATATTGAAGTCGCATCACATGCTATGATGAAAAATCTGGCATCCGTCGCCGATGTAACCTCCACATTCATCAGTGCCGACCCGTGTATTGCCTGTGCGGAGCGGTGACATGACCCTCTTCAGTTACATCAGCGAATTTCTCAGACCATCCTGGATTAAGTCGTTCTTCACAGTAAAAACGCCGCCTCTTGTAAGCCCCCCGTATTTCAGGGACTTCCCGACTCTGACCGGAAAGGAATGCACCCACTGTCTCAACTGCAAAATGATCTGTCCGTCTCCCGGAGCAATTGATGTAATTCAGACCGCAGGCGTCTGGAATCCCCGGATAATTCAGGGTCACTGCGTTCGGTGCGGATACTGCGTGGAGGCCTGTCCGGAAGGAGTTCTGACCAGCGGCGATTTACTCGCACGCAAAAAAGAGCAGGGACTCCTTTTCACCCATGAATATAGTATCAAAATTGACACCGGCAAATGCATGGGCTGCGGGAACTGTACCACGGCATGTCCGGTAAACCGGGAAATCGATCCGCAGATTGGCGCCGGCGGGACCTCATTTTCTGACCAGGTCCTCATCCGTGTCGAACACGGGAAAAACACAGTCCTGCACAATGAACTCTGCAAAGGCTGCAAGACCTGTATGGAGACCTGTCCAAACGGGGCAATTCATGTCATCCGAAAGGTAACCGCCGTGCAGGAGGCAAAATAATGGATTATATCATCAAAAACGCCTGTGTCGTTGACCCCGTCAACAAAATATCCGGCGAAAAGATGGACCTCTTTATTTCCAACGGAAGAATCACGGACGAGGAACCGAAAAATGCCGAGGTCATCGATGCAGGCGGATGCCTGACTCTGCCCGGGGGAATTGATTCCCATACCCACATCTGCGGAACGAAAGTGAACTTCGGCAGATACATGAGCCCGGAAGATATGCGGGCCGGACGTACACCCCACAGAAACGGAATGCGTGCCGTGTCCGGATACAGTATTCCGACGACCTATGGAAACAGTTACCGGTATGCCCTCATGGGATATACCACTCTCACCGAGGGAGCTATGGCTCCTCTCGAAGCCCGTCACACGCACGAGGAGTTCCGGCACACCCCCCTGCAGGACGGACTCATTCTGACGCTCTTTGACGGAGACTGGGGTCTTATGCGGGCAATCGCAGCCGGCGATATAAAACGGGCGGCTGCGCTAATCGCCTGGCGTCTTGACGCAGTAAAAGGATACGGTGTGAAACTCACGAATCCTCTTGGTGCTGAACTTTGGAGCTGGGGTAAAAATGTGGACTGCATCAGAAAACCGATTCCGGATTTTGATGTAAGCCCTGCCGAATACATCAAAGGTGTAATCGAAGCAAACGAAATGCTCGGACTCCCCCACTCTGTGCATATACACTGTAATAACCTCGGAAAACCCGGAAACTATACCTGTACAATCGGGACGATGGGGCTTGTTCCCGATTTGAACAAAAAACGGCAGACCGCATACTTTACCCACGTCCAGTTCCATTCATACGGCGGAAGCGGCTGGAATGATTTCTGTTCAAAGGCCGAGCCTGTTGCAAATTTTGTGAACATGCGCCCCCAACTCACCATCGATATGGGACAAGTCATGTTCGGACGGACCACAACCATGACGGCGGATGGTCCGATGGAGTTCAACCTTTTCCGTCTTCATCAGGACAAATGGAGTAACCATGATGTCGAGATGGAAACAGCATCCGGAGTTATTCCGGTAATTTACCGGCGCAAGAATCTGGTCAACAGTATCATGTGGTCAATCGGTCTCGAACTCGCTCTGCTCACGAAAAATCCCTGGCAGTGTCTCCTGACAACCGATAATCCGAACGGGGCCCCGTTTGTAAAGTATCCGGAAATCATCGGTCTTCTGATGAGCAAAGAGTATCGTGACAAGGAGTTTGCACTCATTCACCCGAAGACAAAGAGCCGTGTCGTCCTTCCGGCAATTGAGCGTGAATTGACCTTCGACGAAATCGCAGTCATGACACGTGCCGGGCAGGCGCGGGCTCTTGGTCTTCTGGACTTTGGCAAAGGGCATCTCGGACCGGGCGCCGAGGCAGATATCGCAATCTACCCGATTAAACCCGACAAGCTTGATCCGTCAAAGCAGTATGCCGAAATCATCAGAGGATTTGCCCAGACGAAATACACGATGAAACTCGGTGTGATGATTTCCAAAGATGATGTAATTCTCGCAGATAAGCAGAACAGGACATTCTGGTGCAGTCCGAAAGTTCCTGCAAAGTATGATATGACTAAAGACCCCGAACTAATTCATACATTTGAACGGTATTATACCATCAGAATGGAAAATTATGCTGTGGATGAGGATTATTACCTGAACAAGAGCATGAAAATTGAAACGGAGACGACATTATGAGACGTATCACGCTTATTTTACGTGAAGAAGTTGACCCGTATCTCCCAATCGAGGCCGAGGTCATCTGCCCGGCGATACTTTCAAAAAGAATTGATGTCTCAGTTTACGTGGGAAACGAGCGAAAGCAGCTAACAGATGTTTTCCATGTCAGAGTTGATGGAGAGGCTGCGGGACCGGCAGCCACGGAGATTATTCTGGTCGGAGACTGCCATCAGGTGAAACGTGTCGGCGAGTACATGACCGACGGAAGAATCATCATCGAAGGCGATATCGGGATGCACTGCGGAGACTTCATGAACGGCGGCACAATCGAGATTCTCGGAAGTGCCGGGGACTGGCTCGGCCGCGAGATGCTGGGCGGAAAAATCCTCTGTCACGGAGATGCCGGAAACTACTGCGGCTCGGGATACCGCGGCGGACGAAAAGGTGTTCGCGGCGGTGAAATTCTCGTTGAGGGAAACGTCGGGGATTTCTGTGCCGAGTGTCTCTTTGGCGGGTTTGTCCATGTAAAAGGAAATGCCGGAATTCATGCGGGTTGTAATATGAAAGGCGGGAAACTGCTCATTGAAGGTGACTGCCTCATGCCCTGCGGCGATATGTTTGACGGGGAGGCCACGGTCTTTGGACATGTGACTGATTTCCTGCCAACCTTTAAGGAAATCGGAAAAGTTACCGAGGATGGACACGCTCTTGTTTCTTTCAGAGGGGACGTGGCAAATAGAAATGCAAAAGGGACGCTCCGGGTCGGGTCGTTTGAGCGGATTTAGATAGGATAATTTTCTTTTTTTAGACTTTGCCCTCCAAAACGAAATATCTGAGAGCAAAAAATGGAGAAGATATTTTCTCAGAATGTGATTTCGCCGGTAAAGACCGTCTCTGCCGGACCGGTCATCAAGGGAGCATCCCCGACTGTAATATCAAGAGGGCCGCCCGCAGTCTTCACATGAACGACCTCTCCGTGCACTTTACCTGTCTTTGCAGCAATAATGGCGGAGGCCGTCGAACCGGTACCGCAGGAAAGCGTCTCTCCTTCGACACCGCGTTCAAAAGTCCGGATAACAATATCTGACTGACCGGTAATCTGAACAAAATTCACGTTCGTTCCTTTCGGGAAAACCGGGTTGTGACGAATCTTTGGTGCGACCTCGTCCAGATTAATGCCCGAAACATCCCCTACGAAAACCACCGCATGGGGAACACCGGTATCTGCCGAGTAAACAGTCATGCCGTCAATCTCGTGCGTTTCCTGGAATACTGCAGGTCCCATGTTAATTGTCGCCATAAAATCACCATCGGAATCGTAACCCACGTGCACCGGCATAATGCCTGCAAGCGTCTCAACCCTGAACGCTTTGGTCTTCACATAGTCCTTATCAAATGCGTATTTTGCAAGACAGCGTATCCCGTTTCCGCACATCTCAGCCTCACTTGCATCCGGCTGGAAAATCCTCATCCGAATGTCTGCCGTTTTGGATTTGGAAATAAAGAGAATCCCGTCTGCCCCGATACCGAATTTACGTTCGCAGTACACGACAGCAAACTGCGCTTTCATTTCATCAGGAATAATTTCCTCATTCATCTCATCAATGAGAATGAAGTCATTCCCGTTCCCGTGAAGTTTCGAAAACGCTATCGACATAACCTTGCGTATTGGTTCCTTGATGGTCATACTAATCTACTATTGGACGTTGAAGGATTAAAACAACTTACTTCGCCGTAATTAAATGAACAAATACTCTTCAACTTCTTATAATAGGACTTACGCGGTGTTGGTGTGAATCCTATATGGGAGAGGGGGACCGGATGTGATCCGGGGTGAGCCGATAGTTTACCGGATTCATTCTCTCCTTTTTTATTCTGGATTTTTGGATGTACTTCGGTTTTGTGTACGGGATTCTTTTTTGATG
>DAWV01000005.1:236544-236722 GCA_002506085.1 Methanocorpusculaceae archaeon UBA425
AAACACGGAAAATATTGAGATTCTGTTGAGTGTTTCTTGTACCTCCCCAGCCCCCACACCGAACCCACGGAAATCAACGGAATGCGCGAAAAGGGGGCCGGGGTGGATGAATAGGGGGATGTTGAATCTGGAGTAAGGTATATTTTTATGAACATTAAAATAGAAGATTATGTTATTT
>DAWV01000010.1:0-45666 GCA_002506085.1 Methanocorpusculaceae archaeon UBA425
GTGTTTTCCGTGTGATGATACGACCATCAAAAAGAATCCCGTACACGAAACCGAAGTACATCCAATAATCCATACTAAAAAAGAATAGTATGAATTCTGCAATCCAGATTCGTTTCATCTCATAATTTTCACCATCAGACATCACATGAAAAAGAGTGGTCCATGTACACCCGAAGAAAAAAACCAACCGCATTTGTAAGGCTGTGCCTTGCTCTCCGACTCGCTTCGATTGGATTCACACCAACACCGCATAAGTCCTATTCTCAAAAAATTGTTGTTACACATAAATATGGGAACAACCTATTCTATCTTGGTATCAGGATTTGATATTCGTAGATTGAGTTCTTTTCGTACATTTGTATCAATAGTGTGGAATATTGAATCCTGAGAGGTTAGGATTAAGCATGCCTGGATTGTGTGGAATTTATCGAATGAATATGCCGATTGACTGTAATTTTTCAACGCAGCACGGCATTACCAAAACCATTGAGAAAGATGCGGCATTATCTAATGTCTATCTTCGTCAGTATAGTATTCCCAAATTTCAAAATGATAAAATGTTCGTGAATGCGGATGAGCTGTTTTATTCTCTTGAAGGAACACTTCTCAATGCCCCTGAATTGTATCCTGAGTATAATGCCGGCAGCAAATCTGCGTTAATTCGTGCGATGTACCTGAACGAAGGCATACATTTCGTGAATAAACTGCGTGGTGATTTTTCCGGCGTAATTGTTGATAAGGCAAAGCAGGAACTGTATCTTTTTACGAATCACATTGGATCGAAACGAATATTCTATTATCGGAATGATGAAACAAAAGATTTCTTTTTCGCATCAGATTTAAAGGTTGTTACAACATTAATGCAGAAATACGGGTATCCGACAGAACTTTCAGAGACAGGAGCCTACTGTCTTCTCACGTTCGGGTTTATGCTCAGAAATCATACGCTCTGTAAAGATGCAATACACCTGGAACCGGGAACCATTCTGACACTCTCTTTAAACACCGGAGATATCAAAAAAGAGACGTATTATACCTTGAAAAATACCCCTTACATCGAGGATAGTGAGGAGAACATCATACAGGAGATGGAGAGAAGGTTTTGTCAGGCAATAAAACGCGAATATGATATTGACAAGGAATACGGCTACCGGCATATCGTCACGTTAAGCGGAGGCTTGGACTCCCGAATGACACTGGTTAAAGGGATTATGCTTGGTTATGGGAATATACGAACATTAACGTTTTCTCAGAGCGGGTATCTGGATCAGCTCATATCACAGAAGATAGCTGCCGACCTGAATTGCGATTATGTTTTCCATGCTTTGGATAATGGTAATTTTCTGCTGGATATCGGGAGTTCCATCAAAGCGAATGACGGGTTAATTCTCTATGGGAGTGCTGCTCAGCAGTTGTCTTCGGCTGCAATGTTAAACTGGGACGGGTTCGGGCTGTTACACACGGGTCAGGTTGGGGATTTAATATTAGGCTCATATTTACAAGACACGTCGCATCATCCGGTAAACAACACGCTTATTCATAAAATCGCCTATTCATCAAAGCTGCTGGATAAAGTTCCGGATGTTGTTCTGGAAGAAATACGCAATACTTATGATAATGATGAAATGTGTGCATTTTATGAGAGGTGTATAAACGGGGTCTATAACGGATATTATATGACACAGAATTATTCAGAATACGCATCCCCGTTTCTTGATGTGGATTTTCTGGATTATGTGATGAAAATCCCACCGAAATTAAGATATAATAATAAAATCTATGCCAGGTGGATTACATTATGCACCCCTGTCGCGGCACGGTATATCTGGGAAAAGACCGGAACGAAAATTAATGCCAATTACTTTGTGAGTTTGTATAAGCGTGTAATACGCTATAGTAAAATCCATATCCTGAAATGCAGATTGATTTCAATGAAACCGCTTAATCATTGGTATTCTCATAACCCTGCCCTTAAAGCATATTTCGATGAGCATTTTACCAATGGGATTTCACAACTGGATACGTATTCAAAACTGAAAAATGATGCGGCGGGATTGTATCACACCGGATCCGCATCTGAAAAAATCCAGGTGCTGACATTATGTGAAGCGATAAAGTGGCTTCGCTTAACATAATTTTTCCGGATTCTGCGGGGTTATTTCCTTACGATGATACAAGCATCTCTTTTACATTTTTATCTGTTTTAAACAGGTGTATCTCATAACTAACCAGGATAATTCCGGCAGCAATGAGGATAATCCAGGAAGATACTGCAAAATACACCATTACAAGAAACATCAAAGCAAATACTCCGGACAGAAAGATGTTCTTTTTTGCCTTCGAAAAAATCTCTCTGAAATGACCCCCGGAATATTTCACAAAATAATAATTTGAATACCCAACAAGGAGTACGCCGGATACCATGAATAAAACGAGGGAAAGATATACACTGCCCAGTACACCGCCGATAATCAATGAGATTAAGCGTAAAACAATGCTTATGATGTTCATTTTCAGCCCGAACTCCTGAATCTCCATGATTGACACAATGGGGCTGATAGGCGATGTGATGAACACAAGAAATATCCATGCAGTAAGAATCTGGGCATATATCCCGGCTTCATACCATTCCGCACCAAATACTACCGAAAACAACACGCCGCCGGTGACCGCAAATATGGAAAACGGAACAATTGAGATGCTGGTAAGTACAGCGAGAACGTTCTCGACAAGCGACGGCAGTGTATTATTATGTTTTGCAATTGACGCACGCTGAAAAAATACCTGAGATATGGAACCGCCAATTAACGCCATAGGGATTATCAGAATCTGGTATCCAAGTGTGTACAATCCGACAGCAGCGGGTGAAAAATAAATGGATAACAAAAACACCGGGAGTACACCGGATAGTGTGTTTAATACTGCAGACCATGAATCAATCATCGGGAATTTTTTGTATCTGATAATCTGCACCCGGATATTTTTCAGAGAACAACTTGCCCGAAAAATCCCTGCATCAAATTTCACTACCTGATACAGCAATATCAGTGTTCCTATTCCCTGCCCCAGAATCTGCCCGACAATAAGAGACCCGGCATTCACAAATCCGAGAATGCCAAAGCCCAGTTTCAACCCGGATGCTGATGATGACTGCAGTGCCTGTGTTGCTGCCTGGGTTCCAAAGCGCGTTCTTCTGGTATTCCAGTATCGGAGAATCGTATAAAGTCCGTCAATTATGACCGCAACCGGAATGAGAAACAGATACTGGGCAAGAGTGGGCTGATTCAGAAGTCCGGCGATAGAATCGCCAAAAAAGAACATAACAAAGATGGAGAGTAAACTCATACAAACGAGAATTATGAGACAGGCAAGAAACACCGCTCCCGCATCCGTATTGTCTTTCGGCAGCAATATTGCCAGTTCATACCGCATACAGGCGATAACCGCGATAATACTCACAATGGATATGAAGGTGGATGCAACTCCGTAGATTTCCGGGCTGAAGATGTAGGTAATGACGGGTGTCAGACAAATACCGACAACCTGTGCAATAACAGTGCCGGAAACAAGTTTGCCGACATCCCTGCCGAAGGATTTCTTTGAACCCGTGTCAGACGGGACTGGCTGCAAATCAGTCATAGGCTGCGTGAGATCATGATCGTGGAAATAGCTCCATATTTTGTCGGAATAAATAATCTAATGATATTGGAATCTCTCTCATCACAAAAGCCGGTTTTTATAGAGCATATTCTTATAGAGCCTGCTTACGTAATATCTGATTGTGGGTGTATGTGACAATGCCTTTCCAGCTTTGCTGACCAGGTTTGTCGCAGGAGACTGCTCCTCTTCCTTTAGCATTGGAATCTCGGATTCTGCGACTAACCAGTCCTCCATCATGGATTTTTTGCGCGGACAGCGTTCCCATCTAAATGATTGGGAGATTTCCGTACAATACGCACAAAAATCAATCGGATTATGTAAAGACTGTTCTAATTCCCAGGGATCAATGTTTTCATGAATATTGCGTCCTTCATTTACCGGATAATGCAGATTATATGCGGAGTTAAATTTTCCAATCAGTTTTGCTACCGGGCACTGCGATATTGTCCCGTCTCTGAGAAAAAGACAGCCGTAATATTCACATTTTGTAAATGACCTGCGTGAATCATTTACCGGATTGAGTGTCAGTTTCTTATAGAAATGATCTACCTGCTGCGATTTCCCGATACCCATGCTGGTCATCTTTAATTCAAGATTGTTTTCCCGGATTGTTCTCCTGATTTTATCCATAATTTTCACAGTCGGGATATATGGCGATACATCAAAACCTGAATCTGTATCTCTCATCGCAGAAAAAAGAGATTCATCTGTTTTTGGAATGAGTAACCCGTTTGTTACAATCCGGATATCTGCATCAGGAAAAACAGTGCGTGTAACTCTGATAAATTGCCAGAGATCCGAATTTAACAGTGGTTCTCCGCCCATCAGCCGGATTGTTGAAATACCCCAGAATAACTCTTTAACCCGTTTTATATCTGCGATATAGGTGTTGAGATCTGCAAACAGCTCTTTCTCTTCCAGATTGCTGAAATGCGTACATCCTTTGCAATTTAAATTGCAGTGATCCGTTACCTGAAACTCCAGATAATTAAGCCGGGGTTTATGCAAATCCACCGGAACAAGATACCCGGATATATTTTTTATCTCAGATAAGCGGGTATACACATAATGCGGGATGTAATATACCTCCTTATTCGGCAACCCTTTTAATAACGCGGCTATCCTGGCAGTTTCACTATTTTCCGTGGTCAGCACGATGGCGGCGGCTGTATTCTCAATACAGGCAGCTCTGATTGCCGAGAGAATCTTATTCCGTTTATACCCGAATAACGTGTGAGACTGATAAAAAATAATCTGTTTATCTGAGAGAGTATCGATAAGGAACGGCTTGATATTTTTAAATAAGTCTTTCTGACCAATTACGATAATCGTCAATTTACACACACCAACAATTATCATTCATATTCCCGGAATATAAACATTGGGCTTAAACATAATTGTTCTTGTTTTATCTTTTTTTATCTGGATGCGGGGCCTCTTCGTAAACACGTGATTCCAGGAATATTACCTGATACAAAGAGTATATTATCCCAAATTCCCCAAGAATTTCTCGTATTTTACCTCATACTATCTGAACCGGATTACAGGGATGCAGCACTTTTGATGATACCAGTCAGGGAAGAGAATATAACCACAACCCTGCTGATTTACGGCTGAAGACGGGGCAGTAAATCCCTGGTTTGGGGAATCGCGGACGAGGGTCCCGCCCCTCTCAGTGGGTATACGGAAAGACCGTATTTTTCACCAAAAATATCTATAACATATCAGTTTTAACCTACAAATAGTTCAATTACATGAACAACTATACTACTATTTTGTATATGATTCCGATTGCAAAACCTGTCGCAGGAGAAGAAGAGGCCGCCGCCGTACATGCGGTAATCCTTTCCGGAATGATGGCATCCGGAGATGTAGTCCATCAATTTGAACATGCATTTTCAGGGTTCTGTGGTGCCAAATATGGTGTTGCCACCACAAACGGCACGACTGCCCTGCATGCAGCTTTGCTTGCAGCCGGAATATCCGCAGGCGATGAAGTCATTGTTCCTGCCTTTACCTTCTTTGCTTCGGCAAGTACGGTAAGCATGTGCGGGGCGACGCCTGTATTTGCAGACGTCCTCCCGGATACCTTCAATATTGACCCCCAGTCAGTGGAGCAGAAGATAACCGGAAAAACGAAAGCGGTGATTGGTGTCCACCTCTTCGGTCAGTGCTGCAATGCCTCTGCGCTCAAGAGAATTTGCGCAGACCATCATCTCATCTTCATCGAAGACAGTGCGCAGGCACATGCCGCAAAATGGAACGGTCGCATTTCCGGCAACCTAGGTGACATTGCCTGCTTCTCTTTTTACCCGACAAAAAATATGACCACCGGGGAGGGAGGGATGATTGTAACTTCAGACAAGGGTGCTGCTGACCGCGCGTCTGTCATCTGCAACCATGGTCAGGCCGAAAAATACCTGCACAGTATGATCGGCTACAATTACCGCATGACCAATGTTCATGCCGCAATCGGTAAAGAACAGCTGAAACGGCTCCCGGGTTTTACCGCACTCCGTCAGCGCAACGCAAAAATTCTGAGCGATACAATAACCGCAAAAGGAATTACCGTCCCTTACTCCGCCCCCGAAGCAGAGCATGTCTATCATCAGTACGTCATCCGTGTTGAAAACGAATTTCCGATGACCCGTGACGAACTCATGACATACCTTACCGGAAAAGGTATCGGATGTGCTGTTCACTACCCGATCCCCCTGCACAAGCAGCCGGTATTTGCTGACGCAAACCGGGATGTCAGCCTGCCCTTCTCTGAAGACTGTGCAAAGCATGTACTCAGCCTGCCGGTTCATCCATCAGTTACTGAAGATGAGTGCAGATATATTGCAGATGTCATCAATACCATCTCCTAATTTTTCATGTTTTTTTCCATAAGATTTCTCAAGCATTTTCCCGGCAGAGTATCCTCTGTATTCTGTTCATCCGAGAGCACATCAGACATGCCGGTTCAGAGAAAAACAGGCTTCACCCAATGATGAAAAATATGCGAAATTCTATCTTTCAGCGATGACCCGGGGTGTCATCCACTCTTATGGAGTGACCATAAAAAAAGTGAGAAAATGCAATATATTCTCTTTTTTAAACAGAGTTGTTATAGTTAGTCGCCAATCGGCGGAACCTATATTATTCCTGACAGGGAAATACACCACCATATACAAATCTTATTTCTGACGCAACTGTTCGAAATAGGGGGTATGAGTTAAATGAAAGTTGGTGTGATTGGAACTGGAGTCATGGGACAGAATCATTCCCGTGTTTACTCCGAAACAAAAGGTATAGAGGACGTTGTTCTGTTTGATGTGGTAACAGATGCAGCGCAGAAAACTGCAAAGAGGCTGGGCATAAAAACCGCTTCATCCATAGATAAACTCCTGGACGAGGTGGATGCCGTGAGTATCTGCGTTCCGACACAGTATCATAAAGACACAGCATTAACCGTCATTGATTCCGGAGTCGCTGTATTGATTGAGAAACCGATCTGTTCTACTGTTTCAGAAGCGGAATATCTTCTCGACCATGTACCTTCCGGTGCAACGGTTGGCGTTGGTCATATAGAAAGATTCAATCCTATTATCCCGGAAATTGTAAAAATTATAGACAACCCGCTTTATCTATCGATTAACCGTCATAATCCTGCATCCGACAGGATTGTCGGGACGCCTGTCATCGAAGACCTCATGATCCATGATATAGATATTGCCAATCATTATTTTATGAAAGGAGATTACACCCTGACTGCCAGCGGGACGGATGATGTAATGGGTGTTCTGGTTAATAATCAGAATACGCCGATGTACTTCTCTGCAAGCCGCAAAGCATCAAAAAAGGTACGGACCATCTACATTGAGCAGGAAGACCTCACCATCGAGGGCAACTACATGACCCAGGAGGTGTACATCCATCGAAAACCCGGTGTATATCAGAAGGATAATGAACGGTATGTTCAGGAAAATGTTGTGGAGAAGATTGTGGTTCCCAAAGTCGAACCTCTTAAACTCGAACTGCAGACATTCCTTACCTGTGCCAGAGATAAAACGGCTTTTCCGGTTACATTGGAAGAGGCAACCGAAAACCTGCGCATTTGTAATGAGATTCACCTGGCGGCGGGCATCTGAAGAGAATATGCCTTAGGAGTATTCCATGTCAGACAAATTATCACAGCTAATACGACAGCGCGGTGCTATTCGGAAAGTAGGCATTATCGGTATGGGGTATGTGGGAATTCCCGCAGCCATGCTCCAGGCAGATGTGCCATCTATCGAAAAGGTCTATGGATTTCAGCGTGCGTCAGTAAACTCCGGATACAAAATCGCCATGCTCAATCGCGGGGAGTGCCCCCTAAGGGGCATTGAACCAGGGCTTGATGACCTCATAAAAAAAGTGGTAACCGGAAATAAGTTTGAATGCACGTCTGACTATTCCAGAATTAGCGAACTGGATGCTGTCTGCCTTGCAATACAGACGCCGTTTGCCAACCCGAAAGATCTCATTCCGGACCTGGGCGCACTTACCGACGGTCTCCGTAATGTCGGAAAATATCTAAAACCCGGGATGCTTGTCGTTCTTGAATCGACCATCACTCCCGGAACAACTGCAGTTTTGGCCCGGGAAATTCTCGAGAAGGAATCCGGGCTCATCGCAGGCGAAGACTTCGCCCTTGCCCATGCTCCGGAACGGGTCATGGTCGGCAGACTCCTGCAGAACATTCAGGAACATGACCGCTGTGTCGGCGGGATTGATGATGTGAGCACTGCACGTGCGGTTGAATTATATGCTCCGATTCTGACCCGCGGGGATGTTATTCCCATGTCGGCAACCGAGGCGGAGATTACGAAGACCTGCGAAAATACCCTTCGCGATCTGCAGATTGCAGCCGCAAATCAGCTTGCTCTGTATTGTGAAGCGATGGGTATCAACTTCTACAATGTAAGGACCGGTGTCGACTCACTCAAAGGAGAGGGAATAACCCGTGCCATGCTCTGGCCGGGAGCCGGTGTCGGCGGTCACTGTCTTACAAAGGATACCTATCACCTGGAACGCGGCATGCATATGCTTGGCGGAGACCGGCTCGACTATCCGGAGAACGAGGAATCACTCTACGTTCTTGCCCGTCACATCAATGATTTCATGCCGCATCACATGCTGACTCTAACAAAAGACGCACTGCATACCGGGAGTCTCAAAGGGAAGAAGATAGCCCTTCTCGGCTGGGCATTTATGGCGAATACGAATGATGCGAGAAACACGCCGTCTGAAGCATATTACCATCTCGCCAAGGATGAGGGTGCGGAAATCAGGATACATGATGTGTGGGTGAAGAGCTTTCCGGAGATACCTGATCTGGAATTGACCCGGACAATCGGCGAAACCGTCAAAGGTTCCGACGTGGTGATTGTTCTGACCAATCACAGAGAATACACATCACTTGATGCAGCAGCGCTGAAAGCGATGACCGGAAAAGAACACCCCGCAATCATTGACGGGCGAAATGTGATTACACCTGATGCGTTTCTTGACGCCGGGTGGATTTACCGCGGCATCGGGCGCGGAGATAAGAATAATCTGAGTTAATCATTGGAGAAAAATCATGCCTGCTATAAACAGTATCGGAAAAAACGTAACGATTTTTGACCCTGTCCAACTTGGTTTCCCATCGCGCGAGCATCTGGATAAACACATGTGGCCTGGTGTCATTATTGGTGATGACTGCATTATCAGAACGGGTGCAATTATCTACAGTGATGTGGTTATGGGCAGCCAGTGTCAGACCGGACACGATGTGATGATTCGTGAAAAAACCATTATCGGAAATCACACATCGGTCGGGACAGGTACGATTATCGAGGGAAATGTTCAGATTGGCGATAACGTAAGCATTCAGAGCAGGGCATTTATCCCGACGAACACGAAGATAGGCAGCAATGTGTTCATCGGACCGAATGTAATCATAACCAACGACCGCTACCCCCCTACAGGAATAGGCGGTCTGGTTGGAGCCACAATTGAAAATTTTGCAGCTATCGGTGCGAACGTGACGCTGATCCCGGGTGTTACAATAGGGAGAGGTGCGGTGATTGCAGCAGGCTCTGTTGTAACGAAGGATGTGCCCCCTGGAATGATGGCTGTGGGGAACCCGGCACGTCTGCGGCCCCTTCCCGAGCCGATGAGACAGAGATTCGCATCCTCCGGGCTCTGTGAACAGGTCCCTGAAAAGGAGCATCCCTCATCTGTCAAACTGATAAACGAGGCATAAATACAGGTAATACGGAATACGGGAAGGACAAACGGATTATCGGGCATATCATTCCCTGACACGGTCACGTCTGCAGGGAACCCCGGTCGCCGGCTCATTATCATTGCCGGAATACAATGATTAAGAGCTCAACAATTCATTTCTTTTTTCGGCTATGGTCTTTCCGGCATGAAATCAGTTACTGAAAAAAGAAGGTTATCTTATTATCAAGGCCGGGAGAACCGCATTCCCGTTACTGCTGTTTCAGCAGTGAATAGGATACTGTCAGCGTCGAACCGTTACGTAAGGCGCTGTCGCTTTGCACATCACAGCGCTCCCCTTCCGCGAGAATTGCACCCATCAGGGAACAGACCGGACACCCGACCATGGTACAGCATTTCGGGGATTCACCCTGCAGATAGGTACAGGTCTTCTTCAGGGAAAATCCATCAAGCGTGACAATCACAGACTTGTCATTTCGGTCGACGGTTACCTTCTCCGCGAGCGACAGAGTATCCTTCATGACCTCGGTTATGCATGTCGCGAGAAGTTCCTGATTATCAGCCGGGACCTGCAGTTTATCTGCAGATTTCAGCTGACGCATCAGGGGTTCGGCAAGAGAGTGATACTGCACACCCTCCCAGTCCTCTGTTGTGATAAAAGTCACTCCTGCCGGGAGTGACGGAATCACTCCTCCGGACACCGGGTTGATCTGGATATAATCCCCATCCGAAAGATGACGGTGAATGGTGTTGCTCGTTACTCCCAAATCTGCGAGAAGTGTTGCGAGATTCAGGGAACCTGCAATCGGAAGCAGTTCGGTGAGTTTTGCCGGAAGCGGTGTCTTATCTGCGAGAGTAAGCAGCAGGATGCCGGTTATCAGCAGCATGAATCCGATAAGAAGCAGAAGAGCGCTGGTCATATCGCTGCGGTTTGTGAATACATATACCGTAAAGGTCAGAATTGCAGCAATGAACAGTATGATCGGTGCGAAATACACTGATGCGAGCATTGAATTTTTGAATTTCATTTGAGTGTTCCCTCGACATATTTTTTCAGCCGGTATTCCCTGACAAACAGGATATAAATAAGGATGACAATAAAGATTCCAATAGCGAGAAGCGGGAGGAAGACCGATATCTGCAGAGCAAAAAGAAGCCCTGCGGCACCGGCAAGAAGACCTGCCAGGATATGATGCCAATTCAGCTTTGTTTCAGCACCGGCAAGAACGGTTATAATCAGCAAAAAAACCAGAAGACCTGCAGCCGGCGCATATCCTGCGGTAAGCACAAGCGGGAATCCGGCAGCCGACATGAAGAGAATCCTGCTCTCTGTCGAAATTCTGATAACCGTGCATATGAGGAAAGCCGCGGCAATAATCGCGGCAATAATCCGCTGATCATCTGCGGCTCCCAATACCGCGATGACCGCGGTAAGTACGGCAGGATAGATGCTCTTCATGATATCATCTCCACAACATCCGCTCCGGCGCGGGTAAAGATGTCACGGACATCTTTTTTCCGGTCTGTGCTCCCGACGACAAGAACCGTTTCTATGCATTCATATTTCCGCATCTCGGTCAGATAATACGTCATATGGCTCACATCTCCGGAGGCCGTGGTAATATAGATAATCTGCTTCTCCTCATCCAGTAAATTTGCGATATTATGAACAGTATTCTCAAATACTGACGGGTAACGTCCGGCATTCCGCTGCATGAGTTTACGGATCCCGGCAGACCAGGCGTTTTGATTTTTATCATGCCCTCCTGTCGTATGCATAATCGATTCAGGGTGGCTCAGTCTGAACAGATGGTCTGTCGGGTAGATGTTCCCCGCACGTTTGAGCATGGCAAGTATCTCCTCGATGCTGCCTGAACGAACCATACCAAGATACATGGCGCCGGAAATGAATACTATGCGGGAATCATCGCCGAAATCATTACTCCCCAGGCAGCCTGCAACCGTTTCGGCAAAAGTCATGCAGATGTTCTTTGAGACCCCGATTTGGGGCAGATCGACAATCAGAGCCGGTCTGCCGCCTGATGCATCCATTTTCAGGCGGACGTAGAGGTTCATGTGTTTGCTCGTGAGCTTCCAGTCGATATTCCGGATACTGTCACCATCAGTATAAGGGCGGAACATTCTGGTGTCGACGCCTGCAATTCGTGCAGGTCTGTCAAGTTCTATGCTGCTCCATCCGGCTCTCCGGCCGGTAAGCTGATAGGTTGCACCAATTCCTGTCGGATACATGATGAGCTTTGGAAGCTCTGCGTTCCTCGCCAAGAGAATCGTGCGCGTGAAAAACAGGTCACTGCAGGTTACACGAACTCCCCTGAAGTATGATTCGCCAATCACCGGGAGGTTAATCGAGTAGGCTGTTTCACCATTGGTGAATCCGGTTCTGCCTGATACGAGAACTGCACCGGTCGGGATTACATCCTCGAAGGAGGCCGTCATATGTTTTACGACGGCAGTAATTGAGGATGTTACCTTGATAATAGAATTCTGATGCAGAATCTCTTTGTCGACCGACCGT
Source organism: Methanocorpusculaceae archaeon UBA425 (assembly GCA_002506085.1). Taxonomy (GTDB): domain Archaea; phylum Halobacteriota; class Methanomicrobia; order Methanomicrobiales; family Methanocorpusculaceae; genus Methanocorpusculum. Next base: position 12,449 of record DAWV01000010.1, read on the forward strand.
GTTACCGTGAGAGAGGTGATTAGATCCTTCATGCCGCTATGGAAGAGGTTAGCCCTGACTGCGAGTATCACGAGAATGCCAAGACCCGCACCAACTGCTCCGGCTGAGTTCATCAGCCAGGCATATCCGAAACATATCAGGATACACAGCATTAGTATGCCAGTCAGCTGGGTGGGGCGCATACCTTATCTCACCGGAACAGATGCAAGGATATCCGAGATGACCTGTGCTGTTTTAACATTGCCGAGAACAGCTTCACGTCTGAGAATCAGACGGTGGGTGAATGCATAGGGCATAAGGAACTTCACATCATCAGGGATGCAGTAGTCACGTCCCTGCATTGCGGCATATGCCATCGAACATCTGAGAAGAGCAAGGGACCCACGCGTGCTGATACCAAGTTTCACATCATTGTGCTTTCTTGTTGCAATGACCAGATCGCCAATATACGAGAGGATGTCTTCGCTTACAAAAACAGTCTTCACTACTTCCTGCATGGATTTGATTTCAGCCAGACCGGCAATGATTGGAATGATTTCCAGATAGGAGGTCATATTAAGATTGCCGCTGATTTCCTTCCGGAGAACATTGACTTCCTCGTCAATATCCATATGTTTAATCTGGTAGCTGAGGGTAAACCGGTCTTTTTGGGACTCGATAAGGTTGAATGTACCTTCCATTTCATACTGGTTCTGAGTTGCGACTACTATGAACGGGGAGGGAAGGGGCTGGGTCTTATTATCAATAGTGACCTGACGTTCGGCAAGAGCTTCCAGCAGAGCGCCCTGTGCCTTGGGCGTCATTCGGTTGATTTCATCCACAAGGAAGACATTGGAAAAAATCGGACCTTCCGTGAAGGTCAAGGTGTTCTGATTCTGCTGGTATTTCTGAACCCCGATAACATCCATCGGAAGGATATCGACCGCGCCCTGCAGCCGTCCGAATTTTCCCCCGATGTTCTGGGCAAATATTTTACAGAGAGTGGTTTTTGCCGTTCCCGGAACTCCTTCCATGAGGAGTGCACCATCACTAAGAAGGGTGATGGTCAGGAGATCCATCAGGTCATCATACCCGACGATGCATTTGTGGAGTTCTTCTTTCAGATGTACATGGAATTCATGTATCTTTGTGAGATTTGGTTTTTCTGTCATTGCTGGATTCTCCGTATACCGATTATTGCGAGGATGAGAAGTATGGCGAGTATGGCTGTTCCCAGGGCAGGATACCGGTGCATAGTCTGAAGAAGGGGAGTGAGACCTCCGCCTTCGGTTGTAGCCGAATTAGCCTGGTCAATCGTCAGGTTTCTTTCGAGAAGAGCATTAATGACCACCATATTTTCCGTGTGCGTCTGAACAAGCATGCTGTTGATGAACACTGAAGGGTCGGCTACCACAATCACACGACCATTACTTATATTTTCTGATGCAATAAGAGAATAAACTTTCAGTGGCTCATCGCTGTCTGCGATATTATTCCCATTAATGTCGACCCAGGAAAGATAAGATGTCGATACAAGTGCATCCCCCCCGGTTACATAGCCGGGGTAGTTGAACATCATCTCGGTCACGCCTGAGCCGAAAATGTCCGTTGATACTGTGCCCCGGAATATACCCATGTCTTTGTATTCCATGCTGGTGGAGCGCAGGGATTCATTATGTACCCGGATGCTGCTGCCAATCTCTTCAAGGAAGATGTTGGCATTTTCACTCTGGTCTGCGATAATTATCGTGTTCCCCTGCCTGAGGTAGTCGGCAAGACCGGTGAAATCGGTTCCGGGTGCAATGAGAAGAAGGGTCCCGCTCACTGAAGCTAAATCCTCATTACTGTAGACGAAGTCTTTACCTGCGGCCATCCCGAAGAAGTCTGAGGTGCCGTTCCAGTTGATGTTGTAGCGGCTGTATTCCGCATCGGTTGTGGCAAGCTGGGAAATGAGAACGGCAGCCGCAAGGAGGAGAAGGATGAGAGCTATGACCGATTGGATTTTCATGATTTGTGTTCCAGAATGCGTTTTGCAAGCTGTTCCAGACGGGTAATGTCGCCACTATCAGAATGATCGGAATATCTGACACGTTCATAGAGGTCGATATATTCCTGTATCTGCGGTGCAGACTCTGTGATTCGAAGCAGGTCCCGCGGAGTAAGGGAGGCACTGTTCATTATTCCATGATTTTCCGCAATCGATGCGGCGACGAGACGGTAATACTCTGACGGGGTCGGGTTTGCCGGAACCGGTTTATGTTTCAGTTCGAATTTCCGGGCGGCATCCGGTTTTACAACTGTTTGTCTCACCGGTTCCTCTTCTGATTCTGCTTTCAGAACAGCTTCAGTATGCACAGCCGCCGGCAAAACAGTCTCCTCTGTGCTTATTTCCTGTTTTTGTTCCGGCTCCCGGACATCAGGATAGAGAGTATCCGCAGCGGTTTTATTTTCGTTCCGTCTTCTTTTTATCAGGATGACTCCGCCGATGATGACAACGAGCACGCCGATACCTGAGATTACGGCGATGATAATCCAGGTATTATCCTGAGTTTCAGCAGGTGCCGTGGTTTCATTTTCCGCGGATTCTGATGAGGCTGTCGGGATTGCCGTGAGGTCGCCGGCAATGCTCATCCCGGAATCATCCTGAGTCAGAGCCGGTTCCGGGGTTTCATTTTCCGCAGATTCGGGAGAGATAGTCGGGATTCCCGAGAGATCACCCGCAACTGTCATAAGATCGGCTGATTTCGATTTCAGATTCGCGGCAATCGCCGGAATATCAGGGTCAGATTCCTGGAGGGCGTCTGCCGAGACTCTGATATCTGTAATGACGGCTGCGAGATTCTGTAGGATTATCTCAGGAATTCCGGTATTATTCTGCAGTATGGTATGCTGTGTCTCCAGTTCCGCGGCGATTTCCTGAATTTTCACGCCGGAGGAGGCAGGATTGAAAACTGCCGGCGTCAGTTCATCCGCCAAAGTATTCAGATCGGATGAGATGCCGCTGAGGCGGTTGCTGATGTTCATGAGTTTGAGAATATCAGCCTCATCAGTGCTCATGTCCATCGTGAAAAGCAGCGTTAAGAGCGTGTCATTTACGGCGGCCAGATCTGCGGATGCTGCGGTCAGGCTTGCTGATATTGAACCCGGGTCAGGTGATTCTTCCTGAAGAGCAAGCGATGCTGCCTGAAGATCGGTTATGATATCCATAACCTCAAGAACTGTTGACTCGGGCACTGTATATATTTCCGACAGTTCAGTCTGGAGGGTCTGCATCTCTGGAATGAGTGTGTCAAGTCGGGCAGATATCTGAATGGGGTCCGCCGCAGCTGTCGTGGTTAATGAATCTCCGGTGGTGTTCAGGTCATCTGAGAGTACAGTCAGACGGGCAATGACATCCGGCAGATATGTGGTATTTTCATCGGGAATTCCTGTCTCATTCATGCCTTCAGCAGCTGCAATGCCAGAGAATCCTCCGCATGCAAGCAGGAGGATGAGAACAAGTGTCTGATATTTATTCATTGTTTTCATAGTATACCTTGATAATCTGTTTCGCAAGAAGCTCCATTCTTTGTAATTGTTCAAAATCAACCGTTACATTCGCATAATGCAGATATTCATATGCAGGTATAAATTCCCGGATGGGTTCTGCGGGTGCGGCAAGCATCCTGAGAATTTCCCGCGGCGTCAGAACAGTTATATTCTGTATCTGTTCAGCTTCTGCAAGTGCGGATATTATCTGCAAATAGAGAGCCGAGAGTTTTTCGGCATTGGTCTTCCCTTTTCGGGAGAAGATGTCTTTGAATGCATTGATGAGTGTGTTTGCCGCCGGCTTCCTCTGAAGTTCGGGCGGAAGCGCAGTTATTTTTTTTGCAGCATTTTTCCTTCGGACTATGAACCGGATAACCAGAATAATCAGAATCCCGACGGCAGCTATCAATAGGATGTAATAAATCGTCAGATCGATTATTGATACCGGGTAGAGTTCACTCATGTTCGCTTCCAGAGGGAAGGAGGGGTCATTGAATAACCCGTAAAATGCATATCCTCCATCGATAAGTTCGGAAGAGACAGACCAGACCCCATTCGTTGTGGTATTACTTGTACCAATGAGGATATGATCCTCGGAATAGAGCGAGACCGGTGCATTCCTGACGGCAATGCCGCTTTCAGCTTTCAGGGTTCCGTATACCGTGAGAAGACGGTGTTCCTCTCCATTGGTCTGTGTGGTTTTGGTGATTGTTACAACCGAGGGCTGCGTGAGGATGGTGATGTCGACCGTTTTTGAGGTTATTCCCCCGGCCTGGACCGTAATCTTATGCGTTCCTGCAGGAATCTGCTGCACGGTCAGGCTTTTTGTGAAGCCGCCTGCGCTGTTAACCATAGCGGATCCCCAAAGGTTGGTATCCCAATAGATGGATAAATTGGTCGGGGTGTTTTTCGCAATACCTGACATGGTTACAGAATCACCATAATATGCGGAGTCAGGTGAGACGGAGAGAGTAATCGAACCGGAGGTGTCTGTAACAGTACTCCCATAACCATAGGTTTCAGAGGCAGTTTCAGCAAGCTGTTTTATCAGCGTAACCGATTCCCGTATCTGTGAGGCATCAAGGTTGTATGTCTCGGCTATATCCTCTATGACATCAACACTGTCTTCATAGTTCAGAGCAGCAAGATTGAGTTCATTCTGCAGGAGAAGGGCTTCTGCTGCGAGCTCATATAACCCTGAGCTGTTCCCCTCTGACGTGTAGAGTTCTTTCAACTCCGCAATTTCCTCGAAACGGATGATGTCGTCAAGAATAACCTGCATTGAGGTGCCGAGAGCCGCGGACTCCTTATCGTAGGCATAGATGTCGGTCGCTGTCAGTCTGATTTTTAGGGCGTTCGTTCCAAGCCGGCTTACCGAGCTGTCATATGAGGTAAGATACCGGGCAGCATATTCCGGGTCGGATAATACTAACTGAAGAACGGTATCATATGACAGACCGAGAATATCGTCCATCAGGGGGAGGATGGTTTCAGACTCCTCTGTCGTCATCACGGCAATCGTGGACGGGTCTGCCTGATTCTCTGTCGAAACATTTCCCTCTGCCGAGTAGAGAAGCGGGTTTCCTCCTCCTGCAAAAAGAACTAGTATAAGAAGAGCTATCGCGATAATTCCCGTACAAACAGTTATTCCGAGCAATCGATTCATGCGGCAATAATCTCCACAATTTTCATGATGATGATGAGTGCAAAGATGCCGACACCGGCGATGCCGATCAGACGCTGATAGCGTGCGGACCTCGGGCGCAATGTTGTGACAACAATGAACTCGGTGATAATCAGAAAGCCGATTACCCAGAGAACGAAGAATATTTCAATGTTGATGGTTCTTGCGAGAATCATAATTGCTGCGACGACACCCATCCAGAGAACGAGTATTCCGGCTGCAATCTGAGTTTTCGCGGGAGCCATGAGTAGTTAATAGTTGGGTTTTAGGAGGATAATAGTTTGGGTTTTATATGGTATTTCCGGGTAAATGAACCCGCGGAAATATACTGGGGCGGCAGGGGCAGTCTGCTCTTCTCTCTCACAAATCAGCCGGGGATAATGTGCCGCCGACCCTGCCTGCCCCGGTCATGAAGCCTTTTTTCAGTCAGACTTTCTTCTTTGGCAGATACTCCTTCATGATATTCAGCAGATAAGTAAATGCTTCCAGCTTCAGCACCCGGGCAAGCCCCATATATACTGCTATCCCCACGGAAATCTGCAGGATAAGGGTAAGCCAGACCGGCAGACCAATGAACAGAATACCATATACAATCCCGCCCATCAGCAGAGACAGAATCAGGGAGGGAAGAAGATCCCTCCATTGTTCTCTGAAGCTGTAGCCGAGCAGTTTTTTATTGGGATAGGAATTGATAAAGGTTCCAATTATTCCCGTAAAAACCATTCCGAGAGCCATAGCATAAATGCCCATAAACACGGTTATTCCAAGAACGAAAAGCCCGAGCATCTTTTTCACAATCTCCAGTTTCAGAAAGATATCGCTCCTGCCGATACCGTTAAGCGCCTGGAGATTTACCGTATGAATCGGCCACAATGCATACACTGCACAGAATATCTGAATGAATGGGACGCACATGAGCCATTTTTCTGTCAAAAGCAGAAGAACAAGGGGTTCTGCCGTGACTGCCAGCCCTGCCATTGCAGGGAATACGAGAAATGAGCTGGAGACAAGAGCCCTCCGCATAATCTCTTTTACTGCAGGTCTGTTATCCTGATTTTGGGCGTAGGCAGGAAGCATCACTGCCTGAATCGAAGAGTTCAGGGTCGACATAACCATCATCGGAAATTCCTGTCCCTTTGTGTAATACCCAAGCATACCTGCCGGGTATATTTTACCAATGATGAGGGTACTCAGGTTCGTATAGGTTACATCAATCAAACCGGAGACGAGGAGTTTCCATCCAAAGGCGAATAACTTTTTTACCCGGGTCAGGGAGAACTGACGTTTCGGTCTCCATTTTACCGTGAACCACATGAGAAGACAGAGTGAACCAATCGAGGTGAGCTGCTGCATGACAAGTGCCCAGACACCATATCCCAGATATGCCATGGATACACCAACGATCCCGGATATCACCACCGCACCGAGGCTGCTGATGAAGAGTTTTTTGAATTGGAAATTTCGTGTGATGACTGCATTCTGAATCGAGTTTACCGATCCGAAAAAAAGGGAGAGTCCCAATACCCGGAGAACCATGGTAATCAGCGGCTGGTTATAGAATGCAGCGATTGCCGGAGCTGCAATGAAGAGAATCACGTAGAATATGACAGCTATCCCGAGAGTCAGGTAGAATACCGATGAGTAATCAGTATCGGTAACTTCTTTTTTCTGAATCAGAGCGGTGCCAAGCCCGCTTTGAACAAATACCTGCGATATGGTGATAAAGACAATTATCAGTGCAACAACGCCATAATCCTGCGGGAGTAAAAGTCGTGCGAGGATAATCTGTACAATGAATTGTACGCCGGTCACTCCCCCAGTTTCCAGAAATTTCCAGAACAGTGATGAGAGAACGCTGGTTTTGAGATTATCTTCGGACATAATGCCAAAAGAATCAGACAGATATCTGCTTCAGATTACCCAGCCATTCCGTATTTTCCAGATACCACCTGATGGTCAGTTCAATTCCTTCTGCAAAAGATGTTTCCGGGGTCCACCCGAGCGTTCGTTCGATTTTTTCCGGATTGATAGCATAGCGGCGGTCATGTCCTTTTCTGTCGGCAACGTAGGTGATGAGGGAGTCGTCAATATCAGGGTCATAGTTTTCATGCAGATAGCCGATGACGAGCCGCACAATGTCGATGTTGGTTTTTTCATTGTGACCCCCGATGTTGTAGACTTCACCGATTGTTCCATGATGAAGAACCATGTCGATTGCTCTGCAGTGATCATTGACATAGAGCCAGTCGCGGATATTCATTCCGTCCCCATAGACCGTAATCGGTTTCTTTTCCAGGCAGTTCTGAATAAGAAGCGGAATCAGTTTCTCCGGATACTGATAAGGTCCATAGTTGTTGGAACACCGGGTGATATTGACCGGAAGTTTGTGGGTGTCAAAATACGACTTAACCAGCATGTCTGCAGAGGCTTTCGATGCAGAATAGGGGCTGTGCGGGTCAAGCGGAGTCATTTCCGTGAAGTATCCTGTTTCGCCGAGGCTGCCGTACACTTCGTCCGTGGATATCTGAAGATATTTTACTCCGTCCAAATAGCCTTCGTCTGTTTCCCATGCGCTTTTTGCAGCATCCAGAAGTATGGTTGTTCCAAGAATATTTGTCCGTACAAATTCATCTGCCGAGAGTATGGATCGGTCCACATGACTTTCTGCTGCGAAGTGGACGACATAATCTATATCATAGGACCGGAAGAGACCGTTTACCAGATTCTTGTCGCAGATGTCGCCTTTGATGAAGATATAATCGGCATTATTCCCAACTGCTTTGAGATTTGCCGGATTGCCCGCATAGGTGAGCTTGTCAAGGTTAAGAATCCGAACATCATTCCCATGCTTTTCGAACATGCCGCGGATGAAGTTCGCGCCGATGAAACCGCAGCCCCCGGTTACGAGATAGGTTTTCATAAAAATCCCTTCTTTTTGTCCTCTAACAGAGAGAGAATGTACTGGCCATACGAGGTCTGTGCCTGCGCTTCCCCGAGTTTCTGAAGCTGTTCATCATTGATGAATCCGCGGCGCCAGGCAATTTCCTCAATACAGGAGATGTAAAATCCCTGCCGCTCCTGAACGATTTCGACATACTTTCCTGCAAGGAGCATGTTCTGCGGCGTTCCCGTGTCAAGCCATGCCATCCCCCGCCCCATGATGATGGCATGAAGTTTACCCTGCTTCAGGTATTCATTGTTGACGGCGGTAATCTCGATTTCCCCGCGGGCAGATGGTTTGATATTTTTCGCGATTTCTATTACGTCATTGTCATAGAAGTAGAGACCCGGGACTGCGTATTTGGATTTCGGAGTTCCCGGTTTTTCCTCGAGGGAAATGACGTTCCCTGAGGTATCGTATTCCACAACGCCAAACGCTGAAGGGTTTGCCACCGGGTAGCCGAATATCGTAGCCCCGCTCTCATTGTTTTTCGCATTATTCAGAATGGTAGTGAAGCCCTGACCATGGAAGATATTGTCCCCGAGAATGAGGCAGACACGGTCTTTCCTGATGAAGTCTTCTCCAAGGATAAAGGCTTCTGCAAGTCCGTTCGGGGCATCCTGGATTTTGTAGGAGATGGATATCCCGAGCTTTGACCCGTCACCCAAAAGCTGTTTATAAGCTTCAATGTCTTCCGGCGTGGAGATGATGAGAATTTCATGGATGCTTGCGAGCAGCAGTGTTGCGAGAGGATAATACACCATCGGCTTATCATAGATTGGGAGCAGCTGTTTTGATACCGCCATGGTGACCGGATACAGGCGGGTGCCGTGTCCGCCGGCAAGGATTATGCCTTTCATATGTATTGCTCCGGATTCTTCAAAGAATCAGCAGCAATTCCAGATGAGACAGGGTCACCAGATTCAGACGGGATACCATTCAGTATCAAAGGTTTATTTTCATTAAACTCAAAAGTACGCAAGATAATCACACACACACAGATAATGTATAATTATCCTCAATCTATAATAACAATTACCTTGGAAAAATAGGGAAACAGAGAGTCTGTCCAACCGATATGTCCACAGGACAGAGTGGTTTTAGATTGACGAATCTGTTTTTGGAATAGAGTAACCATCATTTGCAGAGCCGGCAGCCAGTGATACTATTGTTGAAAGGAGCCCGCATCAATCCGGGGGCCGGTCCCGCCTCACAGCAGTATTATAACAATGAATAGTCATTCAGGATCTTTTCAATATTTTCCGGAGAATTAAACATCATCACATCAATAATGGATAGATTCGGCGTAAACACCCGATCGAATTGCGGATACCGGACATCCCCTGTTTTCAGAAAATGAATCTGAATGCCTTCTTTCGCAAAATCATCATATGAATATAATCCCATACCACCTATTGCATTAATGTAGGTATCAGCTCCGCAGGATTTGCACATCCATATAGCCCGTGACTGGAATTTCAACTCTGAAGGGATTGCCATATCAGAGGAGCAGTAGAATTCGGTGTGTATCCCAAGGTATTCTGATATCCTCATTATGGAATTCGCATTAAATTCTGCTACATTTTCCGACTTATAGCTTAATATTTCCTGGATAACATCCATAGTTTCAGCATAATACGGCGCTTTATGATATTTAATATTTAATAGTCTCAGAAAATTTTTCTTATCGGTTTCAAAAGATGCCGAATATTCCCGTTCACAGATATTCTTAACATAGGAGTCTTTTTTCACTTTAAAGGTGAACAGCAGAGAATTCTGACTACCGGGTCCTGTGAAATTCAGATAATTGTTCCTGTTAATCCATCCCTTTCGTACGTATTGGACATTGTCATAAATGACATATTTGTCAACGGCGTTGATAAGCTGAAAGTATCCGATATATGGAAAAAGATACGGCTGCATAATCCCCAGTCTCATCTCATCACCCCGGAAGAACATACTCCACTATTATCATTTATCGACGGGATGACGATATTATTCACCGTGATGAAAATGTAGTTATCCATATTGTTCATTTTTTCGTTCATATCCTCCCGCGATGCAAACTCCAGAATTATAACCCCGATTGTGCAGTGTGCTCCGGAAAATACCGAAACCTCATCATCCGGCTTGAGATACGGCTGATAGAATCGGATGCATCGCTGAATTTCATCAGAAAATGTAATCTCTTTCAGGATTCCGGCACGGGTCGAATGTAACACGTAATACGCGTAATATCCATGCGGCTCCTTCATTTCGAGAGAGGAGCAGTCTAACCCGAGTGCAGCATAGATGGTATAGGTAATCAAATCAACATCTGCTGCAATCTTAATCATATCCGGGATGAAATTTCCTCCATTCCTCGGACCAATCTCCAGCAGGTAAATATCACCCTTCTTGTCGACAAGATATTCAATATTAAGCGCTCCGGACTTCCATTTCAGAAGTGTCAGGATATGCTGAACATCCGCCTCTGCTTTTATTCTGATTTCCCTTGATTGTTGTGACGGATAGCTGCCGCCGACAGGCGCAAACGGATTGCATGCATCATCGTGATAGTGATCGGTGAATGCCGTAAAGACAAGCTTTCCCTCAACTACAAAACCGTCACCCATAATCTGCGGTCCTTCTCGCTGAATATATCCCTCGATTATGACCATTTTTTCCCGCGAAAATCTGAGAGCATTGATAAAAGCCTCCTCAAGTTCATTTATATCTGAAATCATCTGAACGCCTTTGCTGCCGCATGAGTCTGCAGGTTTTACCATAACCGGCTTTTCCATCTGATTAAAAAATACCTTCGCTTTATCCAAATCATAGAACCCGCGGGATTTCGGGACATTAAATCCATTTTCGGCCAGGAATGCACGGAACAGATCCTTCCGGCACAGAATCATTACAGACTCGTATGGATTGGTCGGAAGATGCAGTTTCTCAGCCGCATATGCTGCAGTCGGGGCTGCAGAGTCGGATGCATAGGCAATAATACCATCGATTCTGAGTTCTTTTGCAAGAGCCAGGATAGCCTCCATATCCGTCGTACTCACGTTATGATATTCATCCGCGAATGGATGACCCGGATTTTCCGGCAGATAATCACAGGTAACAACATAGAATCCAAGGTCTTTTACACATTTAATTGCCGGAATCTGCGTAAATGATCCGCCAAGCATCAGCACACGTTTTTGTCCGGTCATTTATGCCTCCTTTCTTAAGATATCCCCGATAAATTCTGCAGTTGCCAAATCCATGGTATCATAAAGAGGAAGACATAGGACCTTTTTACTTACATCAGATGCAACAGGAGACGAAGATGAGGCAAAGGAGTCTTTATAGCATGAATACCCGGTTACAATCGGGTAGAAATATTTACGTGCGAAAACGGCATTTTCTGTGAGTTTGTCGCAGACCTCATCCCGCGTAAGGGGATACGCATCCTCAATCAGAATCGGATAATAGGCATAGTTTGATTTGACATTTTCGGAGCGTTTCAGCAGGGTGATTCCCTCCACGTCCTGCAGGAGTCCGGTATATCCGCGACACAGCTCTTTTCTGACGGCAATTTTTGCATCAAGGTATTTCAGATTCGCAATGCCCATTGCCGCCTGGAATTCATTCATCTTGGCATTCGTTCCAATATCTGTGAAATCCTCGTATCCCTGCATACCGAAGTTTTTGTACCGGTCTGCCGCATCTATGATGTTTTTATCTGAAGATATGACGGCTCCGCCTTCAATGGTGTTGAAGATTTTGGTTGCATGGAAGGAAAGCATGGATGCATCGCCCCATTCAGTAACAGAACGTCCATTGATTTCCACGCCAAAGGCATGGGCCGCGTCATAGATTACTTTGAGGTCATGCTTTTTTGCAATGCGCCCGATTTCTGTGACATTGCACGGCGTTCCGTAAACATGAACAGGAACGACGGCAGAGGTCTTGTCCGTGATGAGTTCCCCGATTTTTGTCACATCTATGTTGTAATCATCAGAGGAGATGTCGCAGAATACCGGCGTTAACCCGCTTCTTACAATTGCATGGGTTGTTGAAGCGAACGTATACGGCGTAGTGATCACTTCACTTCCCTTCGGGAGGCAAAAAGCGTGAATTGCCGCCTCAAGTGCCTGATGCCCGTTTGTGTAAAGGGAAATATGCCGGGCGTGAAGAAATTGCGTCAACTCTGCGGCAAGTTGTTCATGAAGAGGTCCGGCATTTGTAAGCCAGCGATTTTCCCAGATTCTCTGAATGAGGGACGTGTATTCCTCAAATGGAGGAAGCGAGGGACGGGTTATGAGAATTGGAGCTGATGACATGACACACACACATTAAAGATTTTATTGGGTTTTAGACCATAATGAATGTTTTGTATGTTGGAAAATTCGGGAGAAAAAGAATTATGATACTTACGAACAATAAAGATACTATTCATAGAATGTGTGCGGTATGATTGGTGTGACGAGTATTGACGGAAATAAGAGCCGTGCGGCTGCTCCATTGGTGAGCATATGTGTGATTACCTATAATCATGAGAAGTATATTCGTCAGTGCCTTGACGGAATTTTCATGCAGATTGTGGATTTTCCCTTCGAGGTGCTTGTACATGACGATGCGTCACCGGACAGGACCGCGGATATTATCCGCGAGTATGAGGCAAAGTATCCGGGGATTCTCAAACCCATATATCAGACGGAGAATCAGTATTCTCAGAAAATATTAGTAAATAGATTTAATACTGAGCGGGCACGCGGAAAATATATCGCATTTTGCGAGGGGGATGATTATTGGACTGATCCAAATAAACTGCAGATGCAGGTGGATTTTCTGGAGCAGCATCCGGAGTATGCAGGAACGGCACATAATGTGCGGGTCATGGATGAAAATGGAAATGATGTTCCGGGGAGAGGTTATCCCTGGGAACCCTATCCTGAGCATATTTTCTCGAAAAACGATATTGAGCTGTGCCAATTACCAGGACAAAGTGCATCATTTATATCGAAAAATATTTTTGCATCCATGGATGGGGAAACGAAAGAGGAATATTATGCACTTCCGGTAATCGGCGATCAGAAACGAGCCATGTTAGTGACATTATATGGAAATATATATTGTTTCAATAACATCATGTCTGTCTACCGGTATTGTCTCACCGGAAACAGCTGGTCTGCCAGGAACAGAAATCTTAACGATAAGGGAATCTTGTGCAGTTCGATAGTACATATGTCAGCATTTGCTGAAACCTATTATCATATTACCCTGGACTATGGCGAATATTTTTTCTCCGAAACTAGTTTGTCGATATTGATCTGTTTACGACACCCCAACCTGGAAAACTGGAAGGTTGTGAAGCAAATTTTTGGATTGATTGCTGATAATCCAGAACATCTCAGGGCTTTCGTGAGAAAGTTCATCTGCCGGCCGCAGGTAGTTATGCAAAGAGTATATGATTGTGTAATCCCTGTAATATAACAGGGCATTGTCCATAATCCTGAAAATTACATCAAACTATGATGATAATCCTGTTCCGGACAGAGTTCATGGTAATCATCCGGAGAATCGAATGTCTATCCGAACATCAAACCTGACATATGCCGGGGAATAGAATCAATGTTCCTCATTGGGTAAAATATGAAAAAATCACTGCACCTCAGCCGGAAAATACTAACAATATCAGGAATAATTTCCTATATCCTTCTGGCAGCTGCATTGATAACCGCATGGAATACACCAGCCTTAGGTTATGAACCTGATATTTATGCCGCAACTCCGCCGGTATTCTGGGCTGCGTTATTTTTTGGAATGGGTCTTGGGACGATACTGATATTACGGCAAATTACCCGGAATCATACATCCGGACTTTTTCGGCACTTAGGGTTTTTATTAGCTGGTTTCTGTTCACTTTCACTTGCTGCTCTCTGCATTATCCGGGGGTATTTCACACTAAATATCTCCGGAGATACCGGTTCGCATATTGGAGTAATATATAACACTATTGCAAATGGATTCATTGAAAAGACCTATTATCCCGGTCTCTATTCAGAATCATCCGTTTTTTCCATTGTGTCCGGTGTTGATGTGCCGGATCTGATAACGTTTTTCCCTATCTGGTATCTCCTCATTTTTATCCTGGGAATCTTTCTTCTGGCACGGCAGATCTTTCCGGATATTCGGGCAGCATATCTGACTACCCTGACTGCACTGTTTCTGCCGTTTGGAACTGCGGCATTAATTGGTGATTATCCCCTTATTTTTGTTGCAATGATGGGACCGGGAAAATACCTTCCGCTCGTGTTCTACATTATTCTACGTGCCGCGAACCATAAATCGAAGGAACACCTGATATTGGCAGTAATTTTTTTTGCGGCAATGATATTTTATCACCCGATCATTTCAATTGCCCTGATTCTCTTTCTGACAGCAGCATTGGTAACATATATCATTCCAATCTTTTCCAGGTATAAACCCGATACAAAACAGATCCGGCATTTAGCAGCTATGACGATAGTGATGACTGGTATGTTTATTTATTGGATCTGGGACTTTTACGGGTGGAATATTGTATTGGGAATAAAATCTATTTTCGGGGATAGTGAAAAAAATATTGGCGAAACCACGGATCTCTTATCCTCTGCAGCGATTAACGGCTACGGTATTGACTCGATACTAAGAATCGCCGGCGTAAATCTGGTGATTTATGCATTTCTGCTTATCTCACTGCTTCTCTTCCTGCGATATTATGTAAGAGACAACCGATACTTTACCCTCAGAGTAATGTATGTTTATCTCGTCTGTCTGGGAGGGGTGACGGTTTTACTCTCCATCTCCACTGCCGAATTCAATTATACCAGATTTATCTGTGAGGTATACATCATCGGCCTTCTTATGTCAGGATTTGTGCTGAGTCATATTCTTTCCGGAAAAAAACGGAAGGCCGGTATTGTAAAGAAATGCCGTACAGGAATTGTTTTTTCCCTACTCATACTTGTACTTGTTTTGAGTATATTCTCTTTTCACCCATCCCCGTTTACATTGAATACGGGTTACCAGACCACCAATGCTGAATGGGATGCAATGGCAACTCTCCTTCCGCGTCTGGACCTGATAGATAATAATGCGAATCTGACCGGCATCTGGTTTTCTACGCCGCAAAGATATGTACCTGTGCTTTATCAATCAGAGAATAGATTCGGGACATATGCCTTTGGAAAATATCAGGTCGTGGCAAATCCTAATCTGGGAAAACCTGAAAAGATGCCCTATAACTTTGGTTACAATCTTAATCCGAGTTTAAACCATTCATTCAAAAATACCACATATATGTTTGTAATTCAAAAAGACAGAGAGCTGTATCAGGCGTATTATCCGGAATTATTACAATCAAGATGGTCATTACGTGATTTTATCCAACTGGAAACGGATCCGAAGGTTATAACGACATATGCAAACGGGGGATTCAGTTTATACCTGATTAATCCGAATTAGAATCATCTATGCAAACTTAATTCATAACACAGGTCCCGGTAATTTCCCGGCGTCATGTATTCAGACATCATTTATCCGCAGGAGTATATCCTGCCATTTTTTCTTCGTGGCAGAAACCGAATAATGCTGTTCAATAAATTTTACCGCATTATCTGAGACTGCACTGATATTATTGTCAGATAGCGCAGCTTCCATGCCTTGAAAAATAGATGCAGGCGTCGTATCCCTGAGCAGATAACCGGTTTCATGATCATGAATAATATCTGGTATGCCTCCCACAGCTGCTGCCAGGACCGGTGTCCCGCAGCTCATAGCTTCCAGAACGATATTTGGCAAACCTTCTGTCGCTGAAGGTACGACCAGGAGCCGGAGCCTGTTGAGAATTTCCGGCAGCAAACCATGCTCGACCCATTGAATGCGGGTCACATGTTCGCGGAGCTGATTCTTCTCTATTTTCGAGAGAATCAGACTGTCAAGACTGCCCGCTCCTACGACAATCACGTGCCATTGCGGATTTTCCCTCAAAAAATCAGGGAGGGCATCTATAAAATTACTTATGCCCTTTTCCTGACTCAGGCGTCCGATATATCCCACACTAAATTCTCTCTCCGGAAAATTTGTGGTTTTCATGAATTTCCGGTCATGAAGATAGAGATGACCATTCTCTACCAGTCTTTCCGGAGACAGATGCAATCCCAGAAATGCTGCTACATGCGGGGATTCGATTCCGACATAATCTGCGCATCTCACGGTTGATTTTTCCAGTATTTTCAGAATACCCACGCAGATCATGGATTTCAAGGATGAAGGATACTGACTTCGGGAATTATTCGATTCAGAGGCGACTGCCACCAGCATGGATTTTTTTTTGAGTATCTTCGATGTAAGTACGGGTAGGAATAAAGCACCGGATAAAAATAAGACGGGACCTGATATTTCATTTCTCAATTGAAACATCTTTATCGAAATGGCAATCTGCATCCATAAAGGCAGGAATATCTTTTCACATCGCCCGGTCAGAAATCCCGGACGCGGGATGCCGCAATATCGGTATGAAGTTTCAGGTATGTTCGGATTAACTAAGGCATTGTCCGAGATTATAATAACTTTTTCCGACAAATCTGTGGAAATATTTACCAGATTGTTAAATATCATATGGTAACTTCCCGAGTGCTGCACAAACGGCCCTGTAACGATACATATGGAAGGAGATGTGGTCTGACGTGTCTCAGCCATAGATTATCTGTCTCATGATTTTGCCGCCTGCATCTCCATCTCCGAACGGAGAAGTCCATGTTTTACAATCGGTCATTGTTCTTTCAGTCAATCGGATAATGCTGCCGGTATCAGTCCCCGCCAGAACATTCGCCCCTGCATCCACGGTTTCCGGTCTCTCGGTATTATCCCGCAGGGTAATACACGGAGTCCCGAGAATACAGCCTTCCTCCTGCAATCCACCGGAATCGGTAAGGATTACACGGGCATTCTCCTCCAGCTGCAGGAACTCAAGGTATCCGAGCGGCTGCACGACAGTGATACCCGCAAGTGACAAATCAAACTGCTTAACCATCTTTACTGTACGCGGATGCATGGGAAAGATGACAGGCATCCCGTATCTCCCGGAAATACTCTGCAATGCCTCCAGAACGCTGCGTAAGCGTTCCTTCACATCCACATTTTCCGCCCGGTGCATCGTTGCAAGGAAGTAAGCCTTCGTCCCTATGCCAAAATCCGAGAGGATATTAAAATGTTTTTTCGAAATCCCCAGATTCTGATATGCGGCATCCGCAACCGTATTCCCGGTCACGAATATTTTTTCATCGGGAATCCCCTCTTTCAGAAGATTCTGCCGCGATGTTTCAGTCGGGGCATAGAGAAAGTCTGAAATGTGATCTGCAATGATACGATTAAGCTCCTCCGGCATCGACCTGTCAAAACTCCGAAGCCCTGCCTCCACATGTCCAACTTTAATATGGAGTTTGACCGCCGCGAGAGCGCCCGCAAGAACGCTATTGGTGTCTCCCTGAACGAGAACAATATCCGGTTTTTCTTTCAGAAGAACGGTCTCAATGCCGGTCAGAATGTTTGCTGTCTGAACAGCATGTGTTCCTGAACCGACATCCAGATTATACTTAGCTTTCGGGAGTTCAAGTTCGTCAAAGAAAGCCTGATCCATCAGATAGGAGTAGTGCTGACCCGTGTGCAGGATGAAGTAGTCTATGTTCTTTTCTTCGCATGCCCGGATAATCGGACACATTTTTATAATTTCGGGTCGTGTTCCCAGAATGACCGCTATTTTTACCATACGATAAATCTCCTGAATAAATACCCAGCCTGTCTGTACAGATTCCTGATAATGAAGCCCTGGTTTTCCTGCCGGGGCATGGTTAGATTAGCGACGCGTAGAGATTCAGCAGACGTTTTTCCATAAGATTCCAGTTATATTTGGTATCATATGCCATTCTCCCGTTCTGACCCAGTTTTTTCCGCAGGTCGGGATTATCCTTTAATGAAATAACAGCGGTCTTCAATGCATCGTAATCATTAAAGGGGACGACACAGCCGCAGTTTTCCTCACGTACCTTATCAGCCGCAGCGGCTCCCTCGTTCACGATGATGGGTTTTCCGCACATCATTGATTCGAAGAGTTTGTTCGGACTTGCCAGGAGATTATTGGGTACCGCAGGATCATACAATGCAAATAAGAGATCGGCTTTACTCGATTGCATTAATATTTCATGATACGGTATCAAGCCGAGGTAGGTAACATTTTGAGTGTTTTTTGATAAATTTTTAATATTTCGCACATCTTCCGGATGCCCTCCGCCGGCTATTGTTAAATTGCAGTCACGTATCTCCGATACGACCTTTATCATTGACGCCACATCCCTATCCGGATGTAAGAAACCTCCATAGAATATGTTAAACCGTCCGTCCGGCGGAGAAGATGACAGAACATCCGCAGGAGAAAAATCATTGGGCGTATTGTAAAGTATCGTAACAGAAGAATCATCTTTGCGGTCGATCTGCTTCAGGCGGCATTTATCGACAACTACGACAGCATCTGCATAGTTCATAAGATGCTTATCTAAACGGCTGAATATTTTCTGAATACCTGAGGGTAACTTTATCATATCCGGGTAAAAATCATAAATATCATAAATGATTTTTTTGTGTCTGATTTTTGCGGCAGCCAATGCCGGGATGTATGTATCAAAATCCGCGGCATGAACGATATCCCAACTGTTTCTCATTAGCCATGCGAATTCGAAAAACCACCAGACCGGCCAGAATACGATAATCATTAATCCAAATGGCGCTTTCAGCAGTATTCGATAAATGGTGTAGCCGCTTTTAATTTCTGTCTTGGCGGCAGTCTTCCAGCGGCCCCAGCCCAGCACGGCTACCTTATATCCGGATCTTCCGAGTGTTTCCGCCTCTTTTTCCAGCCGGGAATCGGGATTCACCGGATTGGAACGGATAAGAACAATCTTCGTCATGGACTCCCCGAATTCATCCGAAAATTATTATTTACCCGGAGATTACATCGATACAGGATCATAACCGTGCAGTAAAAGGGATATGTCATATCGACATATTCACCAGCCGCAGAACTTTTCTTACTTTTGTGGGCGGAATCACTGAAAGACTGAAAGGAACACATGATATCAGCAGAAATGCTATTATCAGCATCTGATATTTCATAGATTTCACGGACGTAACCTGTTTCCTGCCCATCCTCCGGTAACCTGAGTAGATATTTCTTCCGCCGGTTCGTATCTTCCAGCTATCCAGGTAATTGTTCAGATCCTTTGCATAGATTGAGAGACTTTCATCGGAAACCCGGGTCAGATAACCCGCGAGCGGCACCTCAAGCAGAAAATCAACAGCATCTGCATTATTCTCCGTGCCTATATTATACTTTGAACAAATCCTTGATGAGTATGCCACCGGATACCGTAATGCAATCTTTCCATACAGCTCGTGATCCTCTCCCACACGCATCAGCTCAGGATAGCCGCCGACATCCTGAAGAACACGTTTCGGCGCTGCAAATCCGGATGAGATGATGATAGGGTGTCCTGCCGACAGGTACTCTTTAAAATACGAGAGGAATAACCGGTCTCCCAATTCCGGGGTATGCACAATATTTCTCACCAGTTTCCCTTCGGAATACACTTCATAGCCGGTGCCGTACATTCCCGCGGCAGGATAATCCTGACGCAGCTTCAGAATAGTCTCAAGAAAATCAGGATACCATACATCATCCGCATCCAGGAACGCAACTATTTCCGCTTTTGCTACGGAAATACCACAGTTACGTGCAACTGAAACCCCCTGATTTTTCTGATTGATAAGATGTATACGTTGATCGTCATAATTATTCACAATCTCCGGACCTGAATCTTTGGAACCATCATTAACAATAATAAGTTCGAAATCCCGGACGGTCTGGGCAAGTACCGAATCGATGGCTTCCGCAATGTAGTGCTCTTTATTGTAAAGCGGTATTACAACGCTGACAGAGGGGGTCATCTTTCACTCCCTGTCGCGATAGGAATCAGCCGTGCAGCTGCATATAATAACAGTGCAGTTGTTACCTTCAGCATGCAGCTTACAGGCATCCCATACGGGATGAGCGTTTTCGCCGGCGACAGGATACCCGTCTGAGCCGGAATAATCTGAGGAGCCGCGGCCGCTATTAAGGGATTCGCTGCTGCCCGAACGTTCTGAGTCCGGGAAAATAGAAAACTCAACGTATTTACATGAATCATACCATCACATTCCACACATGTAATCCATATTCCGCTACTAGTATTTGTAAATACGTGTGCTTCATGATACAAACGTATAATTATGTGGTGTCATTGTGGTAGTATAAGATATAGATTTCCAGAGGGGAAATATTCCGGAAACGATGACTTAGGGTTATTTCAATTAACGGGTTTTTCTGGTGAGCAAAGCATCATGCGTCATGCGGTCCGGGGATGGAAAAAGCGGTCTGCGCTCGCCGGAGGGGAATGCCGTGAGGCAGATACTGGATACATTGTTTGTTCCCCTGTGAAAGGGTAAAAACTGACATATTTGATTCGCGAAAAAAAGCATGGTGCGGGAAGAAGTGGAGATTTTTCTCCCCCGATTGCAAGGCTGTGCCTTGTTCTCCAACTCGCTTGTTTGCAAATTTGAGATTTGTTCAGCTAAGCCTGCCCCTTTGGGGCAGCCCGCCTCAGCTGAGGTCGTCGACTTCGTCGCCAACCCGCGGTCGCAAATCAGAGATTTGCTCGGCTAAGGGCGTCCGCTTTCAGCGTCCACCCCGCCCACCAAAGTAAAGCAGAATCTACAGCATCTTCTTCAGATACTGCCCCGTGAAACTTCTCTTCACCTTCGCCACTTCCTCAGGCGTCCCCTTCGCAATAACCTCCCCGCCCGCATAACCTCCCTCCGGACCCAGATCAATCAGATAATCCGCCGACTTAATCACATCCAGATTATGTTCGATAACAACAACCGTATTTCCCTTCGCCACCAGACTATCCAGAACACCGATAAGTTTCTTCACATCATGGAAATGAAGACCCGTCGTCGGCTCATCCAGAAGATACACCGTCTTCCCGGTCCCCCTCTTCGCCAGCTCCCTCGTCAGCTTGATACGCTGCGCCTCTCCCCCCGAAAGCGTCGTTGAACTCTGCCCGAGTTTAATATAGCCGAGCCCCACATCTGCCAGAGTCTGAAGCTTCACACTAATATTCGGAACATTTTCAAACACAACAAGAGCCTCATCAACGCTCATATTCAAAACATCGGCAATGGACTTACCCCTGAATTTAACCTCAAGCGTCTCCTCATTGAATCGTGTACCCTTACACTCCTCGCACTCGATATAGACATCCGGCAGGAAATTCATCTCGATTTTAATAACACCATCTCCCGAACAAGACTCGCATCGTCCGCCTTTCAGATTGAACGAGAACCGTCCTGGACCATAGCCGCGAAGCTTCGCCTCCTTTGTTTCGGCAAAGAGCTTGCGTATCTCATCAAACACCTTCGTATAGGTCGCCGGATTCGACCGCGGCGTCCTTCCAATCGGGGACTGGTCGATAACAATCACCTTATCAATCTCCGAATCGAAAAGCAGCTCCTTATATGCTCCCGGCGACACCTTGGAATTATAGAGCTCTTTCATCAGCGCCCGGTAAAGCGTATCATAAATCAGCGTGGATTTACCCGAACCGGAAACGCCCGTAATCACGGTCAGTGTCCCGATAGGAATTGCCGCGTCGATATTCTTCAGATTATTCTCTGTACAACCATTGATTCGGAGGAACCTCTTCGAAGTTCTGCGGGTCTCCGGAACCGGAATCACATATTCGCCGGAAAGATACTTCCCCGTAATGGATTCCGGGAATGTTTGAATATCTGCCGGCGCTCCCTCGGCAACGACCCTGCCCCCGTGGATTCCGGCACCGGGTCCGATATCAACCACGTAATCGGCAGCCCGCATGGTCTCCTCATCATGCTCGACAACGATGAGCGTATTCCCAAGATCGCGGAGTTTCTTCAGCGTCTGGATAAGTTTCTGGTTATCCCTCTGATGAAGACCAATCGACGGCTCATCAAGTACATATAACACACCCATCAGATTGGAGCCGATCTGCGTCGCAAGACGGATACGCTGGGCTTCTCCGCCGGAAAGGCTCCCTGCCGCACGAGAAAGCGTAAGATAACCCAGCCCCACATCCTTCAGGAACGAAAGTCTCGAATGAATCTCACGGAAAATCAGTTTCCCGATCTCTTCTTCCTTCGGGGTATACTCCTGCCCGCCAATGAAAGTCAGAGCTTCATCAATCGACATATCTGCCAAATCAGCGATGGACTTCCCATGAATCTTCACCGCGAGCACATGCTCTTTCAGCCGTTTCCCATGACAGTCCGGGCACGGCAAAATCCGCATAAACTTTTCGAGCTCCTCTTTCCGGTAATCCGACTTGGTCTCCTTATACAGACGCTCGGTCTGAGGCAGCAGACCCTCCCAGGTTCCGTGGTAAGCCCACTCCGCATTCTTTGAGGTGTGGACGAACTGCATATCTGCATTCACGCCATACATCAGACCGTCATACTGCTCTTTGGTGAAATCTTTCACGGGCGTCATAAAGGAGAAGCCGAGATGCTTCGCGACAGACGCCAGATACTCGACCCGGAATCCGTCAAGGAAATTTTTGTAGACCGCGACTGCCCCGTCTGCGAGGGAGAGGGATTTATCCGGGATAATCAGGTCAGGGTCGAAGATCATCTGGAATCCGAGACCATTACACGTTGGGCACGCGCCGAAAGGACTGTTGAAAGAAAACATCCTCGGCTGGAGCTCCTCGAACGAAAGCCCGCATATCGGGCATGCCATGCGTGCCGAATATACGGAGTCCTTTTCTCCCGCATTTGCGTAGACGAGCCCGTCTTCCGCATGGGAGAGGGCTGACTCGATTGCCTCGGTGAGCCGGCTTTTGTCACCGGTATCGACACGGTCGATAACGATATCGATATTATGCATCACATATCTGGCGAGTTTGATTTCGTCGTCGGTCCGGTGAATCTCCCCGTCAACGCGGACTCTCACAAAACCGTCAGCATACAAATCGCGGAAGAGCTGCTCGTAGGTTCCTTTCTTCTTCCGGACGACCGGAGCGAGAATGGTGACCATGCCCCCCGGATACTCGGAAGAGATAGCCTCGGCGATTTGCTGCGGCGTCCGCGACTCGATTTTCACATGATGTTTCGGACAGTAGGGAACGCCTATCCTTGCATACAGAAGACGAAGATAGTCGTAAATCTCCGTGACAGTCCCAACAGTCGACCGGGGATTTTTTGAGGTCGACTTCTGCTCTATGGATATTGCGGGGGAGAGACCTTCGATGGAGTCGACATCGGGTTTGTTCATCACGCCGAGAAACTGCCGGGCGTAAGAGGAGAGTGACTCTACATACCTCCGCTGCCCCTCCGCATAGATTGTATCAAAAGCGAGTGTGGATTTTCCCGATCCGGAAACGCCCGTAAAGACGATAAGTTTGTCCCGTGGAAGTTCAATGGTAATATTTTGAAGATTATGCTGCCTTGCACCCTTCACGACCAGATTTTTCATGCGGAGTACTATTAGTTATACAGCATTATCAGGCTTTAGAAGAGGGTTATTTGTCCCTCGGGTCGGGCTTCATCCGGATGGGTTCCGAAAGACCAAGCGACGCGACTTCCATGAGCTGCTCGAAATCCATGGTTGTCTCCACGCACCCGTCCGATTGCGTCACGACACCTATTGTCGTCATAGAGATTTTTCGTCCCATCTCCAGACCTTCCTTTACTTCCATCATACAGCCGACGCCAATCATCCCCATCGGCTTGTATTTTTTTATCATCCGCTTGATGAAGGTCGAGCCGGGGATGATAAATGTCTTGTATCCAGCCTCGTTCAACGCAGGGACCACACGACCGAGGGTGCATTTTCCGCAGGAAACGCATTTCAGCCCGTCCGGGGTAAGACGTGCCGGACAGTCACGCGCACGGAGACACTGGGGAAAGAACACTACCCTCTGTTCGACAGGAATCCTGGAAAAATTCTTGAGATTCATCTGGTTGTCGATTTTTATCAGAAACTCCATCAGCTGTGAGCCGTCTACGCCAAGGATGAGACATACCACTTTGACCGTCCCTTCCATGATGGTAAAAAACGGACGAAGGAGTCTGGGGAAATACATCTGTTTTTTGTGGATGGATACGACTATGAGAACGCCCATGAGAATGGAAAAAATCAGCCAGAAGGCGATGAATACCAGTAAAAGTTCCCCTAGGATAAGTGCCAGATTGTTCCAGACCGGATTATCAAAAAAAGCGAGGGAGATAAGGGCCGCCATTTATTTCAAATCCCCGAAGTTATACGGCGGATACAAAACACCCTTATCCGTAATGATGGCAGTAACCAGATCCAGGGGCGTTGCATCGAAGGCATAGTTGATTACCGGAACGTTTTCCGGAACAGTGCTCCTGCCAAAAAGGTTCGCCACCTCATCCCGGCTCCGCTCTTCGACCACGATGTCGGACTCTGATGCGCCGGCGTCAAAGGTTGATGCGGGAGCCGCCACATAGAAGGGAATATGGTGGTATTTTGCACAGACTGCGTGCATATAGGTCCCGATTTTGTTGAAGACCGCGTCCTTTGTTATCCGGTCGGCTCCGACGATTACTGCGTCGATTTTTCCCTGGCGCATAAGACAGGCCGCTTCGGAGTCGATAATGGTCACGACCGGGATGTTGTCGCGGGCGAGTTCCCAGGCAGTGAGCCGCGAACCCTGAAGGAGCGGGCGTGTTTCGCAGGAGATGACCGAGATAGACTTGCCCATTTTCTTCGCAGAACGTATGACGCCAAGAGCAGTCCCCCATGACGAGCAGGCGAGAGCTCCGGCGTTACAGTGGGTGAGCACGGTCCCGATCTGCGGGAGAAGCGGGGCGCCGTAATGACCTAAAAGCATACAGGATTTGGTGTCATTTTCGGCGATCGTTTTTGCCGCAAAAAGGGACATGATACGCGCCATATCAGGCGGCAGATTCTCCATGCTCCGCAGGACTTTGTCAACGCCCCATGCAAGATTCACCGCAGTCGGGCGGGTGCTTTTCAAGAGAGCGGCGTCGGCGGCGATGGTCTCGCTGAACTCGATATCCGATAGGCAGTGTGCCGCCGAGAGTGCCACACCGAATGCCCCGGCAACGCCGAGGGCGGGAGCTCCGCGTACCTCGAGACGCCGGATTGCGTCCGCAAGGCGCTCCACAGTCGTAATCTCGATTACTTTATATTCGGCGGGTAACAAGGTCTGGTCAATGAGCATGACCGAGTTGTTGTCATCGTTCCACCAGAGTGTTTTGTCTTCAGTCATTGTACACTTCTGATTACATCAAGGGAGGCTTTCATCGCGGCGGCTCCGGCAGACATTACACAGTCGGGAATGTCTTTTGGTGCGAGGGAGGTGCCGGCGATATAAATGCCGGGGGTGATCGTTCCTGCCGGGTCGAGTTTCATGTCTGCCGGGTTCAGGAATTGGTGTTCGTCGAGCGGGAGTCCCAGTGATTCGGCAAGTCTGACGGTGTCGGGTTCGGGTTCCATCCCGACCGAGAGAACAACGAGATCCGCATTCAGATTCAAAAACTCGCGGGTCTCGGTGTTTTCCACCGGGATTACGAGGTGGTCGCCGGCGTCCTGGACCTCGCCGGGTAAGCCTTTGATGATTTTAACGCCCAGACTTTTTGCCCGTTCATAATATTCATCATAGCCTTTTCCATAGGCACGAATGTCGGAGTACAGAATGAAGACTTCGCATTCAGGATGATGCTCTTTGATGAGCATGGAATTTTTGAGGGCGAACATGCAGCATACGCAGGAACAGAGATTCCGTTTGATTGCCAGGTCGCGTGAACCGACACACTGGACGAAGACGACGCTCTTTGGAGATTCGCCGGTGGAGAGACGGCGGAGTTCGCCTTTCGAGGGGCCGCCCGCGTTAATCATCCGCTCGAACTCGAGGGAGGTGATGACGTCAGCATACCGCAGATAGCCGAACTGGGATTTTTTCAGGGCGTCAAAGAGGGTGTATCCGGTGGCTATGACAACAGCGGCCGCTTTGAGTTCGATTGTCCGGACTTTGTCCTCGGTCACTTTTAACACAGCCTCTTTTCCGCAGACCTGATAGCAAAGTCCGCACTCGACACAGTGCAGGTTGTCTTTGACGACGAAGTTCGGGACGACCTGTGCATGGGGCTTGTAGATGGCTTTTCTGACTCCAATGCCTGCATCGAATTTATTGTAGACCTCGACCGGGCATATGGTGACACAGTCACCGCAGCCGGTGCACTCCTTTTCATTGATGTATCGGGGATATTTGGTTACGGTGACCGTGAAGTTTCCGACAGACCCTTCGATTTTTTCGACTTCGGCGAGGGTCAGGATGGTCACGTAAGGGTGGCGGGATATTTCCGCCATCTTCGGCGAGAGAATGCACATGGAGCAGTCGTTTGTCGGGAAGGTTTTGTCGAGCATCGCCATGTGGCCGCCAATCGAGGGCTCACGCTCGATAAGGGTGACATGGATGTGGTGATTTGCGATGTCCATAGCGGCCTGGATTCCGGCTACTCCTCCGCCGATGACGACGACCTCAGTCACACAGATACCTCTTGCCAAGTCCGACATAGGTGGCTGCGTTTTTCAGATTGCCGGCGAGTTCATCAGGCGTGAGTTCACGGATGATTTTGCCGGGAACGCCCATGACAAGGGAGTGCGGCGGGATTTCTTTCCTCTCGGAGACGAGTGCGCCGGCGGCAATGAGACTGCCTTTGCCGATTTTCGCACCATTCAGGATGATGGAACCCATACCGATGAGGCAGTCGTCTTCTATGGTGGCTCCGTGAACGATAGCCCCATGACCTATCGAGACATTTCTGCCTATGACGACCGGTTTTCCCGCGCTTTCGTGAACAACGGCGTTGTCCTGAACGTTTGAGCCGTTTCCGATGGTGATTTTGTCTACATCTGCACGAAGTACCGCCCCGAAGAGGATGGTGACGTTGTCGCCGAGGGTTACGTCGCCTTTGATGGTGGCATTTGGTGCAATATAGGTTTCTTTTCCGATAGAACCGCCGATGTCCATTATGTCTATATAATTGAACGTATCGGGTTATGAGAGTTATGGTGTGAGGAGGGATGAAGAGGATGTCTCCGGGATGGAGAAGAGGAAAGCCACCAAATGTTTATTGTTATCTGCACTAATTCTCTTATATAGAAACTGTTTGTTACGTATGTCTCCGAAACCAAAACATTCCTTTGATAAAGTATCTCCGCCAGGACGATGGAGATATCTGTTCATTTTTTTGATTATCGCCATTGGCGGCTCCGCTTTTTTTATAAGCGGTGTGTCGGCTGCCGCATACAATGGAACCTGCGGAGATGATCTCACCTGGACACTGAATACGGACTCGGGTGTGCTCAAAATCAGCGGAACCGGAGATATGTATGATTACTTTTATCATTCCAGTTCAGAACTTCCTGATTGGTATGAATATCGCGATTCAATAAAGACCATCTCTCTTGATCCCCGGATGACTTCCATTGGGGATTGTGCATTTTATCAATGTACCGGTATTCAAAATGTCGCCATTCCCAACAGCGTAACTTCAATCGGGCATTATGCATTTTATCGTTGTATTGCCCTCACACACGTCACAATCGGATACAGCGTGACAACAATCGGGATTGGAGCATTCGAGGATTGTACGTCCCTTGCCTCCATCATCATCCCGGACAGTGTGACGAACATCCGGACGAAGGCATTTAAAAATTGTAATGCCCTCGCCTCAGTCACTCTTGGTAACCGCATAACATCTATCGACGATTCTGCCTTTATATCCTGCTACAATCTGGAAACCGTTGATTTGTCAACAGCGGCAGACCTGGCAGTGGTCGGGGCAAATGCATTTGGTTACGATACTGCCACCTCCCTGAAATACGGGAGTTCCATCTATGTTCCGGATAGCGATGCTGCCGCATTGTTTAACGAAACAAATTACTACTCCCCGTATACGAGCCTCAAATATGTCATTACCTACAATGCAAATGACGATCGTGATGATGTTGTGCGGGATACCGTGAAGGAATCTGTTGGCACATTTATAATAGCGGCCAATACATTTACGAGAACCGGGTATACCTTCGCCGGCTGGAACAGTAAGGCAGACGGCAGCGGAAAATCCTATGCTCCAAATGACCCCTATTCAACAACAAGGTCAGTCACGTTCTATGCCGAATGGGTCATGACCCCCACAGACGATGGTTACGGCTCGGTGACGTCAAATGTTTCTATCACAACCACCCCGGAGGGGGTAACCGGTACATTCAGATTTTCCGATTCACCGGTGAACGTTATCACGATTGACGGGGTAATACACGAAACCGCCTCGATTACTATTACTGAAGGTCTCCCGTTCGGTGTATCCGCACCCTTCGGGCAGGTTGCCGACACATTTGATATCACGCCATACAGCGTAGCTTCTATGAATACGAGCACAATTTTCTTTTCGATACCTGTATCCAAAATATCCGACGCAGGATTTGACACACGTGATGTCACGCTCATGCACTACGAAGACGAAACCTGGGTGAGAATCCCGACAACACTGACGAAGGTTGAAAATGGAAATGCCAATTACACGGCTATAATAAATAGCTACTCGGCATTTGCCATCACGTTTTCCCGCGGGGTTACGGATATCGTGGTAGAGCCGACACCCGTAATAACCCCGGATACTCCTGCAGAAACGCCGACGACCGCAGTCCCGACGGATACGCCCACTCCGACCACAGCATCGACCGCGTCGCCGGTCCCGCTGTTTGGGATTCTTGCAGGACTCGGAATCGCCGCATATGTGAGATACGGCAGACGATGACGGAATAATAGACGAGTCAAAAGAGGCGGCACCGGCTGTTCAACGGTATTCTGCCACTCACCTTTTTTGAGAACTGCAGGAAGAAAAAAAGAAAAAACTACCAGTAATTTTGGGGACACCCGCTGCCGGATTATTCACGTAACACGAAAATAGTGAGATGAAAATCCCTGTTCTTATTCCACTTTGATCCACAAATGCAGATCCCGGTATGCCGCGTCCATCTTTTCCTCCGGAGACGCATCGACAGACGGCACCGACTCATTATACAGCAGGAACTCCAGACGGTTATACTCCGTATCATACAGCGTAAAATTATACATCTCCAGATACGTCGTATTATCATGAAGATAGACGGTAAACCGGTCAAGATTCTTTGACGAATAGATTACCGAAGTATTTGTGGCAGAATCCCACGCTGCATTCAGCAGAAGGGTCTCCACAGTATAGGTTACATCCCGGTATTCATGATTATTAATACCGATCCAGACAAACTGATCCGTTCCCGCAAAGAACTTGTCGGGATAATCATCAGCCATCTTATCCTCACCTAAGATATAGAACTCGGTGAACTTTTCGCCGTCTTTTGGGAAGGCGATTACATAAACGGTTGTAACCGCGGCAACAACAATCGCCGCTATCAGAAGCCAGGACAGCGCCTTATCGAATTTCGTGCCCTCTTTTGGAAAGAACTCTGCTTTCAGCGTAGGCTTTACCTTCTCGAACGGAACCGTAAACATCTCCTCATCGGGGACCGAGGCACGCCGGTATAGGGTCACAACCATCATTGCGATGATGAAAATCACCAGAGCTATCACAATCGGGTCAAGTCTGATACCAAACGGTGTATAGTTCAGCACAAGACCGATCAGCGGCACAACCGCAACTGAAAGACCGACCGACAGGGCAAACCTCTCGATGCCGTCGATTGACTTTTTCTCAGGGAACAGGGCGGCAATCAGCACGTAGCCAGGAATGAACAAAATCACCGGCACTGCAAAAATCACACGCAGAAATGTTTCATTCAGAACCGGAACATAGATCATCAAAACTGCAAGCGCGACCCAAAACAGAATAATGACCAAATCCCTGGGTATGTTCTTTGGATCCGCCATACGGGCGAGAGTTGCAGCTATGTCTTTTTCCGGCATTTGTTGTATTATTTGCGGTTCTGCATAATGAGGATTCCGCATGATTCAATATTGTTCCGAAAGGCGCAAACCTCATATTCTCTCCTGTCTAAATTAAACAGACAGGAGAACAGATTATGCAGTACCTCGTCACCGGCGGAGCAGGCTTCATCGCATCCCATATCGCGGAAGAACTCATACATCAACATCATGACGTCACCCTCCTCGACGACATGTCGGCCGGCAAAGCCGGAAATATCAATCCTGAGGCGGAATTCATCAGAGGGTCAGTCACTGACAAAAAACTGCTCGACCAAATCTGCAGGAGCCATAGCTTTGAAGGAATATTCCATCTTGCAGCGGTCGCGAGCGTGCAGAAATCCATAGAAAACCCTGCGCTCGTTCACGAGGTTAACGCGACCGGGACGCTCAATATCCTCTCCGCCGCGAAAGAACACGGTATCCGGAAAGTCGTCCTCTCCGCCTCGGCTGCGGCATACGGCGACAACCCGGTGTTCCCGAAAAGGGAAGATATGCTCCCCGAGCCGCTCTCCCCTTATGCGGTCTCAAAAATCACCGGAGAGATGTACTGCAGAAACTTTGCCGACCTCTTCGGCGTCGAGACCGCGGCTCTTCGCTACTTCAATGTCTTCGGCCCGCGTCAGGACCCGAATGCCGAGTATGCGGCAGTCATCCCGAAATTCACGGAAAAAATCGTCAGAGGCAAAAAGCCTGTCATCTTCGGTGACGGTAATCAGACACGCGACTTCGTCTTCGTCAAAGATGTCGTTTTGGCCAATATGCTCGCGATGAACTCCCACAAAAGCGGCACATTCAACATCGGGACCGGAATCCAGACTTCCCTGAACGATCTTGCAGGAATGATCATGCGGGCCGCCGGGGTCAGCTGCGAAATAATATATGAAGCGCCAAGACCCGGCGACATCAGATACTCGGTCGCCGACATAACGAAAGCGAAACAGGAACTGGGATATGCGCCGAAGTACCCGATTGAAGATGGAATCCGGCAAACGGTGAATTATTTCCGGGAATTACTATAAAGAGATTCTCGCAAACATAGTTGAGCAGGACGTACGCCGTGTTGGTGTGGATTCAATTCGCGAGGAGGTGACCTTAGCTGAGCAAGGCTTTGCCTTGCTCGGCTGAGGTCGGCCGCGTTCGACATAAAGTCCTATTGCATTGGTTTTTTCAATCCATTCTCCCACACTGAGCGTGAACATGGGAAGTCCGGCCTGCATTCTAAAGTGGTCGAATTCGACCACTTTAAAGTCAGGGTTGTAGAGAAGTTCCCATGTTCCGAGAAACTCAAGAGTGGTTCTGCTGCGAACCCAGTTTTTGATGACGTCGGCGGCACGTGATTCACTGCTTTTGGCTTTTGCCATGTCGGTTATGCAGATGAAGTCATCGGCATTTTTAGACGAGATGGTTATCGGAATATTTTGTACAGTTATATGGGCCGGTGTCATTTTGAATTCACCAATTATTCAGAATACATCTCTTGCAGAACCGATGAAGCAGATCTTCTCTCCTGAGGGTGCAATGTCAGGATACGAGAAGAATTCCAGATATGTTTTTCGGGAGTTGGAGCAAGTCGGATGCATCTTTGAATAAAGAGTATATCGGCGTCAAGTAACTAAATAGATAACGCAGATTAGATAACGCAGATTTTTTCATGGAGAGAGAAAATCAGTCCAATAGATATGTCGATTCGTTGACCAGAATGGATTAGATTGGTGAATTCATTTTTGCTGCATTTCGCTCTCGTATATGAAAGTCACGAAAATAAAAACGAATACACGAAACGATCAAAGATATCATAGAACACACCCGCAAAAAAGTAATAATTCTTAAATGAAAAGATAAGATGCCACACCGCGGGCCGCTCCGCGCCGGCACTATCCGCGAACGAAAAAACGCACCATAATTGCCAAAAAAATCCAACAATAATCTGAGGGAAACACCTCAGGGCGTAATACAAGCAACAAACCCCGGGCAAAACAGAAAAAACGTGTCTGCCCGATTCTGACTTTAGAGGGAAAGAAAAGAACAGACACTCTTCTATTGGACCTTTCGGATAATCAGCATTCCCAAAACCTCTCAAAACACAGCAGACACAGTAACTAATCGGATGACACCAGTGGTCAGTGGTCACCCGGCAGCAGAAAAAAAAAAGAGATACCCCCAAAAGACTTCGAGCCGCACTCTCACTCGGGAGAGATATGCTGCCTAAATACTCTTGTTGTATTTCTTTCTTTCTAAAAGTATATATAGTTACTGACAAGTCTGAAAAAAAAAAACAAAATGCAGAACAGGGCTCTCATCCGCATCACGCCTCACAGCTCACCCGCGGTCTACGGCGTTGACCTATGACCACTGACCACTGACGGATAAAAAGCACCTGTTCATCCTTACATCCATGAGACAACATATCTACCTCAACATAACACGCGAGGAGTTCCAGACCCTCGACCGCATCGCAGAAAACCTCGGCTTCATCAGCCGGACCGAACTCTTCACCGCATGTACCCATCTCCTGCTCTATGGAGAAACAGCATCCGGCGGTCCCTCGCCTGACGGCACCACCGCCAATCAGCTCACAAGACTCCATCATTACAGCGAAGACGTCAACTGTATGCAGCGGACCTTCATGGAGATTGGTCGTGAAACAGCGCTCCCGCAGTACACCCGCTCGCAAGTCTATCGACTTGCTCTCCGAATCGCTTCACTCACTTGTTCGTAAATCAAAGATTTGGTCGCAAGGCAAAGCCTTGCTCAGCTGAGGCCGCCCTTTGGGCAGCCCACCTCAGCTAAGGTCGTCCGCTTTCAGCGTCCACCCCGCAGTCACCTCCCCACACCCCGAAATCAAAACAGATCTCCCATTGACCCGCCCCTGCCCCCTTTTCGTGAATTCCGTTGATTTCCGTGGATTCCGTGTGGGGGCGGGGGAGGATACTACATGGGTTCCATCCAACCTATTCTTTTTATTTTC
>DAWV01000010.1:45811-72262 GCA_002506085.1 Methanocorpusculaceae archaeon UBA425
CGGTCAGCAAAAAGAATCCCGTACACGAAACCGATGTACCTCCAAAGAATCCCGCTTGAACAAATTCGATTCTGTTCACCCGGGGAAGGGGGGCGCAATACGACAGCGGACGTACTCGAAGGCTTCGCCCTAGGGGCTCGCCTAAGGGGAGGGGGTGACCGGGTGCAGACGCATGAGATAAAACCAACCGCGAACAGCAAAACAAAAGTTTGCGGTTCGCGGCGGAATATCTCATGTATCCACATTTAGGTCATACACGAAATTGAAGTACATCTCATAAGTAAGTCAGTTTTATGATGGGGAGCAAACACGCGTAACACCTATTTTGAGAAAAGCTCTCTATTTTTTGTGTTAACCATATCCGCATACACCCGGAAATCTCCGGGGAAAATCTCCTCTGAAAATAGGAATGTCCGGGATATTTTCCGATTTAATTTTCCTTCTTCGGGAACCGTTTTGCCGTGAACTTCTGCCACACGAGATAGATGAAAATGCACACCGCAATTATAATGATAACTGCGATAACCGCATAGAACGGATTCATTAACCAGAGATTAATAATCGCCCTGGCGCCAAAAGCCATCGTAAGCGTCGCAAGAATGCTGCCCGTCAGTATAATCGGGAGGAGCATTTTCGGGTGGATAGAGAGAAGTCTCCCGATAATCGACGTGTCGATCGCACTCGACCCCATGAACGGGATATACATGAAGATAAAGAGACCCGCGAGTGACAGACCCTTAATCCAGGGATGATTATTCAGAAGTTTGTTGGTTTTCTCTGTGAAGAATCTAAGCAGATTTCCGATAACCGGTATTTTTAAGAGCAGGTCAAAGTTGTAGGAAATCAGCACCGCGAGCGTCATATCGATGATGACAATCCCGATCAGAACCAGCCACCAGGAAAAACCAAAACCCATCATCACCGGAACGATACTTTCCTTCCCGGCTCCCGGCGCCATATAGAGGGCAAACAAACTAATTCCCAGTGCAAACTGATCTGACGGAAGAAGAAAAGCCATCCATCCGATAAAAAAACCAAGTATCCCGAACATCCCGAATGTCAGGATAAGCCGGGTCTTCAGAGACGGTTTATAGTAGGGAGAAACTTCGTCGCTCATGCAGCCTTCGTCGGGTAGAATTTCTTTGTAAACCTGCTCCATATGTAGGCGATTACGATGATTACTGCAAGAATGAGCAATGCGGCAAGTACTCCCAGTATCGGCTGGATAGCCCAGAGCTGAATGACCGACGAGGCTCCTACTGCAACCGTAAGTGTTGACAGCATACTTCCTATGATTACCAGCCCGAGACTGACAACCGGTTTAAAGCCGAGAAGCCGGCCGAGCACTGAACACGTAATAGAGCCCGACCCCTGCAGCGGGATATACATAAACAGAAGAAGTCCGGCGCTCGAGAGCTGCTCAATCCATGGTTTGGATTTTCGTACTTTGTCTGCCGTCCGCATGACCCAGCGAATCCACCTGCCGACCAGAGGGACCTTCAGCAGCAAATCGAAGTTATAGGATACAAACGTCGCCGTAACGATATCCATCCCGACAACCCCGGCAAAAATGACCCATACCGGATACCCGAATCCGAGTGCAAGAGGGATGATTGTTTCTTTACCGAACGGTGGAACCAGATACGCCCCCATGAGACCGAGTAATCCGAGATACTCCGTACTTGGCGGGAGCGTGAACACTCCGGTCGCCGGCGGATACACAAACCAGAATATGCCGAGCAATACCAGATAGATCAGAATCGGGGATACAAGTAAGAATACCCGTTTCAGGATACGATATATCAACTCCTGTCTGGTATGTCCTCCCTCATTCATGCCTATTTGTTTGCACGATAATAATAAAGAGTTGGCGGGAGTGTCTGCGCACACTCATCATACCATGTACAAATCTTTTTTAGTGTTCCGGCAGTATTTACATACATGAACTATTCCATCTCGACGCACTGTCTGCACTCCATTCCGCTGGATGCTGCACTGGAGACGCTGGCTCCGCATACTAATTATGTGGAAATAATGGATGATGGACCGCATTTTATGGCGGATGCAGGCACGCTTCTTTCCTATTCATATAAATACAGTATTCACGCACCGGCACGGGGAGTCAACCTTGCATCAGTTCTGGAACCGATTCGTCGTGCAGCGGTTGAGGTCATACGGGATACTTTTTCCATCGCAGCCGAAGTCGGGGCTGCGGTCGTGATTCATCCGGGATATTGTGCATGGGAATATGAGCGGGACCTCGCATGCAAAAATCTCCGCACATCCCTTGCACAGATTCGTTCTGATGCGGCAGAATACGGCGTAACCTATTATGTCGAAAACATGGGGAACTGGGGATACTTCTATCTGCAGACTCCGGCTGATATCGGGCTCCTTGACGGAGCCCTGTTCTGTCTCGATGTGGGACACGCCAATGAGTGCGGGAATCTTCCGGAATTTCTTGACATTCCTTTCTCCCACATCCATCTACATGATAATAACGGCAAACATGACAGTCATTCCGCCATAGGCACAGGTACAATCGATTTCCAGACAGTCATGAACAAAATCCGGGAGAACAAAATTGCCCACCCGGTCATTGAAGTGGAGACATTCGAGGGAGCTCTGGCAAGTCTCGCGACCCTGGAGGAACGTGGTTATATATGAAAATACTCTCATGGGAGGCAAGGCTCGCCTGTCTGCTGATTGCATGCTGTGTCGGAATCTATGCGATAAAATTCATGTTCTTCGGGGATAACGGAGAAAGCAACACATTATCCTATATCTTCAACAGTCTGGGATTTCTCCCGATCAATATCCTGATTGTAACGCTGATTATCAACCGTCTTCTGACCATGCGGGCGAAACGCGCGCAGCAGGAAAAAATCAGGATGGTTCTGGGACTTTTCTTCTCGGAGATGGGAGCTGTTCTTCTGCGAAGGCTGATTGCATGCGACCCGTCGGCTGAAACGTTCAGAGAGATGATGAGGGTTACAAATACCTGGACAAAGGAGGAGTATGTACATGCCGGAAAACAGGCATCACGGGTTTGTACAAAAACAACACCGTCTCCGGCTGATTTCACGGAAATCAACATGCTGATTCTGAAGAATCATGATTTCCTTCTCCGCCTCATCGAAAACCCGGTGCTTCTTGAGCATAACACAGTCTCAAAACTCCTCCAGGATTTATTCCATCTGGGAGAAGAACTTGCAGGACGCGGGGATTTCTATTCCCTGCCTGCGTCAGACCTGGGTCATCTGACGGGAGATGTGAACAGGGTTTACTGTCAGCTTACCATGGTCTGGCTTGAACATATGGAGTATCTGAGCCGGAACTACCCGTATCTCCTCTCACTTTCACTCAGAAAAAGTCCATTCCTGGCAGAAGACCGGGTAGTCGTAAAAGAATAGAAAATTATTTTTTAAAAAATCCGAGGCGCGACGGTTTACTCGCCGCTGCATCCTTATTCAAATCAATCAGGTGATGCATAACCCTCACCTCTTTTTTCAGCTCATCGATAGTCCGTATCAGCACATCGATATTTTTCTGCATATGGGCAACCTCTTTGAAACTCCTCTCCCGTGCCGGCGGAATAATGCCATCCCGCTCTGCCAGGGTAAGCCCCGACTCAATCAGACGGAGCAGAGCCTCATTCCTTTCCAGTTCCTGTTTTTTCGCAAAAATATCCAGCCGCTCGGAAAGCTCCGGATCCAGAGTGAAAGAAATACGCAGTGCCATGGTATATTACTCCATTAGTATTCTGACTAATTTTAGTTTATGGGTGTTCATGTGCCAGACCCCATACATGGAAAGTCTGCACAACGCCGGCGGAATCAGGAATACCCTCCGGAATCCGCACCGAACGTCCATCTTCAAGAATCGCGACTCTGAATGAGATATTCCAGCCCTCAATCAAAGCCACCGAACGCGTCTCGTAGACTTCGCGTGCAAGTTCTCTGGTAAGATACACCGTATGCTCCGTATCCTCGAAGAGAACCTCCGCCATATACCGCTGAATATACCAGCGAAGCTCGCTCATCAGAGCCAGACCGCTCGAAACAGTGGACACGTCAAGCGTCACGCCCCACTCGGTCCTTTTCGGATGATAGAATCGGAGGATATGACGGCTCGTCTCTGAATCGGAGAGTGTCCTGTGCAAATCAATACCGGGCTTCGCAATACAAACGAGACGCATCTCAGGTGTACATTACATCCCGGCGCTCATCATCTTTGTCCAGATGCTTGACTTTCCGGATAGCCTGCATGAAGTTTGTACCGGTGATAGTGTCCTCGTCATTTCTGATGGCAAGCATACCTGCTTCGCGGCAGATTGCCTCGATTTCAGCACCAGTAAGACCATCAGTCATGCGAACCAGTTCATCATAGTCAATGCCGGAGAGAGAGCCTGCTTCCTCCATTTTCCGGGTGTGGACCTTGAAAATCTGCATTCTTGCCCCGGCATCCGGTAACGGAATCTTAATCAGGCGATCAAACCGTCCCGGGCGGAGAAGAGCGGCATCAAGCATATCCGGGCGGTTTGTTGCCGCCATAATCCGGATATTGCCGCGTGTGTTGAAACCATCCATCTCTGCAAGAAGCTGCATCAGGGTTCGCTGAACCTCTGCCGATCCGGACGTCCCATCATTGGTCCTCATACTGCCGATTGAATCGATCTCATCAATGAAAACCACAACGCCATTGTTCGCCACAGCCAGGTCGCGCGCCATATCAAAGAGGTCACGGACCAGCTGGGCTCCCTCGCCGATATACTTGTGGACGAGTTCGGAACCTGCCATTCTGAGGAACGGCACTCCGGCATTATTTGCAACTGCTTTTGCAATCAGCGTCTTACCGGTTCCGGGCGGACCGTAGAGAAGAACCCCTTTTGGCGGCACTACACCGAACCTCTCGAAGGACTCGGGTTTCGTGAGCGGATACTCGACTGCTTCACGAACTTCAACGATTTCATCCTTCAGACCGCCGATGTCAGCAAAGGTAATCATGGGTTTCACTTCTAGTTCCATGACTTTGACTCTTTCATCGATGGTATTCCCGAGAATCTTGACTACGGAGAGGGTATTGTTGACGGCAACTTTTGTGCCGGCTTTTACCTCTGCATAGATGTTAGGAATGGACTGGGTCACATACTCCTGATTGTTCCCGAGCTGGCGGAGATAGAGTTCATTATTTTCGAGTTTTTCCAGAACCACCGCGACAAACAGCGGGAGACGCTTGAGTTGTGCGTTCTCCTTTTTGAGCTGGGCAATATCCATCCTGATCTTGTTGTTCTCCAGCCTGAGTGAATCATTCTCGGTTTTTATCGTTTTGATTATTTTGTTAAGGGATTCATTCTCTTTTTTGAGGAAGGCTGCATCTTCATTAAGTTTTATATATTGATCGTTCAGATCGCCGAAGTTAAGAGCGTCCGGAGATATGTTCGTTTCCTTGGACGGACGGGTATTGGGGGTTGCTTTGTTTTCTGCCATGTAGTGTAGTTATGTTTGGGATTCGTGATTTATATTCTATCGCTTGTGAGCACACAGTCTCTACGTTGGGGTCACCCCATCGTGCATCTGATGACGTGCCCCGCAGATTCCTGAATCCCTGGTTCCCTGGCAACGCCGACTTCACCATCCAACCCATTCTACTTAATACCAAAAAAGCAAATATAACTCTATTATGAATGATGCTGAGGTCCTAATGAACCCAAACGACTTGTTACAGTTTCTGAAAAAGAGTCCTGAATATTTCACGAAAGATGATATCGTTCGTTTCTGCGAGGAAAACAATATTGAGATGGTCAACTTCCGCTATGTTGCAGGCGACGGTAAACTCAAAACCCTGAACTTTGCCATTTCGTCCAAAGAATACCTTGATACTATCCTCTCGGACGGCGAGCGTGTTGACGGAAGCAACATCTTCTCATTCATTGAAGCAGGCAGTTCCGATCTGTATGTCATCCCGAGATACAGTACATCGTTCATGGACCCGTTTGCAGAAGTCCCGACCCTGAACATTATGTGTTCCTACTACGACAACACGGGTCGCCCGCTCACCTCATCCCCGGAATATATCCTTCGTCAGGCAAATGCAGCATTCCGGAAAAACACCGGCATGGATTTCAAATGCTTCGGCGAACTTGAATACTATGTAATCTGTGATGAGGAAGAGCTCTATCCCGGACGTGACCAGAAAGGATACCATGAATCCGGACCTTTCTGCAAATTCGAGGAGATGCGGACCGAGGCTATGCTCATGATCAGCCGTGCAGGCGGTAAAATCAAATACGGTCACGCCGAAGTCGGCTGCTTCACCAAAGACGGTAAGTATTACGAGCAGCATGAAATCGAGTTCCTGCCGGTCGACCCGGTTCTCGCAGTCGAAGAGCTTGCCATCGCAAAATGGATTCTCCGTATGCTTGGCGCCCAGTATGGCGTAGAAGTCTCCTTTGCTCCGAAAATCACCGTTGGCAAAGCAGGCTCCGGTCTCCACTTCCACATGATGGCAGAAAAGAACGGCAGAAACGTTATGATTAAAGACGGCGCTCTTTCCGACACTGCAAAGAGAATGATTGTAGGTATTCTGGATGTCGGCGACGCAGTCACTGCATTCGGCAACACTATTCCAATCTCATACCTCAGACTTGTTCCGCATCAGGAAGCCCCAACCTATATCTGCTGGGGAGACCGCAACCGGTCAGTCGTTGTCCGTGTGCCGCTTGGCTGGACCAGCTCGACCGATATGGCTGCCGAAGTTAACTTCGGTCTGAAGAGAAAAGCTGAAAAGACATGCAAGCAGACGTTCGAATACCGTGTAGCCGACGGTTCGGCTGATATCTATCAGACCGTCGCCTGCCTTATCTGCGGTGCAATGCACGGACTTGCAATGAACGGTGCTCTTAGCATTGCAGACAAACTGTATGCATCGGGTAATATCTTCAACGAGGAGTACAAAGCTTTCCTCAAAACCCTGCGGCAGCTTCCAACCTGTTGTGCCGAGTCGGCAGATGTGCTGATTGCAAAGCGTAAGATGTTTGAGAGAGACGATATCTTCCCGCCAAGAGTAATCGATGCACAGGCAGCAAAGCTGAAATCATACAATGATAAGGGGCTGTCCGACAGGATTCTCGGAAACGAGAAACAGTTCTCAGAGCTTGTGGAGAAATATATCCACATTGCCTGATTTTTTTGTATTATGAGTTTTTTAGGAAATCTTGAAAGGGCGCTCGGTGTCTGGTATCCGGATAAAGACACGGAGCCTGATGATGGAAATCCTCTGGTAGCTCTTGCGTTCCGCGATTATGTGATGAAACGGTTAGGTGAAGCATGGTCGACAACGGGACGTGAGGAGAGAGAGCAGGGCGAGCCGGATCTTCTTGCTCTGAGAAATGCGGATGAGGCACGCTTTGACCTTGTCACCTGTTATCGCAGCAGGATGTTCATTAATGAAGAAGGCGAGGCATTTCTGCCCTGGACAACACAGGAAATCTATGATAAGTATCTCGCTTATGCAAAAGCCGAGGGAAATCCGGTCTATGTAGTCTTCGGTCTGCACGGATTTGCCGATGTGCCGAAGTTTCTGTTTGTCGTGCCGCTCGAAGAAGCGGTAATCGATCTGAAGAAAAGTGTTCTGCAGAAGTATGAGATTCATCCAGGACAAAACCTGCTGTAATTTTTCTCTTAAAAAAAAAGACCTGAAAGGTCTTACTGTTTTGTTTCTTCGGCAATGCCCGCTGACTTCTCCTTCGGGTGAAGGTAGAGACCGGTGTAGGTTTTGTCAAGTGCCGAGTCAGAGTTCTTCTTGGTAAGAAGACTCACAACAACCATAGCGATGATTGAACAAGCCAGCGCATAGATGGAGAAGTGCATAGGCAGTTTTTCCACGAAGTTGTAGTAGGCTCCAAACCCGAGGCAGGTGATAAGCCCGACCACCATACTTGCAATAGCTCCCTGAGCGTTTGCCCGTCTCCAGTAGAGACCGGCAATCAGCGGCACTGCAAAGGCAGATAACATAAGACCTATTCCAAGCCAGATGAGGAATGCAAGCATTTCCGGCGGGTTGATGGCAAGAATCAGGGAGATGACTGCTGCAAGCAGAACACAAATCTGACTGATGCGGACGATCTGACGTTCGGTTGCTTTTGGTTTAAGAAGGGTCTTGAAGATATCCCAGGAGAAGGTCGTTCCAACTGTCAGCATGAGCCGGTCTGTCGTTGACATGACTGCCGATAAGACAATCACTGCAAAGAGACCGGTAATCAGAATGCTGGGGCTCGATGCCTGAATACCATACATGAGCGCAAAGTCTGCAATGGAGCCGCCTGCCGGGACAACTCCTTCCAATAGCCCGTCTGCGGACATAGATTTGACAGCCATTCCGCAGAGCTTCACGAGGAGCATAATCACAAGGTAAATCGCGAATGCAACCAGCGGAGCCCATTTGAAGTAGGAGACCTTCTTTGCAGAGAACACGTTTGACATGACATGCGGTGCGCAGGCAAGACCGATCATCAGCATTATACCAAACGAGAAGAGGTATTCCGGGGTAAAGTATGCATATGATGCTGTACTTCCTGACGGGAACCAGGGCATGACGAGGTTTGGATCAATGGATGCAAGAACGAGGTTGATATGCTCAAGACCGCCTGCATAACTCAGGATGAACGGAGCTACAAGAATCACACCGAAGATGAGAATCAGACCCTGAACTAGTCCAGTCCACGATATGGCGTAGAGTCCGCCGATTACGGTGTATGCGGTTATGATTACGCCGGCAATCAGAAGTGCCTGCCAGTGTTCGATACCGAATGCCCAGACAAGGACGATACTTATGGCAGTGTATTGACCGACCAGATAAACAAGAGATACGGCAATACTCGCAATGGCAGAAAGAACACGAAGTCCTCTGTTATTTTCATATCTCATGCCGAAATAATCCATGAGCGTCATGCATCCTTCTTTTCTGCCGATTTTGTTGAGTTTCGAGCCGAAGAAGATGATACAGAAGGCGGCTGACAATGGTACGAAAATCTGTTCCCAGATGCCCGGCCAGCCTGATGCGAAGCCAAGTCCGCTTGTTCCGACAAGAGTCATTCCACTGCAGATTGAACATACAATCAGTAGAGTGAACAGCCAGAATCCAAGATTTCTGCCCGCGAGCATGTAATCTTCGGAACTTTTGATTTTCTTGGATGCCCATACGCCGATTCCAAGTAATACTACAAAGTAGACGACTATGAGTAATAGGGTAATTATTGTGCTTTCGCCTAGACCCATGTCACTTCTCCTCCTCCTTGGGGAAAGTCAATCCCCAGATAAACAGGAGGATAAAACACAAAACGATGGTTCCACCAACGGAAAACACCGTAATGTCAGGTAATCCTAATATCATGTTATATCATGCTCCGTGCTAACATATAACACATTCGATTCCGGGTTGACGGCTAAAAAGCAGGCGACCTCAGGTGTGCAAGGATTCAGCGAAGACTTGCAATTCCGGGTTGGACGATGAAAGCGGACGACCTTAGCTGAGGCGGGCTGTCCTGAAGGGGCAGGCTTAGCTGAGGCGGGGTGAGCCGACAGGCTCGCCCTCAGCGGAGCAAACTGAAAGTTTGCGACCAAACCGAATGTTTGCCACCAAATCTTTGATTTGCGACCAGGACCCGGCTTTGTTCTGTCCCGATGATACCGTGTTCCTGCTGAAAAATCAATAAAAAAAGAATATGAGAGATGTACGTTTATTATCAGAGTAGTCAGCGGTCAGCGGTCCAGCTTAAGTGTCCAAGTGCCCGGTAGGTGAACTCCAACTCCTCGAAGACAGGGATATTGTGCTCCTTCAGCAGATTGACACCAGGCTTCAGGCAGTCTCCGCCGACAAAGGTTCCGACAAGGAGTTTGTCCGTCTTTTTACTAGTATCAATCAGAATCTGAGCAACACGGTCCGGGGCAAGCACCTTGTTCGGGAAATTCACGAGAATTGCCATATCCCAGAGTTCCTCGTTCCTGCACAGAACATCAAACACGCCTCTGAAACGCGCCTCGGTGGCATCGCCCAGAAGGTCAATCGGATTGTTCTTGTTCCAGAATGGCGGGAGGAAGGTATTCAACTCATCAATGAGTGTCTTTGGCAGGTCGATAATCTCGATACCCCATGTCTCGGCATAATCGTTCGAAAGAACGGCAAAACCACCTGCGTTGGTAATTACAACGGCACGCCGGCCAGTGATTGGCTTTTTAAGGTTGCCAAGGGCTTTTGCAACCTGGAACGCGCCCGGGATGGTTTTTACCGGCACGACTCCGCACTTTCGGAAGGCTTCCATATATACATCAAAGGAGCCTGAAAGAGATCCGGTATGCGAGGCTGCGGCAGCCTGACCTCTCTTGGACGAACCTGCCTTGATGGCGACAATGGGTTTTGTCTTCGTAATCTCTTTTGCCATCTCCATGAAGGCAACCCCGTTCTTAATCTCCTCAACATAGAGAATGATTGATTTGGTGTGGGGGTCACGCTGGGCATAGCTCATATAGTCAAGGAAATCCAGATCACACTGGTTACCGACCGAGACAACCTCGGAATAGCCCATCTCGGACCCTTCTGAGAGTGAGATACCCACAACTGCGTTCACGATTGCGCCCGACTGGGAGATGAAGGCGATGTCACCCGGCAGCGGCGAGGTGGAGACATAGGTCGTATCAAGTTTGTAGGGAGGGAGAATCAGACCAAGACAATTCGGACCGACAATTCTGATACCGAAGTTTTTGGCAATCTCGACCATGCGGTTTTCAAGGGCACGACCGTCAGCGTCCATCTCCTTAAAGCCCGCAGTGATTACAACCGCCATTTTCACACCTTTCTTACCGCACTCGCCCATGATTCCGGGAACGAGCTGAGCCGGCACAGTAATTACGACCATATCGACCGACCCCGGAATATCTCCTAACGTCGGATAGCATTTGACACCCTGGATTTCATCACGCTTGTTGTTTACCGGGTAGACTTTCCCGGGGAACTGCAGAAGATTGCGAAACACGGCGTATCCCATCTTGGTCTTGTCGTCGGATGCTCCGATGACGGCCACACTTCTTGGTTTGTAGTAGTCGAGCGGCACAATCTTTGCCGGGTCATAGTGTTCAGCGATTTTCACCGGCTCATCCTGAATGATGACCCGGGCATCGACGGCGCATCCGCCCTTCTCGTAGAGACGCAGCGGGTTGATATCGAACTCAACGACGTTCTCATTCTTCTCAAAGAATGCAGAGGCATTCTTCAATGTCTGGAACAGGAACTCCTCGTCCTTCGGCGCCTCGCCGCGGTATCCTTTAATAAGAGTGTATCCCCGGATCTGGTGAATAAGGCTTCTGATCTCCTCGTCTCTGCATGGAAGAAGCCGGATTCCGACATCTTTGAAGAACTCTACGAGAGTGCCGCCGAGACCGAAGGTGAGAACACGACCGAATGCCGGATCGATTTTTCCACCGATGATAAGTTC
Organism: Methanocorpusculaceae archaeon UBA425; assembly: GCA_002506085.1. Lineage (GTDB taxonomy): Archaea > Halobacteriota > Methanomicrobia > Methanomicrobiales > Methanocorpusculaceae > Methanocorpusculum. The sequence continues at coordinate 57,303 of DAWV01000010.1, forward strand.
GAGTCCGGGTTTTGCCATCTCTTCGACAATGATGCCTTTGATTTCCGCGTCGGCATTATATTTCTTAACAGAGGATACGATTTTATTGAATGCGTCTTTTGCTTCGGCATCCGTTTTAATCCCAACAACAACTCCGCCCGCATCACTTTTGTGAATGATCTGGGGAGAGACAATTTTCATGACTACGGGGTAGCCGATCTTGGTTGCGGCTTTTGCTGCATCGTCCGGTGACTGGACGATTTCAAAAGTCGGCGCAGGTACGTTAAACTGACGAAGCAGGTTATATCCATCTGCTTCAGACAGCATTTTTGTTGCATTGACTGACATGTCGGTACTCCTGTATTTTTCCACAATCGCGAGGATGAAAGCCCGCGAATCTGTATTATACATTATTTATCATGTAGAATTATTATAAACCTGCGGTATGTCGGGAATATTCTATGATTGTCTAAGGGGGAGTTCTACGTTTGTCGAACTAACGCGCACATTTTATCGAAAATATACGTGCGGTAAAATAAGGGGTTTTATTCAGATTTGACAGGATCTCCTGAGATATCCTCTTCCTGAGCACTGCCGCACAGGATATTTTCACAGTTCAGTCTTTTCTTGTATGCCGCAAGAGCGCGTGCATATTCCTCTGACGCATGAAAACCGTGGAGGAAATCATCCGGGAGCTCGGCAGCCTTTTCATCCCGGGAAATCCCCTCATCCGTCATGCTTTCAATAGCGGTCTGATTTGCAAGGTAAGCCCCCTTGGTTTGCAGGTAGGCAATAAGGGTTTCTTCCGCTGCCTTTTCCTTCTCAAGTTTGCTTAAGGTCTTCCCTGCAGCTTTGGTCGGGTTGACGATTTCCCCCACAGATTCCTTCTTCAATTTTCTGCCGGAGGATTTTGTCTTTGTATCAGTATTGCCAGTCAGAGTATTCTTATGTTCTTTTGATTCACCGAAGGTCATAATCGGACACAACTCCCTGCGTATATCTCATTTTGATCCGCAGAAATAATAGTGTTTGGATGAACAGGAATTAAACGGTGAAATTTCCATACAATTCGGATAATATCCGGCATTATCCCGGATATTTCAATATGTGAACAAATCATCCCGTAAGAATCTCCGAAGATATTACAGACATCGCTTTTATGCCGCCTGCCTTTATGGAAGAAAAGTCAGGCTAACTAACGATTCATTCAGACATTTACAGAATATTTACATTCGGCATTTATGTCAATCAGATACAGCATGTCTTTAAGATTCGTTAACTGTATATATTTAATAAAATATGAAAATCAACAATATGCGCGTTATCCTCAAAATTAACGGAAAACTGATTTTTTTCGGCTGCAGAGCAAGTTAACCTGGTTAAGATAAGCCCCTAATCAACGCCGAATTATGTTAATATAAAAATATTTATTTTTTAAAAAGTTAAAATATTTTATTTTACAACAGCCATTAATAACCTATTAATATGCTCAAAATTGACCTTTTATTTGTAACTATTCGCATAGTATGCATTGGTTATAAGGTCAAAATACTTCTTGCATTAAAGTAACGACCAAACTGGATGAGGTATTGGCTCTGCAACTATCGCTCTCGACACATCCGTCCTAGCTGTACTCGGGACGTCGTAATGTTACATACTTAAAATCCGTGTCGTGAACAAGGATAATTTGCAGCTATCTGAAAAGGATTGCTAACACATTCCAATAACGCAAAAAGGCAGGTTATGAGCTGTATCTCGCTTGTCAACCTGTCTTAGGCGGGACTTGGAACAATCATCTCGGTTTTAGGGATAATAATTGTTACTGCTTTTACACCGTAATTTGACTCCCAACGTATCCAACGTATTTCATCAGAGTAGTAATTCTCAGGGGAAATGAAAAGTGACGAAAATCAGCATAAATCTAATCTCCGGTCGAACGATCCAGCAGGGGGTCTCAATGGAGTCCGGAAAAGAAAAAGAAGACTATATGAAATCCTGTGGGATAATCGAACTTGACCAGGCCGATATAGATAAACTGGGTATCCTGAAAAATACCAATGTCTGTGTGTCCAGTAAATTTAACCGCGTTGTTGTCAAAGCAATCCTCGCAACTCAGGGCCCCCACCCTGGTCTCGGTTGGATTCCAATGGGTCCCTGGGCCAATATGCTCGTGGACAACAACACATACTCGACCGGAACGCCCACCTTCAAAGGGACCCCCGTAACCGTGGAACCCGCAGAGGATGAAAAGGTACTGAGTTCTATTGACCTTGTATTGAAAGCCTGTATGGAAGAGTAGAGGTAAAAATGAGTAAAAGATTAACTGATATAATTTGTCCTTTCTGTGGTACTCTCTGTGATGACATTGAGGTTGAAGTCAGCGATGACGGAAAACAGATTCTTGAAGTGTACAATTCATGTGCCATCGGGTCCGAAAAATTCCTTCACGCCCAGTCACCTGACCGGATCACCCGCCCGCGGATGAAGCAGGAGGATGGCTCCTGGAAAGAGACCACCTACGAAGAAGCTGCAAAGTACACAGCAAAGATACTATGCGATGCAAAAAAACCGCTGATGTATGGATGGTCGTCCACCTCATGCGAAGCCCAGTCTACCGGTCACATGATCGCAGAACAGGTCGGCGGCGTCCTCGACAACACCGCGACCGTCTGCCATGGATCGACCCTCATCGCTATGCAGGATGTCGGAATTCCATCCTGTACGCTTGGTGAAGTCAAGAACCGTGCTGACAGAATTATCTTCTGGGGATGCAACCCGGCACACGCACACCCCCGCCACATGTCCCGTTACTCAATCTATTCACGTGGTTACTTCACCGGGAAAGGTTCGAAGAGCAGGAAAATCATCGTCGTAGATCCACGTCCGACCGACAGTGCATCTCTTGCAGATGAGTATATCCAGGTTGAACAGGGACGCGACTACGAACTTCTCAGCGCATTACGTGCCGCACTCAGGGGTGCCCAGCTGCCGGACAAGGTTTCGGGAGTTACCAAAGAAAAAATCTATGAGATTGTCGACATCCTGAAAGGAGGACGGTTTGTTGTTATTTTCTTTGGTATGGGTGTCACCCATTCACTTGGGAAAAACCATAATATCGACATGGCCATAGCCTTGACCGCCGACCTGAACAACTATACGAAAGCAAGCATCATCGCAATGCGTGGTCACTACAATGTCACCGGTTCCGGTCAGGTCCTCGGCTGGCAGTTTGGTTTCCCGTTCTGTGTTGACCTTTCACGCGGGTTCGCCCGGTATAATCCCGGAGAGACGAGTTCCAACGATCTTCTGATGCGTGGTGAAGTCGACGGATGCCTGGTTGTCGGCAGTGATCCCGGTTCCCACTTCCCGATTGCATCCGTGAAAAAAATCCATGACATCCCCACAGTATGTATCGACCCCCACACGACTCCGACCACAGCCGTTTCCACGTGCCACGTCCCGGTTGCAATCGTTGGTATCGAAGTGGGTGGTTCCTGCTATCGTATGGATAACGTTCCAATCGAATCCCGCAAAGTCGTCGACCCTCCGGCAGGTATGCTCACGGATGCTGAATTCCTTGGTCTTGTCCTGAAAGAAGTAAATCACATAAAAGGAGTCGCAGAATGACCTCAATACTTATCAAAAACGGCTTTGTCATCGACCCTGTCCAGGGTATCCGCGGGGATAAAATGGACATTGCCATAAATGACGGGAAAATCGTCAAAAATCTGTCGAATCCTGACAAAACCATCGATGCATCCGGAATGGTTGTCATGGCCGGCGGTGTGGATATCCATTCCCATGTTGCGGGAGCAAAGGTTAACGTCGGCAGAACATTCCGACCGGAAGACAAACTTCAGTCGACCTATGCGCCTTATCACGGCATCCGTCACATGGCAGGCGGCACATCTGTGCCCACGGTTTTCAAAACAGCCTACATGTATGCTGATATGGGTTATACGACCGTAATCGAAGCGGCAATGCCGCCTCTTTACGCCCGGCACACTCACGAAGAAATGCGTGATACCCCCATCATCGACGAGGCAGCACTGCCAATGTTTGGAAACAACTGGTTCGTTCTGGACTATCTCAAACGCGGCGAAATGGACAACGCTGCCGCCTACATCGCATGGCTGCTGCGTTCGACCAAGGGTTACGGCATCAAATGTGTGAACCCCGGAGGAACAGAAGCATGGGCATGGGGACTGAACTGTCTGAGTATCGATGACCCGGTACCGTATTTCGACATAACCCCGAGACAGATTGTCAGCGGTCTGATGGAAGTCAACGAGTATCTGCATCTTCCCCACTCGCTGCATCTCCACTCCAATAATCTCGGGAACCCTGGCAATTATACGACCACCCTCGACACACTGAAACTGAGCGAAGGCATCAAGCCGAACAATAACTTCGGCCGCGAACAGGTCCTCCATCACACCCATATCCAGTTCCACTCTTATGGAGGAACAACCTGGGCTGACTTTGAGTCGAAAGGTAAGGAGGTCATGGACTACATCAACAGCCACCCGGCTGTCACCTGTGATATAGGATTTGTTACTCTTGACGAGACCACGACCATGACCGGTGACGGTCCGTTCGAGTACCACCTGAACAAGCTCAACCACCTGAAATGGGCGAACACCGATGTCGAACTGGAATGCGGTTCCGGTATCGTGCCTTATGTATACAGCAAGGATGTCTATGTCTGTGGTGTGCAGTGGTCCATCGGTCTTGAGATGGCTCTGCTCGCAAAAGACCACATGCGCTGCTACCTGACGACCGACCATCCGAATGCAGGTCCGTTCTGGAGATACCCGAGAATCATGAAATGGCTCATGAGTGAGAAAGCGAGAAACGATGTCCTTGCCACGATGAAAAACGAAGACAAGGTTCGTGACCGGTCCACTCTCGGTTCTATCGACCGTGAACTGACGCTCTATGAAATCGCTCAGATGACCCGTGCCGGACCGGCAAAAGCCCTGGGTCTTGGCTCCTCTGTCGGCGGTCTGGTTCCCGGAATGCAGGCTGATATCGCTGTGTATCCCTATAATCCCGAGACCGAATCCGATCCGGAAAAGATTGAATGGGCATTTTCCCATGCAAAATACCTGATAAAATCAGGCGAAGTCATCCTCAACGACGGAGAGGTTGTCAGCAACGGTAATAAGAAAACATACTGGGTCGATGTAAAAACCACACCCAACCGTCAGGTCGAGCGTGACATTGATCAGACATTTGTCAAGTATTATACCGTCAATAAGAACAACTACGAAGTCAATGAACATGAATTCATGAAAAACCCGTGCGTCGTACAGATCGATGCGATACAATAAGGAGAGATTCGTATGAATACAGTAACAATTACCATCAAAAAGCAGCCCGACCTCTTTCTGGAAGCCGATTGTTTCACGCCTGATGCACTCGCCGGAAAAAAAGCGGACGAGATAGCTGAACTTCCGGTTTTTATCGGAAAAACGGTAGAGAAGATAGGCGACTATTTCACCGTTTCCGGTGAGACCGGACCGACCGCAGATGAAACCCGTCTCGTCTTTAACGGCGATTTCACGAAAGTGAAATATATCGGTGCCAAGATGTCAACCGGTGAGGTTGTCCTGAATGGTGATGCCGATATGTATGTTGGTTCATGGATGAGCGGTGGAAAGATTACGGTGAACGGCAGTGTAGGTCATTTTGCTGCGACCGCGATGAGCGGCGGCGAACTGAATATCACGGGTAACGCCGGAAATTATCTTGGAGCAGCATATAGAGGAGACTGGCGCGGTATGAGCAAGGGTAAGATTACCGTAGCAGGAAATGTCGGCAGCGATTGTGCGACTTTCATGACCGGCGGCGAAATCGAAATCGGCGGCAACGTCGATGTCCATGTCATGACCCACGCGGATGGCGGAAAGGTCATCATCCACGGCAATGCAAAAAGCAGATTAGGCGGACAGGCAACGAGAGGAGAGATTTATCTCTTCGGAACAGTTGACGTGATGATGCCCGGATATGTTAAAGCCGGCGAGACTGAACTTACCATCGGCGGGACCAAGGCCGTATTTACTATCTATGACGGAGATCAGGGAGAACGCCACCCGACACGCAAAGGTCTGCCGATTTATGCGAAACTCTATCTGAAAAAATGATGCTGTCCACATCATTTCTTTTTTCGGGGATCCCTGAGATCCTATGAGCATATTTTATGAGCGGAGTGGTCCGGAGGTTCATACTCTGGGAGGTGTCATCACACAGAAAAATGCAGATTTCTGTACGGTGCGGATACGTATCCCCGCAGGAGATATTACTCCGGATAAAATGTCCGGCCTTGCTGATATTGCGAGAAAATTCGGCAACGGTTCCCTGCATCTGACAAACCGTCAGTCGATTGAGATTCCCCATGTGAACCCGCATGATCTCAAATCAATGGTGGATCTGCTGGAAAATAACGGGACCCCTGTCGGAGCGGAGTTTGCCGAAGTGGTTAACGTGGTCGCCTGTCCAGGTACAGACAGGTGCAAACTTGCAAACATCGATAGTAGTGGTTTAGCGAAAGAAATCGATGCACGGTTTTTCCGGATGGAGCTTCCGATTCGAATCCGCATTGCAGTGTCGTCCTGTCCGAATTCCTGTGTTTCCAGCTGGGTCAGTGATATCGGAATCATCGGTGTCCGGAAACCTATCCGAAACCCTACCCTGTGTTCCGGCTGCGGCACGTGTGTGGCTTACTGTAAAGAGAAGGCACTCCTCGTGAAACACGGTGTGGTCATTCTGAACGAAGCTGTTTGTACGACCTGCGGCAATTGTATCCATACTTGTCCATTCCATGTGATAACCGGTAAACCTCTGGGATATCAGATAATGGTCGGCGGCAGTCACGGCCGGTTCCCGCATCCTGCACGCTATCTCACCACGGTTTCAACTAAGGAATCGGCGATGCTTGTCGTGGAGGGTATTATTGACTGGGTCAGACGATTCGCCAGTGATGATAAACGGTTCCGCATACAGATTGAAGAGGAAGGATATGATTCATTCAGGAGTTATGTCCTGCAGAAGGTTCCGCCCGATACAATCGCAGCTATAGAAAATGTATCCTATCTCAGTCAGATTAGTTCCAAGTGACAGGAAGGCAGGTACAAAAATGAAAATCGAAGAGAAAGATACAATCACTGCGATTCTGAAGACAGAGGGGATAACTGATATGATTTCCTGTGAAAATGCACATATCCTTTGCGATAAATATCAGCTAAGCCATGCAGCTTTCGGGAAATGCTGTTAAGAGAATCACATCAAAATCCGGCACTGTTCATTTGGCTGTTTTCAATAATCTGTCCTTCATGTGCGGGCCCCGTGCTGCAGAGGGATATACATAACCTATTTTTATTCCGGCAATTCGATACGGGTCTGTTAATTCGTTGGACAGCATGGTTTTTGATTGAAGAATCTGTTATTATTCTGCTTCGGTTTCGCGTAGGGGATATGTTTGGTGTACATGCACCCACGCGAACCACCTCTCTCACCGGCCCTCCACCCCTTTCCCTGCCACATGCTTCCTGATCTCAATCCACGACACCGCAGCAAACGCCAGAAGCGCCACCCCTGCCACTGGCAGCAGACCTACCTGGGACAACCTCAGATACTCCGAAAGGAACGGCACATTCAACACCAGCACAAGGAAAACAACAACCCCCGCCATCCATACATTCATTGCTTTACTGGAAAAGAACCCTGCCCTACTCAATGGAACGCGACTCGTCCTCATATTCAAAGCCAGAGCTATATGACAAAACAGCCATGCAACAAACGCAAAAGTCCGTGCAATCCCGAGATCCCCTGTCTGGAACCAGCTCACAAAATACACCAGCAGAACAACAATCGTAAGCGTCGCACTACCGCTGAAAATCCCGGCAATCATCCTCTTATTCATAAACTTCTCCTTTGGATCGCGTGGTTTCCGCTTCAGCAGATCAGACTCGGCAGGTTCAACGACAAAAGCAGTTGAAGCAGACAAATCCATGAACAGCTCCATAACAATAATCTGAATCGGCGCAAACGGAAGCGGCACATCCAGAAGGATGGGAATCAGAAACGTAATCACGAGACCGATCTTACTCGCAAGAGCATATGTCACGCACTTCGACATATTTTCATAAAGACGCCTCCCCTCTTTTATTGCATCGATAAGCGCGGTAAAATCATCATTCGCTAAAACCATATCCGAAGCTTCTTTCGCGACATCGGTCCCCGCAATCCCCAAAGAAATCCCGATATCAGCCGCTTTCAGCGCCGGAGCATCATTAATGCCGTCTCCCGTCATCGCCACAACTTCGCCCTTCTCCTGAAGCGAGGTCACAATCCTGAGTTTATCCTCAGGCGTGATTCTCGCAAAAACACTGCATCGTTCAACAGCATTACCGAGCTCCTCAGAGGACATTGCAGAAATTTCCTTCCCGGTAATAACAACATCCGCAGAAATCCCTGCCTCTGCCGCCACTCTCGCCGCAGTGCTCGCGTGATCTCCCGTAATCATAATCACCCTCACCCCTGCCGCTGAAAAATCACGGATGGCAGGTTTTACCTCCTCTCTGATTGGGTCATTGAAACAGATCAGCCCGGCAATCGTATACTTTTCATCCGGAGGAGACAGAAACCCCACGGCGATTGTTCTGTATCCTGCCGCAAACGATGCATTCAGCTCATTATCCATCTCTGCATCAATTTCCGACATGGAAAAGATGCTCTCCGGAGCCCCCTTGATGACATGCAGGAGAAAACCCTGATGATCATATGTCATCCTGAAGATTTTCCGGGTGGTGTCGAACCCGTAATCATGCATAAGCGTATATTCCTTTTGGAGGTCGCTCCGTTCGATATGTAACCCGCGGGCACGTTCCACCACTGCCTTATCCATAGGATCGCCGAGATAGTTCCCTTCGGAATCAATGCTGACATCCGCCATCAGTGCCCCTATCGTGAACAATTGCTGTTCATTTTTGACGGTCCACTTTTCAATGCTCATCTTATTTTCCGTCAGCGTGCCGGTCTTATCGGTGGCAATTACCGTTACACTGCCAAGGGTTTCGGATGCTTTTGTCCTGCGGATGAGGACATTCCTCTTTGAAAGCTGAATCGCCCCGAAACCAAGAAGCATGGTCATGATGATAGGGAGCTCCTCAGGAACCGTTGCGAGCGCAAGAGACAAGCCTGTCAGAATCATTTCCGGAACCGGCATCCCGCGGAGAAAACCGAGTATAGGGATGAGCACACTGAATATCACGGCAATTCCGATGAGATTCCGGGTCATTAGGAGAATGGATTTCTGCATCGGTGTCTTCGGGTCACCGGCGTCCCGGGTCATTCCGGCAATTCGCCCGAGTTCGGTATCCATACCGGTGTGAACGACCACGGCCGTTCCCTTGCCTTTCAGAATCACGCTGCCCATGTGAAGCATGCAGGTCCTGTCGCTTAATCCAGTTGATTCGGGCACCGGACCCGGTGTTTTTTCGATACCCATCGATTCCCCTGTCAGCTGTGATTCGTCGACTTCGAGACCACGGGCCGTGATTACTCGTGCATCGGCACTGACTTTGGCCCCGCTCTTTAGTATCAGGAGATCGCCGGGCACGACTGATCCTGCGTCGATTTCAGCCGGTTTCCCGTTCCGGATGACCCAGGTCGTCGGCGATGCTAATTTCCGCAGTGCTTCGATACTTTTTTTGGCTTTGAATTCGGTGTAGACTTCGACAATGGTAACCACGAGTATAAGACAGATGATTGTGAGCGTGTCGCCAATCTGACCCCAGATGCTGTAGATTACACCAATTATTAGTGTTACAATTATGAGAGGGTCTTTGAGTTCGGCAAATAATATACTCCAGAATGTAAGTTTACGTGACTCTTTTATGGAATTTACTCCGGATTCACTGAGTTTTTTTTCGGCAGCGGCAGTATCCAGACCAAGGGTTACATCGGTATTATAGGCAGTTTGAAGAGTTTCTGTATCCAGTGACCAGGGAAAATCCGTATTATCCATATAGTATCTCTCATTTCAGTTCGATTGACAGATTTTCTGCCGGGGTCTTCCGGCAGCCGGGGCCGGGTTTTCGGTATTTATTCTGAGTGTTCTTTTGAAGAGCAGATAATGATATCTCTCCCGGCATTTTTCAGATGTTGAGCTTTTTTGGGAGGAGAAGATGAAACAAAATAATTTCGCAGCAATATACTCCCCGGCATTCCTTCTTTTGAGTACCCTCAGCTATATCATGGGCAAAATACAATGATATAGAGCAATGCTGAATATTCGTGTTCTCTGGCACAAAGCAGTGTACAGAACCGCACGTTTTATTGCCGGCCCGGCAGTAGGACGTCACTTACATTACACGTATGATATAGTTTCACCGAAAAATAAACCATACATGGTATTTTCCAATCACACGACCCTCTGGGATCATCTAATGATTGGGATTGCGATCAAAGGGCATATGTATTATGTGGCCGGCGAACATCTTTTCCGAAAGAAAATGGTCAGGCTTTTCGCAAAAATCTTTATCGGTCCGATTATCAGAAAGAAAGGAGCCCCGGCGGTCGAGGTCATACGGGATATCAAACAGAATCTCTCGTCCGGTGTGAATATCTGGATGGCACCAGAAGGAGTCCGTTCGATTAACGGCGAGACCGCATTCATCTCGCCCGGGACCGGCAGACTCGTCAAAGAATGCGGAGATCTCGGTGCGTCCTTGGTCACATACAGAATGCACGGAGGATATCTCCGCCGCCCCCGCTGGGGTAAATCTCCACGGGAAGGACAAATGCGGGGCGAGTTTGTACATGAATACTCACCCGCAGAGCTGAAGAAAATGTCGGTCGATGAGATCAACGAGGCAATCAACCGGGATCTGTATGTGAACACCTTCGACGACCAGAAGAAAAATCCTCTGCGCTACACAGGAACCGATCTCGCCGAATATCTTGAGACGATTCTCTATGTATGCCCGGAATGCAGACAGATGGGCAAACTCCACAGTAAAGGAGATATTCTTTCCTGCGAGTGCGGATATTCCGTCAAATACAATGAGTTCGGTCTCTTTGAACCGACGTCCGGTCAGACCCTCCATCATGATAATATTGCTGACTGGGACCACTGGCAGAGGGATTTCATAAAGGGAAACCTGCCGAAGTATCTGAATACGCCAAAGGATGTCGCAATTGAATCAGACGAGGGGCAGATTCTTGGAAAAGTAGGAGCGATGAAGTCGGTCGAGAATCTTGGGACGGGAAAATTATCCATATTCGTTGACCGTTTCGAGTTTGAAGGTGACAAAGGGAAGTTCATATTCCCGTTTACTGATATCGAAGGGTTTGCCTTCTCGCTGCAGAAGAAGATTCTCTTCTCGCTTCATAACGGAGACTACTTCGAAGTCGAGTCGGAGATTCAGAGATCGGCGGAGAAATACATGGTGCTTTACCGGTTCCTAATCGGGAAAGAGTATAAGTAAATACTATATTTCCATCCCTTTTTTCTCTTTTATCCGGGCACAGGGACATGCAGTAATTTCAGTAACCGGCACGTCACCCTCTCATCACATCCTCGTCCACCATATTCAGTTTGCCAGCCACCTGAACCATATCCACCGGCACGGCGACCATGTTCAGGGCTGTGCTCAGGAAATCCAGAACAATCTCCAGAACAACCGCGATACCTAGTGCCTCGACCGGGATGCCGAGCTGCAGGAATAAAATCGAGTAACAGGCAATCCCCCCTCCGGGAACCGGGGGCACTGCCAAAGCAAGCAGACCCGATGTCAGAATAGCCGCAAAAATCCAGGAAATAGTAATAGGCACACTGTATGCCTCTGCCATGAACAGACAAACGCAGAAGAAAATCGCCGCATGCCCGGGTCTGGAGAATGCAGTCCCCAGAGGGACGCCAAAGTTCACGAGTTTATGACTGATACCCAATTTTTTCTCGCAGCACTCCATGTTGGTTGAAAACGTCGCTGCCGAAGATGCGGTCGTGAGAGCCACGAGGAAGGAGGGAAGCAGTTTTTTTATCAGGACACGCGGGGATATTTTTCTCCGCACCGACACGCCTGCCACCATAATCACGAGATTTACCGCGACACAAAGGACGATGATGACAAACAGCTTCAGGAGACCCGACATTTCGGAGAACATATCCGTGAGCATAAGCTGCAGAATACTGATGAAGATGATTATCGGGAGAAGCGATGTAATCCATTCCATAATCAGCTGAATGATATTGTTCGCCTGTCCCACGAACTGAACAATGACCGGAATCTTTTTGTTCAGAATCAGCATGGCAAGACCGAATGCCACCGCCATGAAGATAATCTGCAGGGTGTTTCCTTCGAGGAAAGGAGATATGATATTAGAGGGGATGATATCCAGAATCATCACAAAGATTGTAGTGAACTCACCGCCGCTAACCGTACTCCCGCACGCAGCCAGTTCAAAGAACGGGATACATATGAGTGCGCAGACGACCAGCGTGAAATAGATTCGCAGGAGATACCGGCCGATTACCCTTTTTCCAATTTTGCCGAGGGTAGCCGTGTCACCTATACTGTAAATACCCCATGTCAGGGATAAAAACATCATTGGCAGGGCGGTTGCAATCAAAAGCCCGATGAAGGTGTTAAACAGGGGTGTCACGATAACGTCTGAAACACCCTCCCGGAGTTCAAGTGGAAGCTGGCGGCAGAGAAGTCCTACGAGGATGCCCGTAACCATCGAAGAGACAAGATAAATGAGCGGGTTGATTTTTTTCCGCTTCGGCATCAGGGCGATCTGGTTTTCACCATTTACATAATGATACGAAGGGGTCAGACCCATGTTTGCAAGCAGAGTCTGGACCGAATTGCCGCCGTTCAGGACGCAGTCCCCTCCTTCCTCACCGAAAGGATTTACCCGGGTTCCTGCGACCGACAATGTAATATACTGACGCCCCAGACGTTTCCCGCATCGATATGTACCCTCGGTGCCTTCGCCAAGGACATCGAGCCATTTGAGGAGGACTTTTTCTACGGCAAGATGGAGACGCTCGGCATCATATTTTTCGATATTGCCTTCTTTGAGAGCCTCGGCTGTCAGAGAGCTGATCTGACCTACAGCATCTTCCGAGAGACGAAACGAGAGCGTTTTTGTTGATATTTCCATGCTGATGTATCCCCAGATTCTTCTTCATTCATTGAACCTCAGGAAATATATAGACTCCATTCTGGAGTCATTTGTCACCGTTATATCCGTCTCCCGGGATTATTTCGAACAGGATAAAATACACAGACAGCATATAAAGGGAATATTCCATGAAAGACATCTTTATTCCCTCTTCAATTATCGACCGCAACCAGCGGATGTTCACGAGCAATGAATATTATTTCTTCTCTCTGAGATTGGAGATACAGGGGAATATCGACCCTCGCAGACTGGAAACTGCTGTTGCAAAAGTTGCAGAGGCAATCCCGATTCTCCGGTATTATTACAGCGGGACTCTGGATAAAAGCGGATGGAAGCCCCTTCCCAAAAATCCCGGGTGGGTGACACGCAGCTCGGCAGAACCTGCAGCCCTGCATACCCTTCTGAAGAGTCTGCCAACGGAACATTCGCCCATGCACATTGTTCTGGACAAAAAGCCGGATTCAGACACACTTGTCATTTCCATGGATCATACGGTCACTGATGCTCACGGACTGCTGGAAATCGCAGGTATGATTTCATCTACCTATGCGGCACTGGGCTGGAACCCGGATTTTTCATTACTTCCCATTCCGCAATCAGAAGACCGCTCACTCAAACCTCTCATTCAGTCATATTCACATGAAGTATGTGAATCATTATGCCGGGCGGAGGCTGAGAACAGATTTGCGGTAATGCCGTATCAAAAACTCTTTGTAACCGCACCAACCGAAAGATTATCGCCAAAACTTTTTACCAGGCAGATAAAACCGCAGATGTTTCCGGCGATGAAGGCGTTTGCAAAACAACACCACGCAACTATCAATGATGTTTTACTTACGGTTTATGCAGCTGCACTAAAGGAATATGCAGGTACAAAGTCCGATGTTTCGATAAAACATATCCCCATCCGGAGTGCTGTCGATCTCAGGAAATATTATCCCCCATACCTGAGAAACGAAATCAGAAATTACTCCGTGCCCTACTGGACGTCGGTTGCAATGCCCGGCAATGATATTCCCTCAATCCTTCGCGGGGTGGCTGCATCGTCACGGAAGACAAAAGCGGGTGCACCGGGAATTGGAGCCATGTTTTCCATTGAAGAGCCGGATTGTCCCGTTTCCAGACCGTATCAAGATGCAGACTACTCACTTGCACCATTTATATCCAATGTGGGCGTGCTGGCAAAAGATATTGTGGATTTCGGAGACGGCCTGAGTGTAAAAGATGTGGTGATTTATGCAAATATCACGACAGAAAATCCATTTATCATAGGTGTGCTTACATGGGAGAACACGCTTTCTCTTTGTATTTTTACCGATTGCAATTACGATATAGTAAAGCGTCTGCTTGACCGCATGACGGCACTCATTGAAGAAAATTGCCAGGCATAATTACGTAAGAATAGAGAGCTAACATACCTTTTTTTAATACTTTTCACTCTTATTTTGGAATAGTTGCTGTCAGGTCTTACTAAAGAATAAAGAAAAAAAAGTGAGTGGTTAGAAAACCACTTACTGTGCCGGAATGATGAGAGATCTCTCACCAGCTGGCATGAACTCGCGGATTGCTCCTTTTGCGAATTCTGCACGCGGGTGGGCGAAGTCGAAGGTCAGTGCCGGGTCTGCGAAGCAGATCTTAATAAGCGGAGAGAGAGTCCATGCATCGCCGCGGCCGAAGTGAGCTCCTGCTGCGATTGCGGCATATTCTCCCTGGTGACCGACGTTCATTGCGTAGTTCGGGTAGTTTGGTCCACGGAACTCGCCAATACAGCCTTCATCAGGTCTGAT
>DAWV01000010.1:72596-72904 GCA_002506085.1 Methanocorpusculaceae archaeon UBA425
CCAATGTCGTTGACAACTTCCTGAGTTGCTGCAACATTGTTTGCCGGGCTTGGGTTCTTCCAGTCGATCTTGTATTTGTCGTGGAGGTAGTCCATTCCATGGTAGATGAAGTCATCAAGGATGTTATCGGTGTATGCTGCGGTTGCATACTGGGTGAATCCGACACCTCCGGACATGTATGATCCGAGCCAGATCTGGTCGAAGAGCATTGCGCCTGCTCCAACGTTTTCCAGTGCTGCCTTTGCCGGGTCGTTCGGGTTGACACGGTCAGCCTGAATCATATCGGAGAAGTTACCGAAGAGCATTCC
>DAWV01000006.1:0-24436 GCA_002506085.1 Methanocorpusculaceae archaeon UBA425
ATAAATCGCGACAGGAAGGGAAACTAATTCCTGTATTATTTCGTATTTGAATTCGTCCTTTTTTCATCACTATATTCTTTTGCGCGCAGACTCGTTCTTTAATACTATGATGTATATGTTTGTGCATTAATGTTTTATTATGTTACTTGATGGACATATTTTTAAATATGCCTATAGCATAATTGTATATATGTTCCCTAAAGATGGTCGTATGACCCTTACTGTGGATGATATTCCAAAACAATGGTATAATATCGCAGCCGACATCGGATCCCCGGATATTTTGAATCCTGGAACGATGAAACCCGTAACCGCGGCCGACCTTTCACCGGTTTTCTGCAAAACCTCGGTTGAGCAGGAGCTCGATAAAACCCATCGGTTCATCGACATCCCTGACGTAGTCCGGGAAGCATATGCCCAGTTTGGTCGTGTTACGCCGCTCCAGCGTGCCTATCATCTCGAGCAGTATCTCGGAACTCCCGCAAAGATTTACTTCAAGCGTGAGGATGTCAGCCCGACCGGCAGTCATAAACTGAACAGTGCTATCGCCCAGACGTATTACAACAAGCGTGACGGCTCCGAGCATCTTACGACAGAGACTGGCGCTGGGCAGTGGGGATCTGCTTTATCCCTTGCCTGCAACTACTTTGGTCTCGACTTAACCGTCTTCATGGTCAAAGTAAGTTTTGAACAGAAACCATTCCGCAGATCCATTATGGAAACATACGGTGGTAAAGTCTACCCGTCACCAAGTCCCATGACACGATACGGGAAATCCGTCCTCGCAGAAAATCCAACCTATGGCGGAACTCTTGGAACGGCAATCACCGAAGCAGTAGAAATGGCCGTATCGGATACAACAGGAAAAACCAAATATGCTATAGGCAGTGTTGCAAATCATGTATGCATGCATCAGACCATCATCGGTCAGGAACTAATAGCCCAGCTAAACGAACTTGACATTGTTCCGGATCACATGGTTGCATGTGTGGGCGGGGGCAGTAACTTTGCCGGGTTCGCCTTCCCAATGATAGAAAAGAAACTCAAAGGAAAAGCAGACACAGAGTTTTTGGCTGTCGAACCCTCCGAAGTCCCCTCTCTAACGAAAGGAGAATTACGGTATGATTTCGGTGATTCCGGATGCATAACCCCAATGTTCAAGATGTATACGCTCGGACATGATTTCTCCCCGAGTGCCGTCCATGCAGGAGGTCTCCGTTATCATGGTATGAATCCGATTGTCTCCGAATTATATCATAACAAAATCATCAATGCAGTTGCATATCCGGAAGAACAGATTTTCGAGGCCGCTGTCACCTTTGCCAGAACAGAGGGGATAATTCCCGCACCTGAATCCTCTCACGCTATCAAAGGAGTAATCGACCTTGCTCTTGAAGCAAAGAAAAAGAATGAGGAGCAGGTCATTGTCTTCAATCTTTCAGGTCATGGTCTGCTTGACATGGTGGGGTATGAAAACTACCTGAGAAACCGGAAAAATCCGGCTGTTCAAATATAAATCTCTCTTTTTTTGTGTTTAGGTATATTTGTGCGCGGCTTCAACAAATGCCCGTGTCTTTTCAGCATCCCGGATACCATTATTCTTCACACCGGTATGCACATCAACCCCATAGGGATGAACCCGCTCAATTGCCTGAATCACATTTTGCGGGGTTAGACCTCCTGCCAAAAGTACCGGGATATCCACACTCTTCACAATAGTTGCACTGATATTCCAGTCATGAGGAATACCTGTTCCGCCCAGCCTATCTGCAGTCCGTGTATCCAGAATGATGGCATCTGAAAACGCCGACATTCTCACGGCAGTTTCGATTGATAATTCATCTACCACATGGACCGCCTTGATAATATGAACATAAGGCAGTGCATCTCTTACGGCTGCAACTTCATCCGGGGCTATCGTATTCTGAATCTGCAGAGTAGTACAGCGGGACCGTTGTAGAATTGCAATAATCGGGTCTGCCTCCTGTAAATGAGTTACCGCGACCGGCTCAATAAATGGAGGAAGTGTTGCAACCATCTTCGCAGCATCTTCCGGGCTCACTGCATCCTGAGTCCGATGAGTAATTCCCATCAGAAATCCGACCGCGTCTGCCCCGGCGTCAACGGCGCATTTCAAGTCCGCCGGTGTTCCCGTTCCGCATATTTTACATTTCATCCGGAACCTCGATATCATACACCGCATGCCAGCTCGTCGGGGAATATGAACGAAGGAACCGCTCGGTAATCTTTGAACCCGGCAAAGCCCGCATAATATCTCCGTTATGTTCTCCCTCCTTCTCGACAAGAGAGTATAGATGAATCGTCGCATTCGGGGCTGCAAGTTTTGCTGCTGCTGCTAAAAATCCATACGCAGCGAATGGCAGATTCATGATAATGCGGTCGAATTTCATTGAATCAAGCATTCCCGGGAGATTCATTGCATCTCCGAGCACAGGAACAACATTTTCCAGATGGTTTAGCCGGAGATTTTTCTGAAGCAGATTAACAGCTGACGGATTCAGGTCGTTTGCGACAAACAGCTTTGCCCGTTCCCCCAGCATCACCGGAAACGGACCGACACCGGTGAACATATCAAGAACCCTTTCCCCCTCTTTCATCAGGGAAAGGATCCGTTGCCTTTCGTTCGCGAGCCTTGCTGAAAAATATGCAGCGGTCAGGTCAATTATCAATCTCTTCCCGTATTCATGGTACATTGTTTCGGTTGTGTTCTCGCCCGCGAGTACCTTGAATGTCTTTGTTCTGAACTCTCCTTCGACGGGGGAGGTTGCAAAAAGTGCGGTGTGGGCAGAAGGACGGGCTGCAAGTATTTTTTCGGCGCCTGCAGTATCCTCTTCCTGCAAAATCACTATGCCTCCAATCTGTTCGTGGTGCGGGAGTTCCTCATGAAGGTTTGTCGGGGCGAATGCTGCCTGAAAATCCGTTTCTTCCAGAACCGGAATTAACAGATACCCGTTTTCGGCGCGGGGTCGAAGACTCCTGTCAGCTTTTCCTTCGGCAATCAGTTTTCTCCGGACATCTTCTCCCTCGCGAATCCCGGCCCGCACACACCACTGGAGGATTTTATCATTCATCTTTTGCATTCCTTATTTTTTCACGCAGATTCCGCGTTGCTTTTTCGATATCCGGGGCACTTACTACTGCAGAAATCACCGCGACGCCATCCAGTCCGGCGTAAATGACCTCTGCTGCATTTCCTGTGTCAATTCCCCCAATGCCAATCACCGGAATCTCTTTTTTGACTGCCTTTCTTATTGCGGAAATACTTTCCAGCCCGTGGCCCGGACCCGCATCCGGCTTGGAATCCGTTGAAAAAACCGGACTCACTGCCACATAATCCGCTCCGTCCTTCACTCCCTTGAGCGCCTCGCTCACTGAGCCTACTGAAATTCCGATAATGAAATCATCCGGAACGAGGTGTCGTACAACATCCACAGGTAAATCATCCTGTCCCAGATGAACTCCGTCCGCCTCTGATGCCAGTGCAATATCCACACGGTCATTTACAATGAACAGTGCTTTTCCTTTCGTGATTTTCCGAATCTGTTTTGCTGTTGAAAATAAATCCGCAGAACACATCTCCTTATCACGGAGCTGGATTACATCGGCCCCGCCGGATACCGCAAGTTTCGCGATTTCTGCATGTGAATGACCATGAGATAGATGTTCGTCGGTTACCACATAAAGGTCATATTTCATTGGTACTCAGTAATCCTTCCGAATTTGATGAACTGTTCACTGGTGAGTGAAGCAACCGCATCAAAAAACGCCGGTTTAAATGATCCGGGACCTTTTGCCGTCTTTGCCGCTTCTTCTCCCGCGATACCAAGGGCTGTCATCGCGGTGATGCATCCGTCTATCGGTTCAGAGACTGAAGCACAGGCTCCGCAAACGGCACTTGCCATACAACCGGTTCCAGAAATTCTTCCCATCATCGGAACGCCGTTTGAAACACCGATGACACGTTTCCCGTCACTAATGATGTCCTCCTTCCCACTCATAACAACCGTGCATTCATACTCTTTCGCGAGAGCGCGGGTAATCTCCTTTGGGTTGCCCGCGAGAGTTCCGGAATCAACTCCGCGAACTGTCGCAGAAACTCCGGCGAGAGTTCCAATCTCTCCGGCATTTCCTTTCACCACACTGATTGGCAGTTCGTTCATAAACCTCCCGGCAGTTTGTGTGCGGTAGGTTGTTGCCCCGGCACCGACCGGATCCAGGACGATCGGGATGCCGAGCATTTTTGCTTTGTTTCCCGCAAAAATCATATTTTCAATTTGTTTTTCATCCAGTGTTCCGATATTCAATACAAGAACTCCTGCATGTACTATCATATCTATAACATCTTCCGGTGAGTGCGACATAACAGGAGACGCTCCGAAACAGAGAGTTATGTTTGCACAATCATTTACGGTGACGTAGTTGGTAATCTGATGAACAAGGGGATTTTTCTCCCGTACAAGATCCAGAATGTGAGCGTATCTCTGCATAGACCTGGGTACTATATGTTTCGACTGGCAGAAAAATGTATTAGTCAGTTCCGACAATTGTACTCGTATGGATCAACCGTTGTCAAAGATTCGCTCGGGAGAATTGAAACTCTACGCGCTGGAAAAAAATATGCCGGCAGATGAGGCGGTTTCCCTTCGTCGTACATATATTGAGGAGGAGACGCACGCAGATTTGTCTGCTGTCGGAAAATACACTATACCAATCGATCGGGCAGTTACCAGAAATATCGAGAATATGATTGGATGCATCCAGATTCCGGTTGGCGTGGCAGGACCAATACTTGTCAAGGGTGAATATGCCAAAAACTCGTACTGGCTCCCGCTTGCTACAACAGAAGGAGCGCTCGTCGCGTCGATAAACCGGGGATGCGGGGCAATCACCAAAGCAGGCGGTGCTGAGGTAAGAATTCTCAGGGATCGCATGACACGCGCCCCGGTTTTTTCTACCGAGAGTGTGTCCCACGCAGCAGAAACTGCCAGATGGGCTGAGGATAATCTCCTTCTATTGAGAGTTGCGGCCGAGGAAACCACAAAGCATGGTGAACTGATTGGACTTACTACCTATACTGCAGGTACAAGCGTCTATATCCGGTTTGAGTTCGACACAAAGGATGCGATGGGGATGAACATGGCGACTATTGCCTCCGAAGCTGCCGCCCATGTAATCGAAGAGGAGACCGGGGCAAAATTAATTTCCGTATCGGGGAATATGTGCTGCGACAAAAAACCCTCAGCCATTAACGTTATCGAAGGCCGGGGCAAAACAATTTCTGCGGGTGTTTTTCTTTCCAATGAACTTGTCTCATCGGTGTTTAAAACCGATTCAGCCAATCTTGCCGATGTCAACACCCGAAAAAACCTGACCGGCTCTGCGCGTGCCGCTTCGCTCGGGTTCAATGCCCAGGCTGCGAATGTTATCGCGGCCATGTTCATCGCCTGTGGTCAGGATCCGGCTCATGTGGTTGAGGGAAGTAATACGATAACGACCGTGGACACAGTCGAAGGCGGGGTTTATGTTTCGGTCACGCTTCCCTCGCTGCAGGTAGGGACGGTTGGCGGGGGAACCGGACTTGCCACCCAGAATGCCTGTCTGACGATGCTGGGCGTCGCCGGCGGGGCAGAAAATCCGGGTGACAATGCGAAAGCATTTGCGGAGATTGTGGCTGCCGGTGTTCTCGCGGGGGAGTTATCTCTCCTCGGGGCTCTTGGAGCACAGCATCTTGGCAAAGCCCACAGGGAACTTGGAAGAGGGGAAAAGTAACTCTCTTCGCTCACCCTGTTAGCAGCATTGCAATCAGGGGGAGAGTAATCAGGCAAAGCAGGGTGGAAATACATACGCCCTGGGCCGCGATATCCGGGTGAGCCTTGTGCTCTTCTGCGAGCAGCACGGTGTTCACTGCGGCCGGCATCCCTGCCGTCACCACGATGATTCCAAGAACCAGCGGATTGGTAATGACCTGCGAGAAGACTGCAAACGTGATAGCCGGCATGGCGAGCAGCCGGATTGCAGCCACAATATATTGTCTGACATTTTTGAAAATCGACGTAAACTTCAGCTGAGCGAGGAATGCTCCGGTAACCACAAGGGAAAGCGGGGTTGTAATGTCATTTAATAGTCCGAGAGAACTGTAAATCGGGTCGGGAATTGATATCGAAGTCATAAAGAAGACGAGTCCCAGGATTGTAGATAGGAATGCCGGGTTTAACAGAAGTTTTGGATCAAACGACAGCTTTCCATTGCCTTTCTCATGTGCCTTCAGGATCCAGATTCCGATTGAATATGTAAGGAGGGTGAACGGGATATTGAAAATCGCCGCATAAAATATCGCATCCTGACCATACAGCATTGAAAGAATCGGAAAACCCATGAACATCGAGTTCGAGAACATCAGCATGAATCGGAACACGCCGTATTCTTCTTTTTTTGCCCTCATGAGAATTGGGGCGACCCATGCTACCAGAAATGCAATCCCATAATAGGCAAACGCCGCTAATACCAGATATTCTCCTGTCTGGAAAACATCGCTGGTGAATGGAATCTGCATGGAGTAAACGATCATCGCAGGAATGCAGATATGGAGAAGAAACTTCGAAAGTGAAGAGATGGATGTATCGTTTAATATTTTGATACGTCTTGCAAAATATCCCACGCCGATTAACAGAAAGAGGATAAGAATCTGATTCAGTGCAATGAAGTAATCCATTTGTTGTAATACTGTTAGCACAAGACACGTAGTTAATCTATCGGGACAGATAAAATATAGTGTATGGACCCTATTGTGGAGCAGGGATTTGACCGTCTTTTAGACATCATCAAAGAAACAAAAGAAAAGCAGGAACAAACCGCTGCAATAATCATGGAAAAGGACACCGTACTTCTCAATGAAATGATTGCGGCGGTGGCCCCTGTGGTGAAGGAAGTTG
This sequence comes from Methanocorpusculaceae archaeon UBA425, assembly GCA_002506085.1. Classification (GTDB taxonomy): domain Archaea; phylum Halobacteriota; class Methanomicrobia; order Methanomicrobiales; family Methanocorpusculaceae; genus Methanocorpusculum. The sequence goes on from DAWV01000006.1 coordinate 6,954, forward strand.
GTTCCGAGTTCCTGCAGAAAGCAAAACAGGATAGCAAAGGTGACCTCTATGACCAGAAATATTATCCTGACAAGATGGTTATACTTGGGAAGACCGAGCAGCCGGTGAATTTCCGGCCCGATGATCCGAAAAAGAAGGTCACTCAGCAGTTCTGTGTTGTATCAGAAAAAGGCGGGCTCTTTGAGCTGATGTTTTCAAATGACGGCTTCATCGTGGATACCTATCAGGCCCCTCTCTCTGCAGAAGATGCTCTCGCATTTTATGGATATGATATTATGTACATGCTCTACTCGGCAATTCGGGAATATGCCCTCGCCGGAGAAGATGTGCTTGAAGCTCTCAATCTGACGCTGGGTTACCTTCAGCAGAAAAAGAACTGAGATTATATTCCTTTTTTTATGGATTCCTCCGTTGAATCGAATTGAGTACAAGACTCATCCCGGAATTTTTATGTGTGAAAAAGATGTGTGTTCCAGAATATTTTTCCGGTTTACCCCTGTCTTTTTTTGTAAGGTAAAATTTTTGGATTAAGGGTATTTAAATGGAGGTTTGTGATTGAAAAAATGATGTGATGGGATTTTACTCTTTGATTGTGACAACCGGCTTGATGAGGTCGCTTGGTTTATCCTTCATCAGAAGAAGTGCTTCTTCCATCTTGTCAAAGCCCTTGAATCTGTGGGTAAGCAGCGGGGATAGGTCGAGTTTGCCTACTTCTACGAGGCTTGCGAGTTTCTCCATCCGGAGTCTGCCCCCGGTCATTAACCCGCAGTGGATGAATTTGTTACTCATACCACAGCCCCATTCGATACGCGGGACCGTGACAAATTCACCTTTACCAAGGTAGTTGACGTTTCCGATTTTTCCTCCGGGTTTGACCATCTTGATTGCTTCCTGCATGGTGTTGACATCTCCGCCGGCGATACAGACTTTGTCTACACCTTTTCCGTCGGTCTTGTCCAGAACCTGTTCAACAATGTCACCGTTCTTGTAGTTGATGATGTCGGTAGCACCGTATCCGCGTGCTGCATTTGCGCAGTCCTTTCTGCTGCCTACTGCAAGGATGTGGGATGCTCCCATGTGATTGGCGCCTGCAACTGCCATCAGTCCGACCGGACCGATACCAATACAACATACCGTGTCACCGAGTTTGACGTCCGCTAGTTCTGCTGCCTGGAATCCGGTCGGGACCATGTCTGCAATCATTGATGCTTCAGCTACCGGAATTGAGTCGGGAAGTATTGCAAGGTTTGCATCAGCTTCGTTGACATGGAAGAGTTCGCCAAAGACACCGTCTTTAAAGTTGGAGAATTTCCAGCCCGAAAGCATTCCTCCGGAGTGCTGGGCAAATCCGTCCTGTGCTGCGAGGGACAGCCAGTCCGGAGTGATTGCCGGAACAATTACACGGTCTCCGGGTTTGAAGTCTTTTACCATGGACCCGACTTCGACGACTTCTCCGACAGCTTCATGTCCGAGAATCATATCATGGCGTTCTCCGAGTGCTCCTTCCCAGACTGTGTGAACATCTGAACTGCAGGGTGCAACTGCGAGAGGTGCGACGATTGCATCAAGAGGTCCGCACTTTGGTGCTTCTTTTTCAATCCAGCCGATCTCTCCGATCCGCTTCATTGCCAAGCCTTTTATTGTTTTCATGTTGTGTCACTTCCAAAAATAATTGTCGACCGATATATTTTGATTTTGTCAGAATTGCCTGTATCCCGTCTGAATCTGTATCAACATACCACTCGACAAGTAACAATAATGAATTTTCATTATAAATGGATGGTGTAACCAGAAATCCGGACATAATAAAATTCACATAATATTCATAATTAATCTAATAAATCTGCGGAATTATCTAATTGCAATAAGTATAAATCTGAAATATGTGCTGGAAAAATGATACTATCAGAATGTTGTAACCGCTTATCTGAAAAGACACATGGGGACCATCCTTAGGTTTTTATTGTAGATATATATTTGCATAATCTTCCTTTGAATCAATGTTCTAATACCGAGGAGCGGGTCTAAAGTCATATTTTCATCCTCATTCCTGCCGGAGAGCAGCCTTAGGAAATGTGAATTATCTATAGTGAGTTTGTTATAATGTGTATGATGGATGTTGGGTGTTATCAGATGTTTTACTGCGAATAAATTCTCTGTAATCCTATTTTTCACGTTTTTAATCTGATTTTCAGGTTAAATGAACCTGCTTTTATTTGATGGTATGCGGAGGTAATGGAATCGTCTTTCAGGCTGGCACTATTTTTGTGCGCGTTTTTCCGGGTTTTGTTCTCAAGTATGACTAAGAAAAGATTCCGGGAAATTTAGATGATATCAGAGAAAGTAATCTGCGCTAAAATATCTGACCCTGTTGACTCCGATCTCTATCAATATGCCAGTCCGGAAATATGCTGGATGGAAATCAGGGTAAAATAGTGGTTATGATTAACCGGGGGAATTCAGGTGAGTTTATTATAGAGGGCTATATCCAGAGGTCCGTCGAATAATGGTCCGGCTTTTTCCACAAAATTCTTGAAATGACTGCTTGCATTGTGCGATTCGATTGCAGCATTGTCTTTCCAGCATTCGACAAAGGTGAATTTATTCGGAGAGGCTATGTCTGCATAGAAGTCGTATGATACGTTTCCCTCCTCTTTCCTGCTGGCTTTGACTAATTCCAGAGCTGCTTTCTGAAGTTCTTTGGCAGAATCTTTCTTTGTAATACATTTTGCAATAATTGTTATCATGATACTTACTCCGTTGACCGTTAGGCAACAGTTGTAATTATTCTGACCCGCGTGATAAACCTATGTATTATTCCTGCAAAAACCCGGGTTCCTGAGAGAGTGGACGACTCTATTATATCATTTCAAATACAATTTTATCGTTTTGAAATCGAATGATGCCGTTCATTTTGATTTGACCGGTTTGATGGTATTGAGGAAACTTTTGACAACAAAATTCGCATAGACATCAGACTCTGTGGAATAAGCGATTGTTTCGTTGCATCTCAGAATCCCCATCGTAGACTCCCGGTCACAGTAAAAGTACATCAGATAAGGATATTTTTCTTTTCCGGTAAAAAATGACACCCCCATGAGTTCTTTTTGTATTGTATCCTGTGTCATGTAACATTTAATCGGTGCTGCTTCTGCTATTTCTTCATTTGCTACTAAGAGATAGACCGGGATGCGTTTTGCCGTTTCAGCAATAATGTCTGCATATGTTTTCAGCGATTCTTTGTCATTGCAGACGATAAGAATGTCAATTTTTGCCCGTTTTAATTTGAGGTCAACCTGCGTGGTTATAGCGCATGGGGTGTGGAACTCTGTTACTTTGGATACTACCGAGGGACGATAAATGGACTGCAGCTCCTTCAGACAGGTCCCAATCTTTTCGATTCTCTGCATTTCCAGTTCCTGCAGATGTTGATATGCCAGTTCCGCATCATTTGCACAGTAATAGGTAGGTTTTGTACCATATTCTGTAACTAATCCTTTCTCAACCAGCTGGTCGAGCGTTTCATAAATTCTCCCCCGGGGAATGCCCGTCAATTTATGCAGTTCGGAAGCTTTTGCAATTCCGACAGAAAATAGCATGGTATACACCTTTGCCGTATATTCCCGTATTCCACATTCTATCAATCTGTCATGAATTTTTTTTACATTCATTTCTCCCATTAGTAAGACCCCCCAAAATCTACTATTGTGATTAGATATACAAAATGGTTCTGAAATCTCCGGATACTGTTTTCAACGGAATCCCGGTTGGGTATTCTGCATTATTGAGAGTAAATAATGCTCATTTTTAAATTCCCGCTCTCTTAAGATAGCAGAATTCTCAAAGCGTATCCCATCTCAGAAAATTATCTGCGTTTAGAATCATCGTGACCTGTGGGATCACTCTTCAAATCGACCGGTTATCGTTTAAAAATCACTGCGCGTTGAAAAATACCTGCCGCTCTTTAGTAAAAATAATCCAAAAACAGAAAAAGAGTGGGCCCGACGAGATTTGAACTCATGACCTCTCGGTTATCAGCCGAGCGCACCACCTAGCTGTGCTACGAGCCCCCTTTTACCTTACTACATAGGATGTTGCCATATAAATACGTTATGAAATCATATTTCTATCTATGGCGTAGCCTTATTCACGTATCATATCAAATATTATGAAGATATGGCAGAAGAGACACCCAAGAAATATCTCCTTGGTAACGACGGAATCGCTCATGCATGCCTTGAAGCGGGCGTAGACTTCGTTTCCGGTTATCCCGGGACTCCGTCATCCGAGGTAGTTGACAAACTTCGTGCCCAGGAAGATCCCTGGTATTATCTGGAATGGTCGGTAAACGAAAAAGTCGCCTTCGAAAACGCGCTTGCAGCAAGCTGGTGTGGTCTTCGGTCGATTGTCACCATGAAACATGTCGGCTTAAATGTCGCAGCAGATCCGCTTATGACCTCGGCCTACACCGGGACAAAGGGCGGTTTTGTCGTTCTTTCGGCTGATGACCCGTTTGCCCACAGTTCCCAGAACGAGCAGGACTCGCGGATGTACGCAAAGTTTGCCCAGATTCCCTGTCTTGACCCCTCGTCTGCCCAGGAAGCACATGACTTAACCAAGACTGCATTCGAACTCTCCGAAAAATTCTCCCTTCCAGTTCTTCTTCGTCCGACCACGAGAATCTGCCACTCGAAAGGAGATGTTACCCTTGGAAAGCCGGCACCTTCAACCCGTACTGGCGCGTTCGTCAAAGACCCGAAACAGTATGTCGTGATTCCGGCGCACACCCGCCCGCTTCACGTCATTCTCACGAAAAAGCAGCCCGAAGTCGCAAAATATCTGGTGGAGTCAGGTCTCAACTCTGCCAAAATCCGCGGCAGAAAAGCTGTCATCGCCGGGGGAATCTCCAACTCATATGTTGAGGAAATCATCCCTGACGACATTTCGCTCATTAAAATCAGTGCATACCCAATCGACCAGAAATGGCTTGCCGGGATTCTTGCACAGCACACTGAAGTCCTCGTTGTCGAGGAACTCATGCCGGTCATTGAAGAGGCAGTTCTCCAGGCTTCATCTGCGACCATCGTCCATGGAAAACTGGACGGATACCTTCCTCACGAAGGAGAATATTCTCCTGCATTAGTCGCCGCGGCTTTTGAGAAAGCCGGATTCGGCATAAATTCATACCCTGCCTCCCCTGAAAAAGCCCCGGTTGCCGTTCGCCCGCCGATTCTCTGCGCCGGATGTCTTCACCGCTCGGTCTTCTACGCGATGAAGAAGGTCTTCAAAGATGGTGTATTCCCATCGGATATCGGATGTTACACTCTCGGTCTCCAGCTCGGAGCGGTTGATACTACAATCTGTATGGGGGCATCTATTACCATCGGATCGGGCATCTCCCATGCGTGTCCGGGGACGGACGTCGTTTCCACCATCGGGGACTCGACCTTCCTGCATACAGGCGTCAACGGGCTAATCAATGCGGTGTACAACAACGCCAGCCAGACGGTGATTATCCTGGATAACCGGATTACCGCTATGACCGGTCACCAGCCGAATCCGAATACCGGGATAAACGCCAGGGGGGAAATCTCGCCAAAAATCTCTCTTGAGGAACTTGCGAGAGCCTGCGGAGTATCCTTTGTGGAGACGGTCGACCCCTATGATCTCACCTATCTCCTCGCGACGCTTCGCGAAGCGAAGGAGAAACCCGGTGTGAAAGTAATCATCGCCAAGCAGCCGTGTGTCATCATGAACAAACGGCTTGGCATCAAAAGAAACAAATTCGTCGTAGACACAGAAAAATGCACCAAATGCGGAGCATGTCTGAAATACGGCTGTCCTGCTATCGAGACGGATGAATCCGGGGCTTCAGTAATAACCCAGCTCTGTACTGGATGCGGAGTATGTGCCGACATCTGTCCTGCCGGAGCGATTCACCGCGGAGGTGCACGGCAATGAAGAAGAGTTTTGATGTTCTGATTGTCGGTATCGGCGGGCAGGGTACGATTCTTGCCTCGAATGTTCTGGGCGATGCCTGCGTAATCGAAGGCCGCCATGTCAGGGGGGCGGAAACACATGGAATGTCCCAGCGCGGCGGCTCTGTTGAGACGCATATCAGAATCGATGGCAAGTTCGGTTCGCTGATTGCCCCGGGAACAGCCGATCTCCTGATAGCGTTCGACGTTTTGGAGGCGCTTCGTTACCGCCATTTCCTGAAACCCGACGGCGTTATGGTCGTGAATCGTGAGATGGTCGTTCCGACGTCTGTGTTTTCCGGGAAACTGCCGGTCCCGAAAATGGAGGATGTCGAGGCCGAGCTGAATAAGGGCACGACAAAAGTCGTGTTAGTCAATGCGACGGAAATAGCAGTTCAGGCAGGCAACCCGCTTGCTGCAAACATCGTTCTTCTTGGAGCCGCGTCCCATACGCTCCCTCTTGCGGCAGAATCTTTATTCCAGGCGGTCCGCAGGAATGTTCCCTCAAAGACCGTAACCGTAAACGAGAAGGCATTCAGTCTCGGAAAAGAAGCTGTCTAAGCTTTTTTTTAGTTTTTTTTAGTGAGATACAGGTGAATTTCGATTTATCACTTCACCTGTAATCAAAGAGGGGTATTTTCAAATCAACATTATCAAACTAAATACCTCATAATCAAACCATAAAGGCAGGCTGTTCAATGTTAAAACAATTCGTTACTATACAGAATCAATCCATCAGAATTCCTGCAATTTTATGGGGTAAACACACATGGAATCTCTTTCTTGCCGTGCATGGGAATATGTCGAATAAAGCGGATGAGGTAATCGTGATTTTTGCAGAGGAGGCAATCAAAAAAGGATATCAGGTTCTGAGTTTTGATCTTCCCGAACACGGTGAACGTACACAAGAGGGGTATCCCTGTAAGCCGAAAAACTGCGTAAGCGACCTGACGGCGGTATATCATTATGCCCGGTCAATTTCAGATCATATCAACTTTTTCGGCTGCAGTATGGGTGTTTATTTTGGTCTGCTGGCATATCAGGGTCTGCCGATCGGGCAAAGCCTGTTTCTCTCTCCCGTGGTTAATATGGAACGGATCATCGATAATCTTATGACCTGTTTTCATGTAAGTGAAGAGTCTCTGGAAAAAGAGCAGGAAATTGTACTACCCGTCGGCATAACGCTGTACTGGGATTATTATTGTTATGTAAAAACTCACCGAATCGGTGCCTGGCATGCCTCAGCCGGTATTCTTTACGGAACGAATGACAATCTGACTCCCCGGGAAGAAGTATCCGCTTTTGCAGAAAAGAATTCAGCGGTTCTCGAAATTGCGGAGAACAGCGGGCATTATTTTCACACGGAAGAACAGCTGGAATCTCTAAGAAACTGGCTGAAAAAGAGTATTACCGCCCTCTAATCCTTTTAATGAGGAAAGTCTTACGGTTTCGGGAAAAAGATGCTGCCCGGGCATCATTCAACTCATTTTTATTCACATTTTTGTATTATTATGATAGTTTTACGTCAATTATTGCGATTATTCCTCCTGAAATTTACCGTGCCTGATAGGTACTTAATACTTAACTATAATTACTGTTCATCCATATCTTTATGTGAATACTAGGTGATCTAATTGGTTCAGCATATATTTTCAATAATAACCTCCCTGTGTCTCACCGTGCTTCTCGTATGTGCTGCCGGCTGTATAACCCCTGATTCATCTGATCTCAAACCTGTTTCAGATGAACAGATAAACGATATGAACAATGCTCTTCTCCCGGTAATTCACACGGTTGATGATGAGATGGACTATGTTACCTCCTCTTTGTGGAATACCGCACGTAATCTGGATGGTATACCCGCAGATGATCCCTCCGTTGAACTCGCATTATATAAACTAAGGAGCGAGATTCCGCTCTCAATCGAGATAGGCAGATTCGACAAGAATAATACATTGATTACCACGACAAGGTATCTTGACCCGTGGTGGGTTCCCGGTGAGACGAAATCAGTTCTTAATTATCCCTTAGACGAACTTGAGGCCGCCGGCTCGTCCTGCATGGTCTCCGACTTCTACACGTATCAGGACGGGGACCGTGGGCTTATGATTATCACGCCCGTATATGACGCTAATGGAGAATATGACGGAGTGATCCGTCTTTCCTATGATGTGGGAAGTTTATTCTCCGGACTCACCGGGTATCTCAAGAACGAATACGGCTATACATTATGGGTCGCACATTCGAACGGGTTGTTGTTCTATGATGAAAATACCGTGGAGATCGGACGAAATCTTACGACCGATGAACCGTATCAGACAGATCGCCTGCAAAACACAGTTCATGCTATTCTCTCGCAGAAATCAGGGAATGCCTCCTACATCTTCTATGATTCGGCCTGGAACGAAAAAACACAGGTGAATGCCGTGTGGAATACGGTGACTCTCGGATGCGGAAAGGAATGGCGGGTCGTTCTTACCGATAATGTTCCTGAGAGCGGGGACGTTAGCGGGATGAACACTACGGTGGATGAAATGAAGAATTTTGTCGAGAGTGCATACATTTATGCCCATAAAGTGGGTAAAGAGAAGGCTCTTGCCGAGTTCAATAATCCAAACGGAAAGTTCATTGATGGCGAGCTGTATATTTTTGCCTATGATATGAATGGGACTGTCCTGGCCCTTCCCTATCAGCCGGATCTGATTGGGAAAAAACGCTGGTATCTGCAGGATACGACAGGGATTAAGTATATTCAGCGAACCACTGCCCAGGCACAATTGGGCGGCGGCTTTGTGTATTCACTGTACGAGAACCCAATCCGGAATTATGTGAGTGAGTTAAAGTTGTCGTATGTGATGTCTGTCGATGACACCTGGTACCTTGGTTCCGGCATATATCTGCACAATCAGTCGAATACCCCCACGATTAATATTGACTGGCATAAGCGGGAAGAACTCGTCCGTCAGGTGAGAGGTATGGATTATCTCTCGATTGTTGAGGGGAATTCTGCGGTAACGAATCTGATTAATGATCCGGATAGTGACCTGTGCGGACAAGAGGGGTTGTATCCTTTTGCGATTTCGGAAAACGGAACGCTTCTGGCATATTCTATGAATCCATCGCTGGTTGGTACAAATCAGCTGAGTATGCATAATTCGTTTGGGATGTCAATCATGCGGGGGATTATTTCACTGTCTAATCAAGGCGGGGGACTGATGTATAGCAAGGTGTGGAATCCGGAGACGACAGAGGAGACCTATGTTCTGATTTATGTGGAGCCGGCGGATGATTCGACATATTTCGGAAGTATGCTGGTTATCGAGTGAGGTTGTCCGGAAATACTGACTGTCCGGTCAATAGAAAAACGGTGTTAATAATCCCCATCTTTTTGATGTCCTGACTCTCAGGAAACATCATTCGGGCCGGGACTTGTGACCCGAAACATAAACCTCATGATACAGACACAATTAATAGATGAAACCGGAGAATAATTATCTTGAAATCAGACTGTTTGCCGCCTTGATAAACAGGCACTCGCCAGTTCCAAGTTCATAAAAAGTATCAGCTTTATTATCGATTTTAGCATCGGCACGCCAGAACTTACACTGCTTGCCCATACATCTTTCTTTTGTTATCGGACAAATAAACCCCATGATAAAAAAATTGGGCGCGGCATCATAAATAAACATCGGAAGACTATCTTCAAAGATAAATTATTGGAGGAGATTGGATAAGTTGGGGTCTATGTCTCTGCAATTTATTTTATTGCGAGTAAAATTCTGACAAATCTCAGGCATCATTTTTTTTTACAATATCCGGTGATTTCCCCATGTCCCCCGCAGACAATCCACTCTCCCTCCTCCATCTGATTAAATACTGCTTCTCTGGTCTGCCGTGCTTTTTTGGAATCCATATTCACACTTGTCATCAGATACGGCGCAAGAACATTAAACTCAGCCTGCTCCGGAGAAAACCCGCGGGCATTCACGAAAACATCCCCGGTAAAAATCAGATGATGTTCACTGCATACGAGAATAATCTCTCCGTGAACATGACCTCCGTTTCCTTCGTAGACCTCGAACCTCAGTCCAAAAAATTCCAGATTTCCGATTCGTGACAATGCTTTTCTATCATCCTCTTCCTCCTCATTAATCACGGTCAGTTTATTCAGAGACGGCGGCGTGTAGCCTGAGAGAATTCTGCCGATTCTGCAGAACGGAGCATGTGCCGGATTCTGCTCACGGAAATTATCTTCACCATTGTTTTCCAGAACAAAATTCTCATAACTATTTCTGCTGAGATATACCCGTTCAAACAAATCAAGCAGACCGCAATGATCCGTATCAACATGGGTTATGACAATCTCTTTCTGCATCGTATCAAAAGCAGGAAACAGAGAATGAAAAATCTGATTCATCTCTTCCCGGTAACAGGCAAACCCGGAATCGACAAAAAGAAGTGAGTCTCCCTCTTCTAAAATATAGACATTACTGCCGCACGGCGGTTCAATCAGATGAAGCGTTACGTTGTCGCTAATCTCCCGATGGGAAATCCTGGGTTGGAACATATTGCCTTTGTGTTTCGCGAGTTTATCTGCATACTTTCCGATATACTCAAAGGTTTTGTAGGGAGACTCATTCTTTTCATCCAGCATCTGCATAATGAGATTCGAGTCCGCAATCAGGTCAAGGGTGTCTTTTCGTCCGAGATGGAGCTTGTTTGCAATCTCGTTTGCAAATGAGATATAAAAAACGGTATTGTCCAGCGTTTTTTCGCTTTTATCATAATCAATAATACGTACTTTACAGAGCCCGGCCGCGTCTTCAAGGAAGTTCTTAATATCTCCCGGATGCTCGATAAACAATCCCATTTTGAAGAACTGGTAGTCTGTGCCGTTTTCCTGCGAACTGATATATGAGATATTGAAATCATAACGGTTTATGGTTTCAAGAATAGGAAGAAGAGCCCCGGGGGTATCCGGCAGCTGGAACTCGATCAGGATTACTTTTGCCTCTGCGATTTCGTTGGACAGATAACCGAACCTGGCAAGTTCATCCGAGATAGCCTTTACTTTCTCCTCTGTTCCGGCAACATCTATGAAGAGAGTGTGGGTATCAACCGCTTTATTGTAACTGACCCGGGTGATATTCACGTCTGCACCTGATATCACCTGTCCGGCTTTCAGAAAAGCGCCGGGCGTATCCGGCATTTTCGTGATAAACGTCTTTCTCATTTCTTATTCAGAGGGAAATCATTGATGCCGTAATCATTGTTCCGACACCGTCATTTGTGAATAGTTCGAGAAGGAGATTATGCTCGGAGTTACCGTTCAGGATATGTGCCCCCTCGACACCGTGACGAACCGCATTCACGCTCGCTTCCAGTTTCGGAATCATTCCGCCGGAAATCGTTCCGTCCGCCATCAGGGCATCCACATTTTTCAGCGTAAGTCTGTGGAAAATCTCCGTCCGGTCCTTATTCATCACACCGTCCACATCGGTCAGGGATATGAACTTGAACGCTTTCAAAGAGATGGCAATCTCTCCAGCCATCGTGTCGGCGTTGATGTTTAAGTCGTTACCCTTCCGGTCAAGTGCCAGCGGTGAAATTACCGGGATATAGCCTGCATCGAGGAGCGTCTCAAGAAGCTGCGGGTTGATTTCTTTTACATCGCCGACAAATCCAAGATCCACATCAATCTCCTGATCTCCGACCATGACTTTCCGGAGTGGGGTCTTCTCGGCTATAACGAGGCCTCCGTCGTTTCCGGAGATACCCACGCCTTTTGCCCCGTTCTTTGCAATCATCGAAACAATCATGTTTCCAATTTTACCCGCAAGGACCATCTGGGCGATTTCGAGGGTTTCTGCATCTGTCACACGGAGACCGCCGACAAAGTGCGGCTCTTTTCCGACTGCCTTCATCTTCTCGGTAATTTCCGGTCCTCCGCCGTGAACGAGAACAACACGCATTCCCACATAGTGGAGAAGAACCGCATCCTGAACGACCGTGTTCAGGATTACCGGGTCCACCATTGCGTGTCCGCCTAATTTGATTACAATCGTTTTTTTGTGGAACTTCCGAATGTATGGAAGTGCCTCCATCAGCACATTCTGCCTATTGTTCATGTTGTATACTTCCCGTTGATTTCCACATATTTTTCTGTCAGGTCACAGCCCCATGCGGTGGCCTGCTTGTTTCCCGACTCGAGCATGAGGGTAAACACCACGTGATCGCCCGCCATTGCGGCTTTTGCCTTTACCAGGTCTGCCACGATGAGACCGTTTTTCACCAGCATTACCTCACCCTCTCCTTCACCAATCGAAAGAGAAAGCTCCTCGACAGTGAATTCGACACCCGAGTATCCTGCGGCACAGACAACTCTGCCCCAGTTCGGGTCTTCTCCGTATACCGCACTCTTGACCAGAGGGGAGGTCACAACGGATTTTGCGATTGTCTCTGCGTCGCGTTCGCGTTTGCAGCCGAAGACCTTGACCTCCAGCATCTTGGTTGCTCCTTCTCCGTCTGCCGCAATCTGTTTTGCAAGATTGATGCATACGGTTTCAAGAGCCTGTGAGAACTCGGTCACATGAACGTGTCCCGCTTCGCCGGTTGCCGTGCAGAAGAGAGAATCATTCGTGCTCTCGTCGCCGTCCACAACAACTCTGTTGAGGCTCCTCTTCACCGCAGACTTCAGGCATGCCTGAAGCTGTTTTGCCGGAATTTCCGCGTCCGTATACACGAAGGAGAGCATGGTCCCCATATTCGGGGCAATCATACCTGACCCTTTGCAGATTCCCGCGACGGTAAACCCTTCACGGCGCACGATGGCATGTTTCTGCTTTGTATCGGTCGTCATTATTGCTTTTGCGGCGGCAATTTCTGCTTCGGGTGAGTGGGCGAGTTTGCCGGCTACGTCTCCTGCCTGTCGTCTGATGAGGTCAAGGTCAAGATATCTCCCGATTACTCCGGTGCTTGCGACTCCGCACTCGAGTTCGTCGATTTTAAGAGCTTCTGCTCCGATGGCTGCCATCTTTTCCGCGTCAACGAGTCCCTGCTTGCCGGTGTATGCATTGGCACAGCCGGAGTTTACGATGATCCCTGATAATTTTCCGCGTTTGGTTCTTTCTGCCATCAGGTTCACAACAGGTGCGCGCACCCGGTTTTTCGTAAATACCGCCGCTCCGGTTCCGGATGCCTGGATGAGGGCAAGTCCATACTTTCCCTCTTTTATTCCCCAGGCATTCACGCCCTCGACAGCGCAGATACTCTTGAATGCGTCATTCATGGGAACATCCCCGGCATTCTGAGACCTTCAGATTCATCATATCCGCACATGATGTTCATGTTCTGGACTGCCTGACCCGCGGCTCCCTTGACAAGATTGTCAATCGCTGAAATTGTGACGAGTCTCATTCCGTCATTCTCCAGCTCGAAGTTGATATCACAGAAGTTTGAACCTCTGACTCCGCCGAGTTTTGCGGTCTGGAGTCTGACGAAGTGTTCATTTTTGTAGAAATCCTCGTAGAGTTTCTGGATTTGTTCCAGTTCCATCGGTTCATTGAAGAGGATATGGGCAGTTGTGATAATTCCACGAATTGCCGGGAGGAGATGGGGGGTGAAGTAGACCTGTGCCTTTGAACCGAGGAATGCGGCTTCCTGACGCATTTCCGGGAGGTGTCTGTGGGCTGTTATTTTATAGGGCGCGATGTTTTCGTCGACGTTTGGGAAGTGGGTGGTTGAGGATATCGAATCTCCTGCTCCTGAAACGCCGGTCTTTGAATCATAAATTATTGTGTTCGCAAGTTTTGCAACCGGAGCTGCCGCGAGCGTGGCCCCGGTCGGAAAACAGCCGGGGTTTGCAACAAACATTGCGTTTTTGATCTCTTTCCGGTGAAGTTCCGGAATTCCATAGGGTGCTTTAAAGTAATCTGTATGTTTGACCCCGTATGTTTTTTCGTAGATATCTCTCGGGAGACGGTAGTCTGCAGAGAAGTCGACGGTTTTGATGCCCCGCTCTTTGAGTTTTCCCGCATACTGCATGGCCGCTGTGTGCGGTACTGCGAGGAAGACAAAGTCAGCTTCGATGTTTTCCACATCGGGGTTTGTGTAATCAAGATCGATGAGATTTTTTAAATGTATGTGATCCTTCGTTACCGGGGTGCCTGCCAGTTTCCGTGATGTGGCACAGACTATGTTTGCCTCTTTATGGGTGAGTAATAGCCTGATGAGGTCGCCCCCGGCGTAACCGGATGCTCCGACAATCGCGATATCCATACGTAAATTATTGGTTTACAAGTAGTTTAAAGATGTTATTCTCAGGACTCCTGAACCTGGGTTTTGCTGCCTCTGTTCAGGAGTTTTTCTGCCAGTTCAAGAAAGATGCCAACTCTCTCGAGGGACGGGATTAAATCCTCCGGCAGGGCGGAAATTCCGAATCTGGCGCCGGAAAAGGCTCCGCAGAGGAGTGATATCGTATCGGCATTCCCTCCGCAGGTGGAGGATATCCCGAGAAGTTCACGCGGAACATAGTAACGTTTGCAGAAGAAAACCGCAAGGGGGAGCGTCTGGTAAACAGAGGAAGAGTTTCCGATTCTGCTGACCGCAGCTCCGACCGGCATCCCGGTATGTTCGATTTTGATTGCGGTATCTATTTTTTGCGCGAGCAGCGGGTCCATATTTTCCGCAGCCGTCTTCATAGCATCGAAGGCTTTGTTCACATCGCTCGTTTCAAGAAGCGTGTTCAAAAGAAGGGCAAATCCGATTGCGGCCGCGTGAACTCCGGGGTGGGTCTGGGTTATGCTGCAGGCGGAGAGGAGTTCCTTCGCCATCTCTTTTCTGTCTTTGAATGCAAGAGCAAACGGAATCGAAAGACCCATACAGCCGGCACTGTCCGAGTTGATGCCGGATTCGGTGAGATTGCCGGTTTTTTCCATATTTTTACAGGCTGCGTAGGTTGCCCCGTCCGGGTATCTGAATTTATCCAGAGTATAGGTCCGGAGGAGTTCTTTTGCATATTCTTTTTTGTCCCACACATTGCCTGCAAGAAGGCGGGAGGCGATGAGAATGAGTTGTCCGTCGTCGGTGTACTGACCCGGGAGGAGGTTATGATTTGGATGACCTTTGTATGCCCTGCCGAATGCAGGTGTTGTTAAAAAACGGGCGGTGGTGGTCTCGTCCGCCATCCCAAGAGCGTCACCAAGGATTGCACCTATAAGGCATCCTTTGTACTTATTGAGCATGATGTATTATTGAAAGGGCTCTGTGTTAATTGTTATGGTGTTTCTCGCTATCTATATCCCCCAAAAAAGCCCATCTTAATACATGCACTGGTATGGGGAGCCCGGAAACCTGTCAATAGAACCAGCCGTTTGCGGGGAACGGATACAAAACACTACTACGATACCGTCTGTTCTTTGTAACTGGCAGGATCTGAAAGACGCGGGGCTCATCAATTCCAGAGATGAATATATCCGTGCAGTTCGGGCAGTCACCTTTTCCCTTGCGGAGAAAGGGATTGCTTTCGACCTTGATAAAAAAGACGCGGCTCTTCTTCAGATGGTCAAAACCCTTGATGAGATGGATAATGTCATAAACCTCCTGACAGAGAGAGTAATCGACTGGCATGCCGCGACAACGCCGGGCACTTCCCATAAATATACCCGGTCGAACGGTCCGCGTATTGTCCAGAAAATTGCAAACTCCGGCAGCCCGTCCTTAAAACGTGTGGCACGTGAGATTCTTTCTCTTTCGGGGGTCAGGACCGATCTCATGAAGGAAGTTTCCCGGGAAGCCGTGAGTGTTATTCCGAATATGAGCGCCCTTGTGGGCGGTCTTGTTGCGGCCCGGCTGATTGCCCGTGCAGGTGGTCTTGAAGAAACCGCAAAGATGCCGGGTTCTTCGATTCAGGTTATCGGGGCTGAGTCGGCTCTGTTCTCTCACATAAGAACGGGCTCGTCTTCGCCGAAACACGGCATCATCTTCCAGCACCGGCGGGTTCATAATGCCGATAAGGCAGTCCGGGGAAAAGTTGCCCGCCAGCTTGCGGCAAAACTGGCAATCGCTTCCCGTCTGGATTTGTATCGGGGCGAGCTTGATGTCGAGTTTGTGGATGCGGCAAATGCGAAGATTGATAAAATTTTCGGAGGGGAATCATGATTGATATAAAAGGGACACTCGTATCAGAAGGAGCCGGGGGTGTGTATAACGAGCGGATGCTCGGGAACTACCGGGTTTGGGATCCGTATCGGAGTAAGCTTGCGGCACTCTGGTATCTGGATAAGACGACTACACTTGATAAGGATGAGGTTGTTCTCTATCTGGGTGCCGCAAACGGGACGACCGTGTCCCACGTGGCAGATTACGTTGAGTCTGTTTACGCAGTGGAGTTTGCTCCCCGCCCGATGGAAGATTTGCTGGTCGTTGCAAAGAAGCGGAAGAATATCATCCCGATTTATGCAGATGCGACCCGTCCGGTTCTGTATGCCTCTCTTCTGGAGCCGGCTGACCTGCTGTATCAGGATGTTGCCCAGCCGAATCAGGCGGGCATCGCCGTGAAGCATCTGCCGTTTTTAAAATCCGGCGGACGTCTTATTCTCATGCTGAAGACGCGGAGTGTGGATATCAGGAAGTCACCGGATGAGGTGTTTGCCGATACCTGCGCGGAGCTGACAAAAGGGGGCTATATTGTGGAGAAGAGTACCTGGCTGAATCCCTATCATCAGGATCACGCGGCGATTATCTGCAGGAAAGAATAGTCCCGGAGAAAAGGGGAACTTTAGTTCCAGTTGATGTCTGACGGTATTCTTAGGTGAGGGGAATCTCTCCCCGCCGTTGTAGAACGAGTGTGAACCTAAGTGAACATTTGTGATCGCGGCTATTTTTTTTATTCGAATAGGGGTTACGCGGTGTTGGTGTGAATCCAGTTTGGGAGGGGGGATGCTGAAAGCGACCGACCTTAGCTAAGGCGGACTGCCCCAAAGTGGCTGGCTTAGCCGAGGCGGGTTGGCGACGAAGTCGACGACCTCAGCCGAGCAAACAGAATGTTTGCGACCAAGTCGATAGACTTGCGAGGGGGCGGGGTGAGCCGATAGTTTACTGGATTCATTCTATTCCTTTTCAGTATGGATTTCCGGATGTACTTCGATTTCATGTGCTGGATTCTGTTTGATGGCCGCATCATCACACGGAATACACGAAAATCACACAGAAACACGGAAAATATAGAGATTCTGTTGAGTGTTTGTTGTACCTCCCCAGCCCCCACACCGAACCCACGGAAATCAACGGAATTCACGAAAAGGGGGTCGGGGGTGGAGGAATGGGAGGCCTTCTTTTTCAAAAGAGGATAGCTTTCATCCTTTTTTTGATTCCTGGGGCAAAAAACGACAGCGGATGTACGCGAAGGCTTCGCCCCCGGGATTTTCAAATCAAAGATTTGCTCGCAAGGCAAAGCCTTGGTCGCAAGTCTATCGACTTGCTCAGCTGAGGCCGCTCCTTCGGAGC
>DAWV01000006.1:24610-24878 GCA_002506085.1 Methanocorpusculaceae archaeon UBA425
TGAATTCCGTTGATTTCTGTGGATTCCGTGTGGGGGACGGGGGAGGTTACTACATGGGTTTCATCCAACCAATTCTTTTTATTTTCCGTGTTTCTGTGTGATTTTCGTGTTTTCCGTGTGATGATGCGGTCATCAAACCGAATCCCGTACACGAAACCGAAGTACATCCAAAGAATCCATACGGTAATCCAGGTTCGTTTCATCTCATGTTTTTACCATCCCCCGTACACCCGCTCGCAAACTTTCAGTTTGCTCAGCTAAGGTCGTC
>DAWV01000006.1:25031-101814 GCA_002506085.1 Methanocorpusculaceae archaeon UBA425
CCAACCCGCCAAAAAAAAAAGGAAACGCAATACTACGGCGGGAGTACTCGAAGGCTTCGCCCCCAGCCCTCTTCTCCTGAATTGGATCCACATCAACACCGCGTAAGTCCTATTCGAAGTGGTTTTACCTTCTATTTTGTACAGAAAGTACACTCGGTCCAAATACCCAAAAGAAAAAATGAAAATCCCTGCCCGCCTATAGCGATGCGAGCAGAGCTGTCACAATTCCCGTAAGGAAAATTCCGTCGAATGTCCCGGCACCGCCGATTGACAATATTGGAGTCTCATGTCCGGCAATCTCTTTCAGGTGCAGAAGATCTGCGCCGATTAACGTTCCGAGAGTTCCTGCCACAAAGGCGATACCTGCTGCCGGGAGACCAAACCCTCCCCCGAGAATCAACGCGGCTACCAGCGTTATTATCGGACCAACAAAGAACGGCGTCGCAATACCAATACCTTTGACCGGCTTTGCGGCGAGATAAACGCCGAGGGTCGTAATCAGCAGAGCCGCGAGCATTTTCAGAAGATACCAGCTGTCATGCGATATATTCCCCAGCGCCGCCATTATGATAATATATATGGAGATTAGTATCGGAATTACCGCGCCACCCACGTTAATCGAGACGGATGTGCCGGGTCTCTCCTGTCCGGCGGTATACGGCTCCGTTTCGAACCTGTCCGTCTGATACATTTTATCATACATTGACGGAGCATACTGTCCCTTCGGCTTTCTCGGCGCATGCTCCTCATTTGCCTTCAGAGTTTTCGGATGCAGCGTTCCAAGAGGAATATTGATAAAACTCCCCACAATTACTGAGATAATTAAAAGAACGACCATCCAGAAACCGAACCCGAGATTCCCCAGAGCTGCCCCGATAAGTCCGAAGAACAACAAAGGAAGCCCTATTATCACAAGAATAACGAGGGCGAGAAGAATCCAGATGGAAATTGGGCTGAATATGAGTCTAGGCACTAATTACCTGTTTGCGGGGCATATATAAAATCTATCTGGTCGCAAACCAACCGCTATCTTAATTAACTGCAATGTCATATTTAGTAAGGTAATTTAGCCCGTTAGTGTAGCGGTCAATCATGGGGGACTCTGGATCCCTCGACAGCAGTTCGAATCTGCTACGGGCTACTTGTTTTTCTTGTTTCTCCTTGATAAGGCGGTGCTGTCTGCTTTTTTAAGCATGAATCGGTTACCCCTGATTTAATAGTATTTTGGAAACACATTTACATTCTTAACGTTCCTATGCTATTACATGAAACTGATTCGTGCGCCGAACCTTGCACGGGCACATGAACTTGTTATCCGTTATATTCTGGAAAAAGGTTCCTTGCTGACGACTGAGAACAGAGAAGAGACTGTGGAGACCGATGAGATTTGTCTCTCTATTGACACACCGTTAGAGGCTCCGATGGTCTCCCCGTGTTCCAGATTTAAGGAAGCATTTCTCGAGGAGTATGCGAAAAATCTTATCTGCGGATCTGATTCCATCTTCGAATATGACTACCATGGACGGCTTTTCGACTGGGGCTGCGGACTCTCACGAGAAGGCGAGGTTCATCAGGACCAGATCAGGTACATCATCGATAAATTAAAAGAAAGCCCTGTTTCCCGGCGTGCTATCGCCATCACATGGTGCCCCCCGGTCGATGATAAACTGGCCGACTGCCCCTGTCTCCAGCTCATTCAGTGCGTGGTCAGGGAAGGAAAACTCAATATGAAAATTGTTTTCCGGAGCAACGACATGCTGTCTGCCGCAGGTTCAAATATGTATGCGCTCGCCAAGCTCCAGGAGTTCATCGCGGGAGAAATAGGGGTCAGTGTCGGAACCTATACTCACATCTCGCTCGTACCCCATGTATATTATAAGAGGGATGCGGCAGATATTCCTCCGTTCTGTGGGAAGGGAGCGAATTTTACGCCACGCGTGGACGTATGTCGTGCCTGCGGCGGATGCCCGAAATCAAAACTTTAATTTTTTATTCATCTTTAATACTCCAGAACCCATCCCCTGGTCCGATAATCAGATGGTCCAGCAGTTTAATCCCGAGTATTTCGCCCGCGGTTTCCATATCCTTTGTAATCTTCAGATCCTGTCTGCTTGGATGAAGATTTCCCGAAGGATGATTATGAATCAGAATGATCGCCGCCGCACGGTCTTCAATCGCTCCCGCGAACACCTCCCGCGGGTGAATCTGCGACTCATTCAAAAGCCCTTTCGTGATAAGCCTGATTTTCAGAACCTCATGAGCCCCAGATAATGTCACTGCCACCACATTTTCCTGTGTATCATACCTGTACTGATGGACAAACGGCAATACATCTTCAGCATTGTGAATAACCGCAGACCGCTGAACCGGCGGGGGAAAACGCCGGGCAAGTTCCAATGCCGCGACAATCTGGCAAGCCTTTGCCTCACCCATCCCGTTGACCTCGCAAAGGTCATCGATTCCGGTCTCATACGTCTTACTCATCAGAATTTTTGCAATCTTCTTCCCGATCTGGACCGCATCGCACCCGGGAATTCCCCTCCCGATAATTGCCGCAATAAGCTCATCCAGTCCCAGACATGCCGGTCCCTTCGCAATCATTTTTTCCCGTGGTTTATCTATATCGGCAGTATTTTTCAAGCTCATTAGATTCCTTTTAGGAAAAGAGCCTACATAGATGTTTCGTCCATATGGTCCTTTTCCAAAATCTTTATCTAATTATCCCCCGATTATAATGTATGAACACACAGGACTGTATTGCCGGCGCCTTTTCCGGCGAATCCGAGGCAAACCGCAAGTATAAATCTTACGCAGAAGCAGCCGCAGATGAAGGATACGACCATGTCGCCAAACTCTTCCGTGCAACCTCTGCAGCAGAAGAAATCCATGCACGCCGTCTTCTCCGTGTCGGCGGATACATCGGCTCGACCGTTGCAAATCTTGAAGCAGGCCGCGTGGGCGAACTCTACGAAACTAATAAGATGTATCCGGAGTATCTTGCCATTGCAGAAAAGGAAGGCAGACAGGATGCAGTAATCACCTTTACCCATGCAATGAAGGCAGAGGCAGTTCACGCCGCTCTCTATCAGGCAGCACTTGATGCAGTTAAAGCAGGCAAGGACTTTGAAGTAAAAACCATCTATCTCTGCCCGGTTTGTGGAAACGTCGAGATTAATCAGGTTCCCGAACGCTGCCCGATTTGCGGCATCCCCGGCGCCTCTTTCAAAGTAATTGAATAAACGGGATTAACTTCCCCTTATTTTAACCCAGAATTTATTATCCTATCCCGACCCTATTCATATAATGAACATTCCCCAGTATGCAAGAGACCACTTCAGTCTGATACTTGTTGCTCTGATTTTCCTGATAATTCTTGCTGTCTCACGGGATTATGTTTTTCTCTTAATTCTTGCCCTGTCTCTTGCAGTGGTAACCCTTCCCCTTCACAGGAAGATGATAAAAAAAATCCCGGCCCCGCTTTCTGCGGGAATACTTACCACGCTCATTCTTGCTATCGTCATAGGAATTTGTGTAGTTATCATTGCGGTTCTCGCGTCCAACTGGGAATATTTTGTCTCAATATGTCAGACGATTCTCACCAAGGCTGCAGAACTGCTGAATCTGTCCGGCGGGTCTGACATTTCCAATCAGATTATTAGTGAAATAACAAGCATCGTTGCGACGTTGTTTCCAAGTATGGCTCTTGGTGCTGCTCAGATTGTTCCGGCTGTCATAATTGATGTGATTCTATTCTATGCTCTCCTTTATCTATCAATAATATTCGGTGACAGGATATGGGCAGACCTCTGGGGCATTGTTCCGGAGACCTCGAAGGAAAATGTCGGGCTCATGGCAAAAAAGACCAAGGATATTCTCTTCTCTCTCTATATTGTCCATGTCTTCATCGCATTCCTGACATTTATCCTGGCATACGGGTTTTTCTTCCTTCTGGGATACGGGCACGAGGTGTTCTATGCAATGCTTTGCGGCGTTTTTGCCCTGATTCCTGTCCTGGGACCTCTGATGGTCATCATCTTTGTCGGCATCTATGCACTATGTCTGGGCGATCTGCGGGGCGTTATTCTGATTGCCACACTGGGTTATTTCCTGACCTGTGTTCTGACCGACCTCATCATTCGTCCGAAACTCACGGGAAAACGGGTAAAAATCAGACCCATGCTCATGTTTGTCGGATTCTTCGGCGGAGCTATGGCTATGGGACTTCTCGGGTTTGTGCTTGGTCCCGTTCTCCTGATTCTGGGTATTACTGCATATGAAATTTTCATCAAAGAAGCAAGGAAGAAAAAAGCTGAGGAGCTAATGTATGAAGAAACCACTATTTGATGCAGAGCAGTATTCGCGGCTTCGTGATTGTTCGAACGCTAAGGATTTCACCAGTTGGAACGAGTGGTATGCCGTCCATCTGAAAGAAACGATGTATCTCCGGAGTTCGGATGCCTATGGGGCTCATCTGGAGGGTGGCGACCTTGCCTACTGGTTTTTGGAAGGTGCCAATCTCCGGTTTGCCAATCTGAAGAATGCCGACCTTTCATATTCGTATCTGAAAAATGCCGACCTATCATATGCGAATCTTGCCGGTACAAATCTCTGGCGGGCATATCTGGCCCGTGCCTTACTTGACGGTGCAAATCCGGATGCTGCCGTCTATGATGCGGCAGGCAGAATAAAGTGCGACCCCGCACAGGTGGAGCGTCTGAAGGCCGGCGTCTCCGGCTGGAACGAGTGGTATGCAGACGAACTATCCCCTATCATGGATGACACGCGGGGGTATGGGGCATATCTGGAAGAGGCATCGTTTATGGGGCTGGATTTATCCGGAGCATTACTCTCGTATGCCCATCTGGAAGGTGCCGACCTGCGGAATGTGAATTTCTCGGGTGCTGATCTTAGGCACGCACATCTGGAAGGTGCCGATTTATGGCGGGCTGACCTTACTGGAGCCGATCTCCGGTTTGCCGAGCTTGGAGGAGCAAATCTCTCCGGTGCCAGGAAAATGAACACGCTCTTTTAAAGAGGTCCGGGTAAGTATATATAATCCCGGGACCTCATACTCTACCATTATGGTAATGGGTTTTAGTGAAAACATCCAGATGTCCATGGAGTATGCAAATCATGCATTCAAATCCTTTGGCAGCTGGTTTGTTCTGATTCTACTTTATGCAGTAATGTTCGCAGGCACGGCTCTGATGATTTTAGGTATCATTATTCTCGCGACAGCACTATTTGCCACCACCAGTCCTGAGCTTTTGGCAACAGGCGGGATGATGATTCCTGATGCGGAACTCGCAGTCCTGGCATCGATATCCGGTTCCATGATGGTTCTTGGAATAATTGTGACGATACTCTCCAGCATTTTCATCTACGGAATTACGATGAGAGTATATCGCGGCGGAGAACTTGCGCTCAATCACTGGGGTAAGATGTTTGTTGAGGGACTTCTTGGACTCATCATCATCTTCATTTACATGATTCCCTACACTGTCCTGTCCACTCTCCTGGCACTTGGTCCGATGGATAATCCGGCATATCTGATTATCGTAGGAATAATTATTCCGACTATTCTGCTTATCGTTTCCATAATGGTGGCAATGATGGGAATAATTAAATTCGCAAAAGAAGGACATTTCGGAGCGGCATTCCACTTAAAGGAACTCTTCAGCCTTATTGCAAACATCGGCTGGTTCAAATACCTTGGATACTGGATTCTGATAAGTCTCATTGTGGGCGTTGTAGAATTGGTATTTATCTGCATACCTCTTGTAGGTCTGATTATGTTTGTCGTCGCAATGCCGTTCATCATGATTGTAACTGCCCGGTTCTATGCAAACATCTATGAATCGGCTCTTCCTGCAGCGGCAGAATAATATTATCTCACCTATTTTTTTCTTTATTCCCGGAATACGTCTCATATCCGGTATATCTGAAAGCATGCATGACATCTTATTTTACTTTGAATATTTCCGGAAATCTGCTCTCAATTCTGCAATAATTAGATTTAACTGCGGCCTAATCTGACCAATGATTTATGTTTCGGTTTTCCCGGGCTGAAATTTTCAGATGCCTGATTCATTGTCACCGCAAATCTTATTTTCCTCCTCATCAGACATCAGGTATTATCAGATTTGAAAACACAAATCTATAGACAAATCAATATCAGGTAACAATACATGGAAGAAAAAATACATGAGAAAATTCACTGGGCTGACGCAAAGGCCGCCCAGGTTCCGGCAGATGCCCCTCAGCTGATTGCAACAGGGATTACCCCGTCGGGTCCGATTCATCTTGGAAATATGCGTGAGGTCATGACCGGAGACATGATTTACAAGGCAATCCTCAAAAGAGGTATTGAAGCGGAACTTGTCTACATCGCCGACGACTTCGATCCCCTGAGAAAAGTATACCCGTTCCTCCCCGAAGAATACCAGAACTATGTCGGCTGGCCGGTCTGCGATATTCCGTGTCCCTGCGGGAAACACAAAAGCTACGCAGAGCACTTCTTAGAGCCGTTCCTCTCCGCAATCGAAGAACTCGACATTCATCCGAGAGTCATCAGAACCAGCGAATGCTATCGTGCCGGAATGTTTACCGAGCAGATTAAAGAGGCACTCATCCACGCTGAAGAGATTAAAGAGATTCTCGAAAGAGTCTCCGGCAGAAAACTCGAGGAAGGCTGGACGCCGTATTACCCGATTTGCTCTGCATGCGGAACGATTTCCCGTGCTTCCATCCTCTCCCATGATACCGAAAACCACACCGTCACCTACAAATGTGCCTGCGGGTACGAAGGCGTCTCCGACTACTCCAAAGGCGAAGGAAAACTTGTATGGCGTGTTGACTGGCCAATGCGCTGGTCTGTTCACGGCGTCACCGTTGAACCGTTCGGAAAAGACCACGCCTCGCCCGGAGGATCATATGATACCGGTAAAATCATCACCAAAGAGGTTTACGGCTACAATGCTCCTATCCCGGTAACCTACGAATGGATCAGCCTCAAAGGAAAAGGCGAGATGCACTCCTCAAAAGGGGTCGTCTTAACGATTCGCGACATGCTTGACATCGTCCCGCCGGAAGTTCTCCGCTACATGATTGCAAAAACCAAACCCGACAAGACCATAGCCTTTGATCCGGGAATGGGTTTACTCCGTTTAATTGATGAGTATGACAAAGCTGCCGTCGCAGGCGATTCACGCGAATACGAACTCTCGAAAATCTCATCACCCCAGACAACGATTCCGTTCCGCCACATGACCACCGTCGTTCAGATTGCCCAATCCGATGACGCCGTCTTTGAGACCCTGAAACGCAGCGGGTATGAAATCGTCGACAAGGATGCAGTGCTTGACCAGGCAAACCGTGCCAGAATCTGGCTCGAACGCTACGCACCCGATGACTCCAAGTTTTCCCTCGCAGAATCCCTGCCGGAAGTTGCCGCAAACGAAAAGCCGGAAGTCAAAGCGGCTGTGGTCGCGTATGCAAAACTCATCATCGATGCAGAATGGAAAGCCGATGTCCTGCATAACGCAGTCTACAAAGCAGCAGAAGCCGCTGAAGTTACCGGAAAAGATGTCTTTACCGGGATTTACCGTGCATTCCTCGGTGCTGACAGAGGTCCGCGTCTCGGCTGGTTCCTGGAAGCACTTGGTCGTGATGCGACCATGAAACGTCTCCTTGAGATGTCCCTCTAATCATGGCGAAGGACAAACTCCCGCGAAATCTCTCCGACGGATGCAAACTCTGCTACATCGGGGCAAAACTGGTCCTCTTCATCACCGGACGGTGTGACCGGGACTGCTGGTACTGCCCTCTTTCTGAGGAAAGAAAGGACCTTGATGTAATCTACGCAAACGATAAGAAGATTACCACCCCGGAAGAAGCAATCGAAGAAGGGGAAATCATGGATGCCCTTGGAACGGGCGTAACGGGAGGAGAGCCTCTCCTCGAAATCGAGCGTGTGGTTGAGTTCTGCTCGGCCCTCAAAAACCATTTCGGCAAAGACCACCAGATTCATCTATATACCGGAAAAGCACCGACTGAGGAGGATCTTGCGGCGCTTATCGGGTGTGTCGATGAAATCAGAATGCATCCCCCGCACGAAATGTGGAAAGACATTATGACCTCGCCTTATGTGAAGTCAATCAAAGACGCGAAACGGATGGGTTTTTCGGTCGGCATCGAGGTCCCCTCCCTGCCGGGTCTCCGCTATTTCTTCCCGCTTCTTGACCTGGTGGACTTTTTCAACGTCAACCAGCTCGAGTGGGGCGATGCCTGCGCCGAGAATATGCGTGCAAGAAAACTCGAGACTGAGAGCCCTCTTTGTAATGCAATCAAAGGTTCGACAAAATGGGCGGGAGAAATCAACGGTCATCCGAAGGTTCACTACTGTACATCCACATTCAAAGATTCGGTCCAGCTTCGTGAAAGACTCAAGCGTATTGCGAAAAACACTGCCCGTCCGTTCGATATGATTACCGATGACGGCACGATAATGTACGGGTCCATGGACCCGAAAGGCGATCTTGAGATGATTATCACCTTCCTTCGTGCCGGCAGTTATTACGAAGAGATGGAAGACGGAACAATCGAACTTGACTGGCAGCAGATGAGAAAAATTCCGAGAAAATACGGCGGCGAGCGGAAAATCATCGAGCGGTATCCGAACGACGGGATGATCGTTGAGGTGATGCCGCAGTGATTCTCCGGACCTTTGCCGAGAACCTGTATGTTCACAGACTTGTGCGGCAGTTGACCCATATTCCTACACACGTGGCAATAATCCAGGACGGGAACCGCAGATATGCCAAGTCCCATGGACAGGATACTGAGTACGGGCACCGTGCCGGAGCCGAAACGACTCTGCGTGTCCTTGACTGGATGGGTGAACTTGGGATTGTTCACACGACGTTCTATGCGTTTTCCACTGAAAACTTCAAGCGTCCGAAGGAAGAGGTTGATGAGCTTTTAGAACTTTTTATCGAAAAGTTTTCGGATATGATGGTGGATAAGCGGATTTACGATAAGGAAATTAATGTAACTGTAATCGGCGACAGGTCCCGTATTGATAAGCGGCTTCTGGATAAAATTGAGGCAATTGAAGAAAGGACGAAAGATCATAAAAAGTTTTTTGTTCATTTTGCACTGGCATACGGGGGGAGAAATGAAATTGTTGATACAACGAAGTGCATTGTCTCAAAGGTTCGTGCCGGAGAAATATCTCCGGATTCCATCACCCCAGATCTGGTTGCCAGCCGGATGTATCCCACCGTAAAAATGCCGCCTGTCGATCTGATTATCAGAACGGCAAACGATAAGCGTACCTCAAATTTCCTTCCATGGCTTGCCAACGGCAACGAGGCGGCGGTCTGCTTCTGCGCTCCCACGTGGCCTGAATTCAGGTATGTGGATATGGTGCGGGCTCTCAGAACATATGACGAGCGGATGAAAGCATAACTTTACTTCCGCCTCATATTTCTGAGATTATTCTTCGCTTCGTCATCCACGCGGTATGACTCGATGATTTTCTGGATTGATTTATTGTAGGTGTCATCATTCAGATGGCAGTTCAAAAGATATGCATGTGATTTCTCCGGAAACTTCACGTAACAGACTGATACTGCCCAGGCGACCGCCATTTTGACATAGTGCTCTTCTGAGGGGATTTTATCGAGTATGTTCAGGACGGAATCTATGTGTTTCTCATCCACATAATGGGAGAGAAGCATCACGACTCCGAACCTGATGAAAAATTCCCGGTCCGAGTCAATATACTGCAGGGCAAACTTCCAGAAAGTATCCGGATATTTTTCTGCAATTTTCAGTCCCATTGCAACCGAATCGCAGACAGACCAGTTGTCTATTTTCGGGATGAAATATCTCAGAGCCGGGATGATTTGTTCCGGATTCCCTTTTACATAACTGATGACAAGACCCTGAAGCATAATCTCCTCGAAAGAGTCGTCTGTCGCCTCTTTCAGATATGTCTGCCAGTCGCCATTTGCAATTTCTTTTGCCAGATTCCGGAGAATCGGGATTCTGACGCCGATGATATTCTCTGTTCCGGGAAGGAGACCGCTTGAAAACGTCCGGTATTTTGCATCCGAAAGTTGCACAAGCTCGAATTTTATGTCCCGTTTATTCGCGTGCTTTTGCGATGGCCTCACCAAGAGCCCTCCCTTTTTCGTATGCTGCTTTCATAATATCGGGTTTATTTTCGATTTTCAAGATAGTATCCATATCGTTTTGAAGCAGCTCATCCCCGTATTTTGCATCGATGATTTCACAGTATGCTTTTGTTGTGAGGACTGGTCCTATAAACACATCCGGGGTATTCATTCCGGCGATGCAGATGAATAGTGTTCTCCGGATTTTTGCATGTTCTTTTGTGATGAAGGATTTTTTCCGGAAATATTTTGCCATGTAAAAGGGCTGGCACCGGTCCATGAAGGATTTCAGCTGTCCCGGGATTCCATAGGTCATAACGGGCGTTGCAATAATTAATCCATCAGCTTCTTTGAGCATGGTATGGTATTTGTTGACCCCGTCTTCATTGGAACAGCGGTCTTCAAACATACAACTGTAAATCTGGCTGCATCCGGCAAGATTCTCACGAGCGACGTTGATTCTCTGAACGGTACATCCGGCATCCTCCACGCCCCGGATTGCCTCCATGAGGAGTTTGTCGGTGTTCCCTCCGAGGAGATTGCTTCCAAACAGGGCAACTACGTTCTTCGTCATAGGTGAATACATGGGTTCTATTCTCTTAAATGTGTGCTTCGATGCATAGGCTAATCATCTCTCCGGTTAATATTCGGTTGAATAAAAATGCCAAGTGATGATAAAAAAAGTACCTGCGGATGTCATGGAAAAATGCGTGACCTAGAACACAATATCGGGCATGTCCCCGTGTTTTTCAAGGAAATGGCAGAATCCGATCCTCTGATGCATGATGCCGTGCTGAAACTTGATAATTATATCTGGTCGGATGGTTCTCTGACCCGGAAAAACAAAAAACTCATTGCTATCGGAATTGCTGCGGCGATGAGAGATGACCATGCTCTTCGTGCACAGTTGGCTGGAGCTCAAATGGTGGGAGTTACTGCGGAAGAGGTCGAAGAGGCATTACGTGTCGCATTTATGCTCTCGGGTATGCCGTCATATGTTTATGGAAAACAGGTAGCAAAGTCTGTTTTCCACGACTGAAGTTCTATCCCCACCCATTTATTTTATCGTATTCCACGTTGCATCGTTAAGCAATGATTCTATCTCTGCCGCTTGCAATCTCGTCAATCGTTGTTCTGGCGACATTTCTCTATGCATCCTGGCAGGATCTGAAGACCCGTACCATCTATGCGGTGACATGGTATCCGGCAGCAGTAATCTGCGGAATTTGCACAGTTTGGTTCTGGTTCCAGTATTATCCTACCCCCGGAGCACTCTATATCTTCTTCACGTCTATTCTGGTCACATTTCTGATTGGTATATTCACGTATTTCGGGTTATTTGGTGTGGCTGACGGGAAAGCACTTATTCTCTTATCTCTCGTGGTGCCGGTGACGCCGTTTGCCGCGTGGATTTTCCCATCGCTTTCCCTGTCCACTCTTGTGAATGGAGCTGTGTTTGCATTAATCGTGCCGGTAGTCTTCCTTGTGATGAATCTTGTTTTGAAAAACAGGGCGCCTTTCTGGCTGATGTGTTCCGGAAAACCGGTTCCGGGAGAGTCGCTTACCAAATATTTCGGGTTTATATCCGAGGAAATCACGGAAGAAAACGGAGTAATTTCCAGAAAGTTCTGCCGTGCCCACAGTTCAATCAGTGCTCTAAGAAACCAGTCGGATTTGTCGATTAGAAATCTGCGTGAAAATCCAACCAGGTATGCCGCAAAACTTGCCCTGTATGCAAAAGCAGGAAATGTCTGGATTTCCTACGGGGTTCCGTTTATGATTCCGATTACCCTTGGATATGTGTTCGCCCTTTGCGGTTTTTCATTTGTGGATATTCTTCTTATGATTCTTCTGTGAGCGGGTCGCCGGATTTCCGGTGACCTTACAGAACGGGATTTTTTCCTTGAGACCGGATGCAGGAAACCTTAATGGAAAGCAGAATTCAGAGAAGATGGTAGAGTGTGTCCCTCTGACGAAGAGTTCTGCCGATATCGCCGCACATCCTGCCCATATCTTCCGGACTGAAATAATCCGCTTCTTCTCCGGCACCCGCTGTTCTCGAAAGAGAGTCCACGAACATCGTCCCGCCGACATCGTTTCCTCCTGCCATAAGACAGAGTTGTGTCATCTTCTGTCCTATCTTTGACCAGGGGACCTGGATATTTTCGATGTTATCGAGAAAGAGACGTGAAACGGCAACCAGCAGGACATCCTCCCGCCCGGTTGCATCGTGCGTCACGAGACCTGCCCTTTCGAGAGGTGTGTTTTTGTGCAGAAAAGAAAGCGGCACAAGTTCGGTAAACACATTGCATTCATCCTGCATGTCGCGGAGAATGGATAAATGCCGGGCTTTATCCTCCGGTGTTTCCACAGACCCGTACATGATGGTGGACGTTGCCTTTAATCCGACTTCCGATGCCTCTTTGATAATCCTGACCCATTCCGAGGTTGAAAGCTTTTTTTCGCAGATAATTTTCCGGACGCTGTCTACGAGAATTTCGGCGGCAGTTCCCTGAACCGAGCCGAGTCCGGCATCTTTCAGCCGGATGAGCGCCTCTTTTGTAGTAATGCCGCTTCTCTTTGCTGCATACAAAATCTCATCAGGACTGCATCCATGCACATGAACGCCCGGAATCACTTCGTGGAAGGTCCGAATCATCTTTTCGTAATTATCAAGAGTGAAATCAGGGTGAATTCCTGAAAGATAACAGACCTCGGTCACATTCTTTGCGAGAGCATCTCTGGTGTGTTCCCGGAACTCCTCATCGGTAAAACAGAACGCTTCCGGGTCGCTGGCTTTTCGCCCGAATGCACACAGACCACACCGGTTTTTGCAGATGTTCGTCATGTGGATGTTCATATTTCTGACATATGTGACCACATCCCCTTTTTTTCTTTCACGCAGAATGTCTGCGGCCTCCGCAACTTTCCAGATATCCCGGTTGTTTACTTTGAACAGGAATGCAGCTTCTTCCCCGGTGAGCCGCGCTCCCCCGAGGACATTTTCCAGAATGGTGGTTATGTTCATCTTTTCTTACCTGTTTTCGTACTCATTTCCTTTTCGGAATCTTTGTTTTTCTTCAGTCTTCTGCCGACGAGTTCAATTATGATAAGAATTACTATCACAATCAGGGTAGCTTCAAAAATGTGAAGGGGTACAAGACCGATCAGCGGAATTGCAAACAGGGCTTTTCCGACAATCCACTCATCTTTTACCGGCTGCATTCCTGCATTCTGGTCATAGAGTTCATTGTTATCACCTTTGGTAATATATCCCGCGTGTGCCGCATCGCCGGTGAATCCTGCCAGTTCGGCGGTGGACGCATTAATCCACGTAATTGCCCGGTGAATAATCGGTGTTACACCGGTCTCTCCATTTGGCTGATAGACAATAACGTCACCATATCCCCCAAACGAAATTTTTCCTGAAGAGGCAGCCTCAACTGCGGTCATGAATCCATCATATCTGTTCTCCTCAACAACAAATACGAGATCGCCGATATTCATATTCGGGACCATACTCTCGGATTCAACAGCAACAAGAGCCGGCCATGTGCCGGATACGCCAAACAAAACCGCTCCTATTACGGCAACTATGATTAAAACAATCAGAATATCCCGGATGAGATTTATTATCGGGTTCTTCGATACTGGTATTTTCGGAATGGAAGGTAACATTATCTTAGTACCTTATTCTTTCAGGAAAGGTATAGAAGTTTCTAATGCCGTCTATTTTATTTGCCGAATCTGCGGCCTCTGGACTGATAATCACGGAGCGCCCGGAGGAAATCAACTCTCCGGAACATGCTCCAGTTGATATCGGTGAAAAACAGCTCGGAGTAGACTGACTGCCAGATTAAGAAATCGGTAAGGTGGCTTCCACCTGTTTTTATGACAAAATCCGGGTTTACCTGATATGCGAGATGGGACTCTATCGTTTCTTCGGTGATGGTTTCCGGATCGATTCCTTCTTTTGCAATCTGAATTATCGCATCCGTGATCTCTTCTCTTCCCTTCTTCCCAAGAGCAATCAGGATTTCCGGCGTTCCTGTTCCGGATGTGGTATCATGATCCGGTGTACTTATGCGGACGCTCGTTTTTTTTGCCAGAGCGGCGGGATTTATGAGTTCCTCGATTTTTTTTGCCTCAGCAGTGCTGATGTGGAAGATGATTTTTTTGATTTCCGGGAATTCTTTCGCCCACGTCACCACGTCATCGAGTTTATTTACATCGGCACGGATATCCGTATCACTGAGCATGAAACAGATCTCCTTTGGGAATGTTTTAAGATCTTCTGCAATCCAATACTCGTAGAAGCGATAAATCATTTATTCATATCCTATTGCTTTTTCATCCATATCAAATTCATGTATTTTTATTATTTTAGGCATCGGTATATATTTATATAGATAAAACAAATTAAAAAATATGCTCTCTGCGTCAGATCTGCGAAAGGAAATAGAAAGAAGACTTCGCAGTTATCTATCCCGCGACAAATCCGGCATAAGAAAAGCTCTGTTGAGTCTCCTTATGCGGACAAAAACCATGACAGTACCACAGATTCATGAGGCCCTCTCATCAAAGTTTGAGGTTACGTATCACTCAGTAGCTTCAATGGTTGGTATTGTCGCGTCCAAACTTGGGATTCTGGCAACTCACAAAACCAAAGACGGCGCTCTCGGAGTTTATGAACTCAAGGAACAATATGCCGATATTGTTGAGCGCGTTGTTGCGTCCACATGAAACTATCCGAAAGGATAATTTCATACCAACTTTATTCAGGATAAATCACCAAGGTATAAGAAATGGATAACGAACAGGGCGGACCCTCTCCTCTTTCCAGCATAAAAGTTACCGACGAGGTTATCGCATACATGGACGAACGCGGCGGGGATTTCAGGATTAGTACATCCTGCAGCGGTCCTATTCTGATGCCGATACGTGTTCGTCCGGCAAAATCATCAGATATTCCGATCAGAGCCGGCAATCATATGATTTTTATTTCCCGATACCAGATTCAGTGGATATCCGAGATTACTATGAGTATGGTTCCCCGGCTTCTTTTTGAAGACGGCGATTATGGTTTTTGAGGAACTGGAACATACAGCCGACGTAAGAATGAGAATTTCAGCGCCGGACCTTCCTTCGCTTTTTTCAGAAAGCGGTTTTGCACTCGCAAAAACTCTGTATGGTCCGTATCATTTTGAAACGCCTGCATATTCATTTCCCATTGAGGCAGAGGGAAAAGACCCGGAGGAACTGATGGTAAATTTCCTATCGGAACTTTTGTTTCTTTTCGAAACCGAATATCTCGTTCCGCAGAAGATTACCATCTCCATAGACAGCTCTGTTTCCGGCACTGTTGAGGGTGTTCTTTTTGACAGGGCAAAACATGCGGGCGGTATCGGAGTAAAAGGCATTTCCTATTCCGGGATGTCGCTCGCGAAAACAGATACAGGATATGAACTGATAATTATTTTTGACATCTGAACAACCATGAACAGCCAGATACAGCAGATTACTAAAACAGAGTGGGAGATTCCGATAGGTTTTGTTCCCGGGATGCGGGTTCCGGGGCGTTTTTTCCTTTCGGAGAACCTTGCGGAAAATATTGAGGACGGAGCTCTTACCCAGCTCGCCAATGTAGCAACGCTTCCGGGCATTATCCGGTATTCGTTTGGTATGCCGGATATTCACTGGGGATACGGATTCCCCATTGGCGGTGTCGCCGCATTCAATGCGGAGACGGGTATTATATCCCCGGGCGGAGTGGGCTTTGATATTAACTGCGGGGTGAGAATGATTACGACCCCTCTCCATATTTCAGATATTCCCGATATGAAAGGTCTCATTGAAAATCTCTTTGATTCCGTACCAACCGGTGTCGGATCAAAGAGTCCTCTCCGCTTATCCCAGAGTAATCTCTCACTCATGCTTGAGGAGGGGGCAAAGAACGCGGTAGATATGGGATATGGAATGGAGAGTGACATTCGCCGGTGTGAGGAGAACGGTGCGATGAAAGGCGCACTCCCCGAGCACGTCAGCAAAAAAGCCAGACAGCGCGGAATTCCCCAGTGCGGGACGCTTGGTTCAGGAAATCATTTCCTGGAAGTCCAGGTCATTGATAATATCATGGATGCCTCGGCAGCAAAAACGTTTGGCGTGTCAGAAGGGCAGATTTGTGTGATGATTCACTGCGGTTCGCGGGGTCTCGGGCATCAGGTATGTACCGATCATCTTCAGATTCTGGAATCGGCAACGAAAAAATACGGAATCGAACTTCCTGACCGGCAGCTTGCCTGTGCTCCGCTCTCATCTCCGGAAGGGGAGGCATACTTCGGAGCGATGGCAGCTTCAGCCAATTATGCCTGGGCAAACCGTCAGATTATTACTCATATCGTGAGAGAACTTTTCACGAAAAAATTCGGCATCTCCTATGAGGATATGCCTCTCATCTACGATGTTGCCCATAACGTGGCAAAATGGGAGGAACATGATGTGGACGGGAGCCGGCAGACTGTCTGTGTCCACCGGAAAGGAGCTACGCGGGCTTTTGGTCCGGGTCGTGTTGAAATCCCCCAGGAGTATCGTGCCTGCGGCCAGCCGGTATTAATCCCCGGCAGTATGGGGACTCCGTCTTATCTTCTTGCGGGAACACAAGGTGCCATGGAAAAAACATTCGGAAGTACCTGTCATGGTTCGGGCAGAGTTCAGAGCAGATCTTCCGCGAAGAGGAGTCAGACCGGGGAAGAGGTTGCCGAAGCTCTATTAAAGCGCGGCATTATCGTTCGTGCGCCAAATCCGGCTGCAATCGCGGAAGAAGCCCCTGAAGTCTATAAATCCAGCAGTGAAGTCGTCCAGACTGTCCACGATGCCGGCATTTCGCGGATTGTGGCACGTCTGAGACCGCTTGGAGTGATTAAAGGATGACTGTCGCCGTTTTCTGGGATAGCAAAATGACATTCCACCGGCTTGTTGAAGATGCCGCCTGCCCCTGTGATGCCGTTACTCCTCTCTTACTTTCTGCTCCTTTCTACAGAGGAAAATACTCGGGAATTATTATTCCGACCGGGTTTGGGAACATGTCGTATTCCAAACTCGTTCCGGCTCTCCGTGCCTGTTCGGGGAGAATCAAAGATTATCTGGAGGCGGGGGGCCGTCTTCTTGTATATGGAGCGGCAGATGCCTCTCCGAACAGATATGACTGGCTTCCGGTGGATGTACACTATCATTACGAGTTTGCCGAACATCATCTGGATATTGATGCCTCATCTCCATGGTCAAGTATTTTCGACGGGTATGACACGACGAATTTTGCCGCAGACGGCTGGTTTGAAAAGTATGACGGAAAACCCCTCGCCATAGCGGAAAACGGATTCCCGGTTCTGGTCGAGTGCCCGGTTGGAAAGGGCACCCTTCTTCTCGCAAGCACTCACGAGTATCCAAGCGATGCTTTTCTGAAAGTATTCTCGAAAGGGGAGCCGGTTGCTTTCTGACCCGAAATTCTCCTCTTCAAACGAAATGTTATTCATTTCAGATGGCATAAGTAATCGTATAATCCCTTTGGAGGCAAAACCTCATGACACACACAATATTTGATCTTCTGCATATTTTGGATGAGGCGGGAATTGACCAGCCGGTTACCGGAAAAGTCATCAGCGAACGCCTTGGAATCTCCCTGACTACTGTCTGGAAATGTGTGAATTTGTTGCGTGAGGTAGGATATTTTATAGATGCCTCGGCAAAAACCGGGTACATTCTCAGAAAACGAACCAGATTTTTACTTCCGTATGAAGTGAAACGGTTTTTAAAGACAAAGGTCATCGGTCAGGAGATGCATCACTTTGAGCAGGTCCCGTCAACGAATGCCCTCGCACGCCAGATGATGAACGAAGTAGGGAACGAAGTTCAGCCGGGAACCGTTCTTGTCGCCGAGCAGCAGACCGGGGGACTTGGGCGGATGAACCGCGTGTGGATGTCGCCTGAGGGAGGAATCTGGGCGACGATTGTTGTAATGCCGAAACTCAATGTCGATCAGACCTTCATTATCATGATGGCGGCCTCGATTTCCCTTGCCCGGGCAATCCGTCATGAGTATGAACTCTCTGCCCTGATTCAGTGGCCGAATGATGTTTTCATCGGTGATAAAAAGGTCGCCGGCACGACGCTCGAGTTGTCTGCCGATGAAGATATAATCAGATATTGTCTGATTGGCATCGGTGTGGATACGAATGTGTCGATTGAAAAAGTCATGCCGCATCTTTCCAAATACGTAACATCTCTTTCGGATGAACTGGGTCATGATGTAAATCGTGCCGAGTTCTTTGCGGCATTCTTAAAAGAGTTCGAACGCCGCTATCAGATGATTCTGAAAGGCGAGACCGAATCACTTTTCCGTGAGTGGAGAAGCCTTTCGCGTACTCTTCACCGGAGAATCCGGGTCCGGACGATTCGTGAGAGCTTTGAGGGAGAGGCACTGGATGTCGATGAGCACGGAGCTTTGCTCGTTCACAAAGATAATGGTGAAGTCGAACGCGTAATTGCGGGCGACTGTTATCTTATCTAATCCTTTTTTATTGTTAACCCACATATTATTTATGGTTAACAGTGTACGGAGACGAGAAACGTTCTGGGCTGATTATTTATTCAGCGGTGTTTGTGGCTTTGATTACGGTTGGCGGATGGATATCGATTCCGTTTTTCGTCCCGTTCACGCTTCAGACACTATTTATTTTGCTCGCGGCGTCCGTGATGAAAAAATATGCCGTGATTCCAACTGCCCTGTATGTTTTGTTCGGGACGTTTGGTCTTCCGCTTTTCCATAACGGCACGTCGGGAATCGGGATTCTGCTCGGTCCGACCGGGGGGTTTCTTATCGGTTTTATTCCGATGGCGTTTATTGCCGGACTGTTTTTTTCAAAAAAATCCATGTCTTTAGATATAACCGGGCTCTGTCTCGCGACAGTTGTCTGTTATGCCTTCGGGGTCGTATGGTTTATGATCTCAGCCGGGGCTACTCTCTGGGCTGCGCTGATTACCTGCGTGATTCCGTTCATCGCAGGAGATATAATAAAAATCGCGGCCGCGGAACTGGTTACCCTCCGTCTCCGGAAAAGTGAGACCCTCGTGTATGATTGAGATAGAAAATCTCCGGCATGGTGTTCTGGATATCCCTTTTCTCCGGATTTCTGCGGGGCTCACTGTGGTATCCGGGAAAAACGGTGCCGGTAAAACAACTCTGCTTAAAATCTGCTCGGGACTTCTTCTGCCGGCTGAGGGTTCGGTCAGAATAGACTTGCTCCCGCCGCGTTCAGTGAATGCTGGTTACGTGAGCGAGTTTCCTGACAGGCATCTGCTGTTTCCGATTGTCTTTGATGAGATTTCGTCTCCGCTTCGTTTTTCCGGGATTTCGCCCGGAGAAATTGAGAAGAGGGTTTTGGGTCTTGCGGAGTCGGCAGGTATCAGTCATCTTCTGACCCGGGAATGCCGGACTCTTTCCGGCGGGGAGAAGATACTTGTCGGGGTTGTGACGGCAATAATCGATAATCCTGTTCTTCTTGTTCTCGACGAGCCGGATTCCCATCTGGATCCGGAAACTGTGGAAGAGCTTCGCTCTTTCATTTCCTCGAAAAAGATTCCGTATGTGATTTGGAGTTCGCATTCGAAAACGCTTTGTCGTGCCGCAGATTTCGAGGTGAGGCTATGAGGATTATTCTGGACTCGGTTCTTCTCCGTGCCGGAGATTTTACTCTCTCGGTCAATGCCATATTCGAAGAAGGTGTTCATCTGATATCCGGCAGAACCGGTTCGGGAAAATCCTCGCTTGCCTCGTCTCTTGCCGGGCTGAATTCCGTTTCCACTGGCAATCTTATTCTGGAAGGATGCGGTTCACCGGTTCTTCTCATGCAGTTTCCCGAGTATCAGGTGACAGGCTCGTCCGTTATCCGTGAGATTTCCTCGTGGGGCAGTTTGCCGGATGATATTTCGTTTTCACTTTTTGGTGCGGATGTAAATGACCGTGACCCGTTTACTCTTTCCC
This sequence comes from Methanocorpusculaceae archaeon UBA425, assembly GCA_002506085.1. Taxonomy (GTDB): domain Archaea; phylum Halobacteriota; class Methanomicrobia; order Methanomicrobiales; family Methanocorpusculaceae; genus Methanocorpusculum. The sequence goes on from DAWV01000006.1 coordinate 45,249, forward strand.
GTGGGGAATTGAAACGGCTGATGCTTGCCTGTGTTTTTGCGAAGCGGCCGGATGTTCTCATTCTGGATGAACCGTATGCCTCGCTTGACTCTTCTGCGAAAGAAATTCTGACGACATTAATCGAAAACCGCCCGGGGATTACGATTGTCTTTTCGCACGAGACAGAATATGTTCCATTTGGTCTCCGATGGAAAATCGCGGACGGGGTACTACATCGTGCGTGATATTCGTCTCCGTCTGCTCACACTTGTGCTGCTCTCTGTCCTTTCCGTTGTGAGCACGTCCGGAGCCGCGGTTGTTTTTTTCTGGTGGCTCATCTTTGCCGCGAAGACGACGTTTGCAAAAAAATCCTGGAAGCTGGTTCTGCTGACATCAGTACTTGTGAGTCTTTTTCCCTCGGTCGTTTTGTATTTTTCCGGCGGGGATGTTTTCTACGGGGCAAAGATTTTTGTTCTCGTTCTTTTGGCATTCTGGTTTTCGGCATGCATTGTTCCGGGCGAGTTCATGAGTCTCTTTGTCTGGATGTTTGGAAAGAAAGCCGGCTTTGACCTGGGGCTCGCCGCTGAGTTTTCTTTTCAGGCTCTCTTTGAGATACAATCTGATTATTCCCATATGAAGTCGGCACAGAAAATCAAGGGACAAAGGTTTTCTGTTTTCCGGGTTCCTTCGCTTGCGATGGGTCTTCTTGTTCTTTCGCTCAGGCTGTCGGATTTCCAGTCAGGAATTCTGGCACGGCGGGGTTACATTTCGGGCGGGACATTTGTTCCGGTGTTCTTTCCCGGAAAATATGATTTTCTGATGCTGGTTGCCGCAATACTTTTGTATGCGGTGCTTCTGGTGTGAGTTTTGAGATGGAAAAACCAGATATTATTGATTATCAGTACAAGCATTCGAATTGTGACCTCATCTGATGGTCTCCATTCACAAACTAATTTATCTTATAGAGCATAGGATTTTTATGCTTACAAGAAAGGACAGCGGAGTTTCTCCGGTGATTGCGGTAATACTTCTCATCGCCCTTTCCGTTATTCTCATTTCGATTATTTCTGCTTCTGTGATGAGCGGTATTAGCACACTTTCAGCCGTCGATACTAAAATCGTCGGGTTTACGGTTGTGGTGAATGATAATAATACGTCTACGGTGACGCCGGTATCAGGGAAGGGGCTCCCCTATCTTACGTCATATACCGTGTATCTGGACAACGGGCATGTTCAGAATGTTCCTGATTCAGGGGCTAGCGTGTTGTCAGGGGCGATTATTACAGGATTCGATAGTAATGTGACCCGTATCAATATCGCTGGACATTTCACCGACGGGATAACTGCTCTTGTGTTCAGCGGTAAAGTCATTAATAAAACCGTGGTCTATGATCCAAGTGGGGGGGGGCAATACTATACAATGGGTACTAATGATGGTGAAGGATTTACATCCCCGAGCGAGCTTAATACTTCACTTAATGATTGGTGGCATGTTCTCCATCCCGATTCTGATATCGCATATTTGCAAGGTAACCAATTGGCATTATATGGGGATATTACGATTGGAAAGGAACCGTTAACCATCAATCAGGATCTTGAAATGATGTATCCAAATACCAACTCAGGGGGTTTATCGCAAATTACATTTTTCCGAGCCCCTGGTTATGATGGACCCCTCCTTGTAATCGAATCTGATGCTGATGTAAATTGGAATCATGGCACTGTTCTTACTTTAGATGGAAATGGGCATGGAAATGCACCTCTCATGGTAATTGAAGATGATGCCTCTTTTACAGTTGCTACAATTACTTTGATAAATAATACTAATCCAAATGGAAACGGTGGTGGAATATATAATGAAGGCGGTCTTACCGTCTATAATGCTTTGAATTTACATGGGAACACTGCAATGAATGGTGCAGGTCTCTATAATTCAGGACTTATATCACAGGCTTCAGGTCTTTCTATTACTGGTAATACTGCCTATAACAAAGGTGGTGGTATTTATAATTCCGGGACGTTCCCTTATTCATCTGGATCAATCTCCAGTAACTCAGCAGCATTGGGCTATAATTACTATGCCGTAGCTCAATCGACAAATACCGGATGGTCATTATATACTAAATTCAGTCCGGCTACACCAACACCAACAATAGATCAGGCAGTTAATGTTTCGATACCATAATCATTATAATCGATTCTATTTTTGAGTATGTTCAATCGATATGTCAATTCATTGGACAGAGATTTTTTTAGTGATAGTCCCAAGGGACTACTTTTTTAACTCTTCAGTCCAAAATAATAAAGGTTTAGATAACTCGAATGAGAATGGGAGACACTATGAAAAAACTGAATATTACCGACACAACGCTTCGTGACGCCCATCAGTCGCTGGCTGCAACGCGTATGCGAACAGTGGATATGCTCGCCCTCGCCCGCGAAATGGAAAACGCGGGCTTCTGGTCCGTTGAAGCATGGGGAGGGGCAACCTTCGACACCTGTATCAGGTACTTAAATGACGACCCCTGGGAACGTCTCCGGACTCTTCGCGAAATATTTGTAAAAACGCCAATCCAGATGCTCCTTCGCGGGCAGAATCTCGTAGGATACCGTCACTACCCCGACGATGTCGTCGACAAATTCGTCTACGCCGCGTCTGAAAACGGGGTTCGTGTCTTCAGAGTCTTCGATGCACTCAACGACATCAGAAACATGCAGAGATCAATGACCGCCGTCCTCGACACCGGAAATCACCTTCAGGGCACTATATCATATACTACCAGCCCCGTCCACAGTAATGCCGGATTCGTCAAAATGGCAGAGGAACTCTACAGTCTCGGCTGTAACTCCATCTGCATCAAAGACATGGCAGGACTCATCATGCCCGAGGAAGCAAGATCCCTCATCACTGGTATCAAAGACAGACTCGACATCCCCATCTGTCTTCACAGCCACTCAACGAGCGGCATCGCTCCGATGAGTTATCAGGCAGCAATCGAAGCAGGCGTCGATATTCTCGACACCGCCATGTCACCCTTTGCAGGAGGAACAAGCCAGCCTGCCACAGAAAGCATCGTAGCATCTCTTATCGGAACTCCGCGCGACACCAATATCTCCCTCTCCACTCTCCGCACAATAAAAACCGCCGCCCTCACCGTCAGAGGAAAATACGACTGCTTAATTGACCCCATCTCCGTCCGGATCGACAGCGACGTTTTAATCTATCAGCTTCCAGGCGGAATGATTTCCAACCTAGTATCACAATTGAAAGAGCAGAACGCTCTGGACAAAATGGACGAAGTTCTTCACGAGATTCCAAAAGTCAGAGAAGACCTCGGATACCCGCCGCTCGTCACACCCACATCCCAGATTGTCGGAACCCAGGCAGTGTTAAACGTTTTAATGGGAGGGCGCTACAAGACGGTCACCAACGAAGTTCGTGACTACGTCATCGGACTTTATGGAAAGAGCCCGAAAGAACTCGATGCGGCTCTCGTAAAAACTATCATCGGAGCCGCGCCGAGACTTACCTGCCGGCCTGCCGACACCCTTGAACCCATCTACGCAAAAATGAAAGCCGACGCAGAGGCACAGGGTCTCGTCAAAAAAGAGGAGGACGTATTAACATACATTCTTTACCCGGCAATCGCCCCCGCCTTCCTCAAAGGCGAAAAGAAAGCCGAATCCTTCCCGGTCGCCCAGCCCCCCTCCAATGGAAAAACCATGTCGGACTTTGACATCCCAAGATCCATGGAGGTAGAAGTCGACGGGGAAGTCTATGCGGTAAGAATTCTCTCTGTCGAAGGAGAAGCTGTCGTAAGTTCAGTCACGCCGACTGAAACCCGTCACCGGGGCGACATTCCCGGCGGCGTCAAGAGCAGTATTCAGGGCATGGTCCTCGACATCAAAGTCCAGGCAGGTCAGAAAGTATCCGCAGGCGACACCCTCCTCGTTCTCGAAGCAATGAAAATGGAAAATCCGATTGTCAGCCCCATTGACGGCACTGTCACTGAAATCTTCGTGGAGAGCGGCGCCGTTGTCCAAAGCGGCGATGTCCTAGTGGTGGTGCAATGAGTGAAAATGAATACTTTGACAAAGTATTAGTCGCAAACCGCGGGGAAATCGCCATTCGCGTCATGCGTGCATGCCGTGAAATGGGGATTGAAACGGTCGCCGTTTACTCGGAAGCAGATGCAAACGCTTTACACGTAAAATATGCAGACGAGGCGTTTCTGATTGGTGCCGCCCACCCGAAGAAAAGTTATCTCAACAAGGAGAGAATCCTCGAGGTCGCCGAACTGGCCGGAGTCGATGCAATTCATCCTGGATACGGATTCCTTGCAGAAAATGCGGAATTCTCCGGAGCCGTGAAAAAAGCAGGATTCACCTTCATCGGTCCGTCTGAACCGACTATGAAAATGATGGGATCCAAACTTGAATCCAAGAAAGCTATGGAAAAAGCCGGTGTTCCGGTACTTCCATGGACGAAGAGCACGGATCACGACGAGGCAAAAGCATTCGCCGAATCAATTGGCTATCCTGTCATCGTTAAAGCATCCGCCGGCGGAGGCGGAATCGGTATGACGGTTGTCAATAACGAGGCGGAGCTGGACGAAGCAATTGCAAAATCCCAAAGAACCGCAGAATCTGCATTTGGCGACTCAACGGTTTTCATAGAAAAATATCTGGCAAAACCCCGTCACATCGAGGTTCAGGTCTTCGCCGATTCGAAAGGCGACGTCATTCATATGTTCGAGCGTGACTGCTCCATCCAGAGACGTCACCAGAAACTCATCGAAGAGGCCCCGTGTCCGATAATGACCCCGGAACTCCGTGAACAGATGACGCAGTCTGCAATCACTGTTGCAAAAACCTGTAATTATGAAAATGCGGGTACGGTGGAGTTCCTCTATGATCATGGCAAATATTACTTCATGGAGATGAATACCCGTCTGCAGGTTGAACACACCGTAACCGAGCTGATTACCGGACTTGACATGGTCAGAATGCAGATTATGGTTGCTGCAGGCGAGCGTCTTCCTTATGCTCAGGATGAGATTACCTGCAGAGGACATGCCATCGAGTGCCGTGTGAATGCAGAGGATCCGATGAACAATTATGCTGCCGATGCAGGAAAAATCACCCGTTACCGGTCACCGGGCGGACCCGGCATCCGGATTGACAGCAGTATTCATGCAGGATACTCGATTCCTCCGTATTATGATTCGATGATTGCAAAACTCTGCGCACGAGCCATGACCCGTGAGGAAACGATTGCCCGTATGCGCCGTGCTATTACGGAATATGTCATCATCGGTGTGAAGACGACACTCCCGCTTCAATACGCGGTGATGAACAGTCCTGAATTCATTGCAGGAAACACCCACACGCATTTCCTTCAGGACCCGGAGATTATGCGGTATCTTACGCGGTATATGCGTGAAAGCGAGACCCGTATGAATCAGCTTGGGGCGCCTCTCAAGCAGGGAAAAGACAAGACCATCGCCGTAACCGCCGCGGTGAGTGCCTATATGAGTGCCCTTGCTGCAAAGAACGGAAAGAAAAAAGAATAATTTTTTTTATTTTCGGTGTCCTTCCATCATCAGGGTCGCAATATTTTTGACAGGAAGACCTGTCACCTGATGCAGATGGAACTCGCAGAACGGGCATACCGTCACAATATAATCAGCCCCGGTCTTTTTTACCATCTCGGCACGCACTGCCCCGATTTTTGCCGCCTCTTCGGGCTGACCGGATTTAACTCCGCCGCCTGCTCCGCAGCATCTGGCAGGCATCTCTACGAATTTTTCAGCGACCGATTCCAGAAGAATCCGCGGCTGTTTGGAGATTCCCTGCCCCCTGAGTAAATGGCACGGGTCGTGATACGTGTATGTGCCTGCAACCTTGGAAGGAGCCTTGAATCCGATTTCACAGAGGAACTCGGTGATATCGACAACACGGAACGGCGTATCGTAATCGTTTTTCAGCGTCGCGCCGCAGCCGGCGCACATAGTGAGAACGGTATCAACACCCGCTTTTACGAATGCATCGATGTTTCGCTTCTGTAGTTCGGGGATGAATCCCACGAAACCCGTTCTGATAAGCGGTGAGCCGCAGCAGACCTGATCTTTTGGAATGATGACCCTGATTCCGTTCAGACGGAGAAGCTCGATCGCGTCCAATGCCGGCTGAATCACACGGCCGTTGAACATGCAGCCGACGAAAAATCCGATTGTGGCACGGACTTCACCTTCAGGTTCGATTACGTCAGCCACCTGCTCAAGGAACGTCGTTTCTTTCCGCTCAATCGAGCGCCCTGTCTTTTCTATCAGAGAGGCAAGTGCCTTGTGCGCCGGAAGCGACAACCCTCTTTTCATAGCCTCGGACCGGAGTTTTTCGATTGCTTTTCTCGGGGTATCTATGTCTTTTGGGCAGACCTCTACACATTTGCGGCAGGTTGTGCAGGAAAACAGTCCCTTGTCGATTGCTTCAAGAATTCTGTCTGCATTGTCCCGCGGGTCAAGGTTGAGTCTCTGTTCCTGCCGCATGATAGTGGGGCCCTTGAAATCTGAGGCAGAAATTGCGGGGCAGGATGAGATACATGAGTAGCATTCGATGCACTCACGCAGAGGTTTTATGTCGTCGATATCTGCCTGTCTGACCTCCGGGCATTCTGATCCTCCGTTCAGCCAGGCGATCTGTGCCATAACCGGAGCAATATCTGTTATCAGGTCCCGGATTCTCGGCAGGTCCAGCGGCTCGATGACGTCCCCTTCGTGTGCTTCCTGCATACAGGCAAGCACCGGTTCGCCGTTCACTCGGACAGCACAAGATCCGCACTGCCCTCCCCGGCAGCAATGTCTGTAGGCAAACGTCGGGTCGATGGTATCTCTCACGGCATCAAGAACGTTCAGCACCCGTGCCGCTGTATTTACGGATACGTCGTATTCCACGAAGTGCGGCTGCTCTCCGGTGACCGGGTCATAGCGTGAAATAGTTACTTTCATAATCTGTTCTCCAGAATTTCGATGCCGGATTTTCCTTTGACGAAGAACGTGTGCCCGAATGGCGAGTCTGCATTCGTCCATGTCTGTTTCACGTCGGTTCGCGTGTGTGCCCCTCTGGATTCGCGTCTCAGGAGAGCCCCTTCGATGACGAGTTTTGCCACCAGAAGCATATTTTCTGTGATGACCGCGTCGGAAAGTTCGCGCGAGGACGAGATTTTGAGCGGCGTGTTCTGCAGTTTTTCAATTCCGCGTTCGGCGACTCTGAGATCAAGTTCGTTTCTATAGATTCCTACATTGTTCCACATAATCATCTTCATGGATTGTCTGACGTCAGCGGTTTTCGTCGAACCCTTGTAAAATGAATTGAGTTTATCTTCGGCGGCTTTAATTTGCTTATCGTCGATATTTCTCGCGGTTCGTTTGCATTTGCCTGCAGAGAGTCCTGCCCTTCTGCCGAATACCTGGGTTTCTGCAAGGGCATTTCCTCCGAGTCTGTTTCCGCCGTGAACTCCGCCCGCAACTTCTCCTGCGGCAAAGAGATGCGGCACTGTTGTCAGAGTGTCGGGCGTAATCTTCAGCCCGCCCATGAAGTGGTGGGCTGTTGGAGCGACTTCCATTGGTTGTGTTCTGATGTCCACGCCGAACTGAAGAAACTGATTCAGCATAATGGGAAGCCGGCTCTCAATCTGCTCCCGCGGGAGGTGAGACACATCGAGCCAGACCCCGCCGTGCTCGGTATCGCGCCCTTCGAGAACTTCGGTCGCAATGGACCGGGATACCACATCCCTTGTGGACAGTTCCATGCGCTTCGGGTCGTATTTTTCCATGAACCGTTCGCCAAGAGCATTTTTGAGAACGCCCCCCTCTCCTCTCACTGCTTCGGTGATGAGCCTTCCGCGTGAATCGTAGGGTGTAACTGCTCCGGTCGGGTGGAACTGAACCTGCTCCATGTCGATGAGCTGCGCCCCTGCCCGATAGCCAAGAGCATATCCGTCCCCGGTTCCTGCAGTCGAGTTGGTGGTCGTGTCGTAGACCTGACCCGCTCCTCCTGTTGCCAGAATAACCGCGTCGGCTGTAATAAGACCAAGGTTTCCTTCACGGTCACAGGTGATTGCACCATTCACTTTTTCGCCATCTGAAAGCAGGTCCAGGACCGTGACCTCATTTTCGATAGTGACCGACGAACTTCTGAGTTTTTCCAGAAGCGTCATCACTATTTCATGTCCGGTGTGATCGCCGGCATAGCATGTCCGGGCACATCTCTGACCTCCGAAAGGCCGCTGGGCTATGCAGTTGTCTTTTGCTAAATCGAAAACGGCACCCCAGGTAAAGAGGTCACGTATTCGGTCCGGGACTTCGCTTGTGAGCGTACGCACGAGGTCTTCATCATTCAGATACGCACCGCCACTCATTGTGTCTTCGAAATGAGCCTGTATCGAATCGGTATCTTTCAAAACTGCGTTGATACCGCCTTCTGCCATGACAGTACATCCGCCTTTTCCGGTGATGGTTTTTGAGACGATTATTGTCTCTCCAAAATTTTCAGCCTCAACTGCAGCACGTATTCCCGCCCCGCCCGAACCGATGACGAGTACATGACAGTCTGATGTGTTTTCGATGCCCATTTCGAATCCTATGATATAGTTATTGGAAATCCTATGTGATAAAAGCGAGGGAAAAGGGAGGTTATACTTCGAGAACCATCTCTCCGTCCGGCGTTAGATGGTATTTCATTACCGTCCCGTCAGGTTCGGTTGTTGTATAACGGATATTGCCGGCGGCATCTGTGGTCCAGACGGTACTTGTTCCATCGATAAAGAGAATCGAGCCTTCGCTTTCATCGCCAGTGAATATGTTCCCGTCTTTATCGGTATATTGTGTCGGGTCATCCTCTGTTGAAACACAGCCTGCCGAAATGACGGCGAGCACGAGAATGAGTCCCGCAATCCATATTTTATTCATAAGTCATATTTGGTCACTCTAATTGAAATCTTTTGTTCAATCCCGCAGAGTATATCTCTTGGTACGTCCCACAATCTACACAACTATTCAAAAGGTGCTACCAATAAGATGCGGCTCGTAATGAAATTCGGTGGAACATCGGTTGGCGATGAAAAGTGTATCGCCAAAGTCGTTGATATCATCAAAAAATCCCATGAGGAAGGCAATGAAATTGCCGTTGTCGTATCTGCGATGACCAAGGTTACCGACCAGATTATTGCAGAGGCTGAGGGAATAATCGGCTGTACTGATAAGAGGAATCTGGACGCCTTCATTGATAATCTCAGAGACCGGCACCTGAATGCACTTCGTGCTGTGGCTCCGGATTATGTGACCGAGGTTACAGAACACATCAACATCAGACTGGAACGGCTAAGAAATATTCTCATCGCCGTCAACAATCTCAGAGAACTCACTCCGCGTTCCAGAGACTACATCATCTCGTTTGGTGAAAAACTCTCGGCTCCTATTGTATCCGCGGCTCTTCGTCAGGCAGGTATCCCCTCGTTCCAGATAAGCGGTTGTGATGCCGGCATTCTCACAGACGGCATTCATGGCGGAGCTACTGCTCTTCCTGAAAGCTATCCGAGAATCATGGACCGTATCGGATCCGTACTCGCAGCAGAGATTCCAGTCATTCAGGGATTTGCCGGATGTTCGGGTGAGGGGGCCGTAACTACGCTTGGACGCAGCGGTTCCGATTACTCCGGGGCAATCATCGGAGCCGGAATCGACGCCGAGGAAATCATTATCTGGACAGATGTAGACGGAGTTATGACTACCGACCCGCGGCTGATTCCCGAGGCACGTGTCATAGACTCGCTCTCATTCCTTGAAATGATGGAGATGTCCTACTTTGGTGCAAAAGTAATCCACCCGCGTGCTCTTCTACCCGCAATGGAGAAAAACATCCCGGTCTACGTCAGAAACACCTTCAACCCGACCCACCCGGGAACGGTTGTCATCAAAGAAAGCCACGCCGATAAACGTATCGTCAAAGCAGTTTCCCTCATCAAAAACAGCTGCATGATAAGCATCAGCGGATTTGCAGCCGGTAAACCCGGCGTGGCAGGGGAAATATTCACCACCCTTGCAAAGGAGGGAGTGAATGTTATGCTCATCAGTCAGGGTTCATCCGAGATGAATATCTCCCTGATAATCACCGAAGAGCAGATGAAAGCCGCAAACAAAGCTCTATCCCTGATTAAGAACAAAGGACTCATCCGTGAGTTCACGTTTTCCACTGATGTGAACGTGGTCTCGGTCGTCGGGGCAGGGATGGCCGGAACTCCGGGAACCCTTTACCGGATTTTCCACGGACTCGGGGTTGCCAAAATTAATGTGTTAATGCTCTCACAGGGTTCGGAAGTGAACGTTTCGTTCGTTGTGAAGGAGTCGGACGGAGTCCGTGCAGTAAAAGCTATTCACGAAGAATACCATCTTGACAAAGAGGAAGCATGACAAAAAAATACTCATACAAGGATGCCGGGGTCGACATCGACCTTGAGACAGATGGCGTAAAAGCCCTGATTAAGCAGTTGAGCTTCAGACGTGCCGGTGATTACGGCATGGTCGGCGATGTGGGGCACTTTTCCGGTCTGATTGATCTGGGCAGTAAAGTCTTATCACTCTGCACAGACGGTGTCGGAACGAAGATGCGTGTCGCCGACGACCTGAAGGACTGGACGACGGTCGGAATCGATTGTATTGCGATGAATGTAAATGACATGTATGTCATGAACATCGAACCGATCGGATTTGTCGATTATATCGCCACCGAAGGGGTCAATACCCCCCAGATGATTCAGATCGGAATCGGTCTGAATGAAGGGTCCCGCCAGTCCAATATGAACATAGTCGGCGGCGAGACTGCAACTCTGAAGGGAATGATTTCCGGACTCGATCTTGCAGGGACCTGTCTAGGTATTCAGGACAAAGACAAAGTCGTAACCGGCGAAAAAGTAGTTCCGGGGGATGTCATCATCGGTGTTGCAAGTACCGGTGTTCACTCGAACGGCTACACGCTCGCACGAAAAGTTGCAGAGGAAAACGGCGGTTACAAAACCGTACTTCCCTCCGGAAGAACTGTCGGTGAAGCTTTACTTACTCCGACCAGAATTTACGCTGAGGTTCTCGATGTCTGCAGCAAAGCCGTCGTTCACGGGATGTGTCACGTGACGGGCGGGGGTCTCTTGAACTTCCTCAGAATCTCCAGCTACGGATTTGCCATCGAAGACCCGCTTGAGGTTCCGGAAATTCTTGCCTGGATTGCCGAGAAGGGTGATCTTGAAACGAATGAACTTTACCGGACGTTCAATATGGGTATGGGCTTTGCCTTCATCGTGCCAAAAGAGAGCGTGAAGACCGTACTTTCCATGGTGAAGGGATCGAAAGTTGTCGGTCATGTAATTGAAGAGCACAAAGTCACGCTGAAAGGCGCGGCAATCACCTGAGATACTATTTTTCCTTTTTTTGTGATTTTCGCCGTCTTCCAGGTACGTTCGAGAAATCCCGTACAAAATGGCGGACAACACAAAAACAGATTTTCAGATTCTCACGAACTTATTTGAAAAACGGGAAAATTATCTGGAAGAGGGTTTTCTTCCTTTCTTTCCCAAATAGTTAGGTGACGGCTGTCTCCCGTATTTCTCTTTGAGCAAAGCTGTTTTGTCTGGTATTATATTCCCCGTAGAAACACCGGCAATCATTCGGGTATTACTTTCCGGACCCATGAGCAGATTGTATGCGTTCTGCTCTTTGTTGAATCTGACAAGGACAGAATCAATCGCCACGACTGAGCCGTATGACGCCGTAAGCAGAGCTTCGTGCTCGGGAGCACGGTGAAATGCCGGTAAAGCAACGTATGTCGGCGTTGTTCCCGTTCCGTCACAAACAAGGAACAGGTAGTTTTTCGCATCGCCGATATCGGCCGACATTACTGAAACGGTAATATGAATCCGTTTTTGCAGATGCTTTTTGAGCTGGGAGAGTCTTGCCCTCTTTGCCTCTCCGGGGATTTTGTATCCGCATTTTCTGTGCCCGTCTGTCCTGAGAATCGCGTATGAGAACTTCACATCGGTGTTTACGAACCGGTACTTCTCCTCCTCGCCGCCGAGTGCGAACATAAGGTTCGTCGGTCTGATGTCCTCATAGGACTGGAACGTCCAGCAGGGTGAAACGGTACAATACACGCCCCGGAGATCATTGCAGGGAGCATAAATGGTGAGCCCTCTCTTCTTCACATCACGTGAGAGGTCACGAAGCATCGTCGCGTTCGTGAGGTCAGCCGGTTCGATTAATACCAGATTTCCATCACTTGCAAGATGCTTTGACAAATTCATGACGAGCTCTGCTTTTTTCTCCTGGTCCAGACTCGTCAGTTCGTTGATGACGTTTGAACAGACGATTATATCATACTCGCCTTCGGGAATTTCCTGGGTGATATCCTTTGCGAACGGTTTGCCTGCAGTGACTTTGTCACCGGCATTTTTCAAAAACCCCGGGACTATCGCCAGATATGCTTCGATATGGGTATCAAAGCGTTCGAGGGCAGTGATTTCTGCAGTCATCCCGTCCAGACAGGACAAAACACGTGCAACTCCGACGGAGACCGTTCCGGGTCCGGCACCTATGTCCAGAATTCTGACATTTTTTCGGACAAGTCCGGAAGTTACCATATTGGCAAAAAATTCGGAAAACTCGAGTACATAACCCGGCATCTGGTATGCCATGTAACCGAGAACACTGTAGGCTCCCTTGTAGGCAACGCTCTTTTTTACCCCCTCTTTCCAGTATGACTCCTTCTGGGCAATGACTGCGTTACGGATTTTTTCCAGTACTGCCTCATCATTCCATGATTTTCCTGTTACTTTTTCGATATAATGAATCGTCAGTTTATCCAGTTCAGGAACGCTTCGTATCTTTAAAAAAGCGGTGAGGCGTTTTACTTCCTCCGCCGTGGGAATGTATCTTGGGTTATCCATGTTGATTTACGTGAGCGGTTTGACTGCGTATCCGTCTGCTTCCGGCTCAATATCGAGTTTGGTCTTTTTGGCTTTTGAGGAAACTATGCCTGAGTTTCCACTTGGATCAGTTATAATGACGGTGAACGTGATCTCGGAGTTTCTGGCTTTTTCAATATCTGCCAGGAGTTGTGTTGCCTGATGGATTTCATCCCCTTCACAGGAGAAGAGGGCAGTTCTGATTGCATCCCGAGCACGGTCGAGGATTCCCTCAATGTTTGAAACAAATCCAAAGCAGGAGGGACCCGGACGGATATTTATCCCGAACTCGGGGATGTCAATCTCGCCCTGCATGCTCCGGACGACCCGGGCATTCAGGTCGGCCTGAGTCTCTACTCTCATCTCCCAGCAGGACGGCTCATGGTCTTGTAAAACCGAGGTGTCAACGACCTTAAAGCCACAGCTGCACACACCGCTAATCAGGAGAATTTCGGAAAAGTAAGGGATATTCTCCGTATCATAGATGTAATTCATCTCCTTTCCGCAATCCGGACAGGGGCCGGGAACTATCTGATGCATTGGAGTTTAGTATCCGCCGATCTTTTCGCGGGAAATACGAACACCTGTCGGCACAACAATTACGTAACGCTGGTCGCCAAGTCCGATGATATCTCCGTTTACATCGCGGGATACTGCGCGAAGATCGCCCATTACACGGTCGAACATGATCTTGTCGAGTTTCAGTTTGGTGATGTCGACGATGACAATATTTCCATTGTATATTTCGTCTTTAATCTTCGGGCAGTCTTTGATGTCATTGATGCTTGCAACTTTGACATACATCGTTGCCGGCTCATTTTCACCGGCAGCACCCTCGTATGCCTGAAGGTCAAGCTTCATGTATGAATCTTCATTCGTTGCTTTCTCTTTTGATCCGAATACACCGTCTAGAAATCCCATATGAAAAATAGTTTAGTTGGTGGTTATTTAATTCTATCTGTATGGTGACATTAGATTTCCATATTCCAAAGCTCGTCTCCGATGTAATGCAGATTTTTCGCCGCCTTCCCTTTTTCAAGCGCGATAATATCCTTTGCATCATAGAGGGGGAGGACGACAGCAAGGGGTTTGTCATGGCTCTCATCGACCGCGAGTGCCGGCAGACCTGCCCGTACATCATCTGATACTGATACAATACCCGGACGCATAATATCAGCGCCGTTAATCATGTAGGGAATTGCCCCCATGTCCACCACAATTCTTCTGCCGGAAAACGGCCGCGCTATTGCGCCGCGGAGTGTGGGAAATGCCCAGTCATCCTTTTCAATTACAAGCGGTTTTTTGTCGATGATATAAATATTGAATTTTGATGTAGTCTCGGCTATTTCAATCATCGGGGCGTTGTACAGCGCTGCGTCCTCCCCGATACTTTCAGAAAGTTTTGCCATCAAAGCCGTAAGCTGGCTTTTTTTGATGGCATGGCGTTTTTTGACAATAAGTTCAACCATTTGCTATTGTATTATTTGACGTGTGCAATTATAATTGTTCAGTCGTTTAGTGTAGGAATATGACGCTACCTTTATCAGATTGCATACCCAATACATTAAGCACTCGTCCATGAGTCTCTAAGTTTGTGTGACGCCCGGAACATGTGTGCAAGCCTTTGCTTTGCCTAATGCAAGGCACTCCAGTGCTTTTCATTTCCGGGCAGTCTCCCTGAGCGAAACGAGAGGTAATCCAATGACAAAGCGACCACTTGAAATTTTAGATCAGGTCCTGAACCGCCAGCCGGTAATCATTTCACTGAAAGGTGGACGGGAGATCCGTGGAGTTCTTCAGGGATACGATGTTCACATGAACCTGGTTCTTGACAAGGCTGAGGAAGAAGGAGAGAATGGTATTGTTGAGCGCGGCACTCTGATTGTGCGTGGCGACAATGTAATCTATATCTCCCCGTCCGTAGAATAAAACAGAGGTGAATTAACAATGACAAAAGGCACTCCATCAATGGGTCTGAAAAATAAGCATTCCCATATAATCTGCCGCCGCTGTGGAAAGCAGTCTTTCCATGCACGGAATGGCGTATGCTCATCATGCGGTTTTGGCAAAAGTTCAAAAATCCGCGGGTACAACTGGACGAAAAAAGCAGCAGATAATTAAAGGTTATGTAATATGAGCGGTATTGCAGGCATCGTCGATTCACGAGGTGTCGCTTACCCCCTTTATTATGCTCTGCATGCCCTTCAGCACAGAGGTCAGGAAGCTGCGGGCATATCTACTTTTGACGGGCAGACTTTTTCAACGCATAAAGGTCCCGGACAACTTTCTGAAGTATTTTCTGAAGAGGTATTGCATGGTTTATCGGGCAATGTGGGGGTAGGGCAGGTTTTATACACACAGAAGGCTCACCGGGGGAGACAGGAAAATATCCAGCCTCTGAACTTTACGTTCAAAAACCATCAGCTTTCTATTACCGTTTCTGCGGCTTTGATAAACCGCGAGACACTTCGGAACGAGTATGAGAATAAGGGGCACATTTTTTCGACGACTACCAATGCGGAATTAATAGCGGCAATGATTGCCCACGAACTAATTGCCGACGATTCTGCCGAAGATGCATTTGTGAATGCTATGGTCCGGCTTTCGGGAGCATATGCGGGAGTCGCAATTCTTGACGGCGTTCTTTATGCGTTCCGTGACCCGCTTGGCACGAAACCGCTTTGTTTTGGAAAAACAGACCGGGGATATGTCGTGGTCTCTGAAAGTGTGGGTCTCGATATCCTGTCTGCTTCTTTTGAAGGAGATGTTATTCCGGGCGAACTTCTGACGATAACCGGGGATGGTGTTTCCCACCGTCAGGTTCTGGTGTCGGATCACAAGGCATACTGTGCGTTTGAATACGTATATCTGGCGCGTCCGGATTCTGTTATCGACGGAGTGCTCGTATATGATGCCCGGAGAAAAATCGGAGCAAGTCTTGCGAAAAACCCGCCCAAAGCGGATTTGGTATCACCGGTTCCGGACTCAGGCACTGCCTTTGCCACGGGCTACGCTTCTTCCTCGGGGATTCCCTATATAGAAGGTCTGCTGAAAAACAGATACGTCGGCAGGACCTTCATTATGCCGGCACAGGCTCTTCGCGAGGATGCGGTCAGAATGAAAATGAACCCGGTCCGCCGTCATGTGACAGGCAAGTCGGTCATCTTAGTGGACGACAGCATTGTTCGAGGCACAACATCTCTTCGGATTGTTGATATGGTCCGGGATTTCGGTGCCGTGGAAGTTCACCTGAGAGTCGGGTCGACTCCGATTGTCGCTCCGTGTTATTTCGGTGTGGACCTTCCGACCCGTGAGGAACTTATCGCGACTGGTCGTGATGTCGAATCTATCCGCGAGAAGATTCATGCAACCAGTCTTGAGTATGTTTCGACAGAAGATCTTGTGGCATCGATCGGCATCCCGGCAGAGGATTTATGCATGGGATGTTCCGGGGGTAAGTTCCCCCTCGATATCCCGGGTGAATGTTCATGCTCCTGCCGGAAAATTACTCCGGTAAAATAATAATTTTTTTAGAGAAGGTTATTTTATTTTTGACACCTACTGAATGTAGATGAATCTGCAGTATACGTTAACTGAGAACGATTATATCGCATTCAATAAATCCCATTATACCCGTTCACCCACTATGCGAAAACAGTTTGCCCAGTCACGTCTCTACATGGCGGTGGTTTTCTTTTTCCTCCCCGTATTAATTGCCGTGACATTTACCGGGTTTACGTACATTGTGGTCGGAGTAATTGCCGGCGTTCTTGTTGCAGTCCTGGCATACAGGATTTATCCGCAATTCTACTGGAAGTTGATTGAGAAAAATCTGAAAAAGGGTCTGCGTGGGGGAAAATCCAAAATTCCCTGGGAAAAACAGGCATCAATCTCGCTCGAAGATGACGGTATGCATTTCACCCTCGGGGACAAAGTGTCGGTATCTCCGTACTCATCCATTCATGATATCGTTGTGGAGAACGGGGCCGTATATATCTACGTTGAAAGTCTGCAGGGAGCAATCGTGCCCGCGGGTGTCCGGGGGACAGACGAGTTTGTTTCTGCACTGAAAGAGAAGCTCCCCTCCAATACATAATTTTCATAACATTCCCCGTCCAATTCCCATTACAATGATTACTGTTTTTTCCGGCGGGACGGGAACGCCAAAACTCATCCGTGGTCTCAGACAGATTCTGCGTGATAATGAAATCACTGTTGTCGTGAATACGGCTGAGGATATGTGGATGTCGGGGTGTCTTGTTTCTCCGGATATCGATACCGTTCAATACCTTTTTTCCGGACTTCTGAATACCGATTCATGGTGGGGAATTCGCGGAGACTCCTTTGAGACGTTTCATGCTATGGAAAAACTCGGATATACCGAGCCCCTGCCGCTCGGGGAAAAGGATCGTGCCACAAATATAGCCCGCACCGAGTTTATGAGGCAGGGCATGACTCTTACCGAGGCAACCAATAAAATCGCAAAAGGATACGGCGTATCGGCACGGATTCTGCCGATGTCGGATCAGGAGGTTACGACCTATGTGGTCTGCGAGGATGATTCTTTGATGCATTACCAGAAGTATTGGGTAGGTCTTCGGGGGAATGTGGGAATCAAGGGTGTCGTTAGGGAAACTGTTGATGGTTCTCCGCTGAAAACAACACCCGAGGTCATATCTGCAATAGAGGAAAGTGACGGTGTACTTATAGGTCCGTCAAATCCCGTGACGAGTATCGGGCCTATTCTTGAATGTGAAGGAGTTCGCGAGGCTCTGAAGAACAAGTTCACTGTGGCGGTAAGTCCGTTTATCGGAAATCGTCCGGTCAGTGGTCCGGCGGCAGCTCTGATGAAAGCATGGGGATATGAGTCCACCTCCTACGGAACCTGGCGGGTGTACAAGGATGTCGTGAATCTGTTCATTCAGGATATCAGAGATTCAGCAATAGAAGTACCGGGGGCCCACCGTCTTGATACGATGATGACGAATGAGAAAAAAGCCGAGTCCCTGGCATGGGATTTGCTGTCGTACTTCCCGAGAAAATAAAAAAAGGTCAGAGGCACCGCACACGGAAATTGTGTGCAGCTTTGCCGGGATCTGCGGCCTGATAAATTGCACGGCCGACAATAATCCCATCAACATATTTTTTTACGTCTTCGGGCTGTGCTCCCTGTGCGCCAACACCCGGTGAGTAGATTTTCATCGTATTGCCGATGATGTTTCTTAAGATTGCCGTCCGCTCGGGTCTCGTGGCCGGAGCAATAATTCCATCGGCTCCGGCATCTTTTGCCATTTTTGCCATTATTTCTGCATTCGCACCGGTAAGAAAATCGAGAGCTCCGGGATGACTCATCTCGCACACGGCTAGGGCAATGCCGCCGTAGTCATGCGCTCCGTCCACGACGGCCGTCAGGGAATCCGACCCGCAGAATGCGTGGGTGATGATTCCTGAGCATCCGGCTGCAAACACCTCATCACAGATGAGGGTGTTTGTGTTCGGGATATCGGCAACTTTGAAATCTGCAATAACCGGAATATTGGCTTTTGCAAGCTCCTTTACAATACCGAGACCTGCCGACAGGACAAGAGGATACCCGATTTTTATTGCGTCCAGCTCTCCTTCGCAGGAATTTGCCACGCGGACTGCTTCGTCTGAACCCTTCACGTCCAAAGCGAGAAGAAGTTCAGCCATTTATTTTGCCTCCAGACGCTCCAGGGTTGCTGCTGCGAGAATGGGAAGAGTTATTGTGGCATCGCCGTAAACGGTCACGCCGGTTCCCCCCTCGCCAATCTTACCCCATGACTTTGCTTCGTCAAGAGTTGCGCCGGAAAGTCCGCCAAGGTCGGGGCGGTCTCCGGTGAGTTGGATAACGTAGGTGAAATCATTCGGTGTCATCAGCATGGTCTGAAGTGTGAAGTTCTTCGGAACTCCCCCGCCTACGAGGACTGCTCCCGCTTTTTTCACACTGAATGCTTTATTGAGGAGAACATGCATGTCTCCGATTGCGTCAAGAATTGTCTTCTTGTGGAACTGGGAAAACATCCAATACTGAAGACCCAGGACAGAGTCCTGAAATGCCGGGCAGTAAATGGGGATATCGTGTTTTGCTGCTGTTGCAAGAATTCCTGTGTCAAGTTGTTCGCCGATTGTTCTCAGCAGTTTGCTGATTGTGATGGGTTCTTCCGGAAGTCCGCAGTAAACGTCCTGAATGAATTCTTCGAGTTCTTCGAATGCTTCGTTTGGCAGGAACACATCGTAAATCCGGTTGACTTCATCGTGTCTGAGTCCGACATCGTCGCACTCGGCTTTGCCATGATAGTGGTGGCAGCCGATTGCTTCGATTGTATCGTGGGTGAGATTTGCACCTGTTGAGGTCAGGATATCAATGTGACCTTTTTCCATCAATGTTGATACAATTCCGCCCATTCCTGCCGGAACCATCGCTCCGGAAAGAGCGAAGAACTTTGTCATGTCCGGATCAGAGAGCATTTTCTCATATACATCTACTGCGTGGAAGAGACTGCCTCCGTTATATGCGCCGGCTTTTCCCATTTCACAGACAAGCTCATTCACTGTCATGCCTGCACGCGGGATAAACTGTTTGACTGGTGTATTACAATGTTTATGCATGATTTTGACCTTAATGCTGAATATTATTTGTTTGACAAACTCATATAGGTATGTCTCACCGATGAATACGGGTGCCGGGTTTCCAGAGAATCGGATTGCCGCCCGGTTGAATGCGGGGTTGTGTCGTCGGTAAATGTGCCGCGGCTCCAGGTCCCGTTGACAAATTCATCCCGGCAATCGCGCAGTCATGAGCGCAGGAATTATCTGCGTTATCACGTAATCCTTTTTATTGTGGTCACGCTCGTCAGGCAGGGGATAAGCATCTGATAAAATAAGGTTCGTGGGTATACCTGTGTATTCCATTCAAAATGCAGATAAATACAATTGGGTGAAAACATCCCGGAAAAATCTGAAAAAAATACAAAAATTAGCTAATCTAACAATTGGTGAGGGCAGCAGTATCCACACTGCTTTGTACTTCACATCCCCCACCTAACAGTAATATATGACGTTACCTGCTTTTAATCTTACCGTCTTTTCCCGCAAGGATACCCTGCTTTTTCAGGTCAGAGATAACGCCTGACAGGTATTCCGGAGTTAAATCAAAGGAAATTACATCATTCGTCCCTTCAAGCGGGAATGAGGGAGTATCGAATGCGGCAAGAATATCTGCCTCGCTCTGCTTCCCTTCAGCAACAAGTTCGTGGATTTTTGCAACGAGCGCCTGTTTGAAAAAGACCGCATCAACGAATCTTCCAGCTTCGTCGTCATCAACATCCATCTGTTCCAGAACATCAGCAAGGTCGTTGAGATCTGACGCAAACAACAGTTCCGCGCCTGCATTCACAATATACTCTGTGATTGAGGAAGTCTGGATGTGGGTGGTAATTCCGGAATCGTTCAAATCATCTTCAGTTACGCCTTCGAACTCCGTGTAGGGGTACATAACACGAAGTTCATCCGGTTCCTTTGTTCCGAGAAGGGTGTATCCTTCCTTATCCTCTGTATTTTCCAGAAGGTCGTTGTCCTCCAGAGTTCCGAGAATCATCAGTGCCGTGACGAACTTTTCGGCAGCCTGTTTCTGAATCTCATCACCCATTACATCGATTGATTCTGCCTGGGCAAGAAGTTGTGACGGCGTTGCATCTGATAGAATGTCACCCGCTTTGTGAGACGTGAAAAATTCTGTGAGGGATTTTTTACGTCCAAGCAGATCGGATTTCAGTTCATCAAGATCGGCATCCTCTTCCCGCGCATTTATTTTATCAATGAGTTGCAAAAACGAAGCTATGCTTCCCTCGAAGTATGGTGTTCCGGTGAAATTGTGCTCAACGGAAATGCGTGACGGGCATTCCTTTTCCCGGAGGTATTTCTGAAACGCGGCTGCGTCCTCGCGGGAATAAAATGTGATTTTCTCTTCCAGTGTCATCTGAATATTCTGTTTGTTCTTTATATGGTTATTACTTATGTGTTGTAATGACACATGTTAGCATGTTACATACTATTTTATACCGGGAACACAAATATTATATTTGCACATCAACACCACTTAAAATCCGGAATACAGTTCGGTCTCCGGCGTGGTGCTATACTACCACGGGGTATCGGCGGGACTGTTTTTCGGGCTTTATGTATTTGTTTTGTGTTTATTCAGGTGAATTACTCATGGTTCTCGATACTGGTGCAACAGCCTGGGTTCTCATTTCAGCCGCATTAGTGTTGATGATGGTTCCCGCAGTCGGGCTGTTCTATGGCGGAATGGTAAGGAAAAAGAATGTCATCTCAACGATGATGTTGTCCTTTGTGGCTCTTGCCCTTGGAATAGTTCAGTGGATTATCATCGGATACTCGCTTGCCTTCGGAGGCGATGTCGGTGGTGTGATCGGGTGGTCTTTGGATTACATCGGTCTGTCCGGAATCCCGCTTGACGGGGTGACAAATGGTATACCGGATATTCTGTTTGTCTGTTTCCAGATGATGTTTGCCTGTCTGGCACTCGCGATTCTGACATCAGGAATTGCCGGGCGGGTTAAGATGTCCTCATACATTCTCTTCGGTCTCTTGTGGCTGACTCTCGTTTATGCTCCTCTTGCTCACTGGGCATGGGGTGGCGGATGGGCTGCCCAGCTCGGTGCCCTTGACTTTGCCGGAGGAACCGTCGTTCACATCAGTTCGGGATTTGCAGCTCTCGCCCTCGCATTAGTAATTGGTAAGCGGATTGGATACGGCAAACAGACCTTTGCCCCCCACAACATCCCGATGACTCTTATCGGAGGAATGTTCCTGGTTGTCGGATGGTTCGGGTTCAACGCAGGTTCTGCTCTCGCTGCAAACGAACTTGCCGCAAGTGCCTTCCTGGTCACTGCCGCCGCAGCCGCAACCGGCGCTCTTACATGGATGGCTCTTTCCTGGATAAACGGAAAGCCGAACTCACTTGGTTTCATCTCGGGAGCAATAGCCGGATTAGTTGGCATCACACCGGCAGCCGGATATGTTAACGTAATTGGCGCACTCCTTATAGGAGTCATCACCTCGATGGTCTGTTATACGGCCCTTCGGTGGAGGATCAAGAAAGGAATCGACGAGTCTCTTGATGCATGGGCAATTCATGGCATGGGGGGATTCGCCGGAGCAATTCTGACAGGTGTCTTCGCTGTCTCTGCAATATGCGGAGTTGGCGGTCTTATCGAAGGAAACCTTCAGCAGTTTGGAATCCAGGTTCTTGATGCAGTAATTGCAGTGGTCTACTCGTTTGGAGTAACCTTCATCCTTGGATGGGTCATAAACAAGACCATGGGACTCCGGGTCTCGGAAGATGAGGAATACATCGGCATGGACCTTGTCCAACACGGTGAGCAGCAGGCATAAGCCAAAGAGGTAGCAAAACATGAAAATGATTATGGCTGTCATCCGCCCGGAGAAGGTGGATGATGTATTGAACGCACTTGAACAAAACAACATTCCCGGAGTGACAATAACCGAAGTCCTCGGTCGTGGTGAACAAGGAGGCATCTGCCTCCAGTACCGGGCCGGGAAAATGCAGGTGAAAACTCTCCCGAAGACCAAACTGGAAATAGTTGTCCCTGATAAGGATGTAGAGAATTTAATAAAAGTCATTCGTGAACACGCCCGCACAGGCAAAAAAGGAGACGGCAGAATCTTCGTTCTTCCGATCGAAGCAGCTGCCTGGGTCCGTACCGATGATTACATCACCGGCTGACCTTCCCTTTTTTTTAACGGGCACAAACGCTCTATTCTATTATTCGGATAACCGGTTTTGCCAGATGCCGTCTTGATCCGGGTGGGACCTCATACCAGCCTTCTGCAATATCTCTTCTGCATACCTCGACCTCCCGGACTCTTGCAGAACATTCACGGCATTTATATCCCTTGCCTTTTCCTGCCGAGGTCATTCGCCCGCCGCATTCGGGGCACTGGGGAGATGAACGGCTCTCCGGCTCAGCAAGCATGTTCACCCGGAACTTTTCCAGATGAAGAACACCTTTCATGTAACTTCCACAGACTGTGATTTCATCGCCGGATACAAGTTCCCGAACAGCGTTCCGGAATTGTTTCGTTGGTTCAAAAGCAAACACCTGAATGGTCTTACCATTTGCGAAAATCGGGAAATGCACATGACCTCCGCGTTCCGTTACCGGAGCTGATTCAACCATGCCTGAAAACCGGTATGATTCTCCCTCAATCAAGTCCCCTTCCGGGATTGGGAGAAGATGTGCATCAGTCCCCTGATTCGTCTCCCAAACAATAGAGAACGCCGGTTCTTCTGTTTGCACATACCCGGCTGCTTTTTTTACCCATTCGGATGACTCGCCTCTGATTCCGTACAGCACCGGGTCTTTTCCATGCGGGATGCAGACAATTTCCCGACGGATGAAATCTACGGTATCCCAGGTGTGAGGTGTCGTTTTCTCTTCGGATGAAAAAAATCCTTCCGGATTAAAGATGCGCGGGGTTCCGCATGCTTCAGGTTTCCGATATGCAAGACACTCATATGTTTTGTCCGGCAGAACCGATGAAACGGCTGCGAGAGCTCCGATTAATCCCCTGCGGTTTTTATATCCCTGATAGAGTGCTCCGATATTTTCGAGCCTCGCTACCGTCTCTTCGATTGTGCAGAATTTCTGGAGAGCCTGGTAATAGAATGCCGGATTGGGCGGGGACTCCACCACGACTACCCCGGGATTTGTTTTTTCGCAGTCGAATTTGGCGAAACGTTCAACAAAACCGCGCGCAATTTTGAATGCCTCATCCGGATTTCCACCCTCAGTCTCAATACAGATGGCGGCATTACCCCGCGTCTTCCAGATAACATTCGGATTAAGCCGTACCAGACGGAGATTTTTCACCATAAATCCAGTGCGTTTCAGCTCATCAGCTACCAACGCTCCAAGATACGTAGTACACATCCCGTCAGGTGAATCCGTGTCATCAATCCCAATCAGCATAAAGGATATTATTTTATTGAACCGCATTACTATTACCATTATACATATTATGTCCAATGACAGACTCCTCCAAAACGTGGTCAGTATCCTTCTGATGACCGGATACAATGTCTCGGAACGTTGTGAAATTCGTCCGAGAAGTTTCGACCTGATGACATCAAAAGGAGAGAATCTGCTCGTTATCAAGGTAGTATCACAGATTGACAGCGTCAATGAAGATATTGCCTGGGACCTGGATAAAATCGCGCGGCATCTTCACGCAGTTCCGCTCATCATCGGAGAACGCGCAAGAGACGTGGTGCTGGAGCGTGGTGCAATATATCTCAGGTATGGAATCAATGCCGTGTCTTCCGCCACGCTCTATGATTTTCTTGCCGAAGGAGAACTTCCTCTGGTCTATGCCTCACCGGGTGGTCTTTATGTCAATATCGATGCAGAAAGACTCCGGACTCTGCGGGAGGAACAGGCAATGTCTTTAGGTGATCTTGCTCATGCTCTTGGAGTGTCCCGGAGGACAATAAGCAAATACGAAGGCGGCATGGGCACGACGCTTGAGATGGCGATGCGGCTTGAGGAGTTTTTCAACGATGATATCGTGAAGCCGATTGATCTGTTCCATTACACGCCGGTGGAGGAGGCGCGTGTTCCGGCATCCCTTCCTTCCGGTCATCATGTGGAAGGGGAAGAATCACTGAAAAAGCCCGAAGATCATCTCCGGTCAATCGGCATCAATGTTCATGAACTCCGGAGATCCCCATTCCACGCATTCGCGGTCTTCGAGAATGAAACCATCCTTACGTGCTACGGAACCCCCCAGAAAACCGTTCAGCGTGCAGAGCTTGTGGGAAACATCTCCCAGATTACCGGCACCCACTCTCTATGTGTGGTCTCTGATTATCGGAAGGAGAAGATGATTGGAAAGACCCTCGTTATCGGAGAGGAACGGCTCAAGGATGTGGAGGACGCTGAGGATCTTATGGAGATGGTGAGTGATGAGAAATAATACTATTTTTAAAAATGCAATCTCTAAATAACACAATTACTACCAATATGTGTTGGTAGTAACACTTATTAGCAAATACGTGTTAAAGTAATATACAGGTGAAACACAACGCACATTCCTGATTTTCTATTTGGTTACAGCGGACTTGGTGTCCCTCTCGGTATTGTATTCTGGATAATTGCCCTCGTTTTTATTGTTCTTGCAATCAACTGGGCGAGAAAAAATCTCGATGCATCAAAAATTCCTGTCATGGCGATTATTGCTGCGGGAATTTTCGCTCTTCAGGCATTTAATCTACCGACGGGTTTTGGTGTCTCCGGGCATTTAGTTGGTGGTGCCCTTGCGGCAATCATTCTTGGCTCACCATTTGCAGCTGTTTTTGTTTTGACCATTGTCCTTGTCATCCAGGCTCTTATCTTTGGTGACGGCGGCGTTCTCGCACTTGGTGCAAACATCATCAACATGGGTGTTATCGCCGGTTTTGTCGGATTCTACTCCTTCAAAGGACTCAAATCCCTGCTTCCAAAAATTCCGGTTGCGGTATCCGTAGGAATTGCGGCATGGTTGGCCTGTGTTATCGCGGCATGTTGTGCTGCGGTTGAAATTGCCATTCTTGGCGCAGTTCCGATTGCTATTGGTCTCCCGACGATGTTTATCTATCACGCGATTATCGGTATCATCGAAGGTGTCATCACTGCAGTTGTCGTAACACTCGTCTTTAAAGTCCGCCCTGAACTCACCGGAGACACGACGAAAAAAGGAGTCCCGATTAAGAATTTCCTTGTGGCAGGTCTTGTGATCGCATTAATCATCGGGGGGTGTGCAGTGTTTTTCGCATCAAGTAACCCTGACGGACTTGACAGCACGCTTCTTGTCAGTGGTGGAGTAAAAGATATCTTTGCTCCGGCAACAGGAGATGAAATCGTTGAAGCCGAAGACCCGGTCGGGTGGCAGGCACCAATGCCCGATTACGCGCTTGGCGATAGTACAATTGGTGCAATCATAGCTTTGATTATAGGAATCTTTGCGGCACTTGTTGTAATTCTTGTAGCGGCAAAAATAGTTTACGCCTCCTCCGGGAAGAGTAATTAATTCCTCTTTTTTAATCTCGCCCAAAGTATGTGTATACTTTAACATTCTTCTGACTATGTAAGAACAATAATATAGGGAGACGAACTAATCTTCAACCATGGTTGGAGAATCAGAACTCTCACGTATTGGAATTTCATTACCTGAAAATCTGCTGACGAAATTTGACGATATCATTGGAAAGCGTGGATACTCCTCCAGGTCGGAAGGAATCCGTGATGCAATTCGTTCCTATATCACCTATTATGAATGGATGAATGATGTTACCGGAGAACGTCAGGGGGTAATTACGATGGTTTACGAACATGACCACCGTGGTCTGATGGAAACAATTACCGAAATCCAGCATGAAAACAGAAGGATTGTCCAGTCATCCATTCACTCGCACGTTAGTGATGAGCGGTGCCTTGAGGTTATCCTCGTCAGAGGGCAGGGCGAGCAGCTCAAACAGCTTGCTGAGCGGCTCATGTCACTCAAGGGTGTAGAGTCAGTTAAGCTGACTACAATAAAAACCGATTAATCTTTATTTACTGCACCATATTTTTCACGGGTAATCTTTCGTTTCGGCGAAATGATAACTGAAAATATAAACACCAGTGCAAAAATAACTGTGTCCCGAACCCGCAAGGTAAATCCAGGCTCAACTAAGGTCGACGTTCGCGTCGACCTGTCATATCCATGAGTGAATTGAGCACGCCTTCAATAAAGCTAATCCCGCCCTCAATTCCCGTGATAGGGCGTGCCGATATGGAAACACGGCTCCGGTCGGGCGGTGTAATACCAAGGAACGCGGCATTTGGATAAGCATTTGCCTCAAAGGTTGAACCGAGGATGAGGTCCGGTTTGCATGCCGCGATTTTTCCGGTGATTTCCTGAAGATTGGTTACGCAGGGGATTGTTTTTGCATTCCTGTTTCGTGCGAGAACAACAGGCACATCCGATCCGAAATAGCGTTCCATTATTTTTTGGGCGAATATGGCATAGCTTTCCTGTGAACATACTGCGACTATCGGAGGTTCATACTTTCGGAGATATTTATCGCTGTAGTAAAACATCAGCTCATCAGCCCGTTCCCACTCGTCAAGAACCGGGTCCATATCTGCATCAGGGAATGTTATCGCGAGATTTTCTATCGTCTCTTTCAGATCGGGGAATAAAAACGAACCGAGCATTGACCCGATTCCTGACGTGTAAGACGGATTTACTGATATTGTATGCAAAGCAGCTCCTTTCCGGAGATTTTCATACGTGTCCTTTGCAAATCTTACGACTACCGGAATTCCCATAGTGGATAGAAGACGTTCTGCTTCGTGAAGATTGCCTCTCCAGAATAAATCCAGGAGAGACACCCCATCGATGTTCACGCCGTCACGCATTTCATTTGTTTCAATCGCAAGACTTTCGTAGGCGATTTTCACTCCTTCCTCGACATTTCCTGCAAAACCCGGAGCGTCGACAAAAATTGCCGCCCCGTCCGGGAATGCCCCGGCAAGGTCTTCGCCGGTAAGTGCAGGAATACAGGTGTTGAGGATGGCAATCGGCTTATTCGTCTTTGAAACTTCCGTAACCACTTCCTTCAGACGGTTCACCGTCCCGAAGACAATCTCAGATTCCAGAAGATATGTGCTGAATAGCGGAACTTTCAGCAGTGATCTCGGATAGTAGTAACATCCCGATGAACCGTGAATTATCACACAAAGCCCGGAAAATCCGGCGAGAATGGAACAAGCTCCTGTCATGGCACACGGCCAGACCGGATTTATACAAAATTTATCATCCATGGAGAATCCTCCTCCTCCAGAGATAGAGCATCTTCATCGTACCGGAAACACCGACAGGCAGATAGAATGGAGGTTTGACTTCAACACCGTCTGGTGATTCGGTCATGCCTATTCGTTCGATTGCTTCGCGTGCCACGGCAAATATTCCTTCCAATGGTTCAGCCCCAAGAAACACACTCTTCCCCCTGAGTTTTGAAAATCCGGCAAGTTTCTTTTCCTGCCAGGCATTTTCGCTCGAAACAGCTGCATCGATTTTTTCTCGAGAAATCCCGCAGGCTGTTCCGGTTTCACGCAAAAAGGTGATTGCGCCTGAAAGCCCGCGCGGGAATTCCCGAATGACCCGGCGGTTGAATTTTTTTCCGAGTTCACGGCCGGCATCACTGGAACGATCATCTCTCAGAATAAAACAGGATGCAGTTCCCAGTTTTTTGAGCGTGGCAACATCAGCATTTCTGCAGAACCTGACGGTGACGGTTAAGTCCAGCAGATGCAAAAGTCTGGTCACTTCGGCATAATTCTCCTCAACTTCCGACTCAAGATTTTTTTCTCCAATTATTGCCACTGTCCCTGGTATGGGCTCAGCCGGTTCAGCGAGACCCGCAAGTCCGATTAGCGCGGAGTTCTCCCCGTCTTTTGCACTGCCCCCGAGAAATCCCGAGGTTGGAATATAGAGAATCTGCTTTGCATAAGCATGTTCCTGACAGACCGCACGGCAGTCGTCGCCGATTGTTTCTGGAACGCATGATGTGACTACGATGATGAGGTCAGGTTTTTTTTCGGCGGCACGGTCAAGTGCCTGCCGGAGACACCCCTCCCCTCCAAAAATAACATCCTTATCTGAAAGACCGGAGACCATAATCTCCGGCGTGATTTTTGTCTCGGCATCATTCATCATTGCATGGAGCATCGAAAAAGTCTGATGGGCACAACCATGGGGGGCATGAACTACCGTTACCGCTCCCGGAATAAAACAGGCGACGGAAAGTGCACCCGTAAGGGTGCATCCTGCCATCCTTGATTCATAGATAGTTTCTTGCAAGTTCTTCCAGCTCCTCTAATGCGAGCGGGGTCGGAATCCGAAGGTCGGTGTTATCCAGAATTATTTTTGCGCAGTTTCTGTATACTTCTGCCTGCTCGGACTCCGGATTGTGTTCAATCACGGTCATACAGTTCACCTCTGCAGCGCGGACCGAGTTGCTTCGCGGGATATAATAGACAAGTCTGGAGCCAATTCTTTTTGCAAACTCTTCTACGAGTTCGCGTTCGTTCTCCATATTTTTCGCATTGCAGATTACCCCTCCGAGCCGGCATTTTGCGGAGCTTCTCTCGGATATCCGTGCAATTGCTTTACAGATGTTATTTGCCGCGTAAAGACTCATCAACTCGCCGCTCGTGACAAGATAGACCTCTTCTGCGTATCCGTCCCTCATCGGCATGGCAAACCCGCCGCAGACCACATCTCCGAGAACATCGTAGACGACCACGTCGCCAAAGAGTGCATCCATTTTTTCAAGAAGCTGGAATGTGGCAATTATTCCCCGACCTGCACAACCGATACCAGGCTCGGGTCCCCCTGCTTCCACACACCGGATATTTCCAAATCCATGATAGATGATATCTTCAGTTTTGAGTTCCTTATGCTCATACATCTGCTCCAATACGGTTGGAATCCAGCGTCCGTGCATGAGCATGCGTGTACTGTCATGTTTCGGGTCACACCCGATCTGCATGACATCAAGGTTCATCTCAGAAAATGCCGCTGAAAGATTTGCCGATGTGGTGGATTTTCCAATTCCTCCTTTTCCATAAAGGGCAATCTGTCTCATTGGGATATATGTTGACCTGCAGAATACATATAAGTTGAGTTAAATCCATCCCGGCTGGGAAGATGGCCTGAGTTCCGGGTTACTCTGCTCTCCTCTTTGAGCCCTTTCGCGGATCAAATCCCCTGATAATACCCAGAACAAGGATAAGCACAGGTATTACTTCCAGTCGTGCAACCCACATAACGATGAATAATATGACCTTTGCATAATCCGGCATCAAAGGTCCGATAACTCCGGTTGAACTTCCGTTGTTTCCGATACAACTAAAGAGATCATAAATCGTCCCCAGCAGATTCTCCGAGAAATACGGGTCATGCAGGAAAATGACGAGCGTTATTGTTAACAGCAGAAGATAGAGCATAACCAGAATAAGCGATTTTGCAATAAGATTCTCTGTATTGGTCCCATAAATCGGTTTTCCGTCGTGGCGCATCGGAACAATTGTCCTGGGGCTCCGGAGTGTCTTTCTGATCCACCAGGTAAGTGCCTCGAACATAACCTGGATTCGGTTGAGTTTGATACCTCCTGCAGTACTTCCCGGAGCTCCTCCGATTATGACGATAATGGACAGGAAAAAGATTGGCGCAACCCCCCATCCCGCAAAGTTCGTGTTCTGGAATCCGGTGGAGCTCACAGCCGTACTTGCCATAAACAGACTTTCACGAAGCGTGTCCAGGAGAGGCATTCCTGTGACTGATAGTTCAATGACAAGAACTGCAGAAACAATCAGGAATACTCCCACCAGCATTTGTAGAAGCTTGTCGTGAAGAATTCCCCGGAGCGACCTGCTTACGTAGGTAACATAATAGAGCCGGAAAGGAATTGCGCCCGCAATCATAATCGGGATTAAAACCATTTCCAGAGCCAGATTGTCAAAGTGGATAATCCCCTCGGAATATATGGACATACCTCCGGTGGAAACTGCACAAAATGCAACATTAACCGCGTCCCATAGATTGAGACCTGTAAGAAGAATCGCAAGAATTGCAATCAGGGTTAAAACAAGATAGATTTTCCACATCTGCATGGCGGTTGCAATCACGCTTGGCATGAATGATTCGGATCTCCCTTCCGATCGGTAGAGATTCTGGGTCACAAGACCGCTGCTGCTTGCAATTGTTAAAGAAAATGCAACGATTCCAAGGCCGCCGATCCATTGCATAAAGGAACGCCACAAAAGAATAGTCTTTGGCCAGTCTTCGAGATTTGTTGCAAGAGAAAATCCGGTGCCGGTCCAGGCCGACATTGACTCGAACGCTGCATCGATTATTGGCATCCCTACAAAAATGAACGGGAAACAGCCAAGCAGCCCTACAAGAACCCAGATAATGGCAGTCGCAGCAATAGATAGACTTGCCCGCGGAGATATGTTATTTTGCGGGAGAAGCCGAAGCGCCCCGCCGAGTCCGAGCATTGCAGCGGTGGATGTTCCCATCCACGGCAGGGCATACCATTCCTGATAGATACAACCGACAATAATCGGAAGAAGTGAGGCTCCTCCTATTAAAAGAAGAACCGAGCCGATATCGCGACCAATCGTCGGAAGTTCCCTGACATAGCCCATGTGTAATACAATTAGGTGTTTGGTAATTATAGAAGTTCCCAGAAAAACTTTTTCGGGAGAGAAAAAAATTTGGGAGAAAAATTATACTTTCTTAACCCAGAGTCCGTGAATATTGCAGTATTCCCCGGCTTTCTCAGCTTTTGCGGTTGTCTTAACCACCATTTCCGGTTTTTCTCCCGGGGTGAGGAACTTCTCGTGGAAAATACCGTCATTGGTCCGGAGTGCAACCCACGTGATGTAGTGTTCATCAATCATTGGGTGGGCAACCGAGCCGACCGATACCTTATATCCTCCTGCAACTGGTTCGATAACCGGAACATGTTTTTCGACTGAGGCATCAGTGCTGTTTTCTTCAAGTTTTACCATTGGCTGTCCGCAGCATACAAGTACACCTTTACCTTTACCAATTACCCTGACCGTGTTTCCGCAGACATTACATTTGTAAATTTCTTTTGCTTCCGTCATAGATGATACGTAGGTGAATCTGAAATAAAAAAGTACGTATCGAGGAATAAAAAAAGGGAATCAAAGGGTTTTGTGACGCTCTTCAATTGAATCTGCCAGTTTATGCAGATTTGCAATAGTCTGCTCATCCGGGAGACCTTTGATGTACACCGGTTCAAGCATCTCTGCTCCAAGAGGTGCAAGCATCTCCGCGAGATAGTTCACGGCATTTGTTCCCCAGCCGTATGAGCCGATAACACCGAGGTACTTTACCTTTGGGCGAAGTGCCCGGACTAAGTATGCGGTATTTACTGCTACCGGGTGGGGGCCGAAGAGAACCGTGGGCGTTGCGAGAATAATCGTTGCTGCGTCCACAATCGCACTACCTAGGACTCCGGTATCTGTTTCAAGAAGATTATACTGCTGAACCGGAATTCCACGCTGGACAAGATCGTCCACCAGGAACTTCACCATCAGCTCGGTACTGCCGTGCATGGAAACGTATCCCACAACGACTGAATTCTTCGGGGTATCACTTGACCAGTCACGGTAAAGGTCGATGATTTTTGCCGGAAGTTTCAGAACCGGACCATGACTCGGACCGATATATTCCGGGGAAATTTCATCAATCAGTCCTAGATATTCCTGCACGGATGCTCTGAAAGGCATCATAATTGCCGCATAATAGCGTTTTGCCGCTTCCAGATAATCCGGACACTTATCATCCTGGAAAAGTGTCGGTGATGCATAGTGCGTTCCAAGGAAATCCGAGGTAAACAGAACCTTGTCTTCGACAACTTCCGCGAACATAGTGTCAGGCCAGTGGACCCATGGCGCAAGATAGAACTTCAGTGTCTTGTCGCCAAGAGACAGTGTTTCTTTGTCGCCAATCACGATGAATCGCTCTTCAAGTTCCTCCAGGTGGTGCATTGCCATCAAAAGTCCTTTACAGACTTCATTCGTGACAACTTTTGCCATCGGGTATACTTCAAGCATTAGCGGGAGCATGCCGGAGTGGTCCTGCTCTGCATGCAGACAGACAATATAATCCAGAGAATCCTGATTCAGCCTCATAAGATTGGTGACAAAATCTGCCTCATCATGGGGCTCACCGGTATCGATAAGTGCGGTTTTATCACTGCCTTTCACAAGGTACGCATTGTAGCTGCTTCCCCGCGGCGTAGGCATAATTGCATCAAAGTAGCGGAGGTCCCAGTTAATCGTACCGACTGAATAGATATTTTCAACAATCTCACGGGCTGCCATGGAAATTTACACCTTTTTGAATTGTGATTTGCTTGCGCCGCAGATTGGGCATTTCCAGGTATCCGGAAGTGCTTCAAATGCAGTACCTGCAGGATACATAATACCTGCTCCTTTTGCCGGGTCGTAGATGTATCCACAGACCGAACATCGATATTTGTCCATTTTAAATCAATCCTTCCTTAGTTTCTAAGGTATTACTATATTTTGATTCCATTATTTATAATCACTCGCTATGGGGATTGTTTAGCCGTAATATTAACATCTGTAAAAACCAATTAACAACTATATAATGGCAAGTGTAAGTCTTCGAAGATATGGTCAGATTGCTGATGTATTAGTCAAATACGGATTTGGTTACTTTATCAACGAACTGTTCCCCGGATTTATCAATACGAAAAAAGCTGCTCCTGAAGAATACAGCGGCTACTCAACCTATGCAAGAATCCGCATGGCATTGGAAGAGCTGGGCCCGACGTTTGTGAAGTTCGGGCAGCTCATGAGTACGAGAACTGAACTGTTCCCTGCAGAAATGATAGATGAACTCTGCAAACTCCAGGACAGAGTAGGCGTCGTTCCGTTCGATGAAGTAATTCCTACCTTGGATGAAAACATCCCTGACTGGCGCGACATCTTCACCTCGGTTGACCCGAAACCACTCGCTGCTGCTTCCATCTCGCAGGTCTACCGGGCGGTAATGCAGGACGGCACCATACTTGCCCTGAAAATCCAGCGCCCAAAGATTAACTCAAGAATCGAGCAGGATGTTGTCCTTCTTCGTTCTATCGCCCAGATTCTTGAAGATAAGCGTCCTGAGCTTCGTATGTACAATCCGGTATCTCTCGTTGATGACTTCACCACCCAGATTCGAAAAGAACTTGACTTCACCCGCGATGGAATGAACGCCGAGCGTCTCACCCGCAATATGAAACTCTCCGGGATTCCCGGCATCAAAATCCCGAAAATCTACTGGGAGTATTCCGGCAAGGAGTTACTCGCGATGGAGTATGTATCCGGCTGCAGAAGTGATGACATTGATGCGATAATCGCGATGGGCATGAATCCGAAAGACCTTGCAAGCCGCGGTCTGAAAGCGTTCATGGTCCAGATTTTCCAGAACGGATTTTATCATGGTGATCCGCACGCCGGAAATCTCCGGGTTTCTCCATCCGGAGATCTCGTCTTCCTCGACTTCGGCGTCTGCGGTGTTGTGATGAAGGATATGCGGAACAAGTTCATTTCCCTTGTTCTTGCCCTGCTTTCTGCCGATACTGACATGACAATCAGGTACATCAAGAATCTTGATGTGAAAATACCCCAGACAGGTATTGACGAGTTCCGTTCCGAGCTCTATCTTGCACTGCAGGACTACAAAGATATGGGTGCCCATGTAAACTTCTCCGGACTTCTTGGCTCCATTCAGGATTTGTTCCAGAAAAATAATATCCGTGTTCCCCCGAACATCATGCAGCTCCTAAAAGCCCTGATGCTTGTGTCGAATGTTGCCTTCACCCTTGATCCCGATCTTAAATTCACGAAGGAAGTCGAGCCCTTCTTAAAAGAGATTGTCGCCGAGGACATGAAAGACCCTGCGAACATCCAGAAAAAATTGCTGGATGTCAAAATCAGAATCGAAGACCTTGCACGTGTTCCAAAACAGCTGGGGGCGTTACTTGAGATGGCCTCTGAAGGCAAGCTCAAAGTGGATATCGCCGCAAAAGAAGTGACCGAGCTTGGAAAAACGATTGAGAGTTCTGTTGATAAACTTGTCATGGGTATGATATTATCGGCGATTGTGGTCGGTCTTTCCCTGGTAATGATGAGCCAGACATTTACTGTAGGATTTCTGCCGGTAATCGCCTACATCGCAGCCGTAATGGTAATAATCGTCATATTTTACCAGATGCGGAGCCGCGGCAAAAAGGAAAGATAGAGATCCCTCTATAAATACTATGTCATGGCAACAAGTATATCAAAGAGTAGAAACGATAATTATACTTATTCTGAACCCATTGGGTGTTGATCAATAATGGTAATGACTAATCTGAAACAAAAAATACAGGCACTCGGAATCAAAAGGGTCTTGGGTTATCTTGAATCCAACCCTGATGAGAACATACCAAAGATCCTTAAATGGGTGGAGCTTCTTGATGTGCACAATACCCTGGAGGGTCCTCTCCCTACTGTGAAGCGATTAATGGCAGACAAAGACGGTGTCTGGTTCAAATTTGTCAAAGATCTTTATACGGAAATCGATCCTGTCGTCAGAAAACGGGTTTTTGAGAACTTTATCGTCAATGCTGTGGTAATTGGCAGAGATCAGAAAATTCAACTGAGAGAACAGGAAGGATGCAACATCCCCTGGGCCATTCTGATGGATCCGACGAGTGCCTGCAATCTGAAATGCACCGGATGCTGGGCAGCGGAGTACGGAAACCGTATGAATCTCACTCTTGAGGAATGGGACTCGATCATCGAACAGGGAAAGGCTCTTGGAACATACTTCTACCTCTACTCCGGAGGGGAACCCTTAGTCAGGAAGAAGGATATCATCAAAATGTGTGAGAAACACAGTGATTGTATCTTCCTTTCCTTTACGAACGGCACATTAATCGACGAGGCATTTGCCGATGAGATGCTCAGAGTCGGAAACTTCATTCCGGCAATAAGTATCGAAGGCGATGAGGCAGCGACCGACGGAAGACGTGGTGCCGGTGTCTATCAGAAAGTCATCAGGGCAATGGGAATTCTCAAGAGTAAGAAACTACCCTTTGGTATTTCCTGCTGTTATACGAGTGCAAACACTGAGATAATCGGAAGCGACGCATACATTGATGATATGATTGCACGCGGAGCAAAGTTTGCCTGGTTCTTTACCTACATGCCGATTGGAAAAGACGCAGTTCCTGCACTTATCGCTACGCCTGAGCAGAGAGCATTTATGTATAAGCAGGTCAGACACATCAGAGCCACGAAACCTCTCTTTGCCATGGACTTCTGGAATGACGGCGAATATGTGAACGGCTGTATTGCCGGCGGCAAATTCTATCTCCATATCAATGCAAACGGAGATATCGAACCCTGTGCATTCATTCACTACTCCGACTCAAATATCAGAAACAAGACTCTCCTCGAAGCATACAAGTCTCCCATGTTTATGCAGTACAAGGAGAATCAGCCGTTCAATAAAAACCATCTCCGACCCTGTCCTTTACTCGATAATCCGGAAAGACTTGCGAAGATGGTTGATACAGCCGGGGCAAAATCCACCGACCTTGTGAACCCCGAAGATGTTCACGACCTGACGGCAAAGACCGTTGATGCAGCCGCAAATTGGGCGCCGGTCGCAGACGAACTCTGGAAAGAGAACCGTGCCGAGAAAGCAGCAAAAGAAGCACCTTCCTGTTGTCCTGACGGCTGTTCCTGCGGTTGTCACGCTCCGAAAACGAAATAAATTATCCTTCATCTTCCATTTTTCAATATTTTTAACATCTCATATGACGTATTAGTTAAACTTAGTATGATTACTTTTCTTGTTGGTATTCTGATTCTTGTTCTGGGATATTTCTTCTGGAGTAAAGTCGCAGAAAAATTATTCGGTCCAGACGACCGGAAAACACCGGCTCTTCGGCACCCGGACGGTGTCGAACGTGTTCCGCTGTCAACAAAGCGGAATCTTCTGATTCAGCTGTTGAACATTGCCGGAATGGGCCCGATTGTCGGTGTTGTCCTTGGTATGAAGTTCGGGCCGATCGTTTTCCTTCTTTTGCCGATTGGAAATGTAATCGGCGGGGCAATCCATGATTACTATGTGGGTATGATTTCCACACGAAATAATGGTGCAGACACTACAAGCCTTGTTCAGAAGTTCTTTGGGAAAAATGTAGGCGGGCTTTTTCTGGGACTGGTCATCTTTTCGCTTCTGCTTCTTGTGACCACGTTCACGAATATTCCTGCGAATTTTATTGTCACGCTTCTTCCATTCGGCGGATTCGTTTTGGTCTCTGCCGTAATCGGGATTTTTGCCTATTACATTATCTCAACCATTTTCCCGATTGACAAAATCG
Organism: Methanocorpusculaceae archaeon UBA425; assembly: GCA_002506085.1. GTDB lineage: Archaea > Halobacteriota > Methanomicrobia > Methanomicrobiales > Methanocorpusculaceae > Methanocorpusculum. The sequence goes on from DAWV01000006.1 coordinate 82,310, forward strand.
TTGGAAAAATCTATCCTGTATTCGGGCTGGCGCTTTTAGTGCTAACAATCATATTGTGTTTTGCATACATCCCGTTCGCGGGCTCCATCCCTGATATCACTCTGACACCAGAGGGAATCGCCGCGGCATTCACCGCTCATCCCGATGGTCAGCCAATAATCCCGATGCTTTTCATAACGATTGCCTGCGGAATTCTGTCAGGGTTTCACGCGACCCAGTCTCCTATTACGGCCCGGACGATTACATCCGAGCGTTCCGGCAGGCACGTGTTCTATGGTATGATGATTGCGGAAGGTCTCATCGCCATGGTCTGGGCGGCAGGTGCTTCGATTGTTTTCTCCCTTGATCCTGCGAGCATTGCCCTGACGAGCGGAAATGCAATCATTTACGAAATCCTGAATCTGGTGTTCCCTGCGGCTCTTATCATTCTCGGAATCCTCGTTCTGATTATTCTTGCAATTACGAGCGGAGATACGGCTCTCAGGGTTATCAGAACATCGATTGCGGGTTACTTCAACATCGACCAGTCGACAATGAAAAAACGTGTCATTCTGGTTGTCCCTCTTGTCATTGTAATATCCGGGCTTCTTCTCTGGTCAAATCTCAGCCCGACCGGTTACGCCATTCTCTGGAACTACTTCTCCTGGTTCAATCAGGTTATCGCATCGTTCGCCCTGCTCTTAGGCACGGTATATCTTATCAGCAAAGGAAAACCCTATTGGATTACGCTCATTCCCGGTGCGGGAATTTTGTTTATCGTTCTGTCATTTATTCTGTGGGCAAGTCCTGCACATCTTGCAGGGGTGCCGTTTGGTATCGGTATGCCGCTTGAAATATCCTATATCGTGTCTCTTGTCCTGACGGCGGTCATCTATGTTCTTGCAATAAGACATGGTAAGAAACTCAGAGCTGACAAAAACTTCTCGGCTGACGAAGAGTAATTCTTATAATTTCTATTTTGGTTTGGGGAATACAGTCTTTAACCCGGATAAAAGGAATCCCCATTCTCCTTACAACAGCACATAGCTGACTGAAACCACATTCCCATCCGCCGAAAGATGACCTGACCCCCCGCTAATCGCCGTCAGATCCCCGACAGGTTCTTTGAACAACATCTTCACCCGAAGCATACCCCCTAACTCATTTGTCAGCGTGAGATTCACTGGATTACCTGTTTTTGCCAGACTCTGCAGATTGGTCAGAATAGAAATCACCTGCATCCTGTCCAGGGTCCAGAGTCTGCCGCAGTCGAACATGAACGTCTGCAGGTCCTTATCCTTTGAAAAATCAAACGCCTGATGCTTGCTGATACCTATCTTAAACAGCAGACCGAGTATCAAAACCGCAATCGAACCGGATGTCAGCGGCGACGCAAAGAAAAGTTCCAGCGTCTTATCGAGACCCGTGTAAAGATACGGGCACACCGCAGACGAAACACCAATCAGAATCGGGAGAATGACCACAAATGTTCTCCCCGGGTCAAGCATCCTGGATGAAATACTCTGGATTCCGCTGATCATCACAAACGTCACCGAATACAGAAGAGCCGCTCCCAGGATCGGTTTTGGGAGAATGTAGAACATCCAGCCAACGGCAGGCAGAAATGCGCAGAGAATCAAAAAAAGCCCGAGACCCAGACCAATTTTACGGGCTGCAATTCCCGTTCCAATGACGAGACCCGTACAACTTGATGACGACCCGATACCCGCCCCTCCAATTGCTCCGGTAATGACGATTCCCGCTCCCTCTGTGAAAAGTCCATTCCTCAACGTATTCACCTCCCCTCCTTTTGTATAGGAATTCTGCAGACCAATGTTCCCTACTGTTTTGATAAGTACACAAAGCATCGCTATCGCGAACGGAATAAGAAGAGCAATATCAAAATCATAGGAGACGATGCCGATCGGATTCGGTATGGAAAAAATCGGCAGGGTTATGACCTCAAATAGCGTCTCCGGTTTGAAAACGCCGAGAACTACCGACGCAGCCATGCCTATCCCTATCCCCATCAGGATTGCGTAGAATTTGAAGACGCGTTTTGGAATCACGCTTAAAATAATGGTTGACCCTAGCGTGATTATGCCGACCAGGGTCGATGCAGGGTCAAGCGGACTCCCGCCTGTGCTTCCGAAGAAAAGCGGAAACGCAAACGGGATAATAGCTATGCCGAGCAGGAACAGGACCACTCCTGTAACCTCATTCGGGAACACTATCCTGAAATATTTCGTGAACCGGCTGAGTATCATCTCGAGAAAACCAGAAATGATGAGCATTCCGTAAAGCATCGGGAGTCCTCCCGCCGATGCGGCAAGGAGAGATGCCGGAAGATACGAAGAGTTCGGAGCGGTCGGGAGAATATAGCCTGCCCCTGTCTTTTGAAAAGCCTGGAGAATCGTTGTAATTCCGGAACCAATCAGCGTCGCACTGATGAAAAATGCCGTAAGGTCAGTGGAGCTCCCGATAGAGCTGCAGATAATGACCGGATACGTCATATAGACTGCAAGAACGAAGAAATGCTGCAGAATTGTCAGAACCGCGGTCCCGCCCGGGACTTTGTCTTTGACATTGTAGATTGGTTCGTCTCCATCAGCCATATTGATGATGTGTTGGTTTTGCTTGAGTGTTATAGTTTATTATATGGATAGAATTATCACTATTTCATACATACAGAGTAGCAAATCCCATGTCTAAGAAAGAGGAGTTTATTGCCAGAATAGAAAAACAAATACGGGTCGAGGAGGATTATACAAAATCACTTGAGGATGGAAAACACCGTCTCTCCCGCTCGAAATATCTTGTTTTGATTCCCCTCATTCTGCTGATTCTTGTCGGAATGTATCTTTGTGTAACCAATTTCCAGCCGGGTCAGATCTTAATGCTCTGGGTTGTCGGAAGTTTCTTTCTCTATATGTTCTACGCTTTTTTAATGATGATTCCGTCCATCGGCTCGGATGCAAACGTAAATATTTTCGATAAAAAATTTCGTGTTTATGTGAGGGAATTTCTCCGGCTTGTAAATATTCTCAGAACTGTCAGGAAAAATCCTGTCACATTGATTGAATTTTTCTGGAATGCATTCCTCATTAACACCAAACCGATGGTCAAAGGTTTCTCCATTTTGTATTTCACGGATTTAATCTGTGCATTAGTCATGAAAGTATCCGGCATCATTGACTGGATAACCTTTTTCCTGCTTGTTGGACAGATTGTGGTTATTCTCATCTTTTATTCCCGTATTCTGGCGGCCAAACCAGGAACACCCGGATTTTTTACCGGGAAGGGTATTCCGGAATTAAGCGGTCATGCGAGTGTCGGAAGTGTGAAGGTCTGGCTGTATATTGGATTATTTACCATTATTACCGGTTTTCTTCTAGTAGGGGCTATGATGTTCCCGGGCCTGACCCTTGGTGAATACCTGAACTCTCTCTCGCTTGTCCCGGGCGAGTTTCCATTTCTCCTTGCGTTGATTCTGATAACCCAGGGACTTATTCTCCGGTATTTCCATGGAGTCGAGAGCAGGAAACTCATGAACACGCTCAACGGGAATCATCTTTCTATTTTAAAAGATGACCTTTTACCACGGGTGAACGCCGCGACGCCTGAGCAGCTTCCCGAGTTGAAACGTGAGTTCCTGCTTTTCTCCATGAATAAACTCATGGTGCAGGAGTTCTTCTACCGTTTTCCTGCATATACTCTGATGCCGAACCTTCTTCTGGCTCTGGACCCGGTCGCCCAGGATATTCTGACAGAAACAGGCGAGGATAAAAGAATCAAAAATCTGCTGTAAAAAATAAGATTAGAAGGAAGATCCGCTCATTGTGAAATCTGAGCCGGATGATGTGTATAGAGCAGCACTTTCGGTAAGAGATGCCGTCAATGCATAGGTGATGATACTAAAGACTATCATGATGATAATCGGGACAATGATACTGGTTAAAATCTTTTTTGGCTCAAGTTCGGTGATGGATGCAATTCCATAGATCCAGACCGGAATACACCAGAACATTACCGCTCCCTGTAAAATCAGACTCACAAGAGGGTCCGGCGTGCCGATTAGTCCGACAAGTCCGCTGAGAACTGCGCCAATTGCAAGAATCGCGGAGGCATATCCCGTGACTATGAACATCTGTTTGAATGTGCAGGCGGCGTATCCGATGAGTTTCACACCGGCTAAGAACATTGCTGCGACTATGACCCATGAGATGAATATGCCGATTATTCCCGAAATTATTGTGATGATGGCAATGAATAAATCAGATGGGAGAATAAAGACCATTGAAATTAATGCATATACCAGAGTGATAATCATCGGAGGAAGGAGGCCCTTCGGGCACTCACTGAAGAACTGCTTCTGGTCAAAAAGCAGGTTTTTAATTGCGTTTTTCGTATCCATGATTGATTGACTGATTATATTTCTATCCGGTTGATATTAAGTTTCCCCAAGGCATTTCGCAAGGATTGATAGGGTTTTTCCATCAACAATCTCGCCGTTGTGTATCATTTTCCAAATATCCGTTTTCTGAATCTTAACAACCTCGATAATCTCATCCTCATCCCGTGCAAAATCCTCACAGGGTGTGAGTCCCCGCGCCTCAAAGAGCCAGAGTTTTTCCGTGCAGAACCCTGGTGAGCTGTACACATATCCTCTCGGGATATACTCCTTTGCAGAAAAACGTGCCTCCTCTGCAAGTTCCCGCTTTGCACAATCCAAGGGTTCCTCACCCGCCTGATCCATCCCGCCTGCCGGAACTTCCAGGATGTATTGATCAATCACGGCACGGTATTGTTTTATCAGATAAACCGAGGTCTCATCCATGGGTAAAATACAGACGGCCGGAACCGGCTGGATAAACAGATATTCCCTGTCATTTCCATTCGGGAGATGAACGGGTTTTGTTTCAATTTTGAATCGGTGGTTTTCGTAGATTGTTGTTGTTTTCAATGTTTTCTTCTGTGGACCGGGAGATCGGGCAGCTTCGATTATGGGGCGGATTGACTCTTTGTCTACAAAATCTGCCTCAAAAATCTTCATCCTTTTCATCATCAGTCTGTTGCCTAATCCGATTTTTTTGTAATCGAGTGCTCCCCGGAGATGGAAGATTCTGATGGCGTCCATCATGTTTTCCGGAATATTTTTCGAGACAAGCTCCAGGTATTTACCCTTATTTTTCGGATCGGTTAATCCGACGGTGAAGAGAATGATGTTTTTGCCTTTGAACTGTTCAAAATTATCCTGGATTAACCCGATTCCGGAAATACAGCCGATATAGACACCTGCTCCGAAGATGATGGTATCATAAGGTGTGAGGTCTTCAGGTTTGACCGTGTCTGCATTTTTCAGGTCGGCACTTAATTCCTCTGCAATCCATTCGGCGTATTGTTTTGTTGAGCCGTATTTTGTTTTGTAAATGACGATTGTACTCATTAGTTTCCTTCTCTCATTTGAGTAGGATGCAGTAGGATAAGATATTTCTTATCTCATCTATGATATTATCAATTACACGAAAAAAAGGGAATTATTTAACGGCGTACGGTATCGGGTCTTCAATCCCGAGATTATCGAACGCCTTCAGTCTTCCAAGACACGAAGAGCAGACTCCGCACGCTTCGTCATTCTCCGAATAGCACGACCATGTATCCTCATACGGAACATGAAGACGGAGTCCTTCTTTCAGAATCTGGGTCTTGTTCAGCCAGACAAACGGCGTCATAAGTCTGATGGGCTTATATGTCTGGGTTCCGATGGAAATTACATTCTGCATCGCTTCAATAAATTTAGGTGTACAGTCCGGATACCCGGTGTGGTCGCCAGACTGGACCCCGATAAAAACTGCGTCACCGTCACGTGACTCGCAATATGAAGTCGCAATTGAAATCAGATTCGCATTTCTGAACGGAACATATGTGTTCGGGTGGTCTGCTTTGCCAAGTAACCCCTCTTCAACTTCGATATTCATATCGGTCAGACTGCTTGCCCCGAACTTCGTGAAGTAATCCAGGGAGATTTCAACGAAGTCCACGGCGTGCAAACCGTCCGCGATTTTCTTTGCACACTCCCGCTCCTTCTTTTCCGTTCTCTGACCATAATTCAAATGGAGTGCGAGAATCTCGTATCCCATATCCTTTGCCACGTAGGCGAGGGTGGTCGAATCCATCCCTCCCGACATCAGGCACACTGCTTTTTTCATTGAACATTCACCAGTTTATGCAGTTGTAGTTGGAAGCGGACCGGTAACCGTTCCTCAATAATCGTTTCAACAAGCCACTTCGTATCGGTTCCGAAAACCGGCGTGATAAAAACAGGGGCTTTTGGCTTACGGGCTGCAAGCACCTCGACCATATACAGATAATCAGCCTCGTCACCGATGACAAACTTTACGCAGTCCTTCTTTTGAAGATGGGCAAGAAGTGACAAATCACTCATCTCTCCGGAAGATGGACACTTCACATCCATGGAGATGGAGGCGAACTGTGTTATGTCATCAAAGGGAATCGTTCCATTGGTCTCGATGTCCACGAATATATTTGCGGCCTTCAGAATCTCAAGAAGGGTCTTAAGTTCTTCTTTCTGGAGGAGAGGCTCTCCGCCGGTTATGCAGACATACGGGAGTTTGGATTGTGCAATCTCTTCAACGATTGTATCAACGCTTCTCTCCGTGCCTTTCTCAAACGAGTATTCCGTGTCGCACCAGGCACACCTGAGGTTACAGCCGGAAAGTCTGAGGAAAAAACAGGGCATGCCCTGTCTTTCCCCTTCTCCCTGCAGACTCACAAAGGATTCAGTAACTCTCATTCAGCCAGAACCTCTGCGTAACAGCCGTCCGACTCCCATACCCGGATTTTCGCGACTCTTGCATTCATCTTGTTTTCTCTGCAGAATGTATTGAGCCGGTCACGGATATCCACGGCAAGTAACTCGCTTGTCGGGTCACCGTTTGTGAGAACCGGTGTCTGGAATTTGGAAAGAACCTCTGCCATCGGGTCCTCTTTATTCAGAATGACCTGGTGGTCATAGACGTTGATGATGTTTTTGATGATATTGTAATCAATTAATATCTGCGTTTTCTCATCAGGAGTGCCGTCTATCCAGACCTCAACACTCCAGCGGTGACCGTGCAGTCTGGAACATTTTCCCACGTAATGCATCAGACGGTGGGATGCATCGAAGTGGGTCTCTTTATAGATACGGGTAACCATTCTAATACGTTTTCTCGTGTAAGAAGATAATACTCTTCTTCCGGGATGGAACACTCACTCATATTCACTATAAGGATTCAGCAGACTCTGCGCACTCAGCTGTGTTTCGCCCATCACCGTTAAAACAGGAATGCAGCGCCCGGTCTCTCAAAACTCCTGCCGGGAAACAGGTTCCTGAAAAGGGGTATATAATCTTACCCATAAAATAGTACATAATCCCTCATAACCCCGAAAACCTCCTCAAAATCCCCAAAGAGAGCATGTCCATTAATCTTATAATGCCACATCTCCCACATGTATAGGAACATGCCTGATGACCGTATCTCGTGCGGCAATCCGGCAGGCATTCATATTCCAGATAATCTGGAGATACAACAATTATCCAAAACCAATGAGGAAACATCATGGGACAGGGAAAATTCGCAGCAAGAAACTTAGTTCGCAACGCCCAGAAATTCCGGTGGAGCGACTCGGTTTATGCACGCAGAGTGCTTAAACTGAAACTGAAAGCAGATCCCCTCGAGGGAGCACCAATGGGACGCGCAATCGTTCTTGAAAAGGTCGGTGTGGAAGCAAAACAGCCGAACTCGGCAATTAGAAAATGTGTTCGTGTTCAGCTGATTAAAAACGGTCGTCAGGTCACTGCATTCGCTGTTGGTGACGGTGCAATCAACTTCATCGATGAACACGATGAAGTTACCGTCGCAGGCATGGGCGGTCGTGCCGGCCGGTCAATGGGTGATATTCCGGGGGTTCGTTTCGTCGTAACCGCCGTAAATGGTGTCTCACTCAATGAACTTGTCATCGGACGTGCGGAGAAGGCACGGAGGTAAATAAAATGGCAGAAGAAGAAGCAATCACCACCAAAGTCCTGCTCTTTAACAAGTGGGATATGAGCGATGTCGTCGTCAAAGATGTAGGTCTTGTTCGTTACGTCACCGTTACCTCCACGGAAGTTCCAAGCAGCTGCGGCAGACTTACCCAGCAGCAGTTCACCAAGAGTGAAATGGCAATTGTTGAGAGACTCATCAACCGCCTTATGCAGCAGGAAAACAATACCGGTAAAAAGATGATGTGCACCCGGATGGTCATGGACGCATTCGATGAAATCAACAAAAAGACAAAGCAGAACCCGCTTCAGGTCTTAGTTGATGCAATCGCAAACGCCGGACCCCGTGAGGAAACCGTCCGTCTGAAATACGGTGGTATCAACGTTCCGAAATCAGTCGATTCGGCACCAATCCGCCGTGTAAACACAGCCCTCCGGTACATTGCTCTTGCAACCTGGAAAGGCTCACACAAAACAAAGAAGCCCGCATACCTTGTGCTTGCCAATGAGCTGATCATGGCAGCAAAGGGAGATGCAAAATGCTTCTCTGTTGGAAAGAAGGAAGAAGTCGAACGGATTGCGAAATCCGCACGGTGATTCTCCTCAATTCTTTTTTAACACAGGTGTAAAATGTCACGCGGAAAAAAGATGGTAGATAGAATTTCGGAGCTCATGAATGATCCAGAGCACATCCGGAATATCGGTATCGTAGCGCACATCGACCACGGTAAGACCACCCTTTCAGATAACCTTCTCGCCGGAGCGGGAATGCTCAGTGAGGAACTTGCCGGAAGAGCCTGCTGGATGGACTCCGATGAGGAAGAACAGGCCAGAGGTATCACCATTGATGCATCAAACGTTTCAATGGTCCACACCGTAAACGGTCGGGAATATCTTATCAACATGATTGATACTCCCGGGCACGTTGACTTTGGTGGAGATGTTACCCGTGCAATGCGCGCAGTTGACGGCGCAGTTGTCGTCGTGGACGCAGTTGAAGGCCCGATGCCCCAGACAGAGACTGTTCTCCGTCAGGCACTCAAAGAGGGTGTTCACCCGGTTCTGTTCATCAACAAAGTCGACAGACTGATTAACGAGCTGAAAGTTAACCCCCAGGAAATGATGATCCGTCTCGGAAAAGTCATTGATAAGGTTAACAAGCTCATCAAAGGCATGAACGAGGATCTCTACACCAATGGCGGATGGAAACTCGATGCAATGAAAGGAAATGTTGCATTCGGCTCTGCCCTTTACAAGTGGGCAGTTTCGATTCCTTACATTAAGACAACCGGTGTCTCTCTCCAGACCGTTATCACCAAGTGTAACGAAGGCGATATGAAATACCTTGCACAGGCATCTCCGCTTCACGCTGTTCTTCTCGATATGGTCGTAAAGTTCCTCCCGAACCCGCTTCAGGCACAGGGTGGACGATGCCACATTATCTGGCACGGCGATGTTGAGTCCCAGGTCGGAAAGGCAATGTATGCATGTGACGAGAACGGACCTGTCGCAATGATGGTCACCGATATCTCTTTCGACAAGCATGCAGGAGAAGTCGCAACCGGCAGACTGTTCTCCGGTTCACTCACCCGTGGTCAGGAGGTTTATGTCTCCGGAACTGCAGGTAAGACGAACAGGCTTCAGCAGGTTGGTATCTTCATGGGTCCGACCCGTGTCGATGTTGACCGTGTTGTTGCAGGAAACATTGTAGCCGTAACCGGTCTGAACGATGCAATTGTGGGTTCAACCATTTCCTCTATGAAAGATATGACTCCATTCGAGTCCCTTAAGCACTACTCTGAACCTGTCATGACCGTTGCTGTTGAAGCAAAGAACATGAAGGATCTCCCGAAGCTTATCGAAGTTCTTCACCAGGTCGGAAAAGAAGACCCGACAGTCCGTATCAACATCAATGAAGAGACGGGCGAACACCTTATCGCAGGTATGGGCGAGCTCCACCTTGAGGTGGTTACCGGTCGTATCAAGAGAGATAAGGGTGTGGAAATCGTTACGTCCCCACCAATCGTTGTGTACCGTGAGACGGTTTCAAAGGCACTTGAGGGCACCGTTGAAGGTAAGTCTCCGAACAGACACAACAGATTCTTTATGTCTGTTGAGCCAATGCCGGAAAATATCGTTAAGGCTATCCAGAGCAACGAAGTATCCATGAACATGGAGAACCTTGCCCGCCGTGATGCTCTTTTAGCACTCGGTATGGATAAGGATGAAGCCAAGAACGTTAAGGATATTTACGGTTCGAACATGTTTGTTGACTGCACGAAAGGTATCCAGTATCTTAACGAAACCATGGAACTCGTCCTTGATGGTGTCCATGAGGCACTTGACGGCGGGCCGCTCGCAGACGAGCAGGTTCAGCAGGTCCTGATTAAGCTCCACGATGTCAAGCTCCATGAAGATGCAATCCACCGTGGTCCGGGACAGGTTATTCCGGCAGTCCGTGGTGGTCTGAAGGCAGCCCTTTTAATGGCTGGCGACACACTTCTCGAGCCGATTCAGAAGATCCAGATTACCGTACCAGAAGATCAGATGGGCGCAGCAATTTCCCAGATTCAGGGTCGCCGCGGTCAGCTGTCCACGACTGAGTCCGAGGGTGACCAGATTGTGGTCAACGGTGAGGCCCCGGTTGCCGAGCTCTTTGGTTTCGCCGGAGATATCCGTTCAGCAACCGAAGGTCGTGCAATGTGGTCTACCGAATTTGCAGGATTCTCCCCGGTTCCACAGAACAAGCTTTCTGAAGTTGTAATGAGCATTAGAAAGAGAAAGGGTCTGAAAGAACAGATTCCGACTCCGAAAGATTATCTCGATTAATCTTTTGGAACCAAGGGTCATAAGGTGGTTTCACACGGATTTTTGCCCGTGTGAACTATAAATATTTTTTATTCTGTTTTGAATTCTTGTTTTAATGGGACTTACGCGGTGTTGCGGCGGACCGCTCCGTAAGAGCGGTCTTAGCGGAGCAAATCTTTGATTTGCGACCAAGTCGATAGACTTGTGACCAAACAGAATGTTTGCGAATCCCGGGGGCGAAGCCTTCGAGTACATCCGCCGCTGTTTTTCGCCCCCCCTGTTTTTCTACAGGTGTACATGGACTACTCTTTTTCATGTGATGAAACAAATCAGGATTACCGTGTGGATTTTTGGATGTACATCGGTTTCGTGGAAGTTTTCGTGAATTTCGTGTGATGACACGACCATCAAAAAGAATCCCTTACACGAAACCGATGTACATCCAAAGAATCTATAACGGTAATCCTGATTCGTTTCATCACCTGGGAAGGGGGGCGCAAAACAGCGGCGGATCTGCCTGAGACCCATCACATCTTCGTCCGCAAAGAACAGTTTACTGAAATTGAATACAAAAAAAGAATCGAGGAGGTTTCGGTATTATTTTGTCTCGTACCACCTGGCACCCTCATGCATTTTCAAAATGAACTCCTCTTTTCCGAGAGTCCGAAGTTCCCGCAGTGCCTCCGAAAGATTTTCCAGTGCTGCCTCATTACATGGATTTTCCCGCTGGATGGCATAATAGAGAGCCGCATTTTCCTCAGAGACTTCGCGTGATACGGCAATCTGTTTACGAAATGTCGTAGAAGCTGCCGAACATAATTCCTCATAAGAGAAGCCGCTTCTCGCGAGAGCCCCGCTGAAAGCAAGGTTAACCGCGTGGGAAAGTCCGAGGACACAGGCGGCAATCCGGTCATGCTCTTCAACATCCATCCTGAGAATAGTCCCTCCGCTAAAAAGTTGTGCCGTTTCTTTAACTGCATTCAGATTCCCGCAATCACAGACAACAATATTTCTCCCGGCAATAGATGATGCGCCGGGTCCGAACATCGGATGTACCGAACAGACCCGCACACCCTCTTCTGCTGCTCTGCGAAGCAAAGGAATCACGGGGGTTTTAACCGAAAGAATGTCAAAGATGAGAGCATGGGTTTTTTGGGCAAACACTTCTTCGAGAATCTTTTCGGCAACGGTTATCGGGGTTGACACGACAATCACATCCGCATCCCTGCACCCTGTCGGAATATCCGTCACCGGATACTCTGCTCCGTTTGGGGCATGGTCATCAATCATGACTGTGTGCCCGCGTTCTGTGAAGAACAAAGAGAGCCATCTGCCCATATTGCCGTTTCCGCCGATGATGAATATTTTTCTTGGAACTGCGGGGCGGGGCACTCGTCCTTGTACATCTACGGATTCATCAATAACTGCCCGGGCAATCCGGGTAGCCGCCAATTCACTCACCCCGTATATTTTTCCGGAATCGACATACCTGTGAACGACAATCTTTTCCACAGCCGGAACAAAAACCTCCTCGCCGGATGCAGCTTTGCGCTCACCGATTACCCGTGCGATTTTGTTGCGGCGCCCCACCAGTTTCACGATTTCACGGTCAAGCTCCGCAAGTTCCTCCCGTTGTTTCGTTATATCACTCAAGATATCCACCCCGGAGAGCCAGATCGGCGAGAGTAAAAACCGTCATTGATTCGACAACAATAGCCCCCCGGTTCGCAATGCAGGGGTCGTGTCTGCCTGCGACCAAGAGCTCAGCGTCCGTATGATGCATTAAATCAACACTCATCTGCAGTTTTCCGATGGAAGCGGTCGGTTTGAACGAAACTGAAAAGTCGAAGACAGCTCCGTTCGCCATTCCTCCAAGTACTCCTCCCGCGTGATTCGTTGTTGCGGTCACCTTTTTTTCCATAATCCGGTAAGCATCGTTATTCTCCGAACCGCGAAGACCTGCGGCGAAAAATCCTTCGCCGAAACCGATTGCCTTCACGCCTGGAATTGCGAAAACCGATTTGGCAATCTCCCCGTCAAGCGTGTCAAAAAATGGCTCGCCGAGACCGGCAGGCAGCCCGGTTGCAATACACCTGACGATTCCACCGACACTGTCTCCCCCGGATTTTGCGGAAAGAATCTCTTTTCTCATCATGTCTTCAATCTCCGGAGACATGGCACGAAGCGGGTTTGTGCGTGATTTGCTCATCACTTCCTCCGGTTCATACTCATTTCTGTCGATGATGCTCCCAATACGGGTGACATAAGAGCCCACGTTTATTCCGGCGCCGGAAATCATCGGGCGAAGCAATGCTCCCGCTGCAACAAGCGGTGTGGTCATTCTGCCGGAGAACATTCCGCCGCCGCGGATGTCATGCGCCGGACCGTATTTGCAGATTGCCGGGTAGTCGGCATGACCCGGCCGGGGAACACGACGAAGGTTTTCATAATCGGAACTCCGGGTGTTGGTATTTGAAAATGTAATCACGACCGGCGCTCCGGTGGTTTTGCCGTTCACAACGCCGGAAATCTCCGGAACATCCTCTTCAACCCGCGGGGTTCCGATACCCTCCGAGGGTTTACGGAGTTCAAGGTCTGCTGAAATGATTTTTTCGTTCACCGGATACCCTGCCGGAATTCCGTCCAGAACACATCCGATACGGCTGTCATGGCTCGCTCCAAACAGAGTGAGCGTTATTGTATGTCCGATTCTATTCATTCTTCCCTCATATGTGCACCGAGTCTTTGCATGTCACGGATAAAATCCGGGTAGGATACCGCACAGCAATCTGAGTCATCGATGATGGTCTGTCCATCTGCGATTAATCCTGCAATCGCGGCAGCCATCATAATACGGTGGTCGCCGAAAGTCGTAATATTTGCGCCGGCAAGCTCAACCGGTCCCGTGATAATGCACCCGTCATCAGTTTCGCAGATATCTGCACCCATTGCCCGGAGAAATTGTGCGGTGGACATAATCCGGTCGCTTTCCTTGAATCTGAGATGGGCGGCTCCGTAAAGTCTGCTGGTGCCTTTTGCCTGTGACGCAAGAACTGCAATAATTGGAAACAAATCCGGGACATCGGCAAGATTGAAGTTTGCCGCAGTCAGCGGGGTTTTTCTGACAGTGACTGTATCTCCTGTCCGGGAAATATCTGCCCCGAATGTTTCGAGTATAGTAATTACTGCCTGATCTCCCTGCGAATCCGCCGGGTCGAGACCTGACACGGTCATTTCACCCGTGAGTGCCGCTGCCGCAAATAAAAATGCGGCTGATGAATAGTCGCCGCCAACTAAAACATCCGCCGGCTGATACTTCTGTCCGCCGCGAACAATGTATCCGTCTTCTGTAGTTTCAACAGAAACTCCGTGTTTTTTCATGGTGGAAATCGTCATTTCCACATAGGGTTTTGAGGTGAGGGGAGTGGTCAGATGAATGCAGGTGTCTTTTGTTCCAAGCGGGGCTGAAATCAGCAGGGCGGAGATGAACTGGGAACTGACATCCCCGCGGATATGAACGTCTCCTCCAAGAGCAGGGCCCTTGACGGTGAACGGGGCACACCCGCCTGCGGATATGATCCCGGCTCCAAGTTCTGAAAGTGCATCCAGAAGCGGTTTCATTGGCCGGGAGCAGAGCGAGGAATCACCGGTGAACGAGGTCGGGCCGTTCAGACGTGAAGCGATTCCGGCAAGCATCCGGATGGATGTTCCGGAGTTTTTGCAGTTGATGACCGTCCCGCCCGGTGTAGGGGGATGCAGGTCTCCTCCGCGTATGGTGATGCGGTTCTCTTCCCTGGAGACATCCGCTCCAAGTGTTGTCACAGCATTCAGCGTGACGCACGTATCTTCGCCCAAAAGCGGAGAAGAGATAATGGATTCTCCCCTGCTAAGTGCTGCCAGAAGAAATGCACGGTGGGTGTGGCTCTTTGAAGGCGGGGCGCGGACCTGCCCGGAGAGATTTGAGCGGGAGACAATAAGTTTCATGTCATACCCCGTTTCTGATGTTTGCGAGGATTATATCCTCCCGCCCGAACAGATTTAAAAATTCATTGAGCCCTTCTTTTGGCACAAGAATCCCGGTCGCAGGCCCTGTCCCCGAAAGTCCCGCTGCCGCCGCCCCGCAGGAAAGTGCCTTGTCTGCGATTTCCGGCGTGATGCCGATTGCGTCACACGTGCATTTTCCATTTGCATACATAGCAGAGAAGACGTCTCCTTCGATGGCCATCTGATAGGCGGCTGAAACCAGGTCGCTCATCTCACGCATCCGTTCCTTCGGGAATGCGGATTTCCTGATCTGGTATGACGGTATATGGATTACGACTGATATGTCTTCGGGCATGGGACGGCGCAGAAGAAGTTCGCGTTTCAGATTGTCGGTAAAGACCAGCCCGCCGAGCATACATGCACAGGCATCGTCGAACGTCCCGGTTATACTCACTCCTGCTTTTATGGCGACGGTTGCTCCGAGCCGTCCGATTTCCAGGGGATCAACCCGAATACCCAGTGCATCGGCAGATGCCGAAAGAATTGCATTCGTCGCAGAACTGCTGCTCTTCAATCCCTTGGAAATAGGAATGTTGGAAGTGGTTTTAATCACGGCCCCGTTCATTCCCGAGTCAGGGCAGCGTTTGAGCATCTCCTCTACGGAGAATATCGCGAGTTTAGTATCTTCGGTAGGGTGACCATCAATCTCGACGGTGAATTCAGGTTCAGGGATGAGTTCAACACTCGCCTCGGTTTTGAGGTCTATGCCGAATGCCGCCCCTTTTCCCATTGCAATCGCATTGATTACGGAAAGGGCTCCAAATGATATACCCCTGCCAATCATAATGAGCGCTCTTCAAATGTTTTTTTCATAACATCACGGTCAGGCCGAATGCCGGTCCATATAGTAAATGCTGCCGCCGCCTGTTCGATAAGCATGGTTTTTCCACTGACGGCAGCCCGCACTCCGGCGGTTTTTGCTGCTGTGAGGAACGGGGTCATTTCCGGATCGTAAATCATGTCCATGACGACACATTCTTTGGTGAATATTCTGTCAGGAACGGGTGAGATATTTTCAAATCCGCTCATCCCTGCCGGCGTTGCATTGATAATGATGGTATAACCGGACTGAAGTTCCGTTATTCCGACTGCCCGGGCCCCAAATTCCTGTGCCAGTTTCTCGGCACGGGAGCGGGTCCGGTTGGCGATTGAAACATGAGCTCCTTCGCGGGTGAGAAATGCGACGGCACCCCTTGCCGCTCCGCCTGCACCGATTACGAGGACATTTGCCTCTTTTGGATTCGCATTGACCGATGCAAGTGAAGCGCTTATCCCCATTATATCCGTGTTGAATCCATCAAAACCATTTTGGGTATTCAGGATTGTATTGACCGCTCCGGCGGATTTTGCCAGCGGGTCGGTTTTCCGGAGGAATGGGATGATTGTCTCCTTATGCGGGATGGTTACATTTATTCCGGTAATCCGGTATTTTAGGAGGACATCAGGGATGAGATGCAGCTCCTCCGGTAATGCCGGAATTTTCACATATTTTCCGGGAATATGAGCTGCTTTGAATGCGGCATTATGAATATCCGGAGAAAATGTGTGGGTTAGGGGGTACCCGGTTATCCCGGTGACGACCGGGTTTTTTCCAAACCACACGGCATCATCGATTGTGAGCTGACCCGGAGCAGATGCGAGTTTTGGTGTCAGGGCACAGTAGTTGAATAGTGAACCAAGATCCGATGCACGAAGACGGGTGACTTCTCCCTCTTCTCCCATCCCAATCAGGATGAATGGCTGTCCCTGACGTCTGAGGGTGACTGCTGCATCATTGATTGCAATGAGGTCCTTTGGTCCCCTTACCCTGAATGCGGCTTTCGGAATCCCGGAGGATTTCAAATCATTGATGATTGTACGTATCTCATTCTCGGGAGGCGTTGTGTCATAATTGTGATACGAGCATATGACATGTTCTTTTGGAAAGATATCTCTCAGACCAGAGTCTCCTTCGATATCGATATAGTCTGCTCCGGCTGCGAGTGCCCGGTCAAATGTTTCTTTGCGTTCTTCGTCAGATTCTGACCTGAAGGTGGCTATAGTCGGGACGTCTGCCGCAAAAAAGGAAAAGTCATCCGGGATAACAGAAAAAGCGTCCAGCCGGAACTCTAATGCCTCTGCCCCTTTTGCGAGAGCGGAAGCTTTGAATGTCTTCGCCTGCTCGGCATTTTCTGCGACGATAACAGCACAATTCAACGTCATTTTTCGCAGATTGTCTCCGCAATCGGGTGTCCGAAGTGGCGCCCGACATTTTCGAGTCTGACGTAGACAAGGTCCCCGAGAGCCAGGTCGGAAACGGATACGGCTCCGACAGGTGTGCCCATTCTGATTGTTTCTGCGTTCTGCAGAATCACGGAGTAATATTTACCTCCGGCTTTTACCTCGATGTAAAGCATGGGACGGACTTCGATTTTTACTCTGCCGACGTTTACCGTTCGAAGGGTTCCGTCAGGCGTGCGTGAGAGAAGTTCGTTTCCGCTTACGATTTCCGAGAGGTATTTTGTTTTTCCATCCGGGCAGAGGATGTAGGAATGCACGGCTCCTGCATTTACCCGGAATGGCCGGGCATTTACGTATTCGCTTTCAAAGCTTTCCGAACAGACGAGAAAGAGGCAGGACGACTGGGAGCCGATGAGCATTCCTTCGCCGGGTGCGAGGAGTGAGCAGGTGTCTATACACACCCGGTCCCCCAGGGTCAGGGGGGATATTCTCGTAATAATGGCCGCTTCCAGTTCGACATCCGGGTATTTTTTATCGGTGATTCCGGCAAATGCGGATATATCGGCAGGGCTGTCGGGTGTGATCACAATCCCGTCGCAGCCCACTTCCATGGTCTGGAAAGCGAGGTGTGCTTCTTCGGGAGTTTTCACGCAGACGTAGAGGCTTGTGTCCGAGGTCTGGAAACGGGATATGAGATTTTCAAGAGGAATGATTTTCCAGTTTTCTGTGGATATGAGGAGATATGGAACGGAATTCTTCAGGCTGTACGCCTCCTCCATCTCCCCGGCTCCGGTTAGATTCAGGAGAATTCCGATACGTTCCCCGGCATACATCAGGTCTTTACCGCAGGCTGTTATTGCGGTATATCTTCCGAGATGCTGGAGGTTTTCGTCTTCGGAACGCAGGATGATATTGGTATATCCTGCTTCGAGGGCTGATGCGACAATGGCTTTTCTTTCGTCATAGGTTGTCAGGTGGTCGGCGCGGACCAGGATGGGAGGAAGTTGGATGGACAATTTTTTTCACCTGAGGTGGTGTTTTACTGCATCTTCAACGCTTTCATCCCGCAGAACGATGTCGGATACAGCGGAGGTGATTCCTACGATGTCATGGTGCTGGAAGATGTTTCTTCCAATCGAAACACCGATTCCTCCGGCATCAAGGGAGTCACGGACCATCTGGAGCATTTCGATGTCCGAGCCCATTTTCGGACCGCCTGCAATGACGACCGGAATCTGGGCCCCCCTGACGACTTCACGGAAGCTGTCGATATCGCCTGTGTAGCTGATTTTGACAATGTCTGCTCCGAGTTCTGCTGCGACACGTGCACAGGTTTTGAGTGCATCCACGTCGAACGGGTTGGGAATATTTTTACCACGCGGGTAGACCATCGCAAGGAAAGGCATACCCCACTGCTGACATTTGCGGGAAATTTCGCCGGCGTTTCTGATCATTTCCGGTTCGGTGTCGGCCCCGAGATTAATGTGAATTGAAACCGCATCTGCTCCGAGAGTCAGGGCTTCCTCGACGGTGGTGACGATGACTTTGGAGTTCGGGTCGCAGCCAAGACCGGTTCCGGCAGAGAGATGAACGATGAGTCCGATGTCTTTTCCGGATGTTCTGTGACCGTAGGGGACCATGCCTTTGTGCATGAGTACGGCTGTTGCACCGCCTATTGAAATCTTGTTTATGGTGTCACGCATGTCGATGAGTCCGGGAATCGGCCCCATGGAAATGCCGTGATCCAAAGGTACAATGACGACACGGCCGGAGTTCCGGTCGATGATTCGTTCCATACGAATTTGTTTTCCAAACATGTGTGCTAATGGTTAGCACGGTAACCACATCAATCTTCTGTCCATATGCCTTAGCCGTGAAAAAAAGGATGGTTTATGGGGAATAATCACGCGGACATGGTAAACACATAGGGTGAATATCACGATTCCGATGACTAATGTTTTTGGGATGGTTTATCTTATGTTATATATTTTCAGGACGTTTTCCTGAACAAACGGCTTTCGCCCCCCTTCCCCGGGGAACAGAATTGGATTTGCCCAAGCGGGATTCTTTGGATGTACTTCGGTTTCATGTACGGGATTCTTCAGGTGTAAATATCATCACACGAAATTCACGAAAACGTCCACGAAAACACGAAAACCAATAAGGTTCGGTTATAGGCGAATCTCTATCGTCCCCTCCCCCGTCCCCCACACGAAATTTTCGAAAATCAACGAAATGCACGAAAAGGGGGACAGGGGCGGGGTGAGCCGAAGGGGCGGCCTCAACTGAGGCGGGGTGGCGACGAAGTCGACGACCTCAGCTGAGCAAATCTCTGATTTGCGTTTCCGTGGGTTCCGTGGGGGGGGCAGGGGAGGTTACTACATGTGTTCCATCCAGCCGATTCTTT
>DAWV01000006.1:102015-175913 GCA_002506085.1 Methanocorpusculaceae archaeon UBA425
ATCTTTGATTTGCGTTTCCGTGTTTTCCGTGTGATGATGCGGCCATCAAAAAGAATCCCGTACACGAAATCGAAGTACATCCGGACATCCACACGGTAATCCTGGGTTCACTCGAATGCTTCGCCCCGGGGGGGCTTGCGCAAAGGGGGGTGACACGTTCCCACCCCTGTCCCCCTTTTCGTGCATTTCGTTGATTTTCGAAAATTTCGTGTGGGGGACGGGGGAGGGACTACATGGGTTCCATCCAGCCGATTCTTTCTTTTTCGTGTTTTCGTGGATATTTTCGTGAATTTCGTGTGATGACACGGCCATCAAAAAGAATCCCATACATGAAACCGAAGTACATCCAAAGAATCCATACGGTAATCTTGATTCATTTCATCACTGAAAAAAAGTGGTCCCTGTACACCCGAAGAAGAAGGGAAGCGAAAAACAACCGCGGATGTACTCGAAGGCTTCGCATCCAACCCGCCCACGCGCAAACTTTCAGTTTGGTCGCAAGTCTATCGACTTGGTCGCAAACATTCTGTTTGCTCGGCTGAGGTCGTCTGCTTCGCATCCAACCCGCCTCTCCCGAATTGAATCCACATCAACACCGCGTAACTCCTATTTCAAGTATCTTCATTCCGAAACCGGAAAGGGAATTATAATAAAAATAAAAAAATCGTTTATATTACCCGTATACCCTCTTCGCGAGCCGGCTCACAAGCCCCATCAACTCAGGCGCCACCCACTCGGCATTACAGTATTTTTCATAAATGCAGAGCCGTTCTTTCACCTCATATCCACGGGCAATATCCTTCAATGCCTCCAGTGCAGGCCAGGGGTGTTCCGGGTTGATGTAATCAATCGTGACCGGAGACACACCACCGAGATCAGTCACGCCAAGCCCCAGAAGGGTGGACGCATCGGCGAGATTAGGCGGAATCTGAATCGAGACATCTTTTGGGAGAATCTCATTTGCGAGCATGAGAGTGTCGGCGATTACCTCCGTTGATGCCCCCGGAAATGCCGCCATATCAGTCCCCTCCTTCGGGCAGAAATTCTGGACGATGACCTCCTGGATATGCCCGTATTTTTTGTACAGGTCACGAATCACTTCAAGAGAATCTATCCTGTCATCCCGCGTTTCGCCGATTCCAAGAAGCAGCCCCGTCGTAAACGGAATTTTCAGCTTGCCGGCATTTTCTATCATTTCGATTCTCACCGCCGGATTCTTTCCGGGACTGTATTCATGCGCAGGAACTTCTGCCGTCGTTTCAAGCATCAGACCCATGCTCGCATTTACCTTCCTGAGCATCTCCAGCTCCTCATAGGTGAGAATTCCCGCATTCGTGTGCGGCAGAAGTCCAAGCGAGATGGCATATCTGCTCATATCCATGCAGTATGAAAGAATATCCGTGTAGCCGGCTTCGCTGATGTACCGGGTAAATCCTTCTTCACGTTCAGGACGTTCGCCAAACGTAAACAGTGCCTCCGTACAGGAAAATTCAGCTCCGCGTTTCAGCGTCGCCATAACCTCCTCTTTTGACATGACACAGCCTTCCTTCACAGGTGTCTTAAACGAACAATACCCGCAGGCATTCGCACAGACATTCGTCAGCGGGAGAAAGACATTCCTTGAAAACGTAATTACTGACAATCGTATTACTCCTTCATTCGCTTGCTGAGTGATATGCACAAAATCGCGGCAACGAAGAAAATTACTGCTGCATAATAGAGAATCTCGACACCGCCGATTAAAAGTCCCCCTATCGCCGCAACAAGTGCCGCAACGAGCAGTCCCTTCCCCCAATATTCCAAGAGTCTTTTGTAGGACACCACAGTACCTGTATCATTCGAGGTTTAAATACATCAACTTTTATCATACATAGAATGAATATAAAAGTAACTTATGTTGGATCTGATAACTGTAATAATTGATTTTGTTCTGTGGTTATTACAATTTATTGTCATCATAGTCGATATCCTGGCATGTATTGTCGTGGTTTTCCTCGAAAGACGCAGTCCTCAGACAGCTATAGCCTGGATTCTGCTGATGATACTCATCCCGATAATCGGATTCATCCTCTATCTTTTCTTTGGGAGACACCTGTATGGTGCTCACATATTCAATAAAAAGACCGAAGCCGATTTGAAAATGATGCAAATCGCAAAGGCGCAGTATAAGACAATCACAGACGGAGGAAGTCTGACCCTCCCCTCAGACCTTGCCTGGTGTGACGCCACAATCGCTCTTCTCCTGAATCAGGACAATTCCGTCTTATTGAATAATAACAATATAACCGTCTATACCGACGGGGAAGAAATATTCGCGGCAATCAAAGAGGCGATTGCCGGAGCAAAACACCATATTCACATGGAATATTTCATCATCCGTGATGATCAGCTCGGAAACGAGATAATGGCACTTCTGACGAAAAAAGCCTTGGCAGGAATCAGGGTCAGAGTGACTTTCGATGCTGCCGGAACCGTTTCCATTCATAAGAAGTTTTTCGCCCCTCTAAAAAAAGCGGGAGGAGATGTCAGGATTTTCTTCCCGCTCAAAATTCCATTCCTCAACACCCGTGTGCACTTCAGAAACCATAGAAAGATTCTTGTGATTGACGGAAAAACCGGATTTATCGGCGGGTTCAACATTGGTGATGAATACCTCGGGAAAGGTCCGCTGGGATACTGGCGTGATACGCATCTCCGGATTTACGGGAGAGCCGTGAATGCCTTACAGAACAGATTCATCATGGACTGGAACTATGCGGCAAAGGATGCCGGGATTTCCATCGAGGCTCATGCGAGCCCGTATTATCCAACCGATGGGGTCATGGATGTAAAAGGCTCCTCAAATGTTCAGATTGCGTCCTCCGGTCCGGATTCCGACGGAAAAGCGATTTACTCAGGGTACATGAGCCTGATTGGTCATGCCCGGAAATCAATATACATCCACACCCCGTATTTCATCCCGGACGAACCCATGTTCACCGAACTTCTGCTTGCGGCACGCTCCGGTATTGATGTCAGGATTGTAATTCCCTCGAAACCGGACCACCTGTTTGTGTACTCGGCAAACCACTCCTATCTCGGCGACCTGATTAAAGCCGGTGTTAGAGGATACACCTACAATGACGGATTTATCCACAGTAAAACAGGAATCTTCGACGGCATGGCAACGACAGTCGGCACAGCCAACTGGGATATCAGGAGTTTCAAACTGAACTTTGAGACGAACGCATTTGTCTATGATGCAGAGTTCGGAAAAAAGATGAATGAAATATTTCTCACGGAATTGGAAACGAACTGTACGGAAATCACGCTCGATGAATACAATAAACGCTCTGTCACTATCCGGATAAAAGAGGGAATCTCAAGGCTGTTCTCGGCAATTCTCTAATATTCCCTGAGATACTCAAAAAAGGAGGATTAAAACGGGTCTAACTGACCCGGTATTTCTTCTGCCGCATCGCCGTCTGTCTGAACATAACCTGCATAACAGGTATGGTATACTGGATGTAACCCGGCGTCATACAGGCTCCCATCAGAATATTCTGTGCGGTGGTCCGCGTCTTTCCGGTGACGACCGGCTTTTTCTGCCGGACATCTTCGAGGAATTCCAACGGCGTCTGGTTTTCATACCCCACCGTGACCGCCCGGCCAACTTCCCATATCACATGGGCGTCCGAACCGCCGGTCATACAGGTATTGTGCGCCTTCACATACTTCTCGGCACGGAGATTCAGTTTATCTGATAGTCCCCCGCAGATAACCTCAAGACCGTTCACCTCATCTGCCAGATGTGACGGGATAAGCCCGGCGGCAATTCCTTTCATCACGCCTCTGACGCTAACTCCATATCCATAAGGATGAGCCGCAATTACAAAACCGCCGGCATTCTTTGCATCATTGATGACCTTCTCCGTTGAACGGTTCACCGCCATATGCGGGCAGGTCCCCCGGTATTCCTGTATGGATGTCGTGTAATAGGATGCGAGGTCACGATACGTGTCAAAATATACGAGAACATGAGGTCCCTCCAGAGCAGAAACCTCAATGGCGGGAATTATATCCTTATTATATTCAAGTGCCTGCTTCGCCCCGGAAATCCCGTTATGATCCGTTACTGCGGCAGAAAAATCATATTTTTTCAAATATTTTGCAAGCGTCTTTGGCTCTGTGAGCCCATCTGAACCGGTTGTGTGGACATGCATATCGAATGCTTTACTCTCATCATCCTTTACAAAGGGAACATGAAAAACGTTATTTGGCATCTATCTTAATACCATTCGCGGCGCGAGGACAAATAGTAATTGGTGGCGGCAATGTATTTGACATAATGTAAAGCAATAGAATCAATATGTTAATAATGTTTTACATTCAACCTAGTATAAACGAGGTGACATGAAGAAGTGAAACAAAGAACATTCAGGCACGAATTAAAATACTACCTGAATCTGGCAGACTATTTGATTATCAAAAAACGTCTGTCGACCATCGCCGGTCCGGATGAACACACTGGCGAAAACGGTTCATACAGAATCCGGAGTCTGTATTTTGAAACACCGGATGACAAAGCACTCCTCGAAAAACTCTATGGAATAAATGAACGGGAAAAGTTCAGAATTCGTTATTACAATGAGGATACCTCATTCATCCGCTTAGAAAAGAAGACCAAAATAAACAATCTCACGAACAAAATTTCCGCACCGATCACAAAGGAAGAGTGCGAAAAACTCATAGCAGGCGATACGGAGTGGATGAAAGAGTCAGAGAACGGACTCCTCATTGAACTGTATGCAAAGATGAAGTATGAACTTCTCCGCCCGAAAACGCTTGTTGACTACATGAGAGAGCCGTTTGTCTACCGCCCCGGAAATGTGCGGGTGACCTTCGACACCAAAATATCAACCGGCGTGAACTCGACCGATATGTTCAACGCCAAGACCCCCATGATCAAAACCCACGGGGAACCGGTCATTATAATGGAAGTAAAGTATGACAACTATCTCCCCGCGATTATCAGAAGTATGGTACAGGTACAGAACAGAAGGGTCACTGCCTTCTCAAAATATGCAGCTGCACGGGTCTTCGGGTGAGTAAATGGCACTGACCTTTGACGATATATTATCCTCGGACTTCTTGTCGACGGTGACCGAGTTTTCCTTAACAGACATGCTCATTGCAATGGGACTGGCATTTGTTCTCGGTCTCTTTATTTTGTACGTGTACAAGAAAAGTTTCAGCGGCGTTATGTATTCATCGGGATTCGGGATTTCGCTTGTTGCCATGTCGCTTGTAACGACGATGATCATTCTCGCAATCGGATCAAACGTTATCCTGTCTCTTGGTATGGTCGGTGCTCTCTCGATTGTGAGGTTCAGATCGGCGGTGAAAGATCCGATGGATATTGCCTATTTATTCTGGGCGATCTCTGCCGGTATCGTTCTTGGTGCAGGTCTCATTCCGCTCGCAATCTTCGGATCGATCTTTATCGGAGTTGTTCTCTACATATTCTCGTCGAAGAAGCCAACGGACAAACCCTATATCCTGATTGTTGACTGTGCCGATGAAAATGCTGAGGCAAGCGTAAACGCTCTTCTCAAGAAAACGGTGAAAAAGTCTGTGCTGAAATCAAAAACCGTTACGAAGACAGGGATGGAACTCACAATCGAGGTACGCCTTCCAGATCAGGAGAGCGGTTTTGTGAACAGGATTTCAGATCTTGCAGGTGTCTCGAATGCCGTTTTAGTCAGCTATAACGGGGAATATATGACATAAGATGAAGCATATCAACATAATCACCATTATTTTTGTCATAGGTGCAGTCCTTTTTACCTGCACTCTTTTGTTTAATCCAACGGTCCTCGGGATAACTGCAAAGGATACTCTCTATGAGAACACCCTTTTCGATAAAGATGAAATCACGACAGTCAACATCACAATCAGTGATGAGGACTGGGCGGATATGCTGGAAAATCCCCTGGAGGAGGAGTTCCATCTCTGCGATATCACGATCAACGGCGAGACGTACGAATCGATCGCAATCCGGACAAAAGGCATGACGAGTCTGTCGTCCGTTGCAAACAGCGATTCGGACCGGTTCAGTTTCAAGATTAAAGCCGATGAATATGTGAGCGGTCAGAGTTTCGACGGGCTGGATGAGTTCGTGCTGAACAACATCTATCAGGATGCGACCTACATGAAGGAGTATCTCTCGTATGAGATGATGGATTACATCGGTGTTGATACGCCGCTCTATTCATATGCGGCAGTCTACATCAACGGGGAGTATTTCGGTCTTTATCTGATAGTCGAGGCACTTGAAGAGGATTTCCTTGACAGAGTGTACGGAGCGGATTACGGGGAACTGTACAAGCCGGAATCGACGTCAGGCGGGATGGGGGACCGGACGACCGACGAAGAGGGAGAGGGAGACCAAATGCCTGGAGGGAATATGACCCGGATGGACTTCGGTAACCGTACAATTCCCGACGTCAATATGACGGAAATGATGGGTCAGATGGGCGGATTTGGCGGCATGTCCGGAAGCGGCGGAGGCGCGGATCTGGTCTATTCTGATGATGATTCGGAGAGTTATAGTCAGATATTTGATAATGCGGCGACGGATACATCAAAGTCGGATGAAAATCAGGTAATAACTGCGCTGAAGAATCTGAATGAAGGCACCGATTTGGAGACGTATGTGGATGTTGATGAGGTGCTGAGGTACTTTGCAGCAAATACGGCTCTCGTGAATCTGGATAGCTATGTGAGTTCAATGAAGCACAATTACTATCTGTATGAGGATGACGGTCAGATTTCGATTTTGCCGTGGGATTTTAATCTGGCTTTCGGCTCCTACGGGAACAGTGATGCAAGCGGGGCGGTGAATTTCCCGATTGATACGCCTGTCGCGAGCGGTGTTTCTCTTGAAGAGCGGCCGTTGATCGGGGTTCTTCTGGAGACTGAGGAGTACACGGAACTCTATCACGCATATCTGGAGAGAATCGCGACGGAGTTCTACGGCGAGTCGTTCACAAAACGGATTGCGGCAATCGATTCCCTGATTAGTGATTATGTCGAGTCCGACCCGACGGCGTTTTATACGTATGAAGAGTATCAGACGGCGATTGTGACGCTGGCGGAGTATGGAGACCTGAGAGCTGAGAGTATTCTTGGTCAGCTGAACGGCACGATTCCATCGACTGAGGAGGGCCAGACAGAGAATCCTGATCTGCTGGTTGATGTGTCGGGTCTGAACTTTTCCGCGATGGGATCTATGGGCGGGTTGGATGCGAAGCAGACGACCTTAGCCAAGCAAACCGAAGGTTTGCGCGTGGGCGGAGGCGGAGGAATGGGCGGAGGTGATAGAAACACGATGGATTTCGAAAACATGACAATGCCTGAAGGGATGACTCTGCCGGAGGGTTTTACCGCCCCGGCGTGATTTTCGGCTGAGATCAACTCCTTTTTTTCCGGCAGGCGGTCTTTCTGGATTATGGCGTCCCCTGCCTGCAACTCTCATTTGAAGCGGTGAATATCCCAAAAAAAGATGCCCCTTCCCCCCTCATAATAGGGAAGGGGCGGCACCATCCGGGTGAAGTTGAAACAACATGATATTATTTTCGATCTGAACGGGAAAACGCTAAAACCGCTGCAGACCGATCGGACAGAGAGGTGAACATTGCCTCTTCTGCCCTCACTATTCTGATTTGATTCTAACTGATATAAACCCCAAACCGCGCGGTGCGATAATGCCCCTGTTTTTTGCGGAAACACGGTGCTCAGTGAGTGAGGATGGGTCTAAACGATGCAAATAATCGGGTGAGGGGGTGAATCAAACCAGCGATTATTTTTTTTCTCATTCATCCATATCCTTCCCTAGCTTCACACTTGCCCACGTTCCGTTCCTCCGCCCCTGTCCCCCTTTTCGTGAATTCCGTTGGCGGGTTGGCGACGAAGTCGACGACCTCAGCCAAGCAAACTGAAAGTTTGCGCGTGGGCGGGTTGGACGCGGAACGCGGACGACCTTAGCAGAGCAAATCTCTGATTTGCGTTTCCGTGGGTTCAGTGTGGGGGACGGGGGAGGGTACTACATGGGTTCCATACAGCCGATTCTTTAGATTTTCCGTGTTTTCGTGGACGTTTCCGTGTTTTCCGTGTGATGGCGGGTTGGATGCGAAGCAGACGACCTCAGTTGAGGCGGACCGGTCCATAGGACCGGTCTTAGCTGAGCAAACTGAAAGTTTGCGACCAAGGCTTTGCCTTGCGGGGATACGGCCATCAAAAAGAATCCCGTACATGAAACCGAAGTACATCCAAAGAATCCCGCTTGGGCAAATCCAATTCTGTTCCCCGGGGAAGGGGGGCGCAATACGACCGTGGATGTACTCGAAGGCTTCGCCCCGGGATTCGCAAATCAAAGATTTGCTCGCAAGGCAAAGCCTTGCTCCGCTGAGGGCGAGCCTGCCGGCTCACCCCGCATCAGCTGAGGTTATCCGCGTTCCGCGTCCACCCCGCCTCGCTCAAGGGGGGATTACCCCTTCCCGCAGTCACAAGTTTTCTCTGAAAACTTGGTCGCAAGGCATTTGCCTTACGGGGATACGGTCATCAAAAAAGAATCCCGTACACGAAACCGAAGTACATCCAAAAATCTAGAATAAAAAAGAATAGAATGAATCCGGTAAACTATCGGCTCACCCCGGATCACACTTGGTCACCTTCTCCCGAATTGGATTCACACCAACACCGCGTAAGTCCGATTGTAATTCCATTTCCGGTTTCGGAATGAAGATACTTGAAAAAAGGTGAGAATAGTTCTCAGTCAGTCTGCCTGAGCAATACTGATGTGAACCTTAAGATCATCAATCTCCCAGTCCGTCGTAAGAATTGCATTCCTGATTGCATCACACCCGCATATTTTGTCGGCCGGTAGTCTGATTTTCATACACTTTGCCCGGACCTCATTCTCAATCACTCCCTGTTGTGATTTAACGAGCGGCTGAATCCGCTCATCATCAATGACAACCTCGACTTTGATTTTTGCATCGACGGCAAGTCCTGTATGTTTTCTCATCTCCTGAATACGGCGGATAACCTCACGTGCATATCCTTCTGATTCAAGTTCAGGGGTGAGCGTCACATCAACGTAGACCATTCCGTTCTCAATCGGGGAGGAGAATACATTCTCCGGCATCTTCTCTTCAAACGTCATGTGTTCTTCGGTGAGTTCGGCTGCAAAGCCGTCCTTTTCCATCACAATTTTGCCGTCTGCAAGAATGGCGCTCTTCAGTGTAGTGCCGTTTGCCTCCTCGATGAATGCCTTCACCTTAGGACCGTCACGTCCGAACTGTTTGCCGATAACTTTCATAACCGGAAGTGCCGACCATTCGACTTTGTCCCAGATTCCCGAAACGACTGTAACAGACCGTGCATTTGCCCGGTCGCAGCACATATCGTTCATCACTAAGATTGCGTTGGTTACTGCGGGTGAATCGGTCGAGACGATGATCTCTCCTACAGGCCAGCGGCCTTTGCGTTTTCCATTCTGGCGGGCGTTTGCGACTGCATCGTCGAATTCCTGAACGATTTTCATCTCTTCTTCAAGAGCCGTATCTCTGAGCGAATCATTCCCGCTGAACCAGTCGGTCATGTGGACTGATTCGGGGTCGCCTGCACATTTCAGGTTCTGATACATACTCTCGGTAATGTGCGGAGCGAAGGGTGCGAAGATGGTAATGAGCCGGCGAAGCACGTAATACATCGTGTCATATGCCTGCATCTTCGAGACCGACTCCTCCTCCAGCCACATTCTCGGGCGCACCAGCTGGACATACCAGCGGGAGAGTTCATCGAGAATGAATGTGCTGATTGGGCGGGTTGCACGGTGAAGGCTGCAGACCTCCATTTCTTTCGTGACATCTGCTGCAAGAGAGTTTACACGGGAAATCAGCCAGCGGTCTTCTCTGCAGTAATCTTTGAAGTGGTCTTCGACGACCGATGGGTCCCAGACCCCGTCTATGGTTGCCGGTTTGTAGCCGTCGAGTGCCATATATGGGAGAGGGAACTTGTAGACGTTCCAGAGAACATTGAACATTCTGTGGGTCGTCTTGACTCCTTCGAGGGAGAAACGCATGTCATCCCAAGGGGCGTTTGCCGAGAGAATGTACTGACGCATTACGTCGACACCGAACTGTTTGATGACGTCTTCCGGTGCGATGACGTTCCCGAGACTCTTACTCATCTTTTTACCATCCGAGTCCAGAGCGAATCCATGCATGAGAACGGATTTGTAGGGGGATTTGCCAAAGGCAATTGTGGATAAGGCGAGCTGTGAGTAGAACCACCCGCGGGTCTGGTCATGTCCTTCGAGGATGAAGTCAGCCGGCCAGTATTTGGCGAAGTCTTCGGTCTTCTCCGGGAAACGGAGGGTTGCCCATGAGGCAATACCCGAGTCATACCAGACATCGAAAATGTCCGGAATCCGCTTCATCGTTCCGCCGCATTCGCACGGAATCGTAATGTCATCGACATACGGCCGGTGCGGGTCGGTCATTTTCTGACCGGAAAGCTCTTCGAGCTCCGTGTATCTGCCGATGACCTTGTATTTATTACAGACCGGGCATACCCAGACCGGAATCGGGATACCCCAGTATCTCTGCCGGGAAATACACCAGTCGCGTGCCTCTTCGATCCAGTCGTGGAACCGAGCCGAACCTGCCCAGTCCGGATACCAGGTGACCTCTTCGGCAATCTCTTTGAGCATCTTTTCCCTGATATCCTTTGCTTTGAGGAACCACTGGGACGTTGCACGATAGATAATCGGGGTTTTGCATCTCCAGCAGTGTCCGTATCGATGGGTTATTTTCCGGACCGCAAGTATGGAGTCCCCGAGGACATCAATGACTTCCTGATTGGTTTCCGGTGTCTTGACATATTTACCGGCAAACATTCCCGCGTCTTCGGTGAAGTTTCCATTTCCGTCAACCGGACAGAAGATCGGGAGATTCTCTTTCAGACCGACGAGGTAGTCGTCCCAGCCGTGACCCGGGGCGATATGGACCATCCCGGTATTTTCCATAGCAACGTAATCGGCTATGACAACGCGGTGCTCAATTTTTTCCTGAATCGGAACTACAGCTGCGAGGGGAGAGGTGTATTTTGTTCCGGCGAGTTCTGCTCCGGTCTTTGTTTCAAGAATGGAGTAGTCCTGATATTTGCCGTATTTGAGAATCTGTTCGGCGAGGTCTTTTGCAATCCAGAGGTTTTCGGTCTTTCCGTTTTTCACCGCACGGCATTTGGCGTAGACGAAGTCTTTTCCGACTGCGACAGCTACGTTTGCCGGAAGAGTCCAGGGGGTTGTTGTCCAGATGACCAGATATTCATTTTCGGTTCCCTGAATCGGGAATTTGACGAAAATCGAGGGGTCGGTTTCATCCCAGTATTCAACTTCTGCGTCAGCGATGGCAGTGCCGCAGCGTGGACACCAGTTGACCACACGGGATCCGCGTTCCAGCATATGCTCTTCATCGCAGCGCTTGAGGGTGTACCAGGCAGCTTCCATGTATCCCTTATCGACCGTCTGGTAGGGGTCGTCGAAATCCATCCAGGTTCCGAGTGCCCGGAACTGGTCGCTCATCAGGTCTTTGTGAGTGAGAGCGAACTCCCGGCATTCTTCGATGAACTTTGCGACACCGTATTTTTCGATGTCCATCTTGTTCTTGAAACCGAGTTTCTCCTCGACCTTGACCTCGATTGGAAGACCATGCATATCATACCCTGCTCTTTCAATGATATGCTGACCAGTCATTGAGTGATATCTGATAATCGAGTCTTTGAGGATTTTGTTCCAGGCGGTTCCAAGGTGAATATAGCCGGTTGTGTAAGGCGGGCCGTCCACAAAGAGCCAGGGCTGCCCTGATTCATGGAGTTTTCTGGTTTTACTATATGTGTCGTTGGATTTCCAGTATTCACTTACGTTGTTTTCGACAACGACCGGAACGTAACTTTCTGTTATTTCTTTCACGAGTTTCTTCCCTCACTCATTATGTGGCTAAATATTGGTTGTTGTTATAGATAAGTGATTATGTGTCCCGGCGGTATCTTATCCGGGTCAGTTTCATTGAAGCGTGTATGGATAGAATAGAGTTTTTTTGACTGAGCCTGCTTATTCCCGGAGGAAATTTCCCGGGGCTTTCATGCAAAAACTGCGATGATCCCCCGATGATACATCTGTGAAAATTATCCCCTATTCAAACATTTATAGTCAATGACCACGAAGTAACTGTTTGGTAATCATCATGGACGGATACGCAGGAAACATGGTCTATGTCGATCTCTCAACCGGGGCGATAACAATCAAACCCACGCCGCCGGAACTCAAAAAGGACTATATTGGCGGACGGGGTTTTGGCATCAGGATCCTGACCGACATGGTTGACCCAAAGATCGATCCGTTGAGTGATAAGAATATTCTCGTCTTCGCTGCCGGCCCGCTGACCGGAACCGGCATCCCTCTTGGAAGCCGGTATGAGGTATCGACGATATCTCCTTTGACCGGGCTTGCCGTGAGTGCCAACAGTGGCGGGGTCTTTGGCTGGAAGCTGAAAAAAGCCGGATTCGATGCAGTGATTCTCTCCGGTAAATCAGCAAAGCCGGTATATCTGTTTCTCGACAACGGGAAGGCCGAACTTCGTGATGCCGCTCATCTCTGGGGTAAAACCACAGGAGAGACGACCGAGGCAATCGTGGATGAGTTGAAGGATCAAAGTGTCCGGGTATCCTGCATAGGGCCGGCAGGTGAAAACCTGGTGCTGATTTCCTGTATCATCAATGAAAAAACACGGGCTGCCGGCCGCGGGGGTGTCGGGGCAGTCATGGGGTCAAAGAATCTGAAAGCAGTCGCGGCCCGCGGAGACCTTCCCATCAAACCGGCAGATGAAGTCCTGCTCAAAGGGGTAAAGGAACGCGTGAAAAAGAAGATCGAAGAGAATGGTATCGCGAAGGGTCTGCATGATTACGGCACGGCTGTGCTCGTCAACATTCTCAACGAGAACTATCTCATGCCGACCCGGAACTTCCAGACCGCCCACTTTTCGGGGGCTGAGAAGATCTCCGGCGAGACGATGACAAAAACGATTCTTAAGAAACCCAAAGGATGTTATGCATGTATAGTTCAGTGCGGCCGTGTGCACGAATTCGACGGCGAGACCGGTGAGGGTCCGGAATATGAACCTGACTGGGGATTTGGTGCTGACTGCGGGGTCGATGATCTCAAAATGATCACCCGGGCAAACAACATCTGCAATGAGTATGGGCTCGATGCGATTTCGGCGCCGACAACAATCGCCTGCCTGATGGAAATGGCGGAGAAAGGGTATGTCAACCACCCGATCCGGTTCGGCGATGCAAATGGCATGCTGAAACTGGTGGAGCAGATTGCGAGGCGCGAAGATATCGGCGATGAACTTGCCGAGGGATCCTTCCGGTTTGCGACGAAATACGGTCATCCGGAACTGTCGATGAGCTCCAAGAAACAGGAACTGCCTGCCTACGATCCCCGGGGAATTCAGGGATATGGGCTTGCAACCGCCACATCGAACCGGGGCGGAGACCACGTGTACGGATACATGATCTCGCCGGAGATTCTTGGCTCTCCGGAAAAATTGGATCCTTATGTTATAACAGGAAAACCGCAGTGGGTCAAGACATTCCAGGACCTGACAGCAGCTATTGATGCATCGGGTATGTGCCTGTTCACTTCCTTTGCTCTGGGGGCGGGGGATTATGCGGATCTTCTTACCGCAACCACGGGAGTGAAGGTAGACTCTGAGGAACTGCTGAAAGTCGGCGAACGGATATGGAATCTCCAGAAGCTCTATAATATCAAACGCGGGTTCGGCCGGAAAGACGATACCCTGCCGGACCGGCTTTTGACCGAACCGCTGAAAGAAGGTGCCCCTGCGGGTCAGGTATCCCGAATCCATGAAATGCTCGATGAGTATTATGCTCTTCGCGGCTGGGATGCGGAAGGAATCCCGACAAAGGAAAAGCTCCGGGAACTGGGGCTTATATAAAGCGGCAGACCGTGCCGGAGGATTTCGATATGTCAGCAGAGTCATTGGATGCCCGGTATCAGAGGCAGATTCCTCTTTTCGGTAAAGAGGGACAAAAGAAACTCAAAAACGCCCGTATCCTTCTTGCCGGGGCAGGGGG
Organism: Methanocorpusculaceae archaeon UBA425; assembly: GCA_002506085.1. Classification (GTDB taxonomy): domain Archaea; phylum Halobacteriota; class Methanomicrobia; order Methanomicrobiales; family Methanocorpusculaceae; genus Methanocorpusculum. Next base: position 116,221 of record DAWV01000006.1, read on the forward strand.
TCTTGGTTCAGCGATTGCCATGTACCTCGCTGCTGCAGGAGTTGGCTATATTCGGATTGTCGATGAGGATGTCGTAGAGACTTCCAACCTCAACCGGCAAATTCTGTATCGTGAAACGGATATCGGTTCATGTAAGGTTGAAGCCGCGGAAAAAACGATTCATGCACTCAATCGCGATGTTGACGTGGATGCGGTCTGCCGGCATATCAATGAGAAATCTGTGGGGAATCTTGTCCAGGGGGTGGATATGATTCTTGACGGCATGGATAATTTTGCTGCCCGCTACATTCTGAACCGTGCGGGTCTCGATGAAAAAATTCCGTTCATTCACGGTGCCGTGAACGGATTCTACGGACAGGTAACGACTCTCATTCCCGGTGTCACTCCCTGTCTCCGCTGCATCATTCCAACAACGCCGACCTGGGAAAAGAACGCGATTATCGGGGTGACCTGCGGAGCGATTGGCAGTATCGAGGCAACCGAGGCAATCAAGTATATCACCGGAACCGGAGAGCTCCTGAAAAACCGGCTGCTGCTCTGGGACGGGCTGCGTGGCGAATCGGAATCGATTCAAATCGTGAACTCTCCCGAATGCACTGACTGCGGTTTTTCAGAGAGTGAACCGGATGCCCGGAGATTTCCCGTATGAAGATTACTGTGAAGGCTTTTGCAATGTTTCGCGAGGTCATGGATATGCAGATTGAGCTTGAGTTTCCGGATGGGGCGACTGTTCGCACGCTACTCACTAGTCTCACTGCGCGATATGAAGGATTAAGTGAGGTGATGTTTGCCGCTCCGGATACCCTCCGGGACTTTGTCAACATCCTGAGAAACGGCAGAAACATCCATTTTATTGCAGGTCTCGACACTCCTCTCGACAATGGGGACATAATCGCCCTGTTCCCGCCGGCTGCCGGAGGCTAAGGTCATCTCCTCACCGCAAACACGTGAAACCTGAAATCAAAAGAGATTTGGATTTTTTCGTGAATCTCCGTCGTGCTTTATTCATCCACGACACACAAGTATATATCCCTGGGTGTCCTATATCATGACGCAGTTATCTGTGGGAAATATAAAACAGACAGTATGTCTATTTTGTTTTTTTCGTGAGCATTATGCTCAAAGGAAATCCTATCATGGAAAGAAGAAATACAAGCTTTGGCGGATCACGCCAGTTTAATGACGGCCCCCGCGAAATGACAAAAACAGTCTGCTCAGACTGTGGAAAAGAATGCGAGGTTCCGTTCAAGCCAACAGAAGGCAGACCAGTTTACTGTCAGGAATGCCTTCCAAAACACCGGACCCCACGTAACAACCGGTACTAATACTGTTCGGACAGCGATGTCCTAACACATCATTTTATTGGATTCGTCCAGCATCTTTTATTATCAGGTACTATTCTGTTATTATTGTTTTTCGGAGAACACCTCATATTCATTTCGTCCTGATTACGGAATGGGGTAAAGTATGGAGCGTCATTTGTTCTGAGGAAAGACCCGTATTTTTGTCGTCATATTCTTCAATAAAAAAATCCAATACTATAACCAACGGAGATACACATACAATGGAGATACAGATATACGGAAAAGCAGTACTCTCGAAAGTTGCCGGACCCGTCGATACAATAACCCCCGAGCTATTAGCCACTCTTGAAGAGATGGTTCCGCTCATGAAGGAAAGCCGGGGTGTCGGTCTTGCGGGACCGCAGGTCGGGATTTCCAAGCGGTTCTTTGTGATGGATGCCGGAGACAAAGTCCGTAAAGTCATAAACCCGGAAATTCTGAAATTCGGGAATGCTCTTATCGAGATGGAAGAAGGCTGTCTGTCAGTTCCGGGTATTCATAAAAGCGTCCGCCGCCCGCGGAGAATTACGGTCAGATACATGAACGACGCGGGCGAAAAAACAGAGGAGGAGCTCAAGGATTATCCGGCCCGCGTTTTTCAGCATGAGTATGATCATCTGGACGGGATTCTCTTTGTCGATAGAATCAGTCCCATTGCAAAAAGAATCATTGCAAAACAGCTTGAGGATCTGAAAAATAAGGAGGCATAAGATGCGGGTTCTGTTTATGGGGACACCGGAGTATGCTCTTCCTGCTCTTCGTGCGGTTTATGCAAAACATGAAATTGTCGGGATTCTGACAAGGACCGACAAGCCGAACCGCCGGGGAAATAAAATTGTGTTCTCTCCGGTGAAGACATTTGCACTTGAGCACGGCATCCCGGTCTTTCAGCCTGAAAACATGAAGGACCCTGCTTTATTCGGGGAGCTGAAAGCTCTCTCCCCGGATATTACCATAGTTGTCGCTTTTGGAATGATGATTCCTGATTCAATCATCAATCTCCCGAAATACAATACAATAAATATTCACGGTTCGCTTCTCCCGAAATATCGGGGAGCAGCTCCGATGCAGTATGCTCTTTTGAATGGAGATAAAGAGGCAGGAGTCTCGATTATGTACGTGACGGCGAGACTTGATGCGGGGGATGTCATTTTATCGAAGTCGATTCCTCTTGGAGAAAATGAAACATTCGGCGAAGTGCACGATCGTCTTGCCGACCTCGGAGCCGAAGCTTTGGTCGCGGCTCTTGATATGATTGAATCGGGGCATGTAACGGGAATCCCGCAGGATGAGCAGAAGGTGACCTTTGCCCCCTCGATTTCCAAAGAGGAGTGTGTTATTGACTGGTCGTTACCCGCGGGCGTGATTCACAACCGGATTCGCGGTCTCTCTCCGGTTCCCGGGGCAAATACAAAACTGCCGGACGGGAAGCTTCTAAAGATTTACCAGAGTGAAAAAGTCGCCGGAGAGTATTCCGGTGTACCGGGTACGGTCGTTGATGTGATGAAAAAGAAGGGACCTGTCGTGATGACCGGAGACGGTGCTCTTTGTATTCTTACGGCAAAGCCTGAGGGAAAACGCGAGATGCCGGGATATGAAATTGTGAACGGGCACTATCTGAAAGTCGGCGATTCTCTCGAGTAAAGTCTCTCAATAATTTTTTTAGTGTCTCTTTTTTTAGTTAGGAGTTACGCGGTGTGCTCTCAATCAAAAACGAGGGTTATGCATCCTGTGGTCGCGGACGACCTCAGCGGAGGCGGGCCGCTCCGTAAGAGCGGTCTTAGCAGAGCAAGGCTTTGCCTTGCGACCAAATCTTTGATTTGCGACCAAACCGAAGGTTTGCGCGTGGATGGAGGGATGGGAGACATTCTTTTTTCAAAAGAGGATAGCTTTCATCCTTTTTTTTGATTCATGGAGGCGAAAAACGATGGCGGATGTACTCGCAGGCTTCGCCTCGGGATTCGCAAGTTTCCTCTGAAAACTTGGTCGCAAATCAAAGATTTGCTCGGCTGAGGCCGCCCCTTCGGGTCAGCTCGCCCCTGTCCCCCTTTTCGTGAATTCTGTTGAATTCTGTGTATTCCGTGTGGGGGACGGGGGAGGGGACGACATGGGTTCCATCCAACCGATTCTTTATATTTTCCGTGTTTCTGTGTGATTTCAGTGTTTTCCGTGTGATGATACGGCCATCAAAAAGAATCCCGTACAAGAAATCGAAGTACATCAGGAAATCTATACTAAAAAAAGTAGTTGCTGGAAATTAAAAAAATTAGTCGGTTGACATTGCTTCAACCGGGTTAAGATTCGCCGCTTTCCATGCCGGATACAGACCGGATATGAGGCAGACGAAAAGACCAATCAGAATACCAATTGGAACATACATCAGGACACCTACTGAAAGCATGGCTTCGATTGATCCGATCATTCCATAGAGGAACAGAGGAGCTGCCATCAGTGCAAGAACCGTTCCGATGATTGATCCGATCAGCCCAATCATCCCTGCCTCGTAGAGGAACATCTGCAGAATCTGGCTTCTGAAGGTTCCGATACTTCGGAGAATACCAACCTCCCGTGTCCTCTCCTTTACACTCATCAGCATCACATTCGTGATGGCCACTGCTGCGACCAGAAGGGAAATTCCACTAATAATGGTGGTGAAGATAGTAGACATGGACATAATTTCATCGAAGATTTCCATAATCTCATACGAGTTCAGAATGTACACTGTATCATCAGAGTCTTTGTCCTCCTTACCGTTCATCTTCTTCTCAATCGCATTATCGATTGCAGTCAGTTCGGTCGGGTCGTATGCCCGGACAATGACTTTATCATAAAGACCATGATTGTCTCCGACAATTGCTGTGTAACATTCGATGGATCCTACAACGGCACTATCTGTGGAGAACCCGAAGTTCATCATTCCGGTACTTTCCATGATACCGACAACCCTGCACGTTACCTCCTGACCGGTTGAACTGAGCATGGTAATCCGGCTGCCGATACGGAGATCATTATCTTCGGCAAACGTCTCACCGACAATCACATTGGTGGATCCGCGGGGAAGGGTTCCTTCGGTCAGTGTCACGAGTGTGTTTATGGCCTCAGAATCCATTCCGGATAACGTGGTCATCGTGGTCTCTTTTCCGATGTAAACATACTTCGATGAAGAATACATCGGTATCATATCATACCCGTTTGTAACGGATTTTACGGCTGATTCAATATCTCTCAAATCTTTTGCGGAAAAACCCGTAGTCGTAGTTCCGTCAATGACTTTTTCTCCAATCGGGGAAATAGTCAGAGTATCCGCCGTATCGGAAATCATCGAGTTCATCTCCTCGGTAAATCCTGCACCAATCATTCCCATCGCACAAATGGCAAAAACACCAATGACGATACCGATCATCGAAAGAATGGTCCGGAATTTGTTGAGCTTCAGATTTCTTATCGCAAGAGAGAGAACTATTGGAGAGTAGAGTCTCTGCCAGAGGGTTTTACGTTCCTCACTCATTGACAATTACACCGTCCCTTATAATCACGATACGGTCGGCATACTCGGCAGTCGCCGGGTTATGCGTAACCATCACGATTGTTCTTCCTTTGGAATGCAGATCTTTTAAGAGTTCCATAATCTGAGTACTCATTTTGGAATCAAGATTTCCTGTCGGTTCATCACATAAGAGGAATGTCGGGTCGTTTGCGAGAGCACGGGCTATTGAAACTCTCTGCTGCTGACCGCCGGAGAGTTCATACGGGGTATGCTGCATCTGTGCATCCGTCAGCCCGACCATTCTGAGGAGATCTGCGGTACGGGTTGTAGTGTCATGGCGTCCGTATTTCAAAATCAGCGGATACTCAACGTTTTCGTATGCCGTCAGGAGACTGATCAGATTATATTTCTGGAAGATGAATCCGATGTTGTCTCTTCTGTGGATGGTGAGTTCATCATCCTTCATATCGGACGTTGACATTCCGTTGATTTTGACAATCCCGGAGGTTGGCACGTCAAGGCAGCCAATTATGTTCATCAATGTTGATTTGCCCGAACCTGACGGTCCCATAATTGCCACAAATTCTCCGACATGGATGGAAAAATTTACGTGGTTTAGTGCATGAACGTCGCCCGCCGGCATTGGATAGATTTTGGAAACGTCATGCAGTTCGACCACAGGGATCGAATCCATTGCTTACTTCCGTGCGAATATTTTACCCTTCTTCCAGGCAACAAAGCCGCCTGCAAGAACGATCAGTATGACGATTACAATCAGAATTGTTGCGATCGGACTTGCTTCGCCCGAACTCGCAGAATTTGAAATGGTGTCAGAGACTGAGATAACTTCTTTTTCCGTGTAGATATTTCCATTCGTGTCCTTGTAGGTGAAGATCAGGGTTATATTACCGTCAACCGGGTCTTTGAAGGAGAGTTCAAACTCGGAAAGACCGTCTTCATCAAGGGAACCGACAACGTATGAGGTGTAGGGTCCTGCCTCGGCTGCACCCTCGTAGGTTACAACCAGAGTTTTTGCCGTGGTGAGTCCTGCATTGTTGACATCACCAATGATTGTGTAGTAGCCTTTGACGTTCTCCTTTACTTCGATGTTGTTTATGATGAGTTCAGCACCGGTCTTGGAGATTCCTGATTCGAGAGGAACGGAGATGCTTTCTGTGTGCCAGTTAGCCCCGTTTCTGTATGTTACAACAAAGGTGACTTCAGAGGTCTTGTCTGAGGTGGTAACACTTATCGTAGTGTTTTTTGCGCTGTTTCCTGAAATTTCGCCAAGGAAGACCGAGGTCTGTTTGGATGTAACGCCATCTCCGGATGCACTTACCTGTACACCTTCGATTTCATTCATGCGCGGATTTCCAATGGAAAGAACAACTGTCTGGGTCGTGCCTGCTTCAAAGACATCGGGGCGGCTGATGACTGAAATTACGACACTCTGGTCATCAACAATTACAGGGAACGGGTATTTGAGGTAGTCGCCCGCATTCATAAAGTCTACATAAAGAACCGGGTAGAAGGTGCCGGTTTTTCCATCCGAGGTAATCGGAAGGGACAGCGTAATCGTGTCGCCCGCGCCAACTCCGCCAATCGGGTTTTGATACTGGCTTACGGTTGATGTGATTCCGTCAGCATCTTTGATGTATATCTGATCAATCGGAGCAAACGTAGTTCCGGTGTTTTTGAGCGTGACCGTTACGATACCTGATTCGCCAGGCATGAGGGTGTCCGGATACATCGAGAAATCAGTGATAACAAACGTTGATTGTGTTTCAGCGGATACTGTTCCCACACTGGACATGGCCAGCACACATATAATTAATCCTGCAAGGATTATTCTAAGAAGATTATTTTTGTTCATAACAAACCTGAATTTTTTGTTATCTACAATTTGTGGGCAGAGAGATAAATAGTTTCCATGACCCGAAGAAAATACATCTTTATTTACAGGTAGATTCTTTTGGAAACCAGTTATAAACCGGATTTGTCCATTCTATGGATAATATGATTTATTGGTTCAAGTCCTGCTTTTTGAAAAGCCTGCGTGACTTCTGCCGCGGGCTGATTTCCCCGATAGAAGAGATGTGTCCGGCAGAAACAATCGGAGCATCCGAAGTTTTCAACACCAGGGCCGCCTATGTTTTTTGCGAGGATGCACTCGAGTTTTTCATCGGTTTTTGCGCAGATTACGTTCGTCAGGGTCACCTCAACGGCTTCCATGAGGTAATCAATATGCCATTTGGGTTTCCGGTAATGTTCGTGAAAAAATCTGATATGGCGGGTAACACGCGAAAGCCCGCCGGAGCCAAGAGCCGAGCCAACATAGATGTACGAGCCCTCCCGAAATTCTATCCTGCCAAGTGCGCCGATACGTATGGTGCAGGGTTTTCTGCATGAAAGAATCAGACAGTAAACTCCTTTATCCATATCGCGGCACTTCGTATTGGGACAGGAGAACATGGCGTTTTGCATCTTTTACTACAGGTATGCCATGTCCGCACCAAAGTGACCGGACGGGAAGCTCTGCCAGTCGGTTAATTGAGCAGACCAGCTCCGCATAGTTTCCTGTAGGGAGATCGCACCGCCCGAACGATCCGTTCGGGAAAATCGTATCTCCTGAAATCAGAGCTCCGTCGGATTCTCTGAATAGGGAGATACTTCCATGTGTATGTCCCGGTGTATAATACACCACAAATTCTCCAACTACGTCCCCGTCCTCCAGGGTTTCTGCCGGACAATTCGGGGTCTGCTCTCCGAAATGGTTCGAGAGGGAGAGTCCTGCTTCTCTGAAAAGCGGCAGGTCATATTTGCCGATGAAAACGGTTGCCCTGCAGATTTTTGCGATTTCCGCAACATTTGCCGTGTGGTCAATATGTCCATGGGTCAGGACAATTGTATCAATCTGCTCTTTGAATGGAAGGACTGATTCCACAGATACTCCCGCATCAAAGAGAATATTCCCGACAACATAGGAGTTTGCCCTCCAGCTGTCGCCCCGGATCCAGATGATGGGGTTATTCATACAGGATATCTTTGCGACTCTGGTTTAACTTTGTTTGTATAACTTATAATGCAAAGCGAAAACAAATAGATAAGAAGCATGCACTCCATCATCCAGAACTGCCTTCACGGAGATTTATCCGGACTTGCCGATGTCGCAAAATCCGAGAGAATGACAAAGGAAGTTCTTTCCAGAAATATTATCGCCGGTCGGACTATTCTTCTGAAAAATGCGGCACGTGACTATGCACCCTGTGCGATTGGGGACGGAACGAACGTCAAGATTAATGTCAATATCGGGACATCCGGCGTGACCTGTGATCCGGCAAAGGAGATAGTGAAAGCTCAGGCGGCAATCGACAACGGGGCAGATTCGATTATGGATCTTTCAACCGGGGGGGACCTTCCCGCCATCCGAAAAGAGATTCTCAAACTGGGAATTCCTGTCGGCACCGTCCCGATTTATGAAGCGGTCCGCCGTGCGGGAAATGTAGTTGACCTAACGGCTGACATTCTCTTCTCAGTGATTCGGGATCAGGCAAAACAGGGAGTTGATTTCATGACGCTCCACTGCGGGGTGAATCTGGATGTACTGGATGCCCTGAAACTTGACCCGCGTGTGATGGGGGTTGTTTCCCGCGGAGGTTCATTCCACACTGCCATGATGTTATCGAGCGGCGAGGAAAATCCTCTCTATAAAGAGTATGATTACCTTCTTGAAATCCTCGACGAATATGAAATCACCCTTTCGCTTGGTGACGGAATGCGCCCCGGAGCATATGTCGATTCGACGAAACTTGCCAAGTCCCAGGAATATCTGACTCTCGGAAAACTCGCCAGACGTGCGAAGAACAAGGGGGTCCAGAGAATGATCGAAGGTCCGGGTCACATGGACTACAACGAGATTCCCTATAATGTAAAAATGATAAAGGAAATCACGGATTTCGCCCCGCTCTATCTTCTCGGTCCATTGGTCACGGACATCGCTCCGGGGTATGATCATATTACCGGGGCAATTGGCGGTGCGGCAGCGGCGGCGGCAGGAGCAGACTTCCTTTGCATGGTTTCACCATCCGAACATCTTGCTCTTCCGAATCTGGAGGATATTATTGAAGGAACGCGGGTCTGCAAAATCACCGCACATGTGGGGGACCTTTCCCGCAGACGTGACGTCGAAATTCCCCGTCAGCAAAAAATGGCAGAGGCGCGCAAAAATCTCGACTGGCAGGCGCAGTATGATATCTCGTTGTTTGGCAAACATGCAAAAGAGATTCACGACCGGGACGGGGTCTGTGAAACCTGTTCGATGTGCGGGGACCTTTGTGCAATTAAAATCGTGGAAAAAGCTCTTCAGAAACAGATTTAAAAAATATCCTACTTTTTTAGCAATCAATTTACATTATTTCACCGGATGATACAATTCCGGCGATGGTTCCGCAATCCTCCCGGAGCGGAGAGTTTCTCCACCTGAGAATTTTTTCCGTTCCGTCTTTACAGATAACAAGCCCTTCATACACGTGATTGATATCCGGGATTTTACCTGCAATTATCTTCTGGAAACCATCAATCCTTTTCTGTCTGACCCGTTCCGGAATGACCGTTGTAAACCAGTTCCTTCCAATCAGCTCGCTTTCCGTGTATCCGAGGAACTCTGCACCGTATCTGTTCAGCATCTCCACATTTCCTTCACGGTTTACTGCAACCAGCAAAACACCTGCCACATCAAGGTAGGTTCTCGTCCGGTCACGTTCGTGCTGAAGTTTTTCCTGTACAAGGCAGCGTGATACAACCGTGCTAATCTGGAATGCAGTTGAAAGCAGCAGTGTCCGACGGACTGCGTCAGGGGATAATGCCTCTTTTGATCCGAGAATAACGCAGGCAACTGTCCGGCTCTCAAAGACGACGGGAAGTAATACCAGTGATTTTGCATGATCCATCGGGGAGCGGGTATTCTCCGGCAGAAGTGTCATTCTGTATTTGTCAAAGATAACCGGTTCTCCTTTCCTGATGATTCTGTCAACAGTCGAATCGGTCTGGATTGCCGGGATGAAGTGCCCGTTCTTTGCCATATACAGAGTGTAATCATCGAAAATGCTTCTCTGGTATATGCCGACCGCTTCGAATCCTGAAATTTTCGGGAGCATTTCGAGGAGAGGTTTCCAGATTTCCTGGGTGGCTGACACTCCTTCCAGAATAAAAGCGAGTTCCCGGCTCATCATCTGATGACTGCGGTCCTCCTCATCTTCGGTGATATCATTTACTATTGTCAGCAGATACTCACGTTCCACAGAGAGTTTCATGGGTATCACAATAGCAGATATGTATCTGGGTTCGCCGTTTATTACGATGTGATCCTCGGGCATACGGACTTGCTCGTTGAATGAAGCCGCAGTATCATGAGCTTCGGTCAGCCGCACGGAACCGATTCCTGCGAGAATCTCTTTTGAGGTCATCTTGAGGAGTTCCGCTCTGGATTTCTGCAAAAACCGTTCTGCCGATTTGTTCACGTAATAATATTCACGTGACTGCATGCCGATTACGGTGATTATTTCCGGCATGTTGTCTATTACTTCGTCAAGGAAACGTTTCCACCGTTTTGCTCCGATTTCGGCATCTCTCTGGTCGGTGACGTCACGAAGGGCTCCGTTATATCCAAGGAATAATTCCTCGTCCTCCTCGAGAACAACCGGGGAGCCTGAGAACTCGCAGTAGATTTTTCGACCGTTTTTGCAGATGAAGGGGAATTCCGGGAGGGTGAATCCGTTTTCACGGGAAATCTCCGAGGAAAGTTCCCAGTCGAACCGGACTGCCGCCCCTGCCGGCATGAATTTCGAGAGCTTCTCTCCAATCAGTTCTTCCGGGAGATAGCCGGTCACTTTGGTAATCTGGGGGCTGATGTACTGGATGGAAAATGTTTCATCCATTGACCAGATGACATCATGAATAGTTTCAACAAGGCGCCGGAACATTGCCTCGCTTTGCTCAAGCGCAGCTTCTGCGTTTACCTTTGGCGTCATGTCGTCCCAGACGACCGTAACACCCGGTCTTCCGTCAGAGAGGACCATCGGGTAAATCCGCTGGTCCAGGAAGCAGTCAGTCCCGTTTTTGAAAAGGCGGAGTTCATTTCTGACCATTTCTCCGCGCAGAGCGGTTCTGATCTGGTCTGTCAGTACATCTGTGCAGAAGGTCTTACAGGCACTATTATATACATATTTTCCAACTATTTCCCCGGCGTCTGCCGAGAGGAATGTCAATAGTGCCTCATTTGCCTGAATGACTTTTAAGTCGGCATCGATCAGCAGAACCATCTCGGAGGAGAGATTGAGCATGGCCGAAACGGGAACCCGTTTTGATAAGAAAAAAACCTTGGCTTTACCAAATGTCCGCATCTCGACTCTGCCGGACATTAGCAGGTTATCCATGTATCGCGCTATCGTATTCCGGTTAAGATGCGTTGCGTCGGCAATTTCTGTGACCGACATTCCGCGTGGATTCTCTCGTAAAAGCGTCAGTATTTCGGAGAAATCGCCAGTCTGCTCAACCATTATACTTAATTTGGTTGCTGAATTATTAATGCTTTGCACAAGGCGGTGCATTGGTGCAAGTCATCAACGCCGTGCAATGTGAGTTATATTTAAATATAAGAATAGCAAATAGTAATATAGCAGCCTGTGGGAAGAGCACAGGCGGCAAACAGACCCGTGAACGAATCAGTTCCATAAGATGGAAAAGGAACACCACACACCAGCCTTTTCCATATGGTATACACCTCACACACACCACACCACCAGTATGTTTGCGGATCTGTTCAATACCAATATAAGGTTAATGACACGTACCACTCTCTCAAATCTCTCCCTTTTGTTTTTCCACTTCCGATTGTGAAGTGGAAAAATTTTAGAAAAAACTGATAATTATTGTTCTTTTCTGATTCTATTCTATTTCGTGCTGGTCAGATTTCCGGGAGTATCGGAAAAGCCGGTCTGCCCTGTTTTATAATTATTTTTTGCAGTGACGAACTTTAACTATTTTCAAAAACCAATGGTATATTGCTAATTGAGGATTTTTCCGTGCGTCACGAAATTCTATATCAGTATGACCTCCCCATCGAGATATTAGACGATATTCCGCGGACCGAAGAGGTATTGAATGTCATCTACGCACGGAGTAAGGACAAATTCCTGATTCCCATTCTTTTCACCCGCCTCCGTATGGTGTGGGGGTATCCTGAACGGCAGACCGTGTATCGGATTTACGAAATGCATTATATTGACCTGCTTGAAGCTCAGGTCCGTTTTCCAGCAGCGCTTGCTCCGACATTCATCCTGAAAACAGTAAACAATGACCGATATATTTTCCACGGAATAAAGAACACAGTGGAAGAAATGCGGGCCGCTCTTCTCACACTTCGCGAGATGATGGTAACAAACGCCGGGGGAAACTGGGGGATCGCCGTGAAACGCAATCTGCTTATGGAAGAGTATCTTCTGAAAGAAACCGGCGGGGAGTCGCCGGCTCTTCCGGAAACCGGAACCGATGATGTTTTCGAGGATGATGTATTCGAAAAACAAACCATTCCCGATACTTCGGAAAAAGAGCTGAACGCTGCCGCAACCGCCTGGGTTTCACGGATGATAGAATCGACCGGTCCGGTTCCGGAAAAAGTGGAGATACATAAGGAAGTCCCGCTGAATGACGCTGTTGTCTTCAATACCGGTTCCGGAAAGATGAATGACCAGTGGCACGATGAGGGAAAAGGGGATGCAATGATTCTTCCCGGTGGAGGAAGAACCCGGGTCGGCAGCTCCAAATACAAACATCTCGCCGACGAACATACCTATACACGGGCAGATGACGATTCGGTCGTCTATGTCTCCTCCCAAGCCCCGATAATACCGCCCCGCCCCAATCCGCGGACCGTGTCACCGGTGACGCTTGAACCAAAAGAAGGGCTCGATGATGAGGCGATTGACAAATCCCTTGACGCTCTCAAATACCTGCGCGAAAACGGCATCATTACCGAGGACGAATATAAAAAACGCTGTCTGGTGCTTTTTAAGAAAACAGGATTATAAACTGACTTTTCTATATGTTCCTGTCTCTTTTATTAAATGGTAGATTGCATTCATTTTGTCATATCTTTCTTTCCCTTTCTCAGTAATGATAGAATCGGGTAAAATATCACAAATATTCACAAACTCCCGGCAATAGGTCAGCGCTTCTTCCGGCTTACCCATATCACAGCAGATTCTGACCAAGGATAAGTCCACTAAATAAATCCAGTTTTTCAATGCCGAGAGCCCCCAGTTGTTCGTTTCCTCTTTACAGCGGGATAAGGCTTGGCGGGCATACTTCAGAGCATTGGTCAAATCACCAAGCAGGTTGTAACAATCTGCAATACGCGTGAGTGTCACGATCAGATTTCGGATATTAGTTATTACCTGATCGGGATTATCCCGTCTGTTAATAGCTTCCATCTGATGGAGGAGATCCACTGCCTGAAAATCCGCATGCAGTGAGGAAACATAATCCCCCTGCTGGAAATACATGCCTGAAAGAGATGAATAAACGGCAAGACGTGCATTAAACAGATTGTATTCTTCATATTCGTCAGGATAGGCCGTTATCCGGTCTACAACATCGAACGCAAGATTATACTGCTCTTTTGCCCTGGTATAATGTTTATTACGGGTGTACAGTCTGCTCATATTCAGAATATCATCGAGCCGGTGAAAAAGAATATCCGGGTTTTCCTGAGCTGATGAGGTCCCCGGTTTATCTACCATTTCAAGTAATTGCAGGATAAATACACCACCTTACTAAGTAATTCATAGGTGAATGGGGAATATATGTGTTTGCCAGCCCCGGGCGGGCATTGATGCATAATTCCTGGATTTCCAGCAGATGCTTCGAGAAAAACGGATGAGAAAAACGGTTTTCGCTATTTTTGACCGGACGTTATTTATAGGCTCCGGTCTCCGCAATCTGATTACAGATTGCTTTCATTTTCATATAATGTATTTCTCCCTTTTTGGTATCGGGATAATCGGGTATCAACTCGCAGATTGTCAGATACTCGCGGCAATAGGTCAGCGCTTTTTGTGTGCTTCCCAAACCACAACAGATCCTGGTCATTGATAAATACGAGTAATAATAACTGTTTGTCAATGCCGAGAGTCCCCAGGTATACATTTCCTCTTTGCATCGTGATATGGCTTCATTGGCATACTTCAGAGCATTTTCATGGTCACCAATGTTATTATAACAATCTGCAATGCAGGTATAGGTCATTATCAGATTCTGAACATTGATGATTTCCTGGTCGGGGTGGAGACGTCTGTATATTGGTTCCAGCTGAATGAGGAGTTCGAGGTCCCGGAAATCAGCATCAAGGGATGCAGCATAATCTCCCTGCAGGAAATACATAAGAGAAAGCCGTGAAAAAACGAGAGAACGAGAACTGAGAATAATAGTTTCGGTATATGAGTCCGGATTTTCGGTCATCTGGTCAACAACATCGAATGCAAAATCAAACTGCTCTTTTGCTTTTGCAAAATCCCTGTTTTTGGCATACAATTTTCCGGAATCCAGAATGGTATTTAGTTTGGATTTAAGATTATGTGAATCATTCATTACCGGGCTGATTCCTTTCGTATCCGGTATATTTAGTCTATCAAACAATCACATTCACCTATTTGTAAGTTCCTGTTTTGTTTGATTGATATATGATGTTATCTATTTTATTCTGCCTCTCACTCAGAGGGGTCCGTTTACAGAAGGGATTGACGGAGGATGAATTGTTGAAAAAAAGCTCTTTTCCCCTGGTCTCTTTCGACCCTCGCATAATCATCTCCCGGCTGATGAACGTTCCTCCGGGTAGTGTCATTTTTGCCCGGCTCCGTGGTATCCGGAGGTACTCTTCCATCATCCTAATAGCATTCCGCCCCTAATCCAATAGGAGAGAACACATGTCCAACCCCAGAATCATTCTCCTCGCCCTTATTATAACTTCTCTATTCATCCTCCCCGCTGCGGCCGAGATACCCTCCTCCTACGATGCCCGTCTCCAGAATCTCACCCCGCCCATAACCGATCAGGGAAACTACGGCCTCTGCTGGGCATTCTCCGCCATCAGTTCGCTTGAATCCAGCATGATTTATCAGGACCCAGAGAAATACGCCGGGATTGACCTTTCTCCTTACCACCTTGCCTACTTCACCTATAACCGGGATGACGTCATCGACCCTGACTCACCTATCCCTGGACTTGAAGGGATTGCCGGAGATTACACATATTCAAACGAAACAGAACCCGTAAACAACATAAGCGGACTTATTCTTGGAGGCTATGATTACCAGGCAGTATACACTCTGGCTGCAGGATTCGGGGCAGTCAATGAATCGGCAGCCCCCTTTGAGCCCTATGGAAATAATACCCGTCTTTCCCCGGATACTGCCATATCCGGGAATGAAGTCATGCTTAAATCAGCCACCTTCATCCCGGCCTCCGATACTGATTCCATTAAATCCATGCTTCTCGAAAGCGGAGCCGGAATCCTCCAGCTCTTCTTTGCGGTAGAAGAGCCGTACCTTCATGAACTCGATAATGGTGACTGGGCATTCTTTCTCGGAACAACGGACCGCGAAAATTTATCCTATTCCGGCATGCATGCGGTCCTTCTCATCGGATGGGATGACGATTTTTCAAAAGGGTATTTCAACATGACACCTGAGCATGACGGAGCATGGCTTATTCAGAATTCCTGGGGAAGTAACCTCTCCAACTGCACGTATATCTGGATATCCTACGAAGAAACCATTGACCCGGTACCTTTCTTCACCGGAGATGAGCCAAAATATGATCACATCTACCAGTATGACGGAGGAACGCTCCGCGGCGGATACCCGGTGAACCAGACGTCTGTGCTGATTGGAAACGTGTTCACCGCCGCCCGCGATGAACTCATCCGGGCGGTGTCTCTTGACACAAACCAGTCGGTAAACTACACCCTTGAAATTTATACGAATCTCATGAGTGAATCCCCGGATTCGGGAACACTGTTCGCGTCAGAGACCGGAGCTGTTCAATATCCCGGATATTACACGATTGAACTGACGGATTATGTCCCTATCGAAGAGGGACAGAGTTTCTCTGTGGTGTACTCTCTTGATTCAGATGAACAGCTCAACATTTCCATTGACGAATCAGATATTATCGAGGAAGATATTGAAACAGTGACCTTCGCCCTTCCCGGACAAAGTTTTGTCTCCAACGGAACCGCCTGGGAAGATTTGAGTGCGGACGGGGAGACGAATCTGCGGATTAAAGCTTTCACGACCGACACAACGTTCGCGATATTCATTGACCCGGTAACAGCTTCCATTAAAAAACGCGGGATTACCATTTCCGGAACGACGACTTTTGCTCCCGGAAGTGAGCTGAATATGACCCTGATATGTCCTGACGGGTCGGTGCTTTATGAAACAACTGAGGTTATGCCGGACGGCTGGGAAGTAACCGTCCCGAATCTGAAAATGTTTGAAGAGGAGTATACGGTTTACGTGGAGCGGAAATCCGTGAGTGCGGAGACTGTGTTTACACCGGCAGGGTTTAAGGATATGCTGATTGCATTCCGGGCGTGAATTACTTTCTCTCGAGCCTGTATTTTTCAATGATCCGGTTTAACGGCGAGGTTGATATCCCCGTGGTTTTCTTAATCTCCATATGGGAATACCGGTATTTTCCATTCGGGAATGTCTCCTCCAGCATTCGTTTTACCCGGATTTCCACTGCCTGTTTCTCTTCTTCGGTCTGTTTCGGGCGGTAGATTACCTCTCCTCTCCTCACGAAGTCAGGCACACCAAGAATTTCGGTTAGTTCCTTTACACAAGTAGCATAAATTCCGGCAGCACGCTCTGCCCGTTCATTTTTATCGAACAATTCAGGATTGTCAGAGACCGCGATTCTTCCCTGGACCAGATTCAGCTCAGAACGGTAACGGAGCATGGTATCCCACGGATCTTCTCTTTCCGGGAAATTCAGTTTGCCCACTCCGATACGGAACATGGTCCGGTAGTTCCAGTCGCGAAGCGAAGTGACATTGACGATCCGGTTTTTATCCTGAAGATTCTGGATGTTCTTCTTAAAGTAAAAGGCACTCTGGAAAATGGTGTAATTACGGAGGGCATTTCCCAACTCGACCGGGAAGTAGAGGTAATCGACATAAGCCCTCCCGCGGGAGTATTCACGGATATCAAACCTGAGTATATCCGTATTCCCGAACGGGGGAGTTATCCGTTCGATTTTCCGGTTTTCCGGTTTTGTGTTTCTGATTGCGTCATACAGCTGGGCACATCGTGCCCCGGAATAAGCAAGCATGAGGTAAAAAGTTCTGAGTTCTCCCGGGAGATTTTCCATCCCGGCTACGACTTCTTCATCGGTGAGATACACAACACCGTTTCTCCCCATCTCCTCCGCGGTTTTATTGCCGATTTTTGCTTTTCTGATGGCCGGAATCCAGGCTGTTTTTATGTCAAATCCGTTGACGGATGTGAGATTGTGTTTCAGAGAATACGAGAGATATTTGTTCAGCGCCCCGCGATATTTCTGGGTCATGTTTTTCCCGTTATTGTATCTGGCATATTCGGTAAGTTCGTTTGGGGTTCTGATTGAAAGAAAGCGTTTCTTTAATGCAATAAGATACTCTGACTGACGTGCTGTCGAATTTACGTTTTGGGAAATCAGATACGTGATAAATTCTTCATCGGATGGACCATAGGTTAGATAAATTTCAGACAGGCTAAGGATGTTATGCTGAAGTAACATGATTATTCCCACACTCTAAACTGATATAAGGTGGGATATTATGATAAATTCTTCTTTTTAACATTTCGCGATTTCGTGCGGAAAATCACATTTTTGTATTTCCGATGGGAAAACAACGGAAACAAAAAAAGGTTGAAAAATTATTCTCAATTGATTTTGTTTTTGTGACTAAGCAATTTCAGCGGGTAAGGCAGAGCAATACACAGAATAATCGCCGCAATCATCAGCCATCCCTGGTAGAAGAGAGCTGTCGGCATACCAATCATATCTGCCATAATACCAATCATTACTACCGCGATTGCCGCGAGTCCCTGTGGAATGCCGATTATAATTCCTGAGGCAAAGCCAACGCTTCCGGGCATAAGTTCCTGAACGGTTGCGATTTCCACGGAAGCGGTCGCCAGCAGGAAAAATCCGGCAATAATCAGAGAAATGACCGAACCGATTCCCGACAGGAAAAATATTCCGAAGTAAGCGATAGTTGCTCCGATGTAGGCAGTGAACATAACCTCTTTTCGTCCGATCTTGTCGGAGAGAGGACCGGCTATGAGGGTTCCGACCATCCCCGCGAAAATCATACAGCTGACGACTCCGGTTGCGAGAATATAATCAACACTGGCAAATTCCGTCAGATATACGGCAGCAAAGGCAAGGAATCCATAGAAAACCCATGTCCGAAGCGAACTGATGCCGAGAACAAGTGCCGCTTTACTCCATCCTGGTTTTTCTGTACTGGTTTTCACCACTTTTGGAGGGACATAATCCGGTTTCTGCTGATGTTTCCTAAGTAAAATTGCAACAAGCAATCCCGGAATAAGCAGCCAGACAAGTGCGGGGAATCCTCCCCATGCATACAGTGCTCCGGTGATAAGCGGAGCGGCTCCGTAACCAAACGATCCTCCGACAGAAAACAGTGAAAGGAATGTCCCGCGGTTTGCCGGTGTCGTGAACTGGTGAATCTGCTGATAGGCATTGGGGTGGAAGACGGAGTTTCCCGCTCCTGCAATTACCGCCATAATCAGAAGAATCCAGTAATTCTGAGTAAATGCAAAGATGGTAATTGCGAGGGCAGTAATAATAATACACCAGGAAATCCCGGGCACCCATTTATTCTTATCAATACGCCAGCCGGATAAGGGTTGGAAAATGACCATTGTCAGTGTTAATATGGTAGACAGGAACCCTGCCATTGCATAGGAGGTGATTCCCTGTTCGGTAAATAATGGAATTAATGCCGGAAGAAGTGCGGGAATTATCGGGATATAAAAGTCCACGGCTCCGTGACCGGCTGCAAGGCCTGCTATACGTTTAGTAAGTACGTTCATGCTATTCTCTCAAGGCGGATGATTTCAACAGGGATTTCCAGATTCTCTCTTGTGTGAAAGGAGAACTGTTTTGGAATATTTAAGAGGGCGGCTGTTTTACCCGTGATGACAGCTTTGTTTTTTGTGTATGCTTCCACAAATGGAATACTTCCTTTGTTGAAGATTCCATAACAGACCGGAGCCGCTCTGAGTGCAAAGTCAAGGAACGGTCTGTCGGCATGCTCCTTCTGGGCACCAAAAGGGGGGTTCATGATGACCGTATCCGCAGAAATCCCGGATGAATTATCATCAATATGCATCTGAATAAATTCGATTTCAACGCCGAAAGCCTCGGCATTTTTTCGTGCGGCTGCGAGAATCGCCTCGTCTGTATCGACGCCGGTAACTTCGGCTCCGAGAAGTGCGGCACCGATTGAAAGCATACCAGTCCCGCAGCCCAGGTCCAGAACTTTACGGCCTTCTATATCGCCGGCGAGCGCTGCCTCATACAAGAGTCTTGCCGCGAGCGGGGCCGGAGTCATATACTGCTCGAGATTTGCCGAGGGTGAAGGAAAGCCCTGAATCTTCTGGAGTTTTATTTCAAGCTGCCTGAGTTTCATGGTAATATTTCGTCAATTTCATAATCGTCCCAGCTTCGCAGACCGATAACGATCTCAAACTCAGGCGGGGATAAGATCGGCATCGGAAATCTGCTCTGGTCGTCCAGAGCGAGTCTCGGACATGCAGTATTTACATATGCATCGAATCCGAGATTTCTCAGCTGCATCTCGGAGATCTCCCGGATTAGAATGATGGTGGTATTTTCGTGAAGGGATGCAAGTCTCTCGGCAAGTTCGCGGCGTGCCTGCCCTGATTTCGAAGAAAGCAGAATCCCGAACGTCTTCGCACTCTTTGCCTTCTCAATCTGGACAAACCGTTTGCGAAGTAATTTGTCGGCCGACACTTCCTGCAGAATTCCGTCAGCAAACGGGTCGAGCGCGAAGGTTGGTTTTTTCGTGGCGAGCGATACGCCTATTGCGTGAAAAATTCCTGTCCCGACAAATAAATATGCATCTGCCAAGGCATTTTTCGCCGAGGCGTAGGTGCATCCAAGCACCTGACCGTCGAGAGGCGTCCTCGAAGAACCGCCCCCGATTACCGCGTTGACTCCGTGATTTTTCAGCCATTTACCCATATCTTTTGTCTGGTGGGCATGCTGAATCGTCGTCGTGATACCGACAGTCGGATATTTTTTTAGTTCAGACACTGCCTTATCAAGAATTTCCAGAGGAATGTCCTGCTGAAACGGGACATAGATGACGTTCTCTTCCGATGTCACGGGTGTATGCCCGATATGCACAAGCACGTCTGCCCAGTCGAGTGCGTCGAGCGAGAGGTCACATGCCCCCCAGCAGGCGTCCCCGCTTATGAGTACCTCAAATCCTTCGCTTTTGAGAGCGGCAGAAATCTCCGCGGCTTTTCTTTTCAGACCTTCAGGTAACTGCACGGCAACTTTCTTCGCGTTCCTGCTCTTGAGCTGGCTGATTACTTCAGTAAGCTGAATCAATGATTTTCACACCGTTTTGATCGACACTGATGGTGACAAGCGTTTTGTAGGGGATTCCGATATCAGGCGAGCCTCTGTTAATGACAAAGAGCATATCCGTGAGCTCTGCTCCGGCAGTCTTTAAGGCAGGGAGAATTCCTTTGATTGTTCCGCCTGTGCTGATAACATCATCAATAAAAATTACTCTGTCACCTTTGTTTACACAGTTCAAATATAGGGTGCCTTTGGAGTATCCGGTCTCCTGACCGATGACAACTTCACCCGGCAGATGGTAATCCCTCTTTCTGATAACAACAAACGGAATGCCGGTCGCAAGGGTTAAGGCGGTTCCTATGTGGATTCCCATTGCTTCGGTAACAACAATCTTGTCGACATTTTTCAGGTCCAGTGATTGAATCATTGCCGCCGTTACATCCCGCAGAAGTTCTGCGGTGACAGCGGGGATGCCGTCGGATATCGGGTTAATGAAATAATTATAGACAATCCCTTCTTTTTCCCGCTTGACCATGGGGCATGTCAGCAGGGATTCTTTGAGGACTTCAAGCATATCCCATTATTGGGCGTTTCTAACAAATACGTCTAACGTCTCCGGTCTTATCAGTGAGACAAGATTTTTCTCTTTGTGCCGCTAATTATCATCAATGAATTACCGTCCGGCAGTTTTGATTGTAGCGTTAATAATCATACTTAGTGCAGGCTGTATTAGTCTCGGGACCCAGACAACGGATATTCTTGTGGGAAACGAGACGGTCGGGCATATTTATCTTACACCAGTTACCGACAATCTCCTGTCAAACGAGTCGGTGACGGAAAAATTCGATATGAAAGTGGAACTCTACGGGTTCACCTTTACGAAAGACGGAATTACAAAAGATGAGGCGGATAATCTCCTGGATATTTTTTCATCCGGCAATACCACAAATACCTCGCTGCTTGATCTCGGATTTATTCCCTCGATTGAAAACATCTCCTTCGATGACGCAGATGACTTTTTCAATCAGATATTCGCCATGCCGGTGACCAACCAGGATACCGAAGCCGCTCTCGACTCGATTGATTTTGATGGAGCCGGTGAGAAGATTCAGGCATCATTCGAGAGAATCGAGGAACTGCTCGGGATTATCTGATTCAGAGACAGTTTTCAATAAGGAATTTTACGCCAATCAGGATGAGGATAACTCCTCCGAAGATCTGCATTTTGTTTCCGAGAACCCTGCTGAGTTTGTGTCCGGCAAGGACTCCCAGAAATGAAAATACAAAGGTGACCACACCGATGATGATTGACGGGAACAGAATCGCTTCTCCGAGAAGGGCATAACTGATTCCAACTGCGAGGGCATCTATGCTCGTTGCAATTGCAAGAAGAATCAGCACTTTCCATCCGATAAGATTCACTCCCTCCTCTTCTCCAAAGAAGGAGTCCCAGATCATTTTACCGCCGATGAAGAAGAACAGACCAACGACAACCCAGTAGCCGAACGGATTGATAATCTGTGTAACCGGGACACCGATGAACCAGCCGAGTATCGGCATTATAAACTGGAAGAATCCGAACATTCCTCCGGTGATGAGTGCTGTTTTTATTATTTTTTCTTTGAGTGCCGCTCCGCCTGCAAGTGAAACCGAGAACGCATCCATCGCGAGACCTGCCGCGATGATGAGCGATGAGATGAGAACGTCAAACATTACCAGACGGGTTTTCCGTCACGGCGGACATGTTCAACCCCTTCGTGGTCGTCAACAACGACGACGAACGTCCCGTGACAGGGTTTTGTGTAGCCGTACACCAGTTTTTCATTGGTAATTCCTACAATAATCGGCGGAATTCCAATCAGTGGTTTATCCAGCAGTTTGAAGCCCGGCGGGACCTGGTATCTCTCCTTGCTGTTTGATTTGATTATTTCCCGTGCTTCTTTGAAACTGCAGTTCTTAGCGAGAACCTCGTAGTTCATATTTTCAAGACAGCCCATTCTAGTACCTCGTCTAATTTTGTGAGAAGCGGTCTGGTGTTGTGGGTAACCGGAGCCACGACTTTTTCTGTTGGATATTCAACCTCTTCGGCGATGTCATATGCATGTTCTCCGAAGAGAACCGAGAGAAGAAGAGAATCCGGAGAGACTGCCGCAATTGTCGCCGTGTAGGTGAGTCCTGCATTGTTATGAATCAGCGAAATAATCAGCGGATAGTGAACCGTGCCGTCTGCCAGATCTCCGATGGTTTTGTCCAGATCTATGTAGTCTTTCACGTAGTGCCCTTTTGGATCGCTCGTTTTTACGAGCTGCTTCGCTGAAGGATTCGCCGCAACAATCGGGTGGTGTCCCGCATCCTGAAGAAAGTCTGCAATGTGAAGTACAAGTGCTGACTGGACAGGAATCTGGGGACAGCCGATGAAAATAAGCACCTCTCCCATATGCTTTACACATCCGTTCTGTAAAGGTATATATTTTGGTTTGAGGGAGTTTAACCGATGTATTCACTCTGGATTTTCAAAATTTCGGCACTGTCTTTTGCATTTGCATATTCGTTTAAGGGTTCTTCATTGAGTTTCAGGAAGTTCAGCCCCCAGTGGAATTTTGCAAGAATGCTTTCAGCCTGCTCTTTTTCGCCAAGAATATAGAGAGCGGCTGCAATTGCTTCGACTGAGGTCAGCGTGAAGGGTTTTCCGAAGTTTACCGGATTTGCGGCAACAAGAAACGGCAGAGCACGTCTTCCTTTCCATGGACCGAGGTCGGTCGTGTCAAGTACTTCCCACGAACAGTCGAGCGCGGTGATGGATCTGACCCATTTTTTATCGGGAGGAGATAAGACGAATTCTGCTGTAGGGTCCAGGAGGAGCGTGGTCTTTGGAACCTGAGAGATTCTCGTTACGATTTTCATCATCCCAAAACGTTCCAGTTTTTTCATCGTGCACTTCTTCGGGTCGCAGGAATTGTCACGATATGCGATGAGTGAGATCGTCATGGTTGTATGTTATTTATGTTTCAGGGACACAAATACCATCTCATGTATATCCTTGCATCGCCCTGCGTTCTCAATGAAAATCTCCGTGCAGACGGGATTACGACGGATGATGACCGGGAGGTTTTTTCATTGTGCCGGAAACGGTGTGAGGAGTTTGGGATTGAAATTGTTCCTCTGCCGTGTCCGGAGACACTGTATCTTGGGACCCCGCGGGCTCCGGGTTCGTTTGTCGAGCGGCTCGACACACCGGAGTTTTCCGCTCTTCTTGACCGACTTGAAAAGGATGTTCGTGAAATAATTTCAGAAAAAGGCGAACCGCTTTGTATTCTCGGGGTGAACTCATCACCGGCGTGCGGAGTTACGACGACGTATTATACGAGCGAAAAAACACCCGGTCCCGGTGTTTTTCTGAAACGATTTTCCGAATACCGGCTTGTCGATGCAAGAGTTTTTGCGAGATACCATGTGTATCTGGCGTGCCCGCTTTTTTCGGAGGGGGAACGACGCTACAATGCATATCTTGGCGATGTTCTCCGGAAGAATTTCTTTTCTGTGTATCTCCCGCAGGAGTTTGATGATACTGCGAAGGGGCGGGAAGAGAATCGTGAGCGGGTAATTTACGGGAAGAATATCTCTGAGCTGAAAAAAGCGGATATCGTTGTCGGGGTAATTGACGGGTCTGATGTTGATTCCGGAGCTGCATGGGAAATGGGGTATGCATTTGCATGCGGTAAACGAATCATTGCCCTCAGGACGGATTTCAGAAAGCTCAGCGAGCATGAACGGGTGAATCTGATGCTTGAAATGGAGGCTGAGGTTGTTACAAGTGTTGAGGAACTTGCAGGGATACTAAAAATAACTCTATGAAAATATTCACATTACTTAGAGTCAATTGCATTCTTTGCTTTTTTAAACAATTTTCCGATGTCTATGTTTTTTTCAAGGTTGATTAATGCCATATCTTTCACCTATCCCCATTTGGGAATAATAATACTCTAGACCCGAGAATATATAATAATTTTCTAGATTTTTACTGAGAAAGCCGTCTTGCGACCGCCATATTCTCCTTATCCGATCTGGTTTCGTCCGCCGGCGTTTCCATGATAAATGCACAATGCGAAATTTTTGAAAACGTCAGAACGTCGTGAATCGTTTGTTCGCCGAGGAACCCGAGTCCCAAGTGTTCATGCCGGTCAAGGTGGGAGCCGATTCCGCCTTTCATGTCGTTTAAATGGATGACTTTGAGGCGGGAGAGGCTGCCTGCCTCGTCGTTGAACCAGCCGAAGACGGTTTCTACTCCATGACCTTTCATGTCGTATCCTGCGGCACCCGCATGGCATGTGTCAAAACAGAAGCCCACTCTCTCTTCACGCGAAAGCCCGTCTGCGATTATTCCGATATCGGTGAAGGTCCCCCCGACGGTATTTTTTTCGTTCGCGGTGTTTTCGAGAAGGATCATCGTGCTGCCTTCAGAATTATCCAGAGCATACCCGATTGCAGCGATGACTTTCTCCTGACCTTTATTGTGTCCGTCATCCGGTCCATAGTGACCGAGATGCGTCACAAGATAGGGGATGTCAAGCTGGGCACAGCGGGTAAGTTCGTCCGTCAGCGTGAACACCGTTTTTTCGTAGACATCGGGTTTTTCCGCAGCCGGGTTCGGGAGATAGGGCATGTGGTCTACAATCGGATCGATACCCGACCTTTTCACTGCATTTTTAAATGCGTTTGCCACAGTTGGGGCTATTGGTTTTGCAGCCCAGATACGTGGGCTTCTCGTGAAAATCTGGATTGTGTCGCATCCGAGATCTTCAGCACGGGATATGGCGAGGTCAAGTGAGCCGGCTATCGATACATGGAATCCGAGTTTAACCATTCCGTTCTCTCCATTGTTTCATCATCTCAAAAAATGCGTCTGCAATTGTTTTCGGGTTCGCTCCCCAGTGAACAACTGCGCCGAAGTATCCATTGTATTCGCCGATACCTCCCTCATCTGCCCGGCAGCATCTTGTGATGAATGGTTCGGCATTTATCTGCGTAATCGGACAGGTGTCTTCGAACTCGAAGTCAGTTCCGTAGTTTTCATGGCAGATCTGTCTTCCGGTCCTGCAGCAGGCAATCTTTGCCCCGTGCGGGGGGACGTCGCGATCCAGCGTCGTTGAAAATCCTCCGGCTCTGCATGGGTAGACGTCTGTATTCAGCAGCCGGATATCTCTGATGTGGTAATCGAAACTGACCATTTCAGTTTCGAAAAAGCCGAGTTTATCCAGTTTGTTTATTGTATCGGCGAGTGTCGGATTCGGGGGAGTAATGTCATAGACATGCACATTCCGGAACTCTGCCAGATCCGGTTCGAAAACGAATGTCATGTGTTCATCCTCTTTTCCGAAGATAGTACATTTTTTCTTTGTCGAAAGAGCCTTTTTCACCAGATCCGCTCTGTCATGCGTGGTGACTTTTCCCTCCCAGATGGCGATGTCCTTTGGTCCTGCGATGAGTTCCACTGATTCGATTTCCCGCATGAGTCCGTGTCCGTCCTTTGGCTGTATTTTCAGGACTTCTAACCCGTCGGATGTCGGGCGAACTAAATACTGGGTAAGGAAATAGACCCTCTCACCCAAGGGTGAGGTTGAGGCATTGCCGACAAATTTACATTCTTTTGGGAATATCATGTTATGGTTTTTCGATTTTTCCGAGGACTTCAATGAATTTGTAGGTCAGTTTCACGGTCCCTCCGCCAATGTGACGGATGGCAGCCGGTGATTCTTCAGCTATCTTGATTTTCAGTTTATGGTCTTCGTATACAAATATAATTTCTCCGTTCTGAATATAGGGAGAAGCATCCGCTCCAGTAAGTTTGACACATCCCACTTCAAGTATTTGCTCCTTTAGAGACTCCCACATAATAATAGTAGTTTGGGTTTTGGATTAGTATAACTTCCCGTCATGTATCGTCCGGACAAAAATAATATATAGAGAGTCATCGCATAGTTTGTTAACGGAATTTTCGTTAAC
Source organism: Methanocorpusculaceae archaeon UBA425 (assembly GCA_002506085.1). Taxonomy (GTDB): domain Archaea; phylum Halobacteriota; class Methanomicrobia; order Methanomicrobiales; family Methanocorpusculaceae; genus Methanocorpusculum. The sequence continues at coordinate 142,735 of DAWV01000006.1, forward strand.
GAGATTTTCGTTATTAACTGGCTATGATATCTATGACTGAAGAACCCTGTGAGATTGATAACCCTTACTCCATATCCTACCCGGAAATACTTGCCGTTTCCTCGAAAGACAACAAAAGAATAGAACTCATCGAGAGATTCGACTGCATCGGCGGGGCGATGTGGGTTAAAAACCATTATGCCAAAAGCCCGCTGGTAATTGGTTCCCGGATTGTTTCGGACACCCAGAGGTTCATGCTCAAAGCCGGCGCTGTGAATCTTAATCTGGAAGGTTCGTATTTTCCTGCAGGAATTTCCGGTGTCAGTGTTTCAGATTCGGAAATTCACGTATCGTATCTTGGTCTGGGCGGGGGAGGTGTCGGGGCAAGCATCTGCCGGGCGACGGCAGGAGGAGTTCTTCGTCATGAAAGCGATGAGTGCGGCGGAGGAAAAGTTGCGGGTTCAACCATTCACCTCCCGAAATATACCCGTGTAATCATCGGGGTTGACGATACGGATACGCCCGAGGAGGGTGCCACCTGGACTCTCGCCCATAATATCTCGAAGATGATTCAGGATAAAAATTCACGTTATCTTTCGCACACGATAACCCAGCTTTATCCTGTCCCGTACAGGACAAAGAACTGTGTCTCACTCGCCTGCGAATTTGCATCGGCCGAACCGGAAAAACTCATCGGCAGATTCGAGGCACTGGTCCGGAAATATACTCTTTCCGAAGAAACAGGTCTATGTGCCTACATCGGGTTCGATCCGTCAGAGCTTATGCCGTATGCAAGGAAAGTAAAAGCCGGCGAAGTCACTCTTGATGATTTTGCTGCCGTTCGCCGTCATCTGGATATACGAATCGAGGGACGGGGTATTATCGGAGCATCTGCCGCAATCCCGTTTTACACGAACTATGCGGAGGCTCTTTTGTTATGATCGGAACTCTCGGTTCGGTGAAGCATCATCTTTTGGCAATAGGTTCTGCAAAAGTTACCGGCATTTCCCCGCCTCTCTCACCCGCATCTCACGCGGGTCCAGGTCTTGGAATAGGCAGCTCGGTATTTTTTTCTGACGGCATATCGCGGGTCAGGCTTATTATGGATGAATCAAGCCCTGTCCTGATTCTGAATGCCGCCAGCTCGGCAGTTCTTACCTTCGAATCCCCGGAGGGTCCAGTTTCTGTCGCCGGTTTTGTGGAGGATGTCGGGTGCCACTGCCCGAAACAGGCATATCTCACGATAAACGAGGGATGCATTTTTTCATGCAGGTATTGTAATGTTCCGACTCTGGATAAACACATAAAAACGCCCGATGAGGTGGAGTCGCTTATTTCCGATGCGGTCAAAAGAGACCGGATAGAATGCATCTCTCTTACAAGCGGCGTTATCGGCACGGATTTGGAAGAGGAGGATCGGCTTTTTGCCATTCTGGAAAGGGTCCGGAGATTTGGTCTACCTGTCGGTGTTTCGGTGTATCCGACTCCAGGTCTTGCAAAAAAACTCTATGATTATGGTGTCGTCGAGGTGAAATTCAATCTTGAGACCGCTGCCGATGAACTTTTTGCAGAGATGTGCCCGGGTCTTAATCGTAGCAAAATCGTTGATTCCCTGAGAGAATCGGTTCGTGTTTTTGGAAAAAACCATGTCTATTCCAATATCATTCTTGGTCTTGGCGAGTCGGAAGCAGAAATGAGAGTATGCATTACCCAATGTCTTGAAGACGGCATCATCCCGGTTATCAGACCCCTGACACCATCCGCCGGGCTTGCCCATTTCAGGAGCCCGTCTGCTGATGAGATATTCCGGGTATCCGCATTTTTGCGGAGTGAACTCCGGCGTTTCGGGTTTGAGCCCTCTAACCTGACGATGTGTGAAAAGTGTGCCGGCTGTGACCTTGCCCCGATGACGGATATCCGGGAGGAGGTCCGTGGAAAATGAATGCTGAAGATGTATTAGCATCAGCCGTTTTTCATGCGGCAGATGTCTGTTATTCTGTTCCGGGCTACCCGGTTACCGACCTTGCCGAAAAGTGCGGATCAGAATACACGGTCAATGAAAAGACCGCTCTCGAATATGCTCTCGGGACGTCACTCACCGGCAGGAGGGCTGTTGTCATCGTTAAAAATGCCGGCATGAATAATCTTGCCGACCCTCTGGTGAGTGCGACGTATCAGGGAATCCGCGGCGGTGTTGTCATAATTGCCGGGGATGATATCGGGGTTTCCGGCTCGCAGACACGGCAGGATTCCCGTTTTTACGGTGATGTTGCCTCCGTTATGGTGCTTGAACCGGATGCCGGTCAACTGTTCCTTTCTGTAGAATTAGCTATGAGGAGTTCGGAAACCTATTTCCGGGTCGTCATTATCCGGGTCACACCCGAGGTTTTGCATGCGGAAGTCTCGGACTGTGTTATTCCTGAGCGAAAATCTGGAACAGGGACGTTATTTCCTGAAAATCTTACGATGAAAGGACGGTGCGAATATGCGGAAAATATAACTGCCGTCATGAAAGGAGATGCGAGTTATCAGCAGGTAGTTCCCGACACGTTTGCGTCACGAGGTCATTTCAGGACGCTTTGTCATACCTGTCCCTACAAACCGCTGTTTGCGATTCTGAAGAAAACGCTTTCTGACCACAATATCTCAGCTATTTCTGACACCGGCTGCTCTCTTCTTTCACAGAACCCGCTCTATGGTTTTTCTCTTGCCAACTACGGACTGGGTTCTTCTCCGGCAGTTGCGGCAAAGAGCACGAAAATCGCCCTGACCGGTGACTTTGCGATTCTCCACTCCGGACTCAATGCACTCCTCGACATCTTCGAAAAGGGTGAATCCCTTTTCTGCATTGTTCTGCAAAACCGGAAAATGGGAATGACCGGTGGTCAGGACTGCCCTGACATTCTGCCGTATCTGGCATGTTTCCATCCGTCAGTCGCGGCAGCCGATGATATCAGACTTGAAAAAATGATTGAAAATGGAATTGCTGAAAAAAACGGATTGAAAATTCTCATCGTTTTTGGAGAATGCCCAATTGGAGAAAAACATGAAACCATTCCATGTTGAAATCTGCGATGTAACGCTTCGTGATGGTGAACAGACACCTGGTGTGTCATTCACCTGCAAAGAAAAACAGGATATTGCCCAAACCCTCTCGGATATCGGCATCGAAATAATCGAAGCAGGATTTCCCAGCGTTTCCGATGAAGAGAAACGCACTGTCCGCTCAATTGTCGAAATGGATCTGCCCTCGGAAATCTGCTGTCTCTCGAGATGTGTTCAAAGCGACATTGATGCGGCGATAGACTGTGGTGTCGATCTGGTGAGTCTGTTTTTCGCCACCTCGGATCTTCACCTGCGCATAAAATACAAAAAGACCCGGGAGGAGATGCTTGATCTCGCTTTATCTATGCTGGATTATACGCTGGACCATGGAATAAAGGTCCGGTTTTCCGCGGAGGATGCGTCAAGGACCGGCCTGGAATTTTTGAAAACCATGTATCGGGAGGGAGCAGAGCATGGGGCATCATACAGCAGTTTCGCCGATACGGTCGGATGTATGACCCCGGTGCAGATGTATGAGGTAGTTCGTGAACTCACCTCTGAATTGAAAAATCCTCTGTGTGTCCATTGTCATAACGATATGGGATTTGCCAGTGCAAACACCTTTTCTGCGGCCCAGGCAGGAGCATTCCAGCTTCATACGACCATTAACGGTATTGGTGAACGGTGCGGGAACGCCTCTCTTGAAGAGGTTCTGGTCGCACTCAGAATGCGTGGCGGGGTTGACCGCTATGATTTGTCAAATCTGATGAGCCTTTCGAAGATGGTTGAAAAATATTCGGGCATTCAGGTTTCTAAAACCAAAGCAGTTGTGGGTGATAATGCCTTCTCCCATGAGAGCGGCATCCATATCGCGGCCCTGATTAAAGACAGGAAAACCTACGAGTATTACCCGCCTGAGATGGTTGGAGGAGAGCAGAGATTCATTCTCGGCAAACATACCGGGAGAAAAGGTCTCGAATATATTCTGGCGAGCCTTGGCTATACACCAGGTCCTGATGAGGTAACCCGGATTTTGAACAGAATCAAAACTCTTAGTGAGGCAAAGCAAAGTATCACTCAGAATGTTCTCCTCTCGATAATTGCGGAATCCAAAATGGAACCCGGGATGGGACTGGTATGACAAACACTCTCTCCGAACGGATTTTAGGGGCGGACGAAGGAACATATGTCGACCGGGTCGTTGACCGTGGATTTGCCCATGACGGAACCGGCGCACAGGCATTGGTCGCGTTTGAAAACTTTACCATCCCTGATAAGACCCTACAAAATCCGGCGCATCTATCGATTATCTATGATCATATTTCTCCGGCGAACAATTCGGTTACGGCAAATCTTCAGGGTCGCCTCAGGAAGTTTTCCAAAACGAACGGCATTCCCTTCTATGATGTCGGCTGCGGAATCTGTCATCAGATAATGAGTGAAGGAGTCTGTCTGCCGAACGAGATTGTGGTCGGGGCGGATTCACATTCATGCACACTGGGAGCTCTCGGGGCATTTGCGACCGGTGTAGGGGCAACCGACATGGCAGGAATCTGGGCGACCGGCGGGACCTGGTTCCGCGTCCCGGAATCCATCGGAGTTGTTCTTTCTGGAAAACTGTCAGGATTTGCCGAGCCGAAGGATGTCGCACTTGCCTATGTGAAGGCGCTCGGGATGGACGGCGGGACCTATAAGGCTCTGGAGTTTATCGGCGAGGGGGCAGGCAGCATGCCGGTTGAAGGAAGACTGACTCTTTCGAACATGGCTGTTGAAACCGGTGCGAAAACCGGGCTTTTCTATGCTGATGAATTGACAAAAGAACATCTGCTTCAGTATGGTGCAGAGGAAAAAACCATTTCTTTGCAGAAACCCGCAGATTGTACGTATGAATCCGAAGTCTATCTTGACCTTGACGACATCGAGCCTCTTCTTGCTCTTCCCCATCGGGTCGACAATGCGTGTTTGGTGACTGAGTATTCCGGAACACCGATTGATCAGGTGTTCGTTGGTACATGTACGAATGGGCGCTTTGAAGATCTCAGACGCTTTGCTGCCATTGTCCGTGGAAAAAAAGTTGCAGTAAGGACGATTGTCGTTCCTGCGTCAAAGGATGTATATGCAAAAGCTGTTTCAAGCGGTGTTATGGCTGATATTATTGCGGCAGGTTGTGTCGTCTGCCCGCCGGGATGCGGTCCGTGTCTCGGGGCGCATATGGGTGTTCTTGGCGAGGGAGAAGTCGGGCTTTCAACGGCAAACCGGAATTTTAAGAACCGTATGGGTGTCGGGGCGGAGTATTACCTCTGTTCGCCTTCGACAGCTGCGGCGAGCTCCCTTTTTGGAGATATCAGGTCGCCGAATGAGCTGAAAGGAGGTATGAACTGATGCTTGTATCAGGACATGCCGTTGTAATCGGAGATGATGTTGATACAGACATGATTATTGCGGGGCGGTATCTCCGGACCACCGACCGGTCTGTGTGGGTAGAGCATGCCTTTGAAGATTATGACCTGCGTATTGCCGGGAGGCTGAACGGCTCTGTGCTTGTTGCCGGGAAAAATATCGGCTGCGGGTCATCGCGCGAACAGGCTGTCGTTGCGTTGAAAGAATCCGGGGTCCGTGCAGTTGTGGCGCCGTCATTCGCGAGGATTTTTTTCAGGAACTGTGTTAATCTCGGGTTATATGTCTTCGAGGCTGAGGTTATCTGTAATGATGGGGATACTGTATCGTTTGATACCGTGGAGTCGTATGTAACAACTCCTGCCGGCGTTTATGAGGCAAAGCCTCTTTCACCCCGTATGAGGGAGCTTCTTTCCGCCGGCGGTCTGAATGCATATCTTTCCAGTGAGGGCGGACAATGAGTCTTCGCATTGCAATCTCGGAAGGTGATGGTATCGGGCAGGAAGTGATACCTGAGGCAAAGAAAATCCTGGAGTATTTTCTGCCTGACGCGGATTTTTTCGAGGTTGAACTGGGACTCGGGAAATGGGAAAAAACCGGGTGTGCGTGTTCGTCGGAGGATATCCGTGATTTGAAAGAATCAGACGCGATTCTCTTCGGGGCGGTCACAACTCCCCCAGACCCGGATTACAAAAGTGTTCTTTTACAGATTCGTCATGAACTCGACCTTTACGCGAATCTTCGTCCGATAAAATCCTATGGGGTCGACATGATGATAGTCAGGGAGAATACGGAGGGGCTTTACTCAGGTATCGAGGAGATTGGTGAGGAGAGGTCGACAACCCTTCGGGTGGTAACCAAAGCCGGTTCGAAAAGAATTGCTGAAAAAGCATGTTCCCTTGTTTTGGAACGAAATCCCGGCAGGCCGCTTGTCATAGGCTACAAAGGGAATGTACTAAAATCCGATCTGCTCTTTCGGGACACCTGTATGGAGGTCGCCGGGTCATACGGGATAAAAACAAAATCGGTGTTTATAGATGCATTATGTCTTGACGTTTTGCAGCATCCGAAAAATTATGATGTCATTGTTACAACCAACATGTTTGGTGACATTCTCAGCGATGTCTGCGGTTATCTTACCGGCGGACTAGGCATGCTTCCAAGTGCGAACATTGGAGAAAATCATGCGTTCTTTGAGCCTGTTCATGGAAGCGCTCCGGATATTGCGTGCAGGGGTATAGCAAATCCGGTTGCTGCTATCAGAAGTGCAGGGATGATGCTTGAGTATTTCGGGATGAGGAGTGAGGGGAATATTTTAGAGGAGGCAATCCAGAGCGTTATTCGTAGCGGTGTCTGTACGCCGGATCTGGGAGGGTCGGCTTCGACAAACGGGTTCGGCTCCCGGGTATTTGAGGTTATTTCCAAAAGATAAAACAAAAAAGGGATGGTTGGGTCTTACGGGCTTTCGCCGTATAAGCCGGCTGCTTCAACGCCTCCGTCTGCCCAGAGAAGTGCCCCGAGAGCGCCGATTCTGCCTTTGCCGTTTGCACTGTCTATATAGGGGATACCCAGTTTTTCTGCTTCACTTATGGCATCTTCTTTGGTGAGGAGTTCGGTTTTGACTCTTCTTGCATACGTTGAGTCAGGCAGACGGATTCCCGTAAAGTAACAGATGCCTGTGGTTTTGCTCATCGTTTTTTCTTCGACGAACTTTTTGACGAATGCAATCAGTTCATCTTTCTTTTCGGGTTTAATCGCAAAGGTGATGACGGAACCGGTGCAGTTCGTGGTTTTTTCCGGGGCCTTTGGGTTTAACTGGATGATTCTCATCTCAAGGAAGATGGCTCCGTCAATTTTGCAGGCTTCGCCGCATTTCAGTGCGAGAACCCAGGTGGCTCCTCCCTCTTTGGTATCCGTGTCATCGATACCAAAAGTGATTTTCTCATATTTCGGCAGGATAACGGTACTTCTGCAGATGCGTGCACCGCCGACTTTCAGGTCTTCCTCACTGGCATATTCGGTTCTGATAACTCCCGGGGCCTGAGCAAGGCAGGCTGCCACACCTACGCCGGCTCCTGCCGCTCCAACCCACGAGGTGTGCACTTCATCTCCTTTTACGACAATTGCTTCGAGTGCCTGACCGCCGAGTTCTGTATCGGATGGTCCGAAGTGAATCGGATATGATCCGATTTTTGCTAACATCGTCATAGTGGTTCCTTCAGTTTTTGCGTAGATGAGTGCTCCGCCGGCTCTTCTCCGGTTCATGTGGTCCCACTCAATCGGACCTCTTGCATGACATTGTTCATGGAGTTCGGCAATCCCATTATTCTCATCGGTCATTACTAGGAGCTGATGACAGAACATCGGTCCAAACTTCTCTCGTACCTGATTAGGGGTTAACGTAATCATCATAGTATTGTTACCGGAATTTTCGTTAACAGAAATATCGTTCTTAACAGTATATGAGAACATCGGTAGGTCTATTCTGGTATTCCCACTAATATTGAACAGCCCTGATAATCGAAGATAGTTGATATCGGAGATTATTTAATCGGATATTTTTCGTGTTTTCCTGTGAAAAAACGCGCGCAAAATGGTTAATATTCCAAAATAAGCTAAATAATGAGATTGATTGGTGAACCTCCCCTAATTTGACGCTATATAATATGTATTCATAGTGATTAATATAAGTGGGTTATTTTCTTAATACTACATTAACAAAGTTATATTGATAAGTTGTTGTATTTTATTTATGTAAATCTAAGTTAAATTTGGGCTTATTTTGATTAAGAACATTTATCTGTCTTCTTACTCAACCATATCTGTAATCGATTTCGGTCGATTAAAGGCTGGTGCATATAAGCAATGGCATTTGCAATGCATATCAACATGGAGCGATGTGCTGGTTGTAACAATTGTGTAGTAGCATGTCCGGTAAACGCACTGGAACTCTGTACAGTGGATCCTGTCACAACTGACAAGATTTACAAAGTGACTGACGGTAAGGCAATTTCCCTTGACCTGAATCACGAACTGTGTGCAGGTTGCGGAGTATGCGTCGAAGCATGCCCATATGACGTTATTAAACTAGTTGCATCGCAGGCCCCCGCAGCAAAAGCTGCTGAAGAGGGTCACTAAGGAGAGAGGAAAACATCATGGTAATGAGCACAATGTTTCCAAAATTCTCTACGAAAACAGAGGGCGAAACAATCATCATGGAGCAGAAGCTCCTGAAGAAAGTTTCCCACCTTGTGTTAAACAAACCAAAGTGTACCGGTTGTGGTATCTGTGCAGAAGCCTGCCCGAAGGAAGCAATTACCCTCGGCATGGTCGGCGCAGCTATCCGCGGTGTAGCTTCCGGTGACGCACCGATCGTCGTCGACCCCGTAAAATGTTCATATTGCGGTGTCTGTACTATCATGTGTCCGTTTAATGCACTTGTCGTAGAAGTAGATGGTGAACCAAGCCTCCCGATTCTGGAGCAGGAAGGTTTCCCGGAGTACGATTTTACTGCTGAAATTAACGAGGAGAAGTGTGTCCGCTGTACAACATGCCACGAGGCATGCCCGCATGACGCAATCATCCGTGACGTCCCCGTATATGAAGGCGAAGTTGAAGGCGGCGTAAAACGCCAGACTGCACTTGATGCAAAAACAACATTCGTTGTTGACAAGGAAAAGTGTACAGCCTGTGGTGTCTGTACCTCACTTTGTCCGGCACTGAAACTGAAGCGTGTCCCGTTCACTGCTGAAAAAGTAGGATCGGCCGGCGACGTCATCTGGACTGAAGATCTCTGTGACGGCTGTAAGGTCTGTGTTGAGGCTTGCCCGCACGATGCAATTGCAGTCGACCGGAAAGTCAATGCAGAGGCAAAACTTCCAGGTAAAGTCACAATTGACAAAGACGAGTGTATAACCTGCACTTGGTGTAAACACGTCTGCCCGACTGAGGCAGTCACCATTACGAAGTTCTTCGAAGGAGAACTCATCGTTGATGCAACAAAGTGTCCCGGAGGATGCTCAACCTGTGTTGACGTCTGCCCGTGCAACGCACTGTATCTGCCAAGCCCGATGCCGGCAATCAATATGAAGAGAGACAGCATCGAGGCTAACATCGCCATCAACAATGAGTTATGTATCCTTTGTGGCGCATGTGTCAATGCATGCCCGTCTGAAGATGCTCTCACGCTGAAGAGAACCGGTATCCACATTAAAGGACCGGAAACCGACCTGTACAAGAAGATTGCAGCCAAGCTGTGTGTCCCGCGTACTTCCAAATTAGTGGAATCCACGTTTGGTCAAGTCGAAACGAAAAAACTGGAGTGAACAAATATGACAAGTGCAAAAGCATACAAAGATGCTGCCCTTGCAGCACGTCTCTCCGACCGGGTATACCGCCCAGCGGAAGATAGCGATCCGTCGTTCACTGCCGAAGTTGAAAAGATCGGCGGCACTGCAGCCCATCTCTGCTTCCAGTGCGGAACCTGTACAGGCTCCTGCCCGTCAGCCCCGAGAAGCAGCTACCGGATCCGAACTTTCATGCGCAGAGCCAACCTCGGTATGAAAGACGTCTGTCTGAACGACCCTGATCTGTGGCTGTGTACAACCTGCTACACCTGCTCCGACCGTTGCCCCCGCGACCTTATTCCGACCGATGTCATCATGGCCATGCGCAACATGGCTGCCAAACAGGGTATCGTTCCAAAGAACTTCCTTGCTACGGTTAACTTCATCTACAATACCGGTCACGGCGTCCCGAACAACGATGCCAACCGTGTAGCCCGTGTTAAACTTGGCCTTGAGCCGGAACCGGAAACCACTTGCAAGTACCCCGAATTCCTCCCTGCAATCCGTAAGATTCTCGAAGCATACGGCACGAAACAACTCGCAGACAAAGTCCTTTCGGAGGGTCAGTAACTATGTCACATGACATACACAAATACGCATTCTTCCTTGGATGCATCGCCCCGAACCGGTATCCCGGTATCGAAGCCGCTGCAATCCGTACCGGTAAGAAACTTGATATTGAACTTGTTCCGTTAAAGGGAGCATCATGCTGTCCAGCCCCGGGCGCATTCGGGTCCATCGACCTTAACGTCTGGTATGCAATGGCTGCAAGAAATCTCATCCTTGCGGAACAGATGAACATGGACATAGCCCTTATTTGTAACGGCTGTTACAAATCCATCTGGGAAGTCAACCACAAACTGAAGCACAATGATGAGCTCCGTGACTCCGTCAATGAAGTCTTAAAGGAAGTCGACATGGAGTACAAAGGTACATCTAATGTCTACCACCTCGCAGAGCTCTATTATAATGACGAAGTATGCGGTCTTAACAAACTGAGAGACAGTGTTACCACCCCGCTTAGCGGCGTTAAGGTTGCCTGCCACTACGGCTGCCACTTACTTAAACCGGCAAAAGACCGTGAGTTTGCCGGCGGTGCTATCGGCGACAGTGAACACCCGATGTGGTTCGAAGAACTCGTTGATGCACTTGGTGCCGAAGCCGTTGAGTACCGCAATAAAATGCAGTGCTGCGGTGCAGGCGGAGGCGTCCGTGGATACGATATCGCCCACTCTCTTGATATCACCAATGAAAAACTGACCAATATGACGGCTGCTGGTGCAGACGCAATTGCTGATACCTGTCCGTTCTGTCAGCTCCAGTTCGACCGCGGGCAGTTTGAAATCGGTCAGAAGTTCGGTGTCGAATGGCACGTCCCGGTTCTCCACTACTGTGAAATGCTCGGACTTGCTCAGGGTATGTCTCCTGTGGAATTAGGTCTCGACCTTCACCAGACATCATGCAAACCGTTCCTTGACAAACTGAAGGGAGGCCAGTAAGATGGTATATACAGGTAAAAATGCAGCCGCTGCAGAAGCACCGGAAGAACCCAGAATTGGTGTCTTCATCTGCCACTGCGGTACAAACATTGCAGGTTCCATTGATGTTCCGGCAGTAAGAGATTACGCCGCAACCATCCCTCACGTAGTCGTTGCCCAGAACTATGCATACATGTGCTCGACCCCCGGTCAGAACATGATTAAAGATGCAATCGCCGAACACCACCTTACCGGTGTCGTCGTTGCAGCATGCACCCCCCGTCTTCACGAACCAACCTTCAGAACCGCAACAGCAAATGGCGGTCTGAACCCGTTCAGATTCGAGATGGCAAACATCCGTGATCAGGGCTCCTGGGTCCACATGCACGACTGGGATGGCGGAACTGCGAAAGCAAAAGACGCAATCCGTATTGCCGTTGCAAAAGCAACCAAGCTCGAAGACCTTTATCCGATGTCAGTGCCGGTAGAACACCGTGCCTTAGTTGTTGGTGCAGGTATCGGTGGTATTCAGGCATCCATGGATCTTGCAGCCGCCGGAATCGAGACCTATCTCATTGAGAAACAGCCGACAATCGGCGGTCGTATGTCACAGCTCGACAAGACCTTCCCGACCCTTGACTGCTCCCAGTGCATTCTGTCTCCGAAGATGGCAGAAGCCGGCAGAACTCCGGGTATCAAACTCTACACCCTCGCTGAAATCGAGAATGTGGAAGGATACATCGGAAACTTTGATGTCACTATCCGCCGCCACGCCCGTGGTGTCCTTACTCCGAATGAAGCCGCAGCAAAAGGCATCATCGGCGGAGGATGTACTGGCTGTGGTGACTGTTCAAACGTCTGCCCTGTTGTAAAACCCAACGAGTGGGAATTCAACATGGCCCCCCGCAAGGCAATCTATATCTGTCATGCGCAGGTCGTTCCTCTGATCTACACCATCGACTTCGATGCATGCGTGAAATGCGGTCTGTGTATCACTGCATGCGGAACCAAGAAGGCCATTGACCTTGAAATGCAGGATGAACTGTTCACCATCAAAGTGGGAACTGTCATCCTTGCAACCGGTTATGAAGCCTTCCCAATCGAACAGAAGAAGGAATGGGGTTACAAACTCTATGACAATGTCATCACCTCTCTCGAGTTCGAGCGTTTAATCTGTGCATCAGGTCCGACAATCGGTCACCTTGTCCGCCCATCAGATGGCGAGACCCCGCAGTCCGTCGGATTCGTTCTCTGTGCAGGTTCCCGAGACAACACTGGTATCGGCAAGCCGTACTGCTCCAGATTCTGCTGCATGTACTCGCTGAAGCACGCTCACCAAGTCATTGAAAAGATTCCGGGATGCAGAGCCTACATCTTCTACATGGATATCCGTTCATTCGGTAAAGCATACGAGGAGTTCTACTACCGTGTGCAGAACGAAGGCGCAAAATTCATCCGTGGACGTGTTGCCCAGATCCAGGAACTCCCGAACAAGAATCTTATCGTTGTTGCCGAGGATACGCTCCTTGGAAACCAGGTACAGATTGAGGTCGATCTCGTCGTCCTTGCAGCCGCTATCCAGCCGACCGCAGAAACCGAAATTGTCCGCAGACAGTTCGGTGTATCCTGCTCAGGCGACAAGTGGCTCCTTGAAGCCCACCCGAAACTGAACCCCTGTGGAACTACCACCGCCGGTGTGTATCTCGCAGGTGTCTGTCAGGGTCCGAAAGATATTCCAGATACCGTAGCACAGGCAGAAGGTGCCGCATCGGCTGCATCGATTCCAATCCATTCCGGTCATGTCGAACTTGAGCCGTACTATGCCCAGTGCATGCAGAACCTCTGCGCAGGCTGCGGTATGTGTACCAGACTCTGTCCATACTCTGCTCTGTCGATGACTGTCGTTGATGGCAGAACAGTCATGGAAGTCACTGCAGCAAAGTGTAAAGGCTGCGGTACCTGCGGTGGATTCTGCCCAGGCGGAGCAATCAAGATGCAGCACTTCACGAGCCCGCAGATCTTGGCTCAGATTGATGCATTCTTCCTTGGAGGCGAACAGTAATGACTGATGAGTGGAAACCGAAGATTCTCGGTATTATCTGCAACTGGTGTTCCTATGCCGGTGCAGATGGTGCAGGCTCAGCCCGTACCCAGTATCCTCCGGACGTCAGAATTGTCCGTGTTATGTGTACTGGTCGTATCGACACCCTGTTTGTCCTGAAGGCATTCGCCGACGGAGCAGATGGTGTTCTCGTATCCGGCTGTCACTTTGGTGACTGCCACTACCTTGCAGGCAACTTCAAGGCAGCAAAGAGAATGTTCCTCGTAAAGAGCATCCTCAACAATATGGGTATTGAGCACAGACGCTTCCGGATGACCTTTGTGTCAGCTTCGGAAGGTGCAAAATGGGCAACTGTTATCACCGACGTGATTAACACAATTAAAGAGATTGGTCCCTCGCCCATAGCAGAAGAGAGAAAGAGAAGAGGACTATAAGATGACAGTATTACATCTCAATATGGTCACCCAGCGCGCCGTCGAAGAGGGCGAAGCAATGGAATCTGGGAAGACCACCCAGAAATATTTTGATGTCTGCAGCATTATCGAAATGAATGCTGACGACTTCAAAGAGTTGGGCATCAACTTAAACACCGTCGTCAAAGTAACCAGCGAGTGTGGGGAAGTCTTCGTCAAATCAACAATTGGAAGACAGACCTGCCCACGCGGTCTTTGTCACATCCGTCAGGGCGTCTGGGCAAACCAGGTCGTCCCGCCACGGACCCAGTCTACCGGTGAACCACAGTACAGCGGTTTCCCGGTAACTGTTGAACCAGCTCCAGAAGCAAGAGTCGTTCCGGCAGTTGAACTAGTTCAGAAAGCTTGCAACAAATGGAACGGAAAGTTGCTCTGGCCAATGTGAGGTTATAAATATGCAAGAAGTAATCAAGCACGTTGCATGCCCCTATTGTGGAGCTTGCTGCGATGACCTTGAAGTCACTGTTGATGACGGCAAGATCATTGAAGTCAAGAATGCATGCATCATAGGTACTGAGATTTACCATCACGCATCCCGAGAGGGACGTGTTGGAACTCCACGCCGCCGGCAGCCTGACGGAACCTACAAGGATATCACCTACGAAGAAGCAATCGACTTCACTGCCAAGATGCTGATTAAGGCAAAGAAGCCGCTGATTTTCGGTTTCGGCTCAACCAACTGTGAAGGTATGGCAGCAGCAGGCCGTGTCGCAGAAGATGCAGGTGCAGTTCTTGATAACTGTGCATCTATCTGCCATGGGTCCTCTTTCCTGGCAATCTTCGATACAGGATACCCGTCCTGTACCCTTGGAGAAGTCAAAAACCGTGCAGATGTCGTCATTTACTGGGGATCCAACCCGGCACATGCACACCCGCGCCACATGTCCAGATACGGTATCTTCCCGCGTGGATTTTTCACAGGAAAGGGAGCTCGTGGAAGAAAGGTCATCGTAATTGATCCGAGATACACCGATACTGCACGCTGTGCAAACCAGTTCCTTCAGGTTCAGCAGGGTCACGACTACGAGTTGTTCGATGCATTCCGTATGGTAATGCACGGCTACGCAGCCGACGTCCCGGCAATCGTTGCAGGTGTCCCGAAAGAAAAGATTCTTGAAGCATGTGATGTCATCAAGGCAGGACGTTACGTCCATATCTTCTTCGGAATGGGTCTCTGCCACTCTGACGGCCGTAACCACAATGTCGACATTGCAATCAACCTTGTGCGTGATGTCAACGAATACACGAAATGCACCATCATGGCAATGCGTGGACACTACAATATTGCAGGTCCGGGTATTGTCTGGGCATGGCAGTTTGGATTCCCATACTGTATTGACCTGACCAAAGGCTCTGTTGCGCACATGAACCCGGGAGAGACCTCTTCAGTAGATCTCGCCAACCGTGGTGAAATTGATGCATTCATCAACATTGGAACTGATGCAGGGGCACACTTCCCCATCCGTGCATTTGAGAAGATTGGTGGTGCCGGCATCCCGATGGTCACCATCGACCCGTCTGTCAATATGGCAGCCACCGTCTCCGATGTCCATATCCCGGTTGCAATCGTTGGTGTAGAAACCGGCGGTATCTGCTATCGTATGGACAATGTCCCAATTCAGTATCGTGCAGTCGTTAAGCCGTTCAACGGTATCCTGACTGATGAGCAGCTCTTCGACAAGATCTATGAACGAATGCAGGAGCTCAAGAACGCCGGCATCGAATGCGACGGAACCTGGGACTATGCAACTCCTCTTGCTGATGTAAGACCTATAAAGGAGGTCTACCAATGACAGAGTACATCATCAAAAACGGATGTGTAATCGACCCAACCCAGGGTATCAATGGTCAGAAGATGGATATCTGCATCAAAGACGGTAAAATTGTTGACAAAGTCAGCAACTCTGCCAAGGTCATCGATGCAACCGGCAAGACTGTCATGGCTGGCGGTGTCGATATCCACTCCCATGTTGCAGGACCCAAAGTAGATGCTGGTCGTCTCTTCCGTCCAGAAGACAAGCTCTTCAAGTCCCCTAATCGAAAGTCGAACCTGAGAATGGAGATGGGTTTTTCCGTTCCATCAGTTTCAAAGACCGGATATGACTATGCTCGTATGGGTTACGGTTTCGTTATGGAAGCTGCAATGCCCCCACTCGAGGCAGCACATGTCCACGAAGAAATCCGTGACACACCAATCATTGATGAAGCCGCAATGCCGGTTCTTGGTAACAACTGGTTCTTACTTGAATATTTCAAGAACCACGAAATCGAGAACGCTGGTGCATATGCATCATGGATTCTCAACGCAACCCGCGGATATGCACTGAAGTGTGTCAATCCCGGAGGAACAGAAGCATGGGGCTGGGGTCTAAACTGTATTACCATCCATGACAAAGTTCCATACTTTGACATTACCCCGGCTGAAATCGTGAAAGGATTAATCGAGACCAACGAATATCTCAGACTCCCGCACTCAATCCACGTTCACGCAAACAATCTCGGTAACCCGGGAAACTACACCACCACTCTCGACACCCTCAAGCTCGTTGAAGGCTACAAAGCAAACAACGACTTCGGTCGTGAGCAGGTCATGCACCACACCCATCTGCAGTTCCACTGCTACGGCGGAGACTCCTTCAAGTCCAGCTCCTTCGAATCCAAATCCAAGGAAGTCATGGACTACGTCAACAAGCAGAAGGGTCTTACTATCGATACTGGTAACGTCACTCTTGATGAAACCACCACGATGACCGCAGACGGACCGTTCGAGTATCATCTGACCCATCTCAACCACCTCAAGTGGACCAATGTAGATATTGAACTTGAGACGGCAGCAGGTATTGTTCCGTTCATCTACGATCCGAAGACCTATATTGCAGGTGCACAGTGGGCAATCGGTCTGGAACTTCCGCTCTTTGCCAAAGACAAAGACCGGTGTTTCATCACCACCGACCACCCGAATGCAGGACCATTCTGGAGATACCCGAGAATCTACAAGTGGCTCCTTTCCGCAAATGCACGTAACGACCTCATCAAGAACGAACTCAAGTATGGAGACAAAGTTCTTGACACCACCTACATTGGTGAACTGTCAGACAAGGAAATCTCTCTCTACGAGCTCGCACAGATGACCCGTTCCGGTGTTGCAAAGGCACTTGGTCTCTCCAACCTCTACGGCAGCTTAAAGACAGGCATGAATGCCAACGTCGCTGTCTACGACATCGATCCGGAGAACCTCCCAAGCGATCCCGAACAGTATGAAACTGCATTCGGCAATGTCTTTGCCTTCTTCAAGGATGGTGTACTCTGTATTGAGAATCACGACATCGTTAACTACAGCATGCCGAAGAAGACCGTCTGGGTCAACTCCATTGTTCCGGAGAACAAACAGGTTGAACGTGATATTCGCGATAAATTCCTGCACTCCTACACAGTTGACCTTGAGAACTACGCAGTCCAGGAAGAGCACGTACACAATCCGTACGCAATCAAAGTGGACATCACGGAGTAATTGGAGATATCATGAACACAGTAACAATTACTATGGTAAAACAGCCTCAGCTGTTCCTTGAAGCCGACCTGATTACTCCGGATCAGTTTGCAGGGAAATCCATCGAAGCAATCGGTGCTATTGAAATTTCCGAAGGAAAAATCAAATACCCGCTTGCATCTTTCGCGAAAATCGAAGGTGTATCCGGTGCAACCGCAGCTGAGACTAAAATCGTCTTAAACGGCGACCTGACCCGTGTCAAGCGTATCGGTCAGCAGATGACTGCCGGTGAAATCATAATAAACAGTAATGTTGATATGTACACCGGCGGATGGATGAAAGGTGGAAAGATTACCGTTAACGGCAATGCAGATTCCTTTACCGGAATTGCAATGGCGGGCGGCGAACTTACCATCAATGGAAACTGCCAGAATCATGTTGGTTCCGCATACCGCGGCGACTGGCGTGGTATGACTGGTGGTGTTCTCCGCGTTACGGGCAATGTTGGAAACGATATTGGTACCTTTATGCGCGGCGGAACCATCATTGTCGGCGGCGATGCATTTATTCACGTCCACACCCATGGTGAAGGCGGAACAATCATTGTCAAAGGCAATATCCAGGCACGTGTTGGTGGTCAGTCTGTCAAAGGTGACATCTTTGTTAACGGCAAGATTGACTTCATGATGCCCGGCTACAAGTACGTTGAAGATGTAGAGAAAGATGTGGACGGCGTCAAAGCTGTTTACGCGCACTACGTCGGTGACCTTGGTGAACGCCACCCTGAAGCCAAAGGTCAGAAAGTATTTACCAACCTCTATCTGAAGAAATAATCTTCTTCAGAATATATTTTTTGGAGACAAAGATGACCGATCAGAAAAAAGCTGTTTTCTTCAGTACAGATTTACATGATAATTTACCACATGCCTTTGAAGACCTTCGCCGGATTCACGGGGATTTTGTAGAGATGATTCACGTAATCGAAGAAGCATCCGATGCTTCCGCAGATGCAGACCACAAACAAGAACTTCGCAGATATGCAGATGGCTTCTTAGGAGCCGCTGATGATTTGGAAAAGTGGATGACCACCTACGCAGATGCAGTTAATGCCCAGCTTGCTGATAATCATCTGGTATATGAACGCGACTCCTATCAGACGCTTAATCGTATCCTTCAGTGGGATAAGGCGGATATCCGCCAGCTTGCACGCTGGATACGTGATTTAAAGGAACTCACCGCCCATATTGGTCTTACTATGCCGTATCTTCTGCATGTAAGACAGATTCCGACCGAGGCGATCCCCGCAGATATAGCAGCGTACCCGGCGTTTGTTATGGATAGGCAGGGTTACTGCCTGTGCGGAATGGGACTGGATGAAATTCTCTATGTAGATGAAGTTCGCGAGAAGATGGCAGAAAAGAAATTGAAAAGATAATATGGCGAAGTATATTTGCATTTTCTGTTCATATGTTTATGATGAAGATGTAGGTGACCCGAAACACGGGATACCCCCCGGAACCAAATATGCTGATGTTCCCGATACCTGGGTTTGTCCGGTGTGTCTGGTTCCGAAGACGAAACCAGGTCTTTTCAAAAAAATAGAAGACTAACAGATTTTCAATTATTTTTAGAAAAATTATAAAAATATTTTCTGTTTTTATGCTGCCACTACTGATCCCGGCGGAAGTTTCTTGGGCAGGTTTGCTTTGAACTCCTCAAAGTTAAGGTCTTTTCCAATCTGACTTACAATCGGGACGTCGAGTCTCGCAAAGCGGTAAATCCAGTCGATTATTGCGTCGACTACAAGGAGTACTGCTTCTTCGGAGTTGACGGTTATGAGGTGCATGCCTACTTTCGGGTGTCTGCCGCGTCTGCCGCCAAACGTGATTCTATAGGCGGCCGTTTCGGATTGCAGAAGACCATAAAGGCAGGATCTGACGCATGTTCCGCATTCGAGACAGAGTTTTTTATCCATGACAATTCGTCCGTCACGTACTTCGATGGCATTTTCACGGCAGAACTGGACACAGGTTCCGCATCCTGTGCATGTCCCGTTCTCCCGTATTGGATTTCTCAGACCGGTTATGCCGATTTCATTGAGTGTTTCGCTGGTACATGCGTTCGGGCATGCGGATATGGCAATGCGCATTTTACCGGGCATGTCTTTTCGGAAGTAGCGTTTGTCTATTTCTTTGGCGAGGCGGAGGGAGTCGATGTTGGCAAGTTTGCACCGGTCGGTTCCGGGGCATGCGGTGATGTTGACGACTTCGGCACGTTCTGCTCCTATGTCGTGTCCGCTGGCAAGTAATTCCCGGGACACTTCCTCGAGCTGGATGACTTTGATATGGGGTATTTCGATGGTCTGGCGGGTTGTGAGGTGGACGTTATCAATGTTGTATTTTTGTGCAATCTGCCCGACTGCGATGAGCTGGTCGGGTGTTACGATGCCTGCGGGCAGGCGGAGACGGAGAGTGCAATAGTCTCCGTCAGCTTCGGTGATGACCCCTCCCATTTCATATATTCGGGATTTTGTTTTCATGTATTTATATGGGCTTTAGTAATTTATTAAGATGATTTTTGAAGTAAGTATATTTTCGGAAGTAAATGCGGGCGGCTGTGAACCGGGTTACGTCCTATTAATCGAGAGGTGGACGTGGGACGTTACTTTTCTTCGCCGAACACGTTTTCGTAAATCATATCTGATCCGGTTGCATGCAGACGTGCACGCTCGTTTGCTTCTTCTGCGAATGCAAGGACCGGGAGTTCCATAGTGTATCCCGGCTTGTGACCGAACATCTTTTCGAGTTCTACCTGCTGGGCGTGCATAAATAGAGCATTCGGAATATCCATAGGACAAAGTTCCTGGCACTGACCACAGTTGATACAGGAATCTGCAATGTGGGCAAATCGAATCAGGTGGAACATAAAGTCTGGCGGCACACGATTCTGGTCTATAAGGTGGGGTTTTGCGGTCGAGCACTCGACACAGTAACAAATCGGGCAATTCTCAATACATGCCCGGCACCCTATACAGCGGGAAGTGAGTTTCATCATCTTCTGCAGACGTTCGCGTCCCTCGCCGAGTCCGGCAAACTGACGGGTTCTATTCTTCTCACCAAGTTTCAGCATTGCTGTTTCAACTTTGCCGCGGATTTCAAGTCCCTTCGGCTCCGGTGCACAGACTTCGACTGCATGTGCTTTGACTGCCGAGTCAAGAAGAGCAGCTCCTTTCTCAGAACAGACCTCAACAAAGGTTGCCTTACCTGACTTCTCGCCAAAGACACCCCAGTTTCCGCAGGCAAGGTCTGCCTGACGCGGAATCTTACACTTGCATCTCTGACAGTTCATACGACGTCCGTATCCTTCCGGTCCCTCCTCGAGTTTGTCGATTGCGATACCTTTGTGCTGATGTTTGCCGTCTGCATCATTGTAGTCAATGATGAACTGACCTTTGTCAATCTCTTCTTTGAACACGGAGTCCGGGTCCACTTCATACTTGTCCGCAATCATATCACGGGCTGTTATCGGGGAAACGGTTCCTCCGCAGTTCAGACCAATCAGAATGACGTTGTCGAGGTTAATCTGGGTACGTTTGGCAAGTTCATAGAATGCCATCGCATCACATCCCTTGACCGGGACGGCGATTTTCAAATCATTTGCGCCATTCATGTATTTTTTCACCATTTTTGCAGAGAGAAGAGTTCCGCAGTGCAGGGAACCTGCAGCTTTCGGTATCTCTGCCGGGTCGGTGATTAATTCGAGTTTTGCATCGTAGAGGTCTGCCCCGCGGCGGACTGCGAGAACTGCGTCAACCATCTTGTTTGCAAGGGCATGCTGAAGAAAGGATGTTACTGCTCCCCCGCACTCCCCTTTGATATCGCTTGATGTGGTCCACGCATAGAACATGTCCCCTTTTGCTGACATCTCAGATTACCTCAATGAAGGCACCATCAGCTTTCTGAACCTGTTCATAAGAAACATCTTTGAATGCCGGGATGTTTGCTTTGATGTCGGCAAAGATTGCTGCGGTGTCTTTGTAGGAAATTGCCTTTCCGGAAAGTTCGGCAATAATCTCACAAGGGGATTTCTGACCCTCTGGGGCCGTGAGAGCTGCACTGACTTTCTGCACACGCCCTTCCCAGTTGGTGTATGATCCCTCGGATTCTGCGAATGAGGTCACAGGGAGAACAACGTTTGCGATGTCTGTCAGGGAACTTGCATTCGAGGCAACAACTACGAGGAGCTCAACTTTGGAAAGTTTTTCACCGAGTTCTTCATAGATATCATCCATGAACATAGGGGTTTCAGCGAAAATGAGCATTGCCTTCGGGACTTTTTCTGTTGCTTTGAGCGTATCGAGTGAGGGGATAAAACCGATTTCTGCTGCTCCTCGACCATTGTTGGTATCATATAATACGGCGGTTTTTGCATTGCAGGATTTGGCGGTCTCTTCTGCGAGTTCGGCGTATTTTCCTGTGGTTGAATAAATTACAACAGGATTTTTGGCTTCTTTTAGGATATTTTTGAACTCATCAGAAATGACGAGTTTTCCATCAGCATCCTCTATGCATTTGGCATCAGCCTGTATTGCGGTGTAGGATTCCTCGCCGCAATAGAGAATTTTTCCTCCGTTCTGCTGCATATAGAAGAGTTTGTTTCCGGTCAGCGGGAATCTTTTCATGCAGTCGTCAAAAACGAGAGCCACGTCTGCTTTCTTCAGGTCATTAATCCGAACGTTTCCTCTGGCAACTCTGCCGGAAATGAGTGTTCCTATCGTTCCTGCCTTCAGAATCTCTTTTGCAAACCGCATGATACAATAGTTTGCCTCGTTGGTCAGTCGGCTGGAGGTGTAAACAGCCAGATCTTCACCGGAGTAGTTCTTCAGTTTCAGTGCCTCTGTAAGGGCTTTCTTCCAGTCAGTAGGTAATCCGCCAACAGTAGGAGCTTCGATTCTATATTTGCCGACTGCTTTTGCTGCATGGAGTCCACGCATACAAAGTTTTCCTGTTCCTATCGGAGAGCGGTGATAGGGTGCTACCCCGACAACCCCGCCATCACTGATGATGAGGTTAAGACCGCAGCCGGTTCCACAGAAGGGACAGGTTGTAGCTACGTATTTTAATTGCATAATATTTCATTACTCTGGTATTTTGCTCGCCTCTTATAACCTTAAAGTTAACTTAACCCCGTTTTAATTAACAATTTGGTGATTATCAGTGTATTTGTAAACCATGTTTAATTTATTGCAGGAATATTACAACATTTTTATATTAATCCGCGCACCAGTGTATTCTTATTTATTTCTGTTATGTCAGTAGCAGACAGTCTCTGAAAGAGGTAAATTATATTGTGTTAACTTACAGGTTGTGTAACCTACAACTTATTTATGTGGGAAAACAGAATATACTTTGTCGATATTCTGTTGTACACGATGTCCGGTTAAGGAAATTCCCCTCTTCCCGCTGTATTCTGAACAACAGATGTCGGGGCACACTTATTTCCGGCAGATTCCCCCGTCTGCTTCGGAAGGTGCAAAGTGGGCAGTTGGTTTTGATGTAATATCAGTTCCGGCCCGATTACAGATGAGAGAAAACAGAGATACAGCACATCTCTTCGACCATGGATAAACAAAGCGGGAACAATAGTTCTACACCCGCAAAGTTCCCGCATTTTTTTTAAATTTGATCAGAATCTGAAATCCCGAAGTAATCCTAATTCTGAGGACACTCCACTCACTATGGAAAAGGGGGATGAATCTAAATTAAAATGATTAATCTCGTATAATAATGTAAAAGAGATATATTTCATGACCGAACAAAAACCGATTCAATTCAGTCCGATAGGTGTCGTTCATACTCCTCATCTGGAACTTGCAGGAATGCCCATTCAGCCTCCTGCAGCAAAAGAATTTGAAGGGACAATAGAAATTCTCCCTGAGTTTTCCGAAGGTCTTAACGGTATCGAAGGATTCACCCGGATTATGCTTATCTACCATCTGCATAAGAGTACTGGCTGCAACCTTACCGTGACGCCGTTTCTCGACACGCAAAGCCACGGTGTTTTTGCGACCCGGGTCCCAAAAAGACCGAATGCAATCGGATTTTCTGTCGTCCGCCTGCTTGGGCGTGAGGAGAATATTCTCCATATCAGGGATGTTGACATTCTGGACGGCACGCCTCTCCTGGACATCAAACCATATGTTCCGGTATTTGACGCATACCTGAATGAGCGGTACGGGTGGTTTGAAGGAAAACTGGATGATATCGAGCAGAAACGTTCCGATGACCGGTTCGTGAAATAAACCGGCAGTCATCTTCCATTTTTTGCATTAGTAAAATGTCTCCAAGACTCCCGGATTGGTAATTAAGTTAACTTAATTAAGTTTACTTTTTTGTATTAATAAACTAATTGATTCATATGTTTTGGCGTCTTATTGATATTCATGAAAAAATCTATTCTTTTTGCATCAGTAGTATGTCTTATTCTTCTGGCCGTCGTGTGTTCAGCTGGTTGTGTAACAGAAGAAAAGAATTATGATGGACAGAATCTTCTCGTCTATTCCGGCGCAGGACTCAAAGGTCCGATGGCTGAAATCGGAACAACATTCGGCGAAAAATACAATGTGAACGTTGAACTCACCTATGGTGGTTCAGGAGTTCTGATTTCCCAGATGACAACTACAAAGCTTGGTGACATTTTCATTCCCGGTGGAGAACCGGATTATCAGAATGCTGTTGCCAAAGGTCTCGTGAGTGAAGACTATCAGCCGGTGGCCTACCACGTGCCGGTTATTGCGGTTAGCAAAGGAAATCCCAAAGGAATCGAAACGGTTGAAGACCTTGCCACCCCCGGACTCCGTGTAGCCCTTGGAGATGTGAATGCCACTGCAATTGGTAAAGCAAGTGCCGCTATCTTTAAGAAAGCCGGTATTCTTGAATCTATTGAACAGAATGTCGTTCTTCGCGGTGCAACCATCAATGAAGTCGTAACCGCTCTTTCAACCGGAAATGCTGACGCAGCTGTTCTCACGCTTGACAGTGCCAATAAGGACCTTTTCACCACAATCGAAATCCCGGTCAAAGATAACTCCATCCTCATTACCCCAATTGGTGTAACCACCTTCACCACCAAGCCCGAACTTGCACAATTGTTCGCGGACTATGTCGCATCCGATGAAGGAAAAGCAATCTTTGAAAAGTATGGATTCCCTGCATATCCTGATGCGAAATACACCTAAGGCATGTCTGAAAAATTCATCCTTGAGCAGATAGGGGTAATGCACTCACCCTATACAGATCCCATGCAGACTCCTGTACAGAGTGTGTTCACGAAAGGACGGGGGACAATAGAACTGTTCCCTGCATTTGCAGATGGACTGGATCAGATTGCGTCATTTTCCCATCTGATTCTTATCACCCGTCTGCACAAAGCTCCTTTAGAGATGCTTGTCGAAACCCCGATGGTTGACGGCGGGATGCCCCATGGTATTTTTGCAACCAGGCACATGTGCCGGCCGAATCGTATCGGTTTCTCGATTGTAAAACTCCTCGCACAGGTGGATAACCGCCTCTTAATCGAAGGTGTAGATTTGCTTGACGGAACACCAGTCCTTGATATCAAACCCTACATTCCGGCGTTTGATTCGGTTCCGGATGCCTCCTCCGGGTGGCTGAGCATTCAGCATCTGGAGAACATCCGCAGAAAAAGTCAGTCTCTTTGAATTATGATTAAGAGACGCTTGCCCACATTTTTTCAGGCAGTCTGTATCGGAATCTCACTCATCGTCGTTTTAGTTCTGATTGCAGTATTTTTGGGTCTTATTCTATTCTCATCTCCGGAGACCCTGGTCGTGTGTCTGTTCTCGGAAGAAATCTGGTATGCTATCCGGCTATCCGTAATAACTGCTGTGATTTCAACGCTCCTTTGTTTGATAATCGCGGTACCGGTTGCATATTCCATGGTTAGATTCGAATTTTTCGGGAAACAGTGGGTAAACGTCCTCCTGAATCTTCCTCTCTCCCTTCCGCCTTTAGTGGCGGGTGTGGCACTGCTGATTTTTTTGTCTCCTGCAACATCGCCGGTAGGGCAGTTTCTCAGCAGTATGGGAATCTATGTTGTCTATACGTCTGCTGCAATAGTTATAGCCCAGGTCTTTGTTAATGCGCCGTATATGGTGAGAATTGCCCGTTCTACATTTTCTATGATAAGCCCCCGGTATGAACATGTGGCACGGACCCTCGGCTGTTCGGAGGTCGGAGCGTTTCGAAAAATCACGCTCCCTATGGCAAAAAACGGGCTGATTGGCGGGCTTGTCATCACCTGGTCAAAAGCTATGGGTGAGTTCGGCGCAGTGTTAATGCTTGCCGGAGCTATTTCCATGAAAACAGAAACCTTGCCGATAGCCCTGTTCCTGAACATGTCCACCGGAGATTTGGATATGGCAATTGCGGCCGCTCTTATCCTCCTGATAATTTCGGGAACGGCTCTCATTCTGTTCGAGTATTTTGGCAAAGAACATGGTGATGTTTATGCTTGAAATAGACTCCCTCTCTATTCAACTGGGTGAGTTCTCCTTTACTGATTTAAACTTGAAAGTGAATGACGGGGAGTACTGTATCATCCTTGGTCCGACAGGCGCGGGCAAAACAATCCTGCTCGAAACAATTGCGGGAATTCATTCTCCAAAAAACGGCAGAATACTTTTGAATGGTAAGGATATCACGCATACTCCGCCGGAACAGCGTGGAATCGGAATGGTCTATCAGGATTACATGCTTTTTCCTCATATGACTGTTGCAGAAAACATAGGGTTCGGTCTTAAGGAGCGGGGTGTATCTAAAAAGGAATGGCATGCTGCAGTACGGGAAATTGCGAAGACTTTTGGCATCTCCCATCTCCTCGAGCGATATCCGAAGACCCTTTCCGGAGGCGAACAGCAGCGGACTGCAATCGCCCGCTCCCTTCTCCTCCGCCCGTCGGTTCTTCTTTTGGATGAACCTCTCTCCGCTCTGGATACGATTACGCGTGAGCGTCTCAGAGATGAGCTCAAGGTGATTCACAAAGAAACCGGAATGACAATTCTGCATATCACGCATCATTTTGAAGATATTTATGCACTTGCCAATCGTGTGGTTGTGATGCGGAACGGGACGATTGTCCAGGAGGGAACGCCGGATATGATTATGCACCATCCGGTCTCGGATTTTATTGCAAACTTTACCGGTATGGAAAATCTTTTCACGGGTGATGCGGTTATGACTCCGTCAGGAATTGTTGAAATCCATATAGGCACTGCAATAATCCGGACAGTAACGGAGCTGACCGGAAGGGTACATGCAGGAATCAGACCTGAGGATATGATCATTTCCACAGAGCCGTTTACTTCATCTGCACAAAACTCATTTGTCGGTATTGTTACTGATATAATCGATAGTGGTGTTTATTCGAAGATTGTTGTCGAGGCAGGTATTATTCTGACCGCTGTTCTCACCCGTCAAAGCATTCAGCGTCTTGGCATCACTTTCGGGAGTACGGTGTGGCTGACATTCAAGGCAACTTCCGTTCACGTGTTCAGTGAATGAGAGGTACTTTAATCGAAACAAAACGAAAAATCAGCGAATTTTTGTGGGCTTCATCTAAGGGATTCAACGTAATAAGCCGCTGACTTGCTGTTCATTGTATTTTCGGATGACCGCATGCCGCGGCATACAGGAAAATCTGCCCCTCCGAAAGCCGGAGAGCCTGATGTACCTCATCATCATTGAATGCCCCGATTGAACAGACACCCAGCCCCTCCTGTGTCCCTGCCAGATACAGATTTTCACAGATATGCCCGGCATCAAGAAACATATCCCGATATCCGCGGACACCATATTTCCAGATAGCCCGGTATGGAGTTGCTACAAAACAGAAAAGAACCGGAGCACGCAAGACTGCCGGCTGCATTAGACACGCTTTTCCAAGTGCACTTATTGGGAAAGTTCCCTCCTCGATTAATTCCAGCAGGTGACCTTTTGGGTAATACCTCCAGATACCGACAGGAATCCCGGTAACTTTCTGAACCGCGATATAAATATCGACTGGATGCAGTGCCCCTGCCGACGGAGAACTCCGGAACATTTCCGATTGTCCGGTAATTCCCTGACATGCCCACAGAAGATAGGACAAATGATCCTCTGTAAGTGGGGACCCCGTAAACATACGAAGAGAGCGGCGGGTCTTCAATGCGGTCGTGAGATCCATAGGATGATGATTTTTCAAAGGGTCCGGAAGCACATGGGTATTCCCCGAAGGTATTGGACGTTTAGGTGCTGGTTTGCCCAAAGCCGCATCCGTAATTTCTGTGGAGGGGTATTTGGTAGCTTCAATAAAAGTGTCTCCTGCATTCTGTACCATACCTGAAATTCTCTGTTCAAAGATAGATAAACCTGCGGTTTGAAATACCTGAAAAAGCTAATTCCCCGTTACGGCGAGCAGTTCAAGAATTTCCCGGGGTTTTGACACCGTACACTCCCTATCGGGTTTTTCCAGTGTCCCGTAGAGTGCATGAATGGCAAAAATCCCCAGCTCCCTCGGAGGGAAAACGTCACGGTCCTTTTTATCCCCAATCATCACTGTTTCTTCTGCGGAAACGCCGAGCAGCTTCAGCGTCTTTTCAAAGACAAGCGGATTCGGTTTCTTAACCCCGAACGTATCAGGCGTTACCACCACATCGAAATACTGCCTGAGATGCAGGTTCGCAAGCCGTTTCTCGGTATCTTTCGGATCTGCATTTGAGATAACCGCAATTTTCACCCCGTCCTTCTTCAACGCATCCAGGACGTCGGTAATCCCGTCAAACGCGGTAATACAGGCATGTTCAAGCGTGTGATAGAGCCATGCACACACTTCCGGGTCTGCCGTGACCCCGTCTGCTATATACGCGGACACTGCATCCTCGATTAGTGTGGGGGGGTTCCGATTCAGCGAATAAAAGTGCAAATCGCCAAATACTCCGCAGAATGTCATCAATGCATCTGCTGCGGCGAATCTCGCTCCCCGCAAATCATGGAGAGTATTATCCATATCGAAAAGGACCGCACGTGGTCGGAACCGGCTCATATACAAATCATTGGAAGGTGGAATTATAATATCATTCGCTTAGTGTTATGGTGAAATCTATAATATATCACAGTGTGAATAGAATATACATATGGTAAAAGTTCCCTGTCAGGAAATAGTCTGGGACATCATCCCCGCAATACAGGCAGCTCTTGCGGCCGAACTTGTCAATCTGGGGGTATCGCAAATTCAGGTCGCAAAGTCCCTCAAGCTTGCCCCGTCTGCAGTATCCCAGTATCTCTCCGGCAAACGGGGTTATAGAATCGTATTCGATGATGATGTCAACGAAGTAATCAGCAAACTTGCTGAGGATATAAAATCAGGAAAACTCAGCGATGAGGAACTTGAAAACAAATTCTGCACAATCTGCCGTTCAATCCGGGGCAATGAAGGGTGCAGCAGACCTGCAAAATAATAACCAAAATACTCTTATGTATGCAGGTCAATTAAACTTATATCTGGGTTTTTCTCATGATAGACAGTTTTATTGAAGGCAACAAGGTTTTCCTGGAAAAGGATTTCGAGCGTAAAAAAGACCGGTACATGCAGCTGACCACTGCACAGCACCCCACAGTCCTATGGATTGAGTGTTCTGATTCGCGGGTAAATGCAGAGCGTATCACCCATTCCCGTTCCGGGGAACTCTTTACTCACAGGAACATCGGGAATATCGTCCCGACTCATGACTGGAACTTTGCGACCGTTCTTGAATATGCAATCAAGCATCTTAAGGTAAAAGACATCGTCATCTGTGGTCACTCGGATTGCGGAGCCCTGAAGGCTCTGGAAGTTGACACGTCAAAGGACTCCTATATCCCTCTCTGGATTAACAATGCACGTGATGCCCAGGTGAGAGTTGATGCCCGTCTCGGTGAGGCAAAGACTGATGAAGAGAAAGCAATCCGTAAAAAAGAGATTGAATACGAAAACATCAGACTCCAGCTAGAACATCTCAGAACATATCCTCTTGTGTATATGGCAGAGAAAGCTGGAACGCTGGAAGTTCACGGTCTCTACTACAATCTGAACACCGGTGTTCTTTCCAAGATCGCCTAATCTTTTTTTATTTATTCACGGTTGCGGAGAGAGTCAGGAGCATCAGGTCACGTGGGTAACTCCTATACATATGATCCATATGTCCACGGCAGACATAGCCGCTGGCAAAAATATTATTGCGGCTGACGATATTTTCCGGGGATACGGTACACATAACATATTTGCTGGATCCGGATTTCTTCAGGAGGTCGGCTGCCGTATCCTGAAGAATTATCTGCAGATGATTTCCCCGGTAATCCGGATGGACCCCCGCCCCGCGATGACATGCCGTTTCTGCTATCTTCTGTGAATCAAATCCTATTAATTTTGGATAATTTTCATTTTCATCATGATTTGTTACCTGAATCATAATATATCCGATCATGCGGTTCTGATAATAACACCCGAGACCCCACCCGTTCCTGAAATATAAATCAACAAATTCTTTTGAAGAGGTGTGAAAAATATTTTCCTCGACATCTTTTGAGACTATATCCTGGAGCTTTAGCAATTCGGCGATTGCTTTTTTATTATCATACGTGATAAGTTCAATAGTTGCGGTTGTCGGTTTTTTAACGACTGCCCTTTTGATTTTTGTCAATGGAACTGTTTTGATGCTCATCATGAATCACCCGCTGCCTGTATTTGAATATAGATGCGTAGGGTATATTTACCTTGTTCCCGGTATTATTCATCTTTAATCGAGACGACCCTGAGGATAATTCCGGAATCGTAGTCAATGTACATCCGGTGATTTGTCTGTAATAAGAAAAAAGGTGTGGGCTTATTCCACATTACATGTGTCACAGTCATGACCGCAGGTTGAGCATTCCTCTCCCCCACCCCAAGGTTCCCGACCTGATTTCACCAGATAATCATTGATTGCCTTGTGGATTGTCTCCTCGGCAAGAACCGAGCAGTGCATTTTGATTGGCGGCAGCCCATCGAGAGCTTCTGCCACGGCTTTGTTGGATAGAGTCCATGCTTCTTCCAGGGTCTTGCCCTTAATCATCTCGGTGGCCATACTGCTGGATGCAATTGCAGCCCCGCAGCCGAATGTCTGGAATTTTGCATCGATAATGATGTCGTTTTCGACTTTCAGATACATCTTCATGATGTCGCCGCAGGATGGGTTTCCCTCCTCGCCGACACCGTTTGCGTCCTCAATCACGCCCACGTTACGCGGGTTCGTGAAATGATCCATCACTTTTTCGCTGTACATTTATCTGAGCTCCTTTGGAGTAAGCGGGGACATTGCCCGAAGTTTTTTGACCGTTTCTGTGAGGGAGGTGATTACAAATTTCGCATCCTCTTCGTTTGTCCGTTCACCGACAGTAAGACGGATAGAGCCATGGGCGATTTCGTGCGAAACGCCCATCGCCGTCAGAACATGGGACGGTTCAAGCGATGCTGAGTTACAGGCACTGCCGGTCGAGGCACAGATGCCTTTCATGTTCAGGAAGAGGAGAATCGACTCTCCCTCGATATACTCGAAGATGATGTTCGTGTTGTTCGGGAGACGTTTCGTCGGGTGGCCGTTTAGGTGGGTTGCCGGAATTTTCAGAAGTTCGCGGGTGAGTTTGTCCCTGAGCTGAATGAGACGTTGTGTCTCTTCCGGCATCTTGGCTATTGCCCGTTCGATAGCGACCCCAAGACCGACAATGCCCGGCACGTTTTCTGTTCCTGCCCGGCGTTTCGACTCCTGAGCTCCACCGTGAATGAAGTTCTGGATACGGGTTCCTTTTTTGATGTAAAGAGCACCGGTTCCTTTCGGTCCGTAGAACTTATGGCCCGAAAGAGATAGAAGATCAATGTTGTCGGCAACGACATCAATAGGGATATGACCTACTGCCTGGACTGCGTCGGTGTGGAAATAGATTCCGTGGGCTTTGGCGATTTTTCCGATTTCGGCAATCGGCTCGATTGTGCCGACCTCGTTGTTTGCATACATGACCGAGATGAGAATCGTGTCCGGGCGGATTGCCTTTTCGACCGACTCCGGCGAAATCATCCCGTATTTGTCCACAGGGAGATACGTGATTTCAAAGCCTTTCGATGCGAGCCATTGGCAGGAATGGAGAATCGCATGATGCTCAATCGAGGTCGTGATGATATGTTTCCCTTTTCGTTCGTTTGCAAACGCCACGCCTTTCAGAGCCCAGTTGTCAGACTCGGTTCCGCCGCTGGTGAAGTAAATCTCTTCCGGCTTTGCGTTGATTGCCTTTGCCACCTGCGTTCGGGCATTGTCAATTGCCTTTTTGTTGGACTGACCAATAGAATAGACTGATGACGGGTTGCCGAATTCATCAGAAAAATAGGGGAGCATTGCGTTTACAACCTCTTTTGCTGTGTAGGTTGTCGCGGCATGGTCCATATAGATGATTTTCTTTTCCATGATGTTCACGCTGTGAATTGCCTTTACTATATTATTTGTGTTCCAGGTATCTAAATATTCTTGAAAAGAACTCATCTAAAAAAGAGAGAAAAGAAGAATCTTACTTCTCTTCGCCGAAAACGTTTTCGTAAATCATGTCGGAGCCGGTTGAATGCAGACGTGAACGCTCGTCGGCTTCTTCTGCGAATGCAAGGACAGGGAGGTCCATGTCCATACCTGGTTTGTGTCCGAACATCTTTTCAAGCTCGACCTGCTGTGAGTGCATAAAGAGTGAGTTCGGGATATCCATCGGACAAAGTTCCTGGCACTGACCACAGTTGACACAGGAATCCGCAATGTGTGCGAATCTGATCATCTGGAACATGAAGTCCGGCGGAATAATTCCCGGGCGGACGAGATGGGGCTTCTTGGTTGAGCACTCGACACAGTAACAAATCGGGCAGTTCTCAATGCATGAGTAGCATTTGATGCAGCGGCTGGTCTCTTTCATGATCATAGCGAGTTTCGCGGAGCCTTCACCAAGTGCAGTGAACTGCTTTGTCTGGGCCTTCTTACCCATCTTGATCATAACGTTCTCAATCTTTCCACGGATTTCAAGGCCTTTTGCCTCGGGTGCACAGGTGTCAATAACACCGGCCTTTACAGCGCCGTCAAAGATTGCCGCACCTTTCTCGGAGCAGATTTCAACGAAGGTTGCCTTGCCGGCTTTTGCACCGAAAACACCCCAGTTACCGCAGGCAATGTCTGCCTGACGCGGAATCTTGGTTTCGCAGCGCTGACAGTTCAGACGGCGGCCGAGACCTTCTGCCTCAAGCTCATCGATTGAGATGCCTTTGTGCTGGTGTTTACCTTCTGCATCGGTGTACTCGATGATGAACTGACCCTTGTCGATTTCCTCTTTGAAAACACAGTCCGGGTCAACGCCGTACTTCTCGGTGATCATCTTTCTTGCCATGAATGGAGTAACCGATCCTCCGCAGTTCAGACCGATCATCACGACATTGTCCATGTTGATCTGGTTACGCTTGGCAAGTTCGTACATTGCTTTTGCGTCGCAGCCTTTGCAGGTGATTGCGACTTTCATGTCCTTTGCACCGTTCAGGTACTTCTTGATAAGCTTTGGAAGAAGCAGAGTGCCGCAGTGGAGAGAACCTGAACATTTCAGGAGCTCTGCGGGGTCGGTAATGAATGCCGGCTGCGGGTCGTAGATATCGACACCTTTTCTGACGGTCAGAACCATGTCAACGATCTTGTTCTCAAGCATGTACTTGAGAAGGGAGGTAACTGCTCCTCCGCATTCTCCTTTGATGCCTGCATCATTGGTCCATGCATAGCACATATCGCCTTTAGCTGACATTTCAGGCCTCCTTTTTGGTTAC
>DAWV01000008.1:0-308 GCA_002506085.1 Methanocorpusculaceae archaeon UBA425
GGAATGCTCTTCGGTAACTTCTCTGATATGATTCAGTCTGACCGTGTCAACCCGAACGACCCGGCAAGGGCATCCCTTGAGGTTGTCGCATCAGGTGCAATGCTCTTCGACCAGATCTGGCTCGGATCATACATGTCCGGAGGTGTCGGATTCACCCAGTATGCAACCGCAGCATACACTGATAACATCCTTGATGATTTCGTCTACCATGGAATGGACTACATCCACGACAAATACAAGATCGACATCAAGAACCCGAACCCGAAAGACAAGGTCAAAGCAACCCAGGAAGTTGTCAACGACATTGG
>DAWV01000008.1:671-19488 GCA_002506085.1 Methanocorpusculaceae archaeon UBA425
ATCAGACCTGATGAAGGCTGTATCGGCGAGTTCCGTGGACCAAACTACCCGAACTACGCAATGAACGTCGGTCACCAGGGAGAATACGCAGCAATCGCAGGTTCAGCACATATTGGCCGCGGCGATGCATGGGCACTTTCCCCGCTTATTAAGATCTGTTTCGCAGACCCGGCACTGACCTTCGACTTCGCCCACCCGCGTGCAGAATTCGCAAAAGGAGCAATCCGCGAGTTCATGCCAGCTGGTGAGAGATCTCTTATCATTCCGGCACAGTAAGTGGTTTTCTAACCACTCACTTTTTTTCTTTTTTAGTTCTAAACGCGCGGATTGCTCATTTATTTAAATACTAATGACTGAGGGTCTGCGACAACAAAGGTATTAAACGCCGTTAACCTCAAAATTATTTGTTCGTAAGTAAAGCTCACTTGATTTAAACAAAAAACATATCATTAAAGTAAAAAAATTGATGTTAAGTGCTGCTTTTTATTGCGTTTTTTTAACGGAAATTTGCATTTGGCGGCATATCTTAGCGAGATATTCGCATGACTTATATATCTCAGAAAGTAAACAAAGTAAATGTCCACACTTTGTACTTCATTCTTTAGAGTGGTAACGTTTTACGAACACTTGAGACGCATCCTTCGTTTCAGCCAATTGTGCTGAAACATATTAGGTTCCTGATTCGTTATCCACAATCAGGAAACAAAAACTCAAGGGAGAATCTTACATGCAAGAAATTATTATCGGCATTGGAGTAACTGCCCTTGCGGGAGCTCTCGCAGCGATTGCCGGTGCAGCTGAAGATACTGAGTCCAACATTGGATCACAAGGTGACCCGAACTCTCAGGTTCAACTCGCACCGCAGATGGGATACACTCACCGTATCTATAACAAGGCAGTGAGTGGAGAACCACCAGCATACACCCTTTGGGTGACCCTTGCTTGTGGTGTTGCATGGGCATTCCTTATGTTAGGAGTGAATGCAATACTCGCAATCGTCTTCGGAACAGTTCTCGCAACTTTCGTGCAGGGAGTTTACGCAACTACTGCATACCTTGGAAGAACCGCAAGTCTTTCCAAGTTTGGACAGCCGGTCTTTATTGATGTTATAAAATCAGTAACGACTGTGACTATGGCTCACGCATTCGTAGCTATCATTACAACGGTAACCGTTTGTTATCTTATGATGACAGTTATTGGTCATCCGTTTGCCCTTCCGCTTCTTGGTATCGTATGGGGTCTTGCTCTTGGTGCAGCAGGTTCTGCAACCGGAAACCCGTATTATGGCAAAGAGCGTCAGTATCAGAACCAGAAGTTCGGTGCTGGTGTTCCAATCTCAGCATCTGGTAACATTGTTCGTTACGCAGAAGCTGGACAGAGAAGCTCAATCGACAACGGTTTCTTCACCGCAAAATTCGGCGGACCGGCTTCCGGTCTTTGTTTCGGATTAATCGTGTTCTTCGAACTGTGGCGTACAATCCTCTTTGAGGACTACCTTGCAGGATGGGGAGCAGTAATTGCCGGTGCAGTCATTATTATCATCTTCATGATTATCGACCGTTATGTTGAAGTCTGGGGACGCAAGAACTACGGACCCTACACAGTGGAGGCCTCAGCATGAGCGCAATTGCAGCTAAACCCGGAGCAAACGCTGGAGCATTCCAGCCGGTTCCGTCTGTAATTGCAATCGTTCTTGCAATCATCCTTGTCGTTGTTGCCTACTTCCTTGGAAGTGCCGGCATCCTCGCAGGAGGTGCAATGCCCGTTCTTCAGACACTTTGTCTCATCATCCTTGGTGCAGCCTTAATCGCTTTTGGTGTCCACTTTGTTCCAGTCGGCGGAGCGCCGGCAGCAATGGGTCAGGCACCCGGTATCGCTACCGGTGTCGCAATGCTTGCAACAGGTGCAGGTCTTGCAGGACTCTTTGGAGGAGCATGGGCAGCAGAGTTAGGTCTTGGAGTCGCCCTCGCCAGTGGAGCAATTGGCGGCGCATTAATGATGGCAATCACCTGTCTTATGGTGAACATCTCCTATGTCTTTGGCATGGGTATCCCGGCAGCATCTGGTAAGGTTCTTAAAGACCCGATTACCGGTGACTTACAGGCAGCATACAAATCCCAGGGAACCGAAGGTCACGGTTTACCGTTCATCTCTTACGTTGGCGGTGTTATCGGTGGTCTCTTTGGTGGTCTTGGTGGAACACTCATTTACATTGAACTTCTCAATTTCTACAACGTTGGTCTTCCGGCACTCGGCTTCGTCGGTGCAGAAGGTATCAACATGCTCGCTGTAGGTCTCGCAGGCATCTTTGCTATCGGTATGTTCCTTGTTATCGCAGTACTTTCTGCATACAACATCACCGGAACCATTGAAGGTCCGCATGACCCGAAGTTCAAGCGTTTCCCCCGTGCAATCGTCGCCGCAATTTTAGCATCTGCTGTTTGTGGTCTCGTTGCAATGTTGGTGGTGGCATTATTCTGAGGTGTAAAAAATGTCAGTAAAAATTGAAGCATCCCACGATGGAATTCCGCATAACAAAGTAATGGTTATCGGAGCCGTCATTTCACTGGTATCCCTTTACATCGCCATCATCGGCACTACACTCGGTGTTGATTATCTTGCATTCTTTGGTGGAATTGCAGCAATCGGCGCCTTGATCTGGGGTAACAGCACAATCAAAAAGCTTTGCAGCTATGGTATCGGAACTGGTGTTCCGTCTGCAGGTATGCTCGCATTTGGATCAGGTGTCATCGCCCTTCTCTTTGCGTCAACCCTCAGTGGAATCTCCATCTGGATTGTACCAGTAGCAGCGTTAATACTCGGTCTCGTCGTTGGTCTCTTCCTTGGATGGATCTCAAATTCCGTCCTGAACATGAAGATTCCGGTCATGACCCGCAGTCTCGCAGAACTCGCCGCAGTAGGTTCCCTCGCTCTTATGGGTCTTGGAGCTGTTGCAACCGGATTCGTTGGATTCATGGATATCGCAACCTTCGATCTCCTTGGTGTTACTGTTTACAATGCATCCTATCTTGGTGCAGGTATCATCGCAGTATCATTCATGCTCGGAGCAATTGCTCTTCAGCACCCGTTCAACGCATGTCTCGGTCCAGGCGAGAAACAGGACAGAACCAACATGCTCGCAATTGAGTGTGGTTTCCTTTCCATGATTGTCATGGCAGTAATCTCCTTTGCATTCGTTTCATTGATTGCAGCTTGGATTTCTCTTGTTGTGGCAGTTATCGGATGGGCAGTGTCCTATGTCAAATACGTCGCCTTATCCAAGCGCGATGCAGCATCATGGCTTGATGCCAAGCCGTTCTCCGATTCGGAGGAGTAAGTTAGGAGGAATCAAAAATGGGATATGTATTAGTATTACCGGAATTTGGCCTCGTAGCTGACCCGATAGCAGGTATCGTAACGACTGCTGGTGTATCTTACCAGCCTGTCATAGATCAGGTGGCAGAACTTGAAAAGATTGCCGACGACCTTGTCGGAATGCTTTCCGGTGAAGGCAACTTCCTGAACAGTTTCCCCGGACGTGAAAAGACTCTCCTGAAAGCAGGTACAGTCACCTCACTCTGGTATGGCCTTGCTGTTGGTTTGTTCATCGCTTTCATCCTTGCATTTGCACTCTACTTCGGAGGTATCTAAAATGGCAGACAAGAAATCCCCGGCAAGTGGATGGCCAGTCGTGAAGGGTGACTATCTCACTGGTGACGCAAACAGCCCAGTCGTTGTCATCACCATGGGTTCCCACCTTGATGAGAAAGGCATCTGTGCAGCAGGAGCTGCTCTTGCAGGTTCATGCAAGACCGAAAACCTTGGTATTGAAAAGGTCGTTGCAAACGTCATTTCAAATCCGAACATTCGGTTTGTCCTGCTTTGTGGAACTGAAGTAAAGGGTCACCTTTCCGGTCAGTCCATCGAAGCAATGCACAAAAACGGTATTGATGGTGGAAAAATCGTTGGTTCAACCGGAGCAATTCCGTTCCTTGAGAATCTGACGCCAGAACACATCAAACGTTTCCAGGAACAGATTGAACTCGTCAACATTATGGAGACCGAAGACCTTGGTCAGATTTCCGCAAAAATTAACGAGCTCAAGGCAAGAGATCCCGGAGCATTTGCAGCTGACCCGATGGTCGTTCAGATTTCTGACGACGATAAAGGTGGAGCTTCAGGTGCTGAAGCAGGTGAGGAAGAACCCTTAACCGGCGAAATGGCCCTGATTACTGCCCGTATCAAAACAATCCAGATGATGGTCACTGACATAGGTTACCGCACCAGATTCTCATCCGGTCTCTACGGAGGCAAAATTGAGGGTCTGATGATTGGTATTACCGTGTCTCTGATTATTCTTGGTGCACTTATCGGTGTTCAGGTGATCTAAAATGGCAGGATCTATTATTAGAATGGCCGCCATCGATAAGATGGTGGGTAACATCAGATACAAGGGACAGATTCTTGCCAGAACATACAAG
The DNA here is from genome assembly GCA_002506085.1 of Methanocorpusculaceae archaeon UBA425. Classification (GTDB taxonomy): domain Archaea; phylum Halobacteriota; class Methanomicrobia; order Methanomicrobiales; family Methanocorpusculaceae; genus Methanocorpusculum. The sequence goes on from DAWV01000008.1 coordinate 5,153, forward strand.
ATGGACTCTGCGATTTCTGGTGCAGGTCTCGTTGGATTTGGTGCAGGTCTCGTTCTTGCCCTCGTACTGATTCTTGTACCGGTGCTGATTTTCCTTGGAGGTGTCTGAAATGGCAGACAAGAAATCCCCGGCAAGCGGATGGCCAGTCGTGAAGGGTGACTATCTCACTGGTGACGCAAACAGCCCAGTCGTTGTCATCACCATGGGTTCCCACCTTGATGAGAAAGGTCTCTGTGCAGCAGGAGCTGCTCTTGCAGGTTCATGCAAGACCGAAAACCTTGGTATTGAAAAGGTCGTTGCAAACGTCATTTCAAATCCGAACATTCGGTTTGTCCTGCTTTGTGGAACTGAAGTAAAGGGTCACCTTTCCGGTCAGTCCATCGAAGCAATGCACAAAAACGGTATTGATGGTGGAAAAATCGTTGGTTCAACCGGTGCAATTCCGTTCCTTGAGAACCTGACGCCAGAACACATCGCCCGTTTCCAGCAACAGGTTGAACTCGTCAACATAATGGAGACCGAAGACCTTGGTCAGATCTCCGCAAAAATTGCCGAGCTCACTGCCCGTGATCCCGGAGCATTTGCATCTGACCCGATGGTCGTTCAGATTTCTGATGACTCGGGTAGCTCAAGTGGCTCTACGGTTGCAAGCGCCAACCCCCAGTTCCTCGACATCGAGAAACGTCTTGATGCAATCGAGCAAAAGATTGAGTTCACGGACGCAGAAATTGCGATGCGTGTCGGAAGAAAAATTGGCCGTGACATCGGTATCCTCTACGGTCTCGTAGCAGGTATTATTGCCTTCCTGGTAATTATCTACTGGATGTCAGGGTTATTATTCATGTAATGAGGTGCCAATATGTTCAAGTTCGAAAAGGAACAGCAGGTCTTTGACTTTAACGGAACAAAGATTGGTGGACAGCCCGGAGAACACCCGCGTGTTCTCGGTGCATCCATCTTCTATAACAAACATGAGGTTGTCTTAGACGACCACACTGGAAAGATTGATGAGAAAAAGGCAGAAGCACTGTGGAACCGCTGTCAGGAATTATCTGACGCTACCGGTAACAAGTTCTTCATCCAGATTATTGCAGAACACGGCGAGGCTTTCGAGTCCTACTTCAGCTGGTTCGACAAAATCGACAACAAGACTGCATTCCTGATGGATTCTTCCTCACCGGAAGCACTTATCCATGCAACAAAGTACGTCACGGAAGTCGGTCTTGCAGACCGTGCAATCTACAACTCGATTAACGGTTCAATTCTGCCGGAGAGTATCAAGGCACTTACCGAGTCCGATGTGAACTCAGCAATTGTTCTGGCATTCAACCCCGGAGACCCGACTGTTGCCGGTCGTGAGAAAGCACTCGTTGAGGGTGGTGTCGCAGGTCAGGCAAAAGGTATGCTTCAGATTGCAGAAGAGTGCGGAATTACCCGCCCGATTCTCGACACTGCAGCAACCCCGCTCGGTATGGGCTCCTTTGGTTCATTCCGTGAAATCCTTGCATGCAAGGCCATTCACGGTCTGCCGACCGGTGGTGCATACCACAACATGACTGTTTCATGGACCTGGCTCAAACGCTGGAGAAAGAACATTCACCAGCAGTATGAAGGTAAAGCCCTTCTCGCAGAGCAGATGTTCCACCACCACTATGGCGGCATTGAAGGCGTCCGTCAGATTGCCTGGTCTTCACCAGATATCGGCTGTAACATTATGGCCATGACTCTTGGTGCAGATTTAATCATGTTCGGTCCAATCGAGAACATGGAAGGTATGACAACCGCAGCTGCATTCTCTGACATCGTTCTTGCCGAAGCCTTTAAAGACTTCGGTGGAACCCCCAGTGAAGCAGGTCCGCTTTTCAAACTCGTATAAACGAAAAAAGTCAGAGGGAGTTCACTCCCTTCAAACTTTTTTTGCTTTTTTCTCAGTCAGTTCCTATTCACATCACAAGAAATACATAGACTGACAACTAAAACACTGTATAATTATGCGGGTCAGCGAGGGGAACCTAACACAACAGTATTTCTGCGACTATCTTGCATTGTATGCCGGGGATGGATCTGCGAAGGAAAACACTCATGAGGAAATTGTATTATCCAATTTGTTTCTTCATCGGATGAGTGTGGACGGGGGTTTCCACGCACGGGTACTCTCGGCGATTCTGGGGCATGAATCTGATAAATCTCTTTTATTGAACCTTTTCAATGAGATATCGGGCGAAGAAAACACATACCTCCCGCTTAATGAGTGGCTGAAATGTGAATATGATACTGCCGTGAAAAAGGCCGACCCAAAAAGAACACTCGCTCTCTCCGCTCTCCTCCGGTCATACATCTCAGGCACCAACATGGCGGCAGAAATTGTATCTGCGTCGGGGACAGAATATTCAGAGAGTTGGTGGCAACTCAGAACTCGCCGGCTCACCGTGGATGAAACCCAGAATCCTGAGATGTACTTTGGTGTCGGTCGGCGCCCGTTCTGGCATGCCTTTCCGCTTGATGAATATGCGGCAGTTCTTGGCGGTGCTGAGAACTTATCTCCACAAATCATCTATGATGCAGTTGTCTGTATCGCGGGTGCCTGGTTTTCGACACTCACTCGTGAGGAAATGATTATCTGGCTCAACATGCCGAGGACGACTCCCGAAGAATGGTCAAAGTTTTCCGCCCCGCTTCTGCTTCTTTCAAACCCGGGTCCGGCTCTGTCCACTGCAAACTGGCTCTATGCCTCGGGTAATTATGACGCGGCTCTTGACCTGTATGCAAACATTACTCTTGCCTACCCGAAAACTTCCGCTGAAAAGCCGGCTTTTGAACTCATGGGTTCCATCCTGCGTGAATTCGGCGACTATGATTACGCTTTCGAGTCATTCAAGAGCGCGTTTCTTATTGCAAGAAATGAAGGATTATATGAAACAGCAGTAGGTCTGAAAAGTCTCTGTGAGGTGGGCGAAGATCTAGGAGAGGATATGCGTGATTATTACATCCGTATTGCATCGATTGCAGAAGAACTACCTGCGGGAGACCGTGCCAGGCTCTACTTTGACCTATCCTCATCTGCCAGAAAAAAGCATGACTATCAGAATGAGTATGCCTACCTGAGCCGTATCATTGGCGAAGAAGATGTGGACGAACATCTTTTTACGACTGTCATGTCCCGGCTTTCCGAGATAAATGCCTCTCTTGATTTTGATGGAAACCCTGACATCTCTCTCCTTCTGGCAAAAGACACACTTGACAAGGCAGAAATGTTATCCGCGAGGGGAGATGCTGCCTACTTCGGCTTTGACCCGGTCTGTGCCCTCTTTTGGTATAACCAGTCAGATACCGTGAGCGGCAAAAAATCCTCCGGAAAAAAATTCCGTGCAGCGGTTGCTTCAGGCTTGCATCAGGAGGCAAAAGAACTAGCTGCCTCCTCCGCTGAGAAAGCCGAGGTCTTAGTCCTGGAAGGGGCATCTCCTTCTCTTGTAGCCCGTGAACTGAATGAAGCAGTAACCGATGCCTGGAAAGAAGGTTTGGATATTCCGTCTGTAGTCGAGCCGGTATTAATGCTGCTGCCTCTGGAAGACCGTGTCGTCATCTGCGAAAAACTCACAGATCGTTCGACGCGCGACGATGAAAAATCCCTTGTATGTTCCGGAATTGCACAAAGCTACATGTCGCTTGGGATGTCGGACGAAGCCCGGCAGATGTTCCGGACTGCTCTCCGGGCAAACCCGGGGGCAGTGGTTCGTTCCAAAATCTTATCAGAAATTGGGTGGGTGGAATACGAAACGGGAAATTATACCGCCTCCTCGGAAGCATATCTCTCCGCTTTGAAGATTAACGAACGGTTCCCGGCAGCTTGGGCTGGTCTTGCTAAATCCTGTATTTGTGAGTCAAAATATAACGAGGCACGTGCGGCGCTTGAAAGAGCTGTGTATCAAAACCCGGCAAACACCATGTATCAGGAGATGCGTGACGCAGTTATCGCAATCACCGAGCGTCCTATGGACGAAGCGGCAGATCGTTTCTTCGCACTCGGCGGCCCTGCCAACCTTTCGATGGCAGCAGCCCTCTACTCGGAAAAATCACAGAACGGCTTCGTAAAAGATGCATGGGATGTAACGTCGGTTGCCGACGTTCTCAAATACAGAAAGTAAAAATAATATTTTTATGCTTCACGAACAGTGAACAATTTTTCATCCGGCGTATTCAGCATAATGTGCAGGAATTCATTCTGAATTGCAGTGTGGCGTGCAATATCTTCCGGTGTTGCCGTATTGGCTGCAATTTTCTCTTTGAGCATGTGCAGTTCTTTGCTCGTGAGTTTTGTATTGGGAACTTCGTCGATAAAGAGTTTGCTGCCATCTATTTTTTCCAGAACAAAACTCACGGTGTTTGTATCATCAACGATGAGCCGTTCAGGATGCTTTTTTAAATCAAATGTCTGTTTAATAGCATCAAGGGGGCAGCGTGTCGTGTGAGAAACGACAGAAATGTTCGTATCACTACCTGACCATTTTGCAGCTGCGACAGCAATTTTGTATCCTAGAGCTATTCCAGGACAGGTGTGTCCATGTGCTTTGGCTATCGTCTCAAAATTAGGAATGTCTGTCATGATAAAAAAATGTTAAAGATATTTATGGCCGCGGAGCCAGTCTACTTGGGGGGCAGTATAACGGTAAATGATATCACATTTTTCGTCCTGGAAATCCCATGGAACAACAATAAGGATATCGCCTTCACGAATCCAAACCCGCTTTTTGATTTTACCTTTAATCCGTCCGAGACGTGTGACTCCGTCTGAGCATCGGACTCTGATGTGGTTGGATCCAAGCATCAGCTCGGCCTGCGCAAATTGTTCTTTAGTACGTTTGTTCGGCAGTTTTACACGAATAATACTGCCATCATCAGAAACGTCCTGATTAGCGTTTTCTATTCTACCCAATTAATACCTTCCCCTATAGTTGTATATTATACGGTCTGTAACCAGATAAACACTCCGGGACCCGTCCGGGAATACTATGACGGATTTCAGTGGTCTTTTTCTGTCAGGTGATAGGTTTTGACCTTTCATGAACAGCCGTTTTTTTCACTGATTCCCCGGAAAGATATCAAATTTATCTTTGCAGTATCCTGATTTGAAAAATCTGTATCATTCGTTTGCCTCTTCAACCGGCCTGACCTCGTTCTTAGTTGTGGATGCTGTTTTAACACAACATCCCTCTTTCTGATTAATCGCTGCTGCGAGCGGCTTCCCAATCAGCAAAATCATTCAATAGAACAAACAGAATCTCTTTCATCGTGTGAATCTCCTGTTAGTTTGGTGAAAGACCAGAAAAATATCGCGACGTTCAGGCTCGAAAGCTTAATGTATATATACGATATACACATTAAACAAGGTATGAACAGGTGAAGATCCTTATCAGTAACGCGAGTGAAAAGCCAATCTATGAGCAGATAACAACGCAGATCAAATCCATGATCATCAGCGGAGAGCTTCTGCCGGAGTCGCCCCTGCCAAGCATGCGCCTTCTTGCAAAAGAGCTTAGGATTAGTGTTATCACCACAAAACGGGCTTATACCGATCTGGAACGTGACGGCTTTATAGAAACCGTTCCCGGGAAAGGAAGTTTTGTCGCCGGAAAAAATACCGAGCTAATCAAAGAACAACAGCTGCGCCTTGCAGAAGAACATCTGCAAAAGGCCGTCGATGCGGCGAAAAGTTTTGGTATCTGCAAGAATGAACTTACGGAAATGCTTGAGATAATCTACGATGGAGAATAAATATGGCTGACGCAATTTGTGTACATGAATTATGTAAGAAGTATCCGGATTTTTCCCTGCAAAACATATCATTTTGTCTTCCGAAAGGCAGCATCATGGGTTTTATCGGGGAAAACGGAGCCGGAAAAACCACAACGATAAAAACCATTCTCGGAATCGCCAAAAAAACAGGCGGTTCGGTGAAACTTTTCGGGCTTGGGTTTGAGGAGCATGAAAAGGAAATAAAAAACCGTATTGGTGTCGTCTTCGACGAATGCAGTTTTCACGACACGCTCACTGCTTGTGACGTGGCAAAAATCCTTGGAAAAATCTATTCGGCATGGGACGATCCGCTCTTTGTCAGGTACCTCAAACAGTTCGATCTTCCCGAAAAGAAAAAGATTAAAGAATACTCCCGGGGAATGAAGATGAAACTTGGAATCGCTGCCGCTCTATCCCATCACCCGGATCTGCTGATTCTTGATGAACCGACCAGCGGACTCGACCCGGTCGTTCGCGAGGAGATCCTGGATATCTTCCTTGAGTTTATTCAGGACGAGGAACACTCGATCCTTCTCTCCTCACACATAACAAGCGATCTCGATAAGATTGCCGATTACCTTACCTTCATCCATGAAGGAAAGATTGTACTTTCCACATCCAAAGACGAACTCCTGGAAGACCTGGGCATTCTCAAATGCAGTCTCGAAGAGTTCGATGCTCTCGACAAAAAGTCTTTCCTTACCTACCGGACAAACCAGTTCGGCTGTGAGGTGCTGATCAAAGACAAGCTGAGCTTCATTGCCCGGCATCCGGATATGATTGTGGATCCGGTCTCGACCGAATCTGTGATGCTGATGTACGCACGGGGGACAGCCGTATGAACGCGTCTTCATGGATATCGGGGCTTATGCTGAAGGATCTGCTGAATCTTCGGCCAATGACCAAGACCCTCTTCGTGATGTTTCTCATATTCGGGGTCATCTTCATTCCAATGGGCAATGTCATGACCGTTTATTTCCTGCTGATGATATTTGCCGCTCTCCTTCCCATGACATCTCTTTCGATGGATGATATGGCGAAGTGGGACCGGTATGCCTTAACGATGCCGGTCACGAGAAAGGATATCGTGAGATCCAAGTATCTGATGACGATTATGTTCTTCGGCGTCTCGATTGTTATTTCAGGAATCATCGCCGCTGTCTCGTATTATCTGATGCCGGAAACCGCGACCCCGTTCTGGTTCATCGTTCTCGTCGGAGCACTTGGCTTATTCTATGGATCGCTTCTGTTTCCGCTTCTCTACAAATTCGGTTCGGAAAAAGCCAGATATATGATGTTTGTTCTGATGGCCGTTATCGGAATCCTTCTGGTTGGCTGGTTTGCGCTCTTTGGAGAATCGCTCAATGGGAATCTCCTCATCTATATTCTGATCACAGCAGTTGTCTCGATTGCGGCGTTCATAGCCTCTTACTTCGTGTCGGTCAGGCTTTATGAGAAAAAGGAGTTCTGAATGGCAGCATCGCCGATGCAGAATCTGAAGGAGCTCGAGGAAGAGCTTTCCCTTCTCAAAAATTATCCTAAGAAAAATCTTGAAGAGATTATCAAAGAGGTTGGTTTTTCCTGTACCTGCTGCGGGAGATGCTGTACTAAAGCGTTCAATGGTCATGTGTTTCTTCTATCAGCAGATGCAAAACGCCTGAAAGAATTTTCACCGGAATCACTCATGCCGGCACCTGACTTCCCCTACTCTGATCCGTCCGGGAATTTCTATGTGTCCGGGTATGCTCTCAAAACAAAAGAGAATGGGGACTGCGTGTTTCTTGACGAAAATAACCGATGCAAAATATACGATCAGCGGTTTACCATCTGCCGGCTGTATCCGTATATGCTTCATCGGGAGCCGGATGCACGCGGCAAAATTGACTGGCGGCAGATATCCGGACTCGGGGAACATGGGTCCTATGACTGCCCCATCTCTGATGAGGAATGTGCACAAATTGCCGGCGATACAATTTCCTACGAGGCGGCCTATCTCGAACAGGAGATAGAATTTCATAAAGCTGTTATTCAGAAGTTTGCTGAAGAAAAAATCCGGTTCGTGAGAAAAGATCATGACCGGAGGGTGCATGAGTTTTTGAAAACCGGCAAGGCGGCAGTCTATGTTTGGGATGGATCATCTCTGGTAAAAGAAGAAGTGTAAAAATTATTGTATTGCCGCCATGTCGGAGAGGAAATTTTCCACGACATCGCGGGTCACGTGCGGCATTAATACAAATCTGAGATGACCGGCGCGGGTGTGGGATACCATCCACCCTTCCGGGATTCGTCCGTCAGAGAACGTGGCAACGTTCATGATTGGATTAACTGCACGTTTGTAACCAAATGCTTCCATTCCCTCGACGAGACGTCGGGTATTTTCCATACAACCGGCGACGATATCACGGAACCCTTCTCTGCCGAGAAGTTTGATTACTGCGTATGCCCCGGCAACATCTGCCCCCGGGCGTGTACCGGCAAGTGTGCATTCTTTCTTAACCGTGAGATAGGGGGTATCCACATTCAGCGTTCCGAACTGTTCGGGTTTGCGCAGAAGCAGACACCCGCAAGGGATGGTACTCAGGCCCATTTTATGCGGGTCGAGTGATATCGAGGAAACGCCCGGGACTTCGAAATCAAACGGAGCCGGGTCCGGCAGAAAGGGAATTACCATCCCGCCGAATGCCGCGTCAACATGACAGAAAATGTCGTTTTCGAGAGCTATTTTTCCAATCCTCCTGACGTCGTCAATCATGCCGTATTCGGTTGTTCCTGCAATTCCAACAATAGAGATGGTGTTTTTGTCTACCATCTCTGCCATTTTTTCGCAGTTAACTCTGTAATTTTCACCGTATGGGGCGATTCGCATCTCAAGACCCAGTATATCACAGGTTTTATCGAAGGAAAAGTGGGCGGATGCCGGAACGACAATATTTGGTTTTTTACTTTCAGGTTTCAGCTTTTTTGCGATACGAATTGCCTGAAGGTTTGATTCAGTGCCGCCTGAGGTTGCATACCCTCCTGCCCCGGGGTGATGCATGAGTTCGCCAAGCGAATGAACAAGAAGGTCTTCTATTTTTGTCGTGCCGGGAAAGAGCCCGGGATCGCCAAGGTTTGTCCCGCTAAACATTTGGTGTACAGAAACTGCAATTTCGTGTGGTATCGTACACATTGAACTGAGGATATGGTCGTGATGCAAATCCTCTGCCCTGTATCCGGATAGGAAGGAGATGACCTCCTCCCGTTTGCATCCTTTTTCCTCCATAGAAAAATCACGCTAAAAAATTTAATGAATTTAGTTTTTGTTCAGTGCAGCATTCAAAATAATCTGTTTTTCCGTTTTCGCAACGGTTTCTCTGATTTTTTGAATGGCATCGATGTTTGCTGAAACGCTGGAAATTCCCTGGCTTACGAGCCACTTGACGAACTTCGGGTCGGAACCTGCCTGACCACAGATTGAGCACTCCACATCTGCTTCCCTGCACTGTTTGATGCAGCTTGCAATCAGACGCATGACTGCCGGGTGTTCCGGTTCATACATATTACCGATCAGATCATTGTTTCTGTCAACGGCGAGCGTGTACTGGACAAGGTCGTTTGTTCCAAAGGAACAGAAGCTGATTCCTGCTTTGATGAACTCATCAATAATAATTGCCGAAGCGGGAATCTCAACCATGATACCGAGATCCATATGGTCAACGTCAAGACCCCATTCACGGAATGCCTCTTTTGCTGCGAGGAACTCGCGCGGGTGCTGGACAAGCGGAAACATAATCCCGATGTTGTGGTAGCCTGCTACCCAGAGGCGGCGGAAAGCTTCTGCCTGCATTCTGAGTTGTTCCTTCTGACGGAGATCACGGCGGATACCGCGGAATCCGAGCATCGGGTTGTGTTCGTGAGGCTCGTCTTCGCCGCCTTCCATGTTAAGGAATTCATCCGTCGGGGAGTCGAGTGTTCTTACCCATACGGATTTTCCACGGAATGCGTCGAGAACGGTTTTGATTCCGTTCATAAGTTCGGTGATGAAATCTTCCTGTTTATTGTTCTTGATATACCAGGAAGGTGTCTTGTTCATGCCGATGATGAGGTGTTCAATGCGAAGAAGTCCTACCCCGTCTGCTCCGGTGGCGGCAGCTCTGGCAGCTGCTTCGGGCATGGAGACATTGACCTTTACCGAGGTTGCTGTGATAATAGGAGATGCGACTACGGCTGGACCTTTGGGTGTTGCACCGCACTCTTCGACAACTGCCAGTTTACCCTCGTAGATGAGACCATTCTCACCGTCGATGGTGACAATCTGTCCCTCTTTCAGGATAGAGGTTGCCTGTTTTGTTCCGACGACTGCCGGGGTCCCGAGTTCCCGGGATACAATAGCTGCATGGCAGGTCATTCCGCCTTCATCGGTGATGATACCAACGACTTTCTTCATTGCGGGAACCATGTCAGGGTTGGTCATGGTTGCAACCATGATGTCGCCTTCCTGGATTTTAGAGGTGTCTTTCACATCTTTGACGATGATGACTTTTCCGGAAGCAACACCTGGAGAAGCTCCGTATCCCTGAAGGATGATATTCCCAGAGGCAGAGGCAGCAGACTTCTTGGATTTGGATGAATCCTTTTGAATCGTGGTAATCGGGCGTGACTGGAGAATGTAAATCGTATTGCCGACAATACCCCATTCCATATCCTGCGGACTCTTATAGTGTTCCTCAGACTTTATTGCAAATTCTGCAAGGCGGCCGATTTCCTCGTCGGAAAGAACCTGGGTGTCCTGCCTGTCTTTTGGAATCTTTACAACAATCGTCCCCTTGTTTCCGTCCGGAATAATTTCAACGGATTTGGTGGCGATTGTTTTCTGGACAATCTTCCGGCTCTTTCTATCATAAACGTAGTTGTCCGGAGAAACGGTTCCGGAAACGATGGCCTCGCCAAGACCCCAGGAACCTTCAATGATAACTGTCTTTGCGCCGGAAACCGGGTGGGAGGAAAACATTACACCAGCTTTTTCGGAGAAGACTAACTGCTGAACAACAACCGCGATATTTACGCTGCGGTCACTGAATCCATTCTTTGAACGGTAGTAGATTGCACGAGCAGTGTATAAGGATGCCCAGCAGTTCTGGACTGCTTCCAGCAGATCCTTTTCGCCGAGGATGTTGAGGAAGGTGTCCTGCTGACCTGCGAAGGATGCATCAGGCAGGTCTTCTGCCGTAGCACTTGAGCGGACGGCAACAACTGTTGTATTGCCCATCTTCTTGTAGGACTCGAGAATCTCGGTTTTGATTTTAGCCGGCATTTTTGCCGTGCTGACCATTGTCTTCACTTTGTCAGACGTGGCATTGAGTGCCTCATTGTCATCAACGTCAAGTTTTTCGAGGGTAGAAAAAAGGGGTTCTTCCAGTTTAGTCATCTGCAAGAACCGGCGGAAAGCCTGGGCTGTAATGACAAAAGCCTGAGGAACGGGGAGACCGACATGGGTCATCTCCCCAAGGGATGCGCCTTTCCCGCCAACAGAGGGTATGTCTGTGTTGCGGATTTCAGTCAGCCAGAGAATATTGGGTGATTTGTCCATAGATACTCACTATATCATTATCCTATTAACAATAATAGTTTTGGAGTGTGATAACAATCGGGCAGAATCACAGAAACATACTATATGGGTGAATGTCAAATATGTAAAAGATTATCTGTGAGCTTCAAAGTATTGGTATCTGATCCTCTGGCAAAAGAGGGTGTTGATATATTAAAGGGATTCTGCGAGGTTGATGAGAAAGCTGACCTCTCAGAAGACGAACTCGTCAAAATTATCGGTGAATACGATGCATTAGTCGTCCGTTCAGGAACCCAGGTTACCGCGCGGATTATTGATGCGGCTGATAAAATGAAATACATCGGTCGTGCCGGCGTTGGTGTTGATAATATAGATACTGATGCTGCGACCAGAAAAGGAATCATCGTTTCCAACGCTCCTGAAGGAAACACACTCGCAGCAACCGAGCATACGATTGCCATGATGATGGCACTTGCGAGAAATATCCCGCAGGCAACTGCTTCTCTGAAGAGAGGCGAGTGGAAACGCTCAAAGTTCATGGGTAACGAGATGAATGGCAAGGTTCTCGGTGTTGTCGGGTTTGGAAGAATCGGACGCGAAGTTGCAAAGCGTGCTCAGGCGCTTCAGATGACTGTTATCGCTTACGATCCGTTCATTCCGGCAGAAGTCGGAGCCGGAATGGGTGTTGAGATGATGAGCGTTGCTGAACTTTTCACCAAGGCTGATGTAATTACTGTCCACACACCCCTGATTCCATCCACGACCCATCTCGTGAACCGGGAATCCATCGCTACAATGAAGACCGGTGTCCGGTTAATCAACTGTGCCCGCGGCGGTATCATTGATGAGGCTGCACTGTATGAAGCACTTGTATCCGGTAAAGTAGCCGGGGCAGCTCTTGATGTATTTGAGGTAGAACCTCCGACAGAGTCCCCGCTTCTCAAGCTGGATTCTGTTATCGTTACCCCGCACCTTGGAGCAAGCACGGTTGAAGCCCAGAAGAACGTGGCAATTTCTGTTGCCAACCAGTGTATTGATGTGCTGAACGGAGGCTCTGCGAAAAGCGCGGTAAACGCACCTCTGGTAGCTCCTGAAGCCAAATCCAAGATTGATCCGTATGCATTGCTGGCTGAGAAGATGGGAAGCCTCGCGGCTCAGATTGCAGATGGTGCAATTACGGAAGTTGAGTTTGCCTACCTTGGTGAAATTGCAAACCTTAAGCAGAATCTTAAGTATGTGACCCGCCTTGGAATCAAAGGCATGCTCGAGAAGGTTCTCCACGGACCGGTAAATATTGTCAATGCCGAGTTCATTGCCCAGTCGCGTGGTCTGACCATCTTCGAGAAGACCTCTACCGAAGCAGGTGACTACAAGTCTCTTGTTACGCTCACGTTCAAGACGAAAAAAGGCAGCGAGTCTATCTCCGGTATCGTTACGCGTGCCGGTCCCCGTATTGTTTCAATTGGCAAATACTCAACCGATATTGTTCCAAGCGGATATGTGATTCTCGCAGACCATGTAAACCGTCCGGGTGTTGTCGGTCCGGTTGGTATGATTCTTGGCAAGCACAATGTGAATATTTCCAGCATGCAGGTTGGCGGCCGGAATGTCGGAGCCGAGTCTCTGATGATTCTCGCAGTTGATGATGTCGTGTCTCCTGAAGTGATGAAGGAAGTTGCGTCGAGCGATGGAATTACAGCTGCAAAGTTTGTTCAGCTGTAAATGTGGGGTCTCCCCCTCATTTTTTCGCAGCAAGTTAATAAAATTTATATGTCACCGGTGCTAATCTATTAGAGCACACAGGTGCTGATTCCAAGGACTCGTGGTCTAGCTGGCTATGACGTCGCCTTGACATGGCGGAGATCAGGGATTCGAATTCCCTCGGGTCCATACGTTTTTTACCCAATTTTTTGTGATATTTTGTAAAAATGCACACAAATTTTGTAAATTTTCACCAGGATTTCGCAAATTTGTATGTCCTTGCGCGTCCATAACACTGTTATATCAATCTGACTCGTTTTACGACTTATTTTGGAAATCAGGACAATTTTAGATGTTTTTACACGAAAAATCGACTAAATCCTTATCCAGATACAAAGTAGTCAGAAATATATCTGATCTCGATTCTCGCTTCTTTTTTGATTTTGACATATTTCCTTCTCCTTTTCCAGTATGCATAACATTGCATAACATTATGCAACATCTTGCATGTTTATGTGGGGGTGTTGAGACCATAAAGAGCGGGTTCTAAAAAGGTTACAAGATAGGATAACAGATAGCAGGTTTGAACTCCCCGGAAATCCCGGATAGTTCAAAATCACCGCGTGCGCTACCGCACGCACGCACGCACGCACGCGGTTGTAGATTCTCTCTAGTGGGATAGGAGGACGTCTAGGACGTCTAGACGCCACGTCCGATAGTATATATAAAAATAAAAATAAATATTATTACAAAACTTTTTTTTGAAGAAAAAAATAACGAAGTTTGTTTTTTTGGACGTCTACACGTCTAGGACGTCCAACACCCTCACTATACCTTTCTGCGAACCGCACGCACGCATTTAATACTACTTGTTTACTCTCTTCGTATCCTCAATGGTTTTTATTGTCACGTCCCGGATCAACTCTTTCAGTTCGTCGATAGACATGTTTCGGATAGGGTCGTTTTGGTAGTCTTCGACCGTCTCAAAAGTGGACTCGTCCTCGTGGTTTGTGAGATATTCTTCAAATGTCAAATACTCCATCTTATTACTACTAATTACAGAAAAGTCGGCACACTACCCGCTGAGGGGAACCGAGTTGGAAAAGAAATTGTCCGTTCAGGATGTGTTTTCGGAGATGAAGATTCTGAGCCTGGTGAAATTCCCTGGTAGGAAGAGTGCGATGTACACTGAGTTTACGGCGAATCAGAAGAAGATTATGAAACTGTTTCAGATAAACGGTAAGACATAGGTGGGATAAGCGGGAGATCAGGATGGAATATGTTTAGAATACGT
>DAWV01000008.1:19627-232409 GCA_002506085.1 Methanocorpusculaceae archaeon UBA425
TGGAAAACCACTGGAAAACTTGGAAATGCCAGTCGGAAAAATGGTATATGTTCTGGAATAAATGGAAAAACAGTGGGATAGCTGGAAATACCTGTTGGAAAAACTGGAATACATTTTGGAATACGTGGAAAACCAGTGAAAATGTTGGAATTAGTTTGGAATATATGGAAAAACGTGGATTACCTAAGGCTGCTCTGGTTCAACCGATTCATACTTGTGATAGGTCAAGAGGGCGGGGGTGGGGGTGAATAAAAATTGATGAATGTTGGATTTAGAGAAAAGATGGATACACAAGGTGTTTTGTGACAAAACCCTTGTGCTAAAGTCACAAATATTGGGACATATTTATTAAGAGTGAAAAACAAGTTACTTCTCATATATATTATTTCATTGTCCGTGAATCTCTTATGTCTCTGCATGAAAAACTCTCTGAAGAAGATGTCAAACTGCGCTATATCACTCCGGCAGTTGAAAAAGCAGGATGGGACAAATTTACGCAGGTCCAGATGGAATACTCTTTTACTGACGGTATGGTTTTAGTGAAAGATGGTTTTGTTACGCGAGGAAAAAAGAAATCTGCGGATTATCTTTTATCCTATAAGAAGAACCTGCCACTTGCAATTATTGAGGCAAAACAGAACTGGTTATCTCTTGGCGACGGGATGCAGCAGGGGCTTTCCTATGCGGAATGTCTCGATGTGCCGTTTGTCTATTCGTCGAACGGTTCGGGATTTTTGGAGCATGACCGTTTAACCGGACTTGAAATGGAGCTGTCGCTTGATGCATTCCCTGGCCCTGAAGATTTATGGAGAAGATATGTTTTGGATAAAGATCTGAGTCCAGCCGAGGAGAAAGAGATCACTACTCCATATTATTATGAACTTGGCGGCTCCATTCCAAGATATTATCAGAGAATTGCTATCAACAAGACGATCGATGCAGTTTCTACCGGCGTGTATCCCGGCGGGATCGATAAGAGGATCCTGCTTGTTATGGCGACCGGGACCGGAAAAACGTTTACCGCGTTCCAGATCGTTCACCGGCTTCGTGAGTCGGGTCTCGCAAAGCGTATTTTGTATCTTGCTGATCGGAATGTTCTGATCGATCAGACGGTACGGTCTGATTTTAAACCGTTTGATAAGGTGATGGTGAAAGTTTCGGGCAGGAAAATGGACAGTTCCTATGAGGTATTTATGTCCCTTTATCAGCAGCAGATCGGCCCTGAGGGTGAGGATGATACGTATAAACAGTTCGCGCCGGAATTTTTTGATGTAGTTATTGTTGATGAATGTCATCGCGGAAGTGCGAGGGAAGATTCCAACTGGAGAAAGATTTTGGAGTATTTTTCCGGTGCGGTTCAGATCGGCATGACGGCAACACCGAAGGAAACCAAGGAAGTATCCAATATCGATTATTTTGGAGGTCCCCTTTACACTTATTCACTAAAACAGGGAATCGAGGATGGATTCCTTGCTCCTTATCGTGTTTTGCGTGTACATCTGGATAAGGATCTTGACGGCTGGCGTCCGAATCAGGGCCAGAGGGATCTGTCTGGAAAGGAGATCCCGGATCAGATGTACAATTCCCGTGATTTTGACCGGACGGTCGTTCTTGATGCAAGAACGATTAAAGTGGCAGATCGGATCACCAGGTATCTGAAAGATACCGACAGGTTTGACAAGACGATCGTTTTCTGTGAGGATATAGACCATGCGGAGAGGATGCGTCAGGCCCTGTCCAATGCGAACGCGGATCTGGTTGCCGAGAATTACAAGTATGTGATGCGGATCACCGGAGATAATCCTGAGGGGAAAGCCCAGCTGGAATATTTTATGGATGATGATTCCAAGTATCCGGCACTTGTGACGACATCCGAATTAATGACAACCGGGGTCAACTGCAAGACCTGCAAACTGATCGTTATTGATAAGAATATCAATTCAATGACCGAGTTTAAGCAGATCATCGGGAGGGGGACACGTCTGTATCCAAAATACGGGAAGGAGTATTTTACGATCATGGATTTCCGGGATGCCAGCAGGTTGTTTGCTGATCCGACGTTTGACGGAGAGCCGTTTTCCATTACCGAGGGAGATCATACGCCGAAAATCACTAAGACGTATCCTCCCGGTCCGCCGAGAGATAAGTACCGGGTGAACAATGTGGATGTTCAGATCGTTTCTGAACAGGTTCAGTATTACGGAGCAGATGGGCGTCTTACGACGGAGTCCTTTACGGATTTTACGAGAAAGACTGTGCAGAGCAAGTTTGCGACGCTTGACGCGTTTTTGAAAACGTGGACTGCCCATGAGAAGCGTGTGGTTATTTCTGAGGAGTTGGAGCTGGAGGGAGTGTTTTTGGAGAAGCTGCGGGAGAAGGCGGGTCATCCTGAGATGGATGATTTTGATCTGATCTGTCACGTGGCGTTTGATGCAAAGCCTTTGACGAAGGGAGAGCGGGTGAAGAATGTGCAGAAGAAGGGTGTTTTGAATAAATATTCCGGTTCGGCAAGGAGGGTCCTGGATATTCTGCTTGAGAAGTATATGAGTGAGGGTGATGTGGATATCGGTGATCTTCGGGTTTTGAGTCTGGCTGAGTTTATGCCCCTTGGGACTCCGCCCCAGATCGCACGGATGTTTGGCGGCCGGGATAAATTTGTGTCGGCTTTATTTGAATTGAAGTCAGAGTTGTACGCAGCAGAGGGATAGTTTTTGGCTTTAGGTACGTTTATTAAGGGTCTCCAGAATATTATGCGGAAGGATTCCGGGGTGGACGGGGATGCGCAGCGTCTTTCGCAGATCGCATGGATGCTGTTTTTGAAGGTGTATGATTCACGGGAAGAGGCATGGGAGTTTCTGGATCCGGCGTATAAGTCGATTATTCCCGAACCCTGCCGGTGGAGAAACTGGGCGGTGGATAAGAAGGACGGGAAGGCGATGACGGGAGATGATCTTCTTTTATTCGTGAATAATGCATTGTTTCCCACGCTGAAAAAGATCGAGATCACGGAAAAGACGCCGATGAAGAAGGCGATCGTGAAACTGGCGATGGAGGATATGTCCAACTATATGAAGGACGGGACGCTTCTTCGTCAGGTGGTGAATGAGATTGATAGTGTTGATTTCGGGGATTATAAGGAGCAGCACGCGTTCAATGAGATCTATGAGGCTCTGTTAAAGAGTCTGCAGTCTGCGGGGAATGCGGGGGAGTTTTACACCCCACGTGCGGTGACTGATTTTATTATCCAGATGGTTTCTCCGAAACTGGGTGAGAAGGTTGCTGATTTTGCATGCGGGACAGGGGGTTTTCTTGTTTCGACGTTAAAGGCTCTTGAGCCGCAGGTGAAGACGGTTGGTGACCGGGAAAAGCTTCAGTCGTCGATTTACGGGTGTGAGTGGAAGGCTCTGCCTCATCTTTTGTGCGTGACGAATCTCCTTTTGCACGGGTTGGATGAGCCGAATATTCTGCACGGTGATTCTTTGTCGAAGAATGTGCGTGAGTATGGGGATGAGGATACGTTTGATGTTATTGTGATGAATCCTCCTTACGGTGGAAGTACAGCGTCGAGTGTTCTTGGTAATTTCCCGGCGGATATGCAGACTTCGGAGACGGCTGATCTGTTTATGGTGCTGATTTTGTATCGGCTGAAAGAGATGGGGCGTGTGGGATTGGTACTTTCTGACGGGTTTATGTTCGGGACTGATGGGGCTGAGTATACTATTAAGGAGAAGTTGTTTGCGGAGTGTAATGTGCATACGATCATCCGTCTTCCTCACAGTGTGTTTGCTCCGTATACGTCGATTACGACGAATCTTTTGTTCTTTGATAAGACGGGACCAACAAAGGAGACATGGTTTTACCGCTTGGATATGCCGGAGGGTTACAAGAACTTCTCGAAGACCAAGCCGATGAAGCTGGAGCATTTTGCTCCGGTTGTTTCGTGGTGGAACACACGGGAGGAGATTCTTGATACAGAGGGTTTCTTCCAGGCGAAGAAGTATTCGATCGATGAGTTGATGATGGGGAAGTTTAATCTGGATCTGTGCGGATTTCCGCATGAGGTTCAGGAGATTTTAGAGCCGATGGAGCTTTTAGCGAATTATCACGCGAAGAAGGCGGAGGCTGATGCGAGGATCACGAAGATCCTTTCAGAGATCGCTTCTGTGCTGGAGAAGAGATGAAAGCATCTGATCTGAAGGCTTCCATTCTCCAGCTGGCGGTTTCGGGAAAACTGGTTCGTCAGGATCCTCATGATGAGCCGGCAAGCGTTCTTCTGAATCGGATCAAGAAGGAACGGGAGGCTTTGCTCAAGGCGGGGAAGATCAAGGAGGGTAAGCCTCTTTCCCCGGTGAGCGAGGAAGAGAAGCCGTTTTCGATCCCGGCGAGTTGGGAGTGGGTGAGGTTGGGAGATATCTGTGAATATATTCACCGAGGGAAATCTCCAATTTATTCCTATATCAAAGAAATTCCAGTTGTGGCACAAAAATGTATTCAGTGGTCCGGAATTCAGATGGATAAAGCCTTATTTATTGATCCAGATTCATTTAACAAGTATACTGAGGAACGCTATCTTAGGACAAATGATTTGTTATGGAACTCTACTGGTCTTGGTACTTTAGGTAGAATTGGGATTTATGATGAAAGATTGACTCCTTATAAATTTGCAGTGGCTGATTCTCATGTTACTGTAATTCGCCCAATTAAAAACCAAATTAATTCTCTGTATTTATATTCTTGGTTTGCTGGACCGAGCGTCCAGAATACAATTAATGATAAATCAACAGGAAGTACGAAACAAACTGAACTTGCAACTCAAACAATTAAGGAACACATTGTCCCTCTCCCCCCTCTCGCAGAGCAGCAGCGCATTGTCGCAAGAATAGAGGAACTCATGCCCCTCATTGAAGCTTATAACAGAGAAGAGCAGAAACTTACCGCACTTGAGGCGGAGTTTCCTGGTGCTCTCCGTCAGTCGATTCTCCAGTATGCTGTTCAAGGGAAACTTGTTTCACAAAAAGCCGAGGACGGAACGGCGGCTGAACTTCTTGCAAAAATCAAAAAAGAGCGGGAAGGGCTTGTTAAAGCGGGGAAGATTAAGAAGGGTACGCCTCTCCCGCCAGTGAGTGAAGAAGAGAAGCCGTTTGAGATTCCGGCGAGTTGGGAGTGGGTGAGATTAGGGGATGTCACACATAATTTCGGACAGAAAAAACCAGAAACTCAATTTACCTATATTGATGTTGGCTCAATTGATAACAAAAATGGATGTCTTGGCTCTAATTTGCAGGTAATTTTGCCAAAAGATGCACCCTCTAGAGCGAGAAAAATTGTAAAAAAAGGGACGGTTATATATTCTACTGTTAGACCCTATCTTCTCAATATTTGTATCATTGAGTCGGAACCTGAAAAAGAATTTATTGCAAGTACTGCATTTTGTATTCTCGCCCCATTTTCCGGGTTCCTAAACACTTATTTGTATTATTGTCTAAGAAGCCCGGTATTTACTGAATATGTAAGCAATGAGATGATGGGGATGGCTTATCCTGCTATTAGTGATAAAGAATTGCTTGCAGGATTAATCCCGCTGCCCCCCCTCGCCGAACAGCAGCGCATCGTCGAGCGGGTTCAAGAGCTGATGGGGCTTTGCGACCGTATTCCTAAAAAAGTAAAATGACAGAAAAGAAATTGCTGGAAGAAAGGGCGAAGTGGGTTAAACTTTATTTTCGACTAATGTTTGAATCAGAAAACATTCTTCAACGACATAAAGATGGAGAAAATCGCAGAAAGGCTCGTCTTTCTAATAAATTGGTGTCCCTTTATAAATACAGACCTCCCTCCGGAATTCAGAGACTTATTGAGAGTCTGAAAGAGGGAACTGATCCAACCATTAAACTCAGCCAACCAAATGAATTTCATGAGTTTAATGACCATTTTGATACCTATATTACTCCAGTGTATTGCAATTTACCTGTGTTGAGAAAGGACATGGCAACACAGTTGGCCGCTACTCTCTGCCAATCTGGTTATCTGTCAATAGCAGATTGTGAAGAATGCAGACAAAAGTGTTTGGCAACCTTATCTATCATTGATTTTGAAGAATGGTATACAGCATTAGCAAAAATTAACATAGAATACCAGCCAGGGGTAAAGGAGACAGTATCTCAGATTGTCACGGTCGATATGCAAAAGTTTTCTGCTAAGCATACTGAGTATTGGAAAAGTCAGATAAAACAATTGGGTATATCGTGTTTTTGCGAAAAAAATGATATAAACTATATGTGGGAAAAATATTCAGAGAACCATACAGGGTTTTGTTTAGCGTATGATGTATCGGTATTTGATAATATACCTCATACCCCTACGAGAAAAATTTGTGGGATGATGCCAGTTCGGTATATGGCTGAGACCCCTGACTTAATTGAGCTTGAGAGGAAATTCTTCAGTAGTCATTTTGATAAAAGCCAGACTTTAACTCCCTACGAAGATCGATCATTAGTCTGGAAAACTGTTCTGACAAAAACTCCGTGTTGGGAAAAGGAAATGGAGTGGAGACTGGTATCATTATTTACTCAACTACAGGATGATAATGTTCCAAAAGATGAAGATAGGTATGTTCCTTTACACCCAAGTTGCATATATCTTGGTAAAGATTTTGACGAAGTAAAAGAACAGGAAATACGAAACCTCGCAGGAAGTAACATTCTTGTAAAAAGAATGCGGTTGTCTCAGAATGGATCTAAATTGATTGCCGGGGATTGATGAACTGATAGCGATTTGCAACCGTTTCTCCTCCCTAACACTCTTTTTCAAAAAGTCTCTGTTCCCAGAATTCTTCCGCTCTTATGTCTGGAATGCCAAGAGTGAATTGCGCATAATTACTGTTATGGACACTCAATCATAGGAGAATGATATTCTAGTGGTCTTTTTGGCTATTTCCTCCATGGATAGGGGACATAATGATCAGTTAAACCATTAATTCAATATAGGATCTCCAAACTGACGAGAGTTGAATATTTTTCCACTCTGAACTAGCTGAAATATATGGAGCAATTCCGCAAACCACTCTTATTAAATGATTAAATCGGGTTTATATCACGGTGACCTAGCTACCCCATCTTAGGATTATGAGTCCCGTGCTGGAAACTGTGAGGCCACTTGACACGTTCCTCACCGATATCAGGTGGGGTAATTGCCCAATCATTTATGTAGATTTTGAAATTCACATGACTTACAAAGGGAATGATGCTATTACCTTTCAAAACACAACAATAACAGGCAAATTCATTACTAATCTTATCAAACATGCATCATCATCTATCCAGATAAATCGCAATGTGTGTCTATCCTGAATTGTCTATAATTTTTCCGGGTTTTGTGCATATACTTAGCGTTTCCGGGAGTGATGAAATGCATTATAACAGAGCAACTCAATCATTGATTCAATTTATCCCTGTTAAACTATCTTTTAAATATCTCTGGAATATCAAAAATATTATTAATGTTGGTAGGGTTGAAAGTAATAATGCTAGCATTAATACTGCATAATCACCATACCACAAAGATCCCATACTATTAAGAAAAATAGCATTTGTAAATTTACTTTGTGTTTGAAGAAGAACAACTGGGAGTAGTATGGCATTCCACGCTCCAAAAAATGAAATCATAATCGCTGCAACATATACTGGTTTTAATATCGGAACATAGATTTTTAAAAAAATTCCGAATTCCCCTATTCCATCCATCCTGGCAGCTTTTATAAGTTCTATTGGTATTAAGCGAGTGTTTTGTTTGAATAAAAAAATCAAAAACGGCAATGACATTGATGTTAATATAACAGCCAAGTATGTATCTATCAAATTTAGATAGTTGAAGATAAGAAAAATTGGAACAACTAATGCGGCAGTTGGAATCAGCATAGAAAAAAATGATATTAAAAATAATACGTCACTACCTTTGTTTCTAAAAATAGTATATGCATATCCTGCCATTGATGCAATGAACACACCAATAAATGACGACATGAGTGACACAAATAATGAGTTCATCAATGATGAAAAAAAGTATTTTTCATTTAAGAGAGTATGCCAGTTATTCATAAAATTTGTGATTGAGAGGTCGGTAATAATAGAATTACCTTTAATACTCGCATTAGTACTGAAGCAAGAAATTACCATAATAATATAGGGAGAAAGAGCGATAATACAAACAATCACGAGAAAAATAATATTTAATATACTCGCAGATTTCTCATTCATGTTTTCGTCCTAAAATAAATAATATACTAGTTACCACAATGCATATCGTAAAAATAATAATTGCTAAAGCTGAGGAGTAACCATATTGCGCAACATAATAATATGATTTCTTATATAAATAACTAACAAGAGTTAATGTTGACATGCCCGGGCCTCCTTTTGTAATAATGACAGATTCAATATACAATTGAAAAGTACTGCATGTTGCTAATACCGTAATTAATATTAATATAGGCTTAAGCGTTGGTAAGAGAATTTTCCTGACAATAGTTATAGTTGACGCACCGTCGATTTTTGCTGCTTTGTACAACATTGGGTCAATATTTTTCATTGCCATCAAAAGGATAAGGATATAAAATCCAGACCATGCCCATATACAGACAAATACGATTAGTAAACGTGCTCCCCAGACGTCTTGTAAAACATTGAAATCTGAAGCTACTAGATTTAATCCTCTTAGTATTGTAGATAAGACACCATCTGAATATGCCATTTGTTTAAAAAATAATGCATATGCAACAGGGGATGTTACACATGGGATATATAATAATGTTATAAAAATATCTTGAACTATCTTAGATTTTACTTTATAAATTGATAGTGCTAAAAAAATACTAATACATAAAATTATTGGGACAATTATTATTGTAAAGATAATAGTGTTATCCAAAGTTGCAATGAACGTTTCATCCTGAGATAAATCCCAATAATTACCAAAGCCAACATAATAGAAATCGGTTCCTCTCCCTCCAAAAAAAGATAGAAATATTGCATATAACAACGGAAAAAAAGATAGTATGCAAATTAAGATAAAGCTAGGAAGGATAAAAATTAATTTTATAATATCCTTATGTTTGAATATCCTACCATATTCTCCCCACTTAATTACTTGTCACCACCTTTTCTGTAGCCAATTGCATTTGAGTAAGCGTTTCCTCCAATGTCATTTTGCCATTAATATAATCTCCAGCATTTTCCCCAATCGTATACGTTATTTCATAAGTATGTAATCCGTATTTTACTGGTTTGATCTTTGGCACAGTGCTGCACATAAAAGTTACGACTTTTTGCCCACCAAAGAATGAACTCCCATTATCAATTTCTATAAGATAATTCATCATATTTTTATTTGTTGGAATAATATAGGTATTAAGAGCTGCAAAATTTGCCACCTCTTTATTATCACCAAACATCTCTACGGCGAACATAGCTGCAAAATCCTTGTTACTTTTATTCAATACGAACCAATTCCCGCCACCAAGATTAGAATAACTTGAATAATTATCACTGCCAGTCATTCTTGGCATTTCAGCAATTCTCCATAAACCACTTTGACTATCATATGATGATATTATTGAGGCCCACCAAGATCCACCAACCAAACTTGCAATTTTTTGATTACTAATTGCAGCAATCATATCATCCCAACTATTAGCTTTATACACAATTCCCGCATCAAACGCTGATTTCAATGTATTAATAGCATCTTCAAATGCTTTATTATCTTTAATATTTGCATTTCCATCTTGATCAAAGAACCACGTGCCAGCAGATTGATACAATAATCTTCCCTCCATATCACCTTCAGGGATAATTGTCAACATATCCACACCTGTGACTTCTTTCACCTTCTTCCCGATTTCTATATATTCTTCCCACGTTAGATTCGCCATATCTTCCTCACCATATCCTGCCTGTTCAATTAAGTCAATCCTATAGAACAATACACCCGTTCCGCAATCATATGGCAGGGCATAAATTTTTCCATCATAATTTACATTAATAATTTTAAACTGAGGATAATCATCAGACTCAATAAATGGAGTTAAATCTACGAAATATTCACCATAATATGTCATATATTCTAGAAAATTGTAGTCCTCATCATAAACAATATCTGGCAAGGAATCTAGGGAGCCTGTAGCTAAATAGATTTTAAATTTTTCAACCATATCATCTTGACCGAGTTTTACAACTTCAAAATCATAAATAGAATCTGGGTGTTCTTCTTTATAAATTTCAACTGCTTTTTCTGCTATATCGGCGGATGAATCATATCCCCAAATAACAATTTTCTTATCATCATTAACTGTTGATGACGTAACACAGCCACTTACTATTACACATAACAATATCAAAGAAATAAGGATTAGGTAAAGAGAGAGATTATGTGGCATTCTTTTTCCACTCATAAGCATCACACAACAGTTTTATTATGCCAGATAGTATGATAAATCTATCCTCTCTTTTGTTATTTTATTGAAGAAGTGGAGCTTATCAAAATTAGGTTTAATTTGTATTCTATCCCTCTTTGAATTATCATCACTCCAAATATGGCTCGTTATAATTATCCTATTATCTAGAGACGATTGAGTCCCTCCCTCGCAATGAAAAATATATTCTGATCCGAGAAATTCTGAATATATAACATGCAGATTCACACCCTCAGTTGTGTCTGTAGTAATTTCAAAATCCTCAGGTCTCACAGCTATATCAACAGAGGTCGTGTCTAGTATCTTTGCATCATTAAATACAATCCTTTTATTAAAAAAAATGATATATTTTTTCTTTGATATTGTCTCCTCTTTAACTGGGCATTCCTTAAAGAGATTCATTCGTGGGGTTCCCACAAAAAGAGCAACAAACTCATTTGCTGGACTATTGAAGATTTCAGATGGTAAACCAATTTGCTGAATCTTCCCCTCATTTAAGATTACAAGCTTGGTTGCTAATGTTAATGCCTCAACTTGATCATGAGTTACATATATAATAGTGGTATGAAGATTTTTATGCAGCTCTTTCAACTCTCCCCTCATTTGATTTCTTAAAGATACATCCAAATTTGAGAGGGGTTCATCCATCAAAAACAATGTTGGTTTTCGAATGATTGCACGACCAATAGCAACTCTTTGCTTCTGTCCCCCAGATAATTGTGCTGGTTTCTTAAGCAATTGATCCTCAATCATCAACAGTTTCGCAACTTGATTTACTTTATCTTTAATAATATCCGATTTTACTTTTTTATTCTTTAGAGGAAAGGCGATGTTATCAAAAATAGTCATGTGAGGATACAATGCGTAATTTTGAAATATCATTGCAATATTTCTATCTTTTGGAGAAATATTGTTACTATTGATACCCCCAATTAATATGTCACCACTAGTAAGCTTCTCTAAACCAGCAATCAAGTTCAGTAATGTTGTTTTCCCGCATCCAGAAGGTCCAACTAGTACTAAAAATTCTCCATCATTTATATTTAGACTAATATTCTCTACAGCATTCTGGATATTGTCATAAGATTTAGTAATATTAATTAATTCAACACTTGCCATAAACCCTCTATTATCAATGTTGTTATTCTCTATAATTAATAGGCCTTACGCACCATTTCTTTGTTTTCCATCATAAGGACATAATAAATTAGGTAATTGATGCGATATTGATTAAATAAATTTGGATCACTATTTGGCGACATTGCAAAAATATTTAAATCGTGTCGTTAAATATAATCCATTATGGTCAGATGTATTTGGGGAACTACGTTCGAAAGCCTCATATATAGAACATTTATTCTAAAAAAGAATCGAATGAATTGATTGATAAGGGGATAGGAGGTCATAATGGGTGATTTTTTTGAATCTGAGTCAAAATTGAAGGAAAATGCAGAATTATTAAATAAAAATATAATATCCTTAGAATTTGAATTAGCATCTATTAGTGGCAGGGATTATAAAATTTTTTGGGATCATGTTAAAAATATTAACGACTTATTTAAGTCCACCAGATTATATAAAGATGATCGAGAGAAATTATGGGGTAGGCATTGTGCAATATGTGATAAAGCGAAAAGAAAACAACAAGAACAGACGCGGAGAGCAATAAAAACCATTGAATCCGCTCTCTCAATGCTTGAAGTTCACGCACATAGAGGGGAGTATAAAGATTTCTGGGATAAAGTTAAAGACGTTCCCTCTATTTTTAAAAATGAGGGTCCTCTTCCAAAAGAAGAGCGAGCACGTCTTTGGAATGAGTATCAGGAATTATGCGAATTTGTTAAAAGAACGCAAGCGAAATATTTTGAAGAGCGAAATAGAGTATCTAAATTAAAGAAAGAAGAAATTCTGGGATTGATAAAGGATGCCTCCTTCCAAATTCAGGGTTCAAGAAATCTTGATGAGTTGAAAACAGCCAAAATATACTTACATAAGGCGATGAGACTGATGAAAAGAAGCAATGATTATGATGATTTAGTACGGTCCTTATTAGAACCCTCGGGAAATGTATTAACTCGCGATGACAGAGAAATCTGTTGGAATAAATGGATAAGTGTCAGCGATGAATTCCCATATAAACGTGATTTATTTTATCAAAATAATTATAGTGAAATGTACTCTCTTGCTCATGATATAAGATCAGATGCACATAGTCATCCTCCCCAAGAAACAAGAAAACGTATCATAGATCTTCAAAAACTTATGAAATCTTACCCAATGAATAATAATCAATATAACGAAGTAAAAAACTTGCTTCAAGAAGCATGGGAAATTTCTATGAGAAAATCCGATGAAAATAGAGAAACTTATCGACAAAATCAGTTGGATTATATTATGTATCTAGAAGGTCTAAACACTGATCTTGAGAGGCGAATCTCTGAGCATCGAAGACATATTGATCATAACTACGATAGGATCAGGGATGCATTTAATGAAAATTATATTAATATGATCGAGAATGAATGGATTCCAAGACATGAAGAGGAAATATCTAAATTGGAATCGTATATTATTGAAAACAATCAGAAAATCAATGAATGTGAATTAAAATTATAATCAGACCAGTGTCTGTGCGGATCATCCTAACGTTGGGATTATTAAAGTAGTCGTTGAACGTGCCAACCTCCAACGGCTGGTCACCGGTCAGACACCACTGTCTATAACCCTCAGCGTGATACGATTGGAGATCAGATAGGGACGGGGTGATAGGTTCGTCCGCGCATGTTCCAACCCCTGTTTCTAGTGGAGAAACGCATGGGGGTGAAAAATTCGAATCGGTAGAATTAGGCTTATTTTCCAAAAAGGACGCGGCTATGACGTCGCCTTGACATGGCGGAGATCAGGGATTCGAATTCCCTCGGGTCCATTCGTATTCATCTTTTTTTAATTTAATTCTTGACTTAATCTTAACAGAATATTTTTTCGAAAATTGGGCAGATTATTTTGCCGGTTTGTTCAACTGATTTTTCAGCCTCTCCCAAATCTCATTATGTTTGAGTGAGATCGAACCAGGGTAGGCTTTTGCCATACGCCTGATCTGGTAGTGTAATCTGGAAACCAACAGATTCTCATCCATGCGTTCCTCAATTTTTTCGTGGAGATTATCGCGTATCTTCGCTGCTTCTACAAGGGTATTACCCACTCTGGTGTTGATAAGTTCTTCCGCCGCATGAAGCCGATCGTTCAGTTTCAGGAGAGAAGATAGTGTAATAGTTATATCTACTGCCAAAACTGCACAAATAATCCCGACCGCGATATATATCACCATATCCGGTATTTGCGTTGTTACCGTCGTGGTGAGCGGTTCAATAACCATAATGAAGATGACCGAAAGGAGACCAAAGAACAGTGAAGATCTCAGACAGATTTTCCCCTGAAAGTTGAACTTATTTTCGGAATAGTCCCACAATTTAAGATGGAAAAGAGATTCCAAAATAACCGCGGCACTATATTCCAGAAGCGTTGCCAAAATCATTCCCCCGAAAAATACCAGTAAAATTGTGATGATATTGATATCAAACGCCTCTTTTTGGAGAAGATGGCCTCCAAATGCATTCACGGCAAGCATAACCATTACGGCACCAAGACCGTAGATCGGAATTATCGGGCCGTTTAAAAATCCACGGTTGATGAAATGTTTTGCAGTAATTGAGCAGTATGTTGTTTCCCAGATCCATCCTAGAAAACTGTAAAATATGAACCCAAGAAAGTAGGCTGCAAATATCATGATTTACCTTAGGTCGAGTCAGGTAAAAAAAGATACGGGCATCAAGTCTCTCAGACATGGCCAATTTTCAACAAGTTTTCTCGGAAAAATGTTCATTCTCGCGATATATATGGCTGATTTAAGGTATAATTTTCGCGTTTTTATCTTTGAAACCCGAGCGTCCTCGTGAATTGGACAAAGGTTTTCTCCTAAGATTGAATAATAATAGTGACACGAGAATAGTATGGCGATTGTATAAAGTTGAACTGATTTTGTGAGCATACGTAAAAATGATTAATACCTCTTCCGTGCAGGAAAATGAAGTAGTATTACAGCAGATTCTCGCTGCGTGTGAGGCTTCCCGCCTGTTGGAAACAAAGCAGTTTATGCAGCACGGGACCACCAGTGTTTACCAGCACTGTATTGCCGTGGCGCGAGTCAGCTGTATGCTTGCAGATAATATGGGCTTATCGGTGAATCGCGAATCTCTGATTCGGGGTGCATTGCTCCACGACTATTTTTTTTATGACTGGCATGTTCCGAATCCGGAGCACCGCCTGCATGGTTTCACCCACCAGAAACGTGCTTTGCAGAATGCGATGGATGACTTTGCATTGACAACGGTGGAGCAGAATATGATTCTCCGTCATATGTTTCCGCTGACACCGATCCCCCCGGCTTGCTTGGAGGGCTGGGTTTTATGTATTGCGGATAAATTCTGTTCAACATTGGAAACTGCACGGTTTACCAACAATACGTTCGCACGTGCATTTTATTTGGGACCGGGGGAAATGGAGTGATCCGTTTGGTGTTTTTTTCAGGCTCATACGGGAATTTGCGTTGCCCCCTACCTTCGATTTGATGTTGGGATGGTCCCTCTTCCCTCTAATCAAACCATTTATACGTATGGGGGTGTGATACCTTCATTGAAATGGCTCCTTCACACCACCCCCTCATCTATCTAAACAATGCTGCCACCAGCTGGCCGAAACCCCCCGAAATCATGGAGGCGATTTCACAATCCCTCTCTCTTCCGGTATTTGGATCCGGGAGAACTACCGGGACACAAGGTGAGGATTATATAACGCAGGCACGCGAGGAACTCTCCTCACTTCTGGGAGAGGACAATCAGGAACACATCATATTCACCCATAATGCAACCGACTCACTCAACATCCTCATATCAGGATTCATTGCCGGTCAAAAGCAAAAGCAGAACTGCCATGTTCTTACAACAGCACTGGATCACAACTCTGTTCTAAGACCCCTCCATGAATATGAACGGATGCATCAAATCAAACTAAGCACCCTCCCCTTCGAGAATGGAATGGTCAGCCCCGAATCGGTTGAGGCCGCGATTCGTGATGACACCCGACTCATGGTAATGACGCACGGCAGCAATGTTCTTGGTTCCGTCCAGGACATATCAGCGATTGGCGATATCCTCCATGACCATGGAGTCTATTTCATCGTGGACGGAGCACAGACCACAGGTCACATCCCAATTGATCTCCGTCACCTGCCGGTCGACGCCTTTGTCTTCACCGGTCACAAAGGACTGTTCGGCATTCCGGGGACTGGAGGATTTTACCTGCGGGATCCTCAGACGATTACCCCGGTCAGATTCGGAGGGACCGGCACGAACTCGATTTCGCTCTTCCATCCGAAAGGGATGCCGGAACGGTTTGAGGCTGGAACTCACAACTATCCGGGTCTGGCAGCACTTGCTGCTGGCGTAAGGTTCATCAAAGAAAAGGGAATCCCATCCATCGCAGACAAAGCGGAACACCAGACATTCTACATCATCGGGGAGTTGAAAAAAGAGGAAAATATCAGTATCTACCATGAAAACCCTAACATCCCGATCATTGCCTTCAACATTCGCGGACTCCAGAACGATGACGTGGGATTCATGCTTGCCAGAGCATATAATGTCATTACCCGGACAGGTCTTCACTGTGCCCCGCTGGTACACAAAACCATAGACGATGGAGAGGGATGCGTCCGTCTGAGTCTTTCCTGTATGACAACAGACGAAGAATGCCGTATCGCAGCAGATGTAATAAGGGAGATTGCCCAAAATGCGAATCCTGCGGTCAATCCAGCATAAATATTGTGCTGACGGCTCTTTCATGAAGGAGTTCCTCCTTGATGCCCCCGTCACCAGAGAGTTTTTCCTCTATCTGGGAAATTTCGGGAAGATCGACCAGCTCCCAAATCTTGGCGATGGATTCTATAAATTCGATAAGCCGGACTGGTTCTCCATCAAGGGATTTATCGGGGATAGCACTGTTGAAGTGCGGTTCAAAAAAGAGACCCTGGAGATTACTGTTGATTTTCTGTATCTGCTCTTCTCGTCTTATCATGAAGGAACCATGGATCTTACCTTCCTGAAAAAGAAAGAGACGTTACGTGCTGCACGGGTCAGCAAACTTCTCTATGGGAAATGAGACGAAGGCGGACCTTTTCGTCTCTACTCCTCAACGATTTTTTTGATAAGTCCCATCACGCCTGGCTTCTGCTGTCTCTTCACCCGCGACACTCTGCTCATTGTCGGGGCAGCGTTCATCTCATCGTTCATTCTGGTAGTAATCTCATCGAAGATGCGTTTGTATGCAATGCAGTGCGGGTCCACTCCTATGAGCGTCCCTCCTGTCGGCGCGATTGCATTATAGGGACATCCTCCCCTGCAGTAGGTGATATGACTGCAGTCTTTACATGCCGTATCCACGAAGTCTTTGTAGGCAAGCATCCGTTTTCCCGCATGACTATTCATCAGACTCTCAATAGAGGGGGCATCCCTGACATGTCCCATTACCCACTCTGGCATCCCGATAAACCGGTAGCACGGATAAATCTCTCCGTCCGGTCCGATTGCAAACGTTGTTCCCATACAATCAGCGTATGTACAGACGCTTCCTGATCTCGTAAACACACACCGGCACAGGTCGTTGATGTTCATAATTTCAATGTCATCTGCATGAGTGACTGCCTCGTCCAGAAGATAGACGAGAAGGTCCCCGTATTCCTCGGGGGCAAGTGTCCAGGCATTCGGGTTATCTCCTTTCAGTGATGGAAGAGCGGGGTGGAGTTTCATGACCCAGCCCTGTTCTTTGAAGAAGTTTACAATCGCCTCTTTCTTTTTTACGGATGAGTTTGTGAATGTGCAGATAAATCTGACCAGAAGTCCATGATTGACTGCTATTTTGTATCCCTCAAGACACCGTTCATAGTATCCCTCTCCCCGCTGATAATCGGTGAGTTCCTTTGGTCCGTCGATGGATGAGCCGAGCGGAACATGATATTTTGCAAGAATTTCTGCGAGTTCATCCGTCATGAGCCAGAGATTTGTCTGCATGGCAAACTCCGGCGAGAGATGGGGGAGCCCCTCTGCTATTTTCTGGAGAGCCTGCCGGTAAAATTCTGCGCCGGCAAGAAGCGGTTCTCCGCCATGGAAAGTGAATGTCACCCTTTGTTCATCGAGCGGTTTCAGCCACCTGACAATATCATCTATTGTGTCAAGTGTCATCCGGGGCGAATTTTCATCCGAACTCCAGCAGTATTTGCATTGCCCGGGACACCCAAGTGTGGGGATTATCATCACGTGGAACGGATTCTTCATAGATATCAAGTAATTGGTTATGATACATGTTTATTATTTTTGTCAGCGCACATCTACATACATGACAGCACAGAAAGTACTTCTTTCCACCAATCATGGGGATATTGTTCTTGAGCTTCGTGAAGATATGCCGGTCACTTCCGGTAACTTTGTGAAACTCGTAGAAAAAGGATTCTACGATGGGGTTATTTTCCACAGAATCATTGACGGATTCATGCTCCAGGGCGGAGACCCGACCGGAACCGGACGTGGAGGACCTGGCTACAATATTCGTGATGAGTTTATGCCTGACAACAAAAACAACAAAGGGACGATTTCCATGGCAAATGCCGGGCCAAACACCGGCGGCAGTCAGTTCTTCATTAACCTTGCAAACAACAACTACCTCGACAAGGCACACCCTGCTTTCGGCAAGGTTGTTGAGGGCATGGATGTCGTCGAAAAACTTGGCAAGGTCAAGACCAACTACTCTGACAAACCTTTAGAAGATGTTGTGATTGTAAAAGCAACTCTTCTCTAACTAAAAGAATATGTGCGTATTTATACGCACTCCCGTTTTACCAGACTTTCTCTGACATTGGTATCTTTTTGATATTACCTATATTATGTATACATAATTATATACGAAGGAGTTTCCAAAATAATACTATGAACGAGTGCTGCACGGTAAATATGACCGTCCGATATCTGACGAAAAAATGGACGTTATTGATTATTCTGGAGCTGTTTAAGGGGGATAATTATTCCCGAAGATTCTCTGAACTTAAAGAGAGCCTCCCGGGCATTACCGCAAAGATACTCTCAGAACGTCTGCAGGAACTGGAAGCAGAAAACATCATCTCCAAGAAAATCGATGCCTCGGTCGTTCCGATCAGATCCGATTACACGCTTACCGAGGGGGGTGTGGAACTAATCGGGGTAATCAGGGATATTAAATACTGGGCATTGAAATGGAAGATTGACAACATCCCCTGCGGCAGTCAGGAATGTAAAATATGCAGACTCTGATGCATGACCATCCGGATTTCATCCGGAAATCGCCAATCTCTCTTTTCGTTTCCTCCTCTTCGAAAAATTGCATCCAAAATCAGAAATATATACTTGTGATTCAAAGTAACCACTATGAACACAAAAATTCAGCCACGTACTCTGTATCTCATGATCGGGTTTGTCATCATGTCCCTTCTTGCAGGCTTCCTCGGCACGCTGGTCACAATCACGGGTCCGGATTCCTGGTTTGCTCTTGAGTTGATTAAACCTGCCTGGCAGCCCCCGAACTTTCTTTTCGCTCCGGTGTGGACCACACTCTATATCCTGATGGGAATTGCAGCCGGCTACATCTTCGCGCAGGGGTGGGAGAAAAAAGAAGTTAAAATCGCGACGGTGATATTTCTCATTCAGCTTGGGCTCAATGTCTTATGGTCGTATATGTTCTTCGGCTGGCACATGCTTCTGGGTTCAACGATAGAAATAGCCGTATTATTAGCGATGATCTGCGTCACTATATATCTCTATTACCGGATCAAACCTGTCGCAGCATATCTGCTTATCCCGTATGTGCTCTGGGTGTCTTTTGCCACAGTATTGACCGCCGCAATCTGGATGATGAATCCCGGGATGTAATATAAGACAATTAATTCATAAAAACGAAGGGCCAAGGCCGGGGATCGAACCCGGGTCTAAGGATCCACAGTCCTAAAGGATGTCCAACTACCCTACCTTAGCCTGAAAATGTCTCGCACTGTTCCCGCCGGAACAGATTGAAACACTCTATTAAGTAGAACCTACTCAGATATTAAAATATCTCTTTTTGATTTTTCATTTATGCCGACTGCCCTTTATATTAATAATCCTGAACCGCCAATAATAAACCATTATTCATCCCTGAATGGTTACTCATCAGGGAACGGGGATTCAATATCATGGCAGAAAACATCAGGACTCCTATTGTCTGCGTTTTGGGGCACGTAGATCATGGAAAAACATCGCTCCTCGACCGGATACGCGGATCGAAAGTAGTCGCCGGTGAAGCGGGAGCGATCACCCAGCACATAGGTGCGACACTCATACCCATAGATTCCATCATAAAAATGGGCGGGGACCTTGGCAAAATCAAAACCGATCTACCGGGTCTTTTGTTTATCGACACACCCGGGCACCACGCGTTTACCACTCTTCGCGCACGTGGGGGGGCTCTCGCTGATATCGCAATTTTAGTTGTGGACGTTAACGAAGGATTCAAACAGCAGACAATCGAAGCCCTCCAGATTCTCAGGAACTGTAAAACTCCGTTTGTCATTGCTGCAACAAAAATCGATAAGATTTCCGGGTGGCGCCCTACGCCGAATGCCTCGTTCAAAACGTCTTACAAAAACCAGAGCGAACGGGTTCAGACACAGTGCGAAAACCGTGTGTATGAACTTGTCGGCAAACTTTCGGAGCTGGGATTCAATTCCGAGCGGTTTGATCGGGTGACTGATTTCCAGAGAAACCTTGTCATCGTCCCGGTAAGCAGTATGACGGGTGAAGGTATCGGCGACCTTCTCATGATTCTGATTGGACTTGCCCAGAGGTATCTCGCCGAAGGGCTCAAGACAACCATTACGGGTCCCGGTATTGGAACGGTGCTTGAAGTAAAGGAGGAGATAGGTCTTGGAACAACACTTGACGTTATCCTGTATGACGGTATTCTGAATGTCGGGGATGAGATTGGTCTTGCAGGCATCGATGGTGCAATTTCGACCAAGGTTCGCGCCCTTCTTCAGCCCCGCCCGATGAAGGAAATACTGATTGAGGACCGGTTCCAGCGCGTAAAATCCGTTGTAGCTGCGGCAGGAGTAAAAATCACCGCCCAGAATCTGGAATCAGTAGTTGCGGGATCACCCGTCCGCGTAATCCGCGGAGATCACGATGAGGTTCTGGCGAAGATTGAGGAGGAGATGAAGGAGATTGATATCACCTTCTCAGATGTAGGTGTCAGTATCCGTGCCGACACGATAGGTGCCCTTGAAGCGCTTGCCAATGAACTGGATGCTAAGAAGATCCCGATTATGCGTGCCGATGTCGGTCCCCTGTCCCGCCGTGACCTTATTGATATCAGTGTGATGAAGGAGGAGCTTTTCAAATCAGCTCTTTGTTTTAATGTTCCTATCCTTCCGGATGCTGAGATAATGCTTCAGGATGAGGATGTCGGTGTGAAGATATTTTCAAATCGGGTAATCTATAAACTTCTCGATGATTACCTTGCATGGCGCGATGAAGTGACGCGGGCAAAAGAGGCAAAACAGTTCGAGACAGTGGTGCTTCCTGCGAAGTTTTCCATCCTGCCGGGGTGCGTATTCCGCATGAGCGGGCCGGCGGTTGTCGGGGTGCGCGTGTTGGGGGGGACACTGCGCCCGAAGGTCAGTGTTGCGACGCGCGATGGGAAAATTGTTGGTGAAATTAAACAGATCAAACTCAACAAGGAGAATGTCAGCGAGGCAAAAGAGGGCGCAGAGGTCGCCGTTTCGATAGACGGGGTCACAATCGGGAGACAGATCGATGTCGGAGAGACACTTTATGTGGCAATTCCCGAGAAACATGTCAAGGTTTTGGAGACGGAAATGCTCCCTCGTTTAAATGCCGGGACTGTTGAAGCGCTTGATGAATATGCTTCCATATTCCGGAAGACACAGCCTTTCTGGGGCAAGTAGTATAAATGGGGAGATACTAAATATATGGGTACTTCGGCATCCTAGATATCGAGGAGAAGTGTATATACAATGGTAGACTTTAAGGTCGTACTGTCAGACCCGAAAACCGGTCTTTCGTACAAAATAGATGCCACGGGTGCAGCAGCAGGTGCTCTTCTTGGAAAGAAGATCGGCACTGAAGTTGACGGCGCTCCGTTTGGCCTGAACGGTTATAAGATTACAATTACCGGTGGTTCTGACAAGACCGGAACTCCGGCACGCCCGGATCTTCCGGGTAACGACAGAAGAAATCTTCTGATTTCTGACGGATTCGGCTTCAGCGCAGCTCATGAAGGCGAGAGAAGAAGAAAGGGTCAGCGCGGAAATGAAGTCGCAGCTGACTTTGTTCAGGTTAACGCAAAAATCACCGTTTACGGTGAAAAATCGGTTGCCGAGATTTTCACTCCTGCAGCAGCAGAATAAATCTCAATAATTTTTTCTATTTCTTTATTCGCTGATTCTCTTAATGAGGTCGGCTTTGTATACGTCAAAGGTAACGTGGTGTTTTTTTGCAAGAAGAATGACCGCCGCCTCCGGGTAAATGAGATTGTCAAAATGTTTTCTGATGCTCTCCATCTCTCCGGCAAGTTCTTTTTTTCCGATTCCGGTTTTTTCGGCAATGTCGCCGAGGAGTTTTTCCAGCGTGTCGATTGTTTCGTCTTCATTCATTACAAATATTTCATCAGTCGGACGGAACCCGAGCGGAATTTTTACTTCACGCAAATCTTCGCGCAGTGTATAGTCACCACCTGATTCTTTTTTGATGAGTCCTGTTTTTTCAGCGATGGCAATCAGCTTTTTTGCTTTGTCAAGACTCATCCATTTTTTGTCCTGGGTGTAGTAGAAGATTAAATCCACCTGACGAAGCTGGGTGGAGTTTCTGTGTCTGAATGGGGCTGCGACTGAGGTTTCACGCTCAGTCATGGAAATAGCTCCAGAATCATCTGTTTCATTTCAATGGAGGAGAAGCCCGGTGTCACTGGGGATTTTGTGACATATACCTCGGTAAAATTCCCTTTATCAAGTCCTTTCACAAAGAATATGTGTTCGTTCATGGGTATACTGCCGCTCGATTTGAGGATGGTGTCGGTTAAAACAATTTTCATGTCTGCTTCGTCCGTGACCTCTCCTTCGAGATGGGTGTTTTTACTGATTCTTTCAAAACCTGTCCGGTTTTGTGCGATGAATACTGCAATCCCGCGTTTGATCGGACCGTTTGGGGATCTGAAATTATCCTGACGATCTGCGATTTTTTCCATCCCTGAGAGATAAGCAGAGAAAGGCCGGTGGACATCAAACATGATGTCACAGGTATGTGGGAATGAGTACGATACGCGTCGCATATCAGACTATTCGTCATATGAATAAAAAAAGTTGTCTTCGAGAAAAGAAAAAAATGTATTTTTATTCGATCAGGACTGCGTTGATAACGCCATCCTGACCCGGGCGGCTGACAATCTGTGCTTTACCAAGTTCGGTTGTGATGATTGCTCCCTTGGTCATGAGGTTACGGCGGACATAGTTCGGGTTTGCCACGTTTTCTGCAACTGTCTCGATCTTTACTTTCTGAACAGTACCGGTCTTCTTGTTGCTCACGTTTGCAAACTCACAGCGGAGTGCACGGACTTTGGTGTTTCCACCGGTTACCCGGATGGTCTTTACACGTGTGATTCCGATGATGGTGTCAGCGGGGGATCTTCCGATCTCGAACCGTTTCTTGCCACGGGATGCATGGTAGCGGCCACCGGTTGGCTTTCTTACTGATTTTCCTTGCCAAAGCATTTTTTAATATCTCCTAAATTTGTATCTCTGATTAACGTCTGAGTATCTCAGTCATCAGTCTTTTCCAGAGTCCTATATGTGTTGGTTGTTCCGATATTTAAATTAGTTCAGGCTAGAATGGCATCTGTGATTTCTTTGATGCCTTCGCCTTTTCGGAGGTTGGATTTGATGATAATCATTCCCGGGTTATAACGTTTGATGTCGGCAACCATTCTTTCGACGTTGCATCCGACAGCTTCTGCCAAATCAACTTTATTTATGACCGCAATCTGGCAGTCCCTGAACATCATCGGGTGTTTGTTTACGACGTCGTCGCCTTCAGTCGTCGAGATGACGACAATCCGTTTCTCCGCGCCGAGTTTGAAGTCGGTCGGGCAGACCATGTTACCAACGTTTTCAATGAATACGACATTAACACCGTCAAGGTCCATGTGGTCAAGCGCGTGGTGGACAAGGTGGGCATCGAGGTGACATTCTTTTCCTGTGTTTGCATTGAATGCGATAATACCGGTTTTGATTATTCTCTGAAAGTCATCATCCCCATATACGTCACCTGCAATTGCTGCGGCGACCATCCCTCTTGATTTGAGTTCGGGCACAATCTTTTCGATTAGTGAAGTTTTTCCTGAGCCGATTGCTCCAAGGAGATCAAATGCACGAACGTTGTGGGCTTTGAAGTGTTCGGCGTTGTGTTCTGCCAGACGGTTGTTTGCGCCGTAAATTTCGGCTTCCATGTGAACATCCACGTGATGCATAACTGTAGTTATTGTCTTTGTGATGTTTATAATTACTCATACAAATGCAAGTATGAGTGTGTCATACGATATTGATGAAACGTGTGTCCAAAACAGAGTTTTTGTAAAACTATAAAAACAAAATGTAAAGTTTTATTTACATTTGGGTTCAACTATTGTATTGTCAGACAGGTTGTGCCTCCGTGCATTTAACCCGGATTTTATCTCCGGACCTTTCTGGCATATAATTGCAGGAAACCGAGATCATGTATATTCTCTCAAAAATGGCAGTGGTACTCTTTGTAGTATCTTTTATCGTAATTCCCGTTGTGGCTGTTGAAGATGAGGAAATCCCCATAGTTATGGATAATCCGGATAATGGTGATCCGTATGTATTTTTATTGACTATTACCGTTCCCGAAGAGTTTCCGTATCATGCGAATCTCAGCCCGTTTTTCAGAATAGATGATGTGAATCTGGAGGATGATGAAGTAATCAGTGAAGATATTACTGCCTGGTTCCTGCGAAATGAATCAGTCTATCAGGAATCGGATGTGAATCCGGAACTTGTGGATACTCATTTTCCCTCCTGATTTTTTGCATCCGCAAAACCCTTTTGGCACGAAAGCCATTTTGGCTTACACGTCTAATACTAATATTCAATGGCAATTCGTTTTCTTTACCCGTGTTACTTTGATGCAGACCTCACGAGAAGTGAGGGCAGGCGTGTAGCCAAGAGTCAGGCGGTTTCTTCCCCGAATATGGCTATGGTGTCCCGCGCCGCAAAACTTTGCGCGATTCCAGTTCTCAATGAGGAACGCGATGCTCATCACCCGGCCCAGTGGTACAAGGCAGGCGGGCGTGTCCGTGTGGAGTTTACGGGGTCAAAAGAAAATCTTTTGAAGATGGTTGCCGGAAAAATTGGCGGGAGATAATCATGTATGATTTTCACTGCCATACAACAATGAGTGACGGCGAACTGATTCCAACCGAGTTAATCCGGCGGATGGCAGTTGCCGGATATACTGAAATGGCAATCGCCGATCATGCGGACTTCTCCAATGTGGAATTTCTCATTGAAGCCCAGGAGAAAGTGAAGAAGTCTGCCGGACTCTATGGTATCAGGTTATTTACCGGAGTTGAGATTACTCACGTACCACCCGGGGAAATCGGCGAGATTGCAAAGTATGCCAAATCACTAGGGGCTGAAGTGGTTGTTGTTCATGGAGAAACGATTAC
The DNA here is from genome assembly GCA_002506085.1 of Methanocorpusculaceae archaeon UBA425. Lineage (GTDB taxonomy): Archaea > Halobacteriota > Methanomicrobia > Methanomicrobiales > Methanocorpusculaceae > Methanocorpusculum. The sequence goes on from DAWV01000008.1 coordinate 44,967, forward strand.
CGAACCAGTCGCTCCGGGAACAAATCAGGCAGCCGTTTCGTGTCCTTATGTCGACATTCTGGCTCACCCCGGTCTGATTTCAGATGAAGATGCCGGTCTGGCAGCAAAGAACGGTGTCTGCCTGGAGATTACATCAAGAAATGGGCACAGCAAAACAAACGGGCATGTCGTGAATGCCGCGCGGCGCGCAGGGGCAAAAGTGGTGGTCCAGTCGGATATTCATAGTCCTGATGATATAATAAGTGAGAATATGCGCAATCTGGTTGCACTGGGTGCGGGGATGAGCAAAGACGAGGCAAAAACCGTTTTATCCCGCACATCTAAAGAAATTCTCAATAGATAAATTCTATTTTAGTATTCTGGAGAAAATATATATACAACATCCACTTCATTATATTATGCATAAATACCCTGTGGTTTGTATCCCGCAGGGTAGCTGATTACCAAGCAGTAGATACTGAGGTCTGGTTTGTGAAACTTGCAGGGAGTGTTGTATCCCGTCTTGGACGGAAGTTGCTAGTCGTCGAAAGTGATGCAGGACAGCTCCCTCCTCTCTATACAGAGGTCGCAGATGAGCAAAACAGTCCTGTTGGAAAGATTGTTGACCTATACGGGAGCGTTTCTCGGCCGTACCTGACCGTATTATGCGGTAAGGATTCAGCTGCAGGTGTGCATACTGGTGATAAACTGTATGTCATAGCTGAAACGAAACCTGAAAAACCCTGGAAAAACTTTCACCGCAAATATGGGAATGAATCTGGCGCATCCCGGCGCTAATCACGCATCTGAAGGACCCTATAATTATGGAAACAGAAATTGAAAAGCTGAAACAGCTGAAACAGAACAGAGAAAGGATGAAAGAGCGTCAGGAGACGACGCTCGTTACCAAGGAAAAGGAAAAGCAGGGTGGAAATGATGCAACGGCAACTGTATGTCCGGAGTGCGGCAGTAAACAGCTTGTTCATGATTATGAACGTGCGGAGCTTGTCTGTCAGAATTGCGGTCTCGTCTTAGATGACGATTTCATCGACCGCGGGCCTGAATGGCGTGCATTCGATCATGATCAGCGGATGAAGAGGTCACGTGTCGGTGCGCCGATGACCTTTACAATCCACGATAAGGGTCTTTCAACCATGATTGACTGGAGAAACCGTGACAGTTACGGAAGAGCGATCTCATCCAAAAACCGGGCCCAGTTATACCGTCTGCGGAAGTGGCAGCGCCGTATCAGAGTTTCAAACGCAACCGAGCGTAACCTGGCATTTGCTCTTTCCGAACTTGATCGAATGGCATCAGCTCTTGGTCTGCCGAGAAACGTCCGTGAGACAGCAGCAGTTGTTTACCGTGATGCTGTTGACAAGAACCTGATTCGCGGAAGAAGTATTGAAGGTGTCGCAGCAGCCGCGCTGTATGCAGCATGTCGTCAGTGTAACGTTCCGCGAACCCTTGATGAGATTGCTGAAGTTTCCCGTGTTTCCAGAAAAGAAATCGGCAGAACATACCGTTTCATTTCCCGTGAACTTGGATTGAAACTCCTTCCGACTTCTCCCGGGGACTATGTTCCAAGATTCTGTTCCGGTCTCGGTCTGAAAGGTGAGGTCCAGTCACGTGCGATGGAGATTTTGAAACAGGCAGGCGAGCGTGAACTCACGAGCGGGCGCGGTCCGACTGGTGTAGCGGCGGCAGCCATCTATATCTCATCAATTCTCTCCGGAGAACGCAGAACCCAGCGCGAAGTTGCTGATGTTGCCGGCGTCACGGAAGTAACTATTCGTAACAGATATAAGGAACTGGCAGAACAGCTGGACATTGAGATTATTTTATAATCTCTCAATCTGTTTTCAGATGATAAAATCCACCGTGAGAATTCCGGTGACAACACAATAGAGTTAAAAGGGAATTTATCCTATATACTAGAGATATTCGGGGCTCGTATATCAGGGGTAGATAGCTACGTTCGCAACGTAGATGCCGCGGGTTCAAATCCCGCCGGGTCCATTCGTTTTTTTTTTCATAATTCCTTTGTATTATGAATGGTCTGTTTTTTGACAGATTATATCATGCAGGGGTTGTTGTTTTTTCCCCCTCCATGATACCATGTTTAATGTTTGTGTACATCTAATAATATTCAACATTCTACCACCGGAGATCTCCGGGAATAAGGGTTGTATATACAATGGCAGAGGAACCATCCCAACATCAAATCGAAAAAGACGAAGCACGAAAGCGATACGAGTTTAAAAAAGCACTGGAACGGTTAGAAGAAAAAGAGGGGTCCGGAACAGAACTCATCTCTCTTTACATCCCGCCGGACAAGCAGATTTATGACGTAACCGCCCAGCTTCGTGACGAATACGGTCAGTGTGCGAACATCAAAAGCAAACAGACGAGATCAAATGTGCAGAGTGCGCTCTCCTCGATTCTCGCACGACTGAAATACTATAAATCCCCGCCGGCAAACGGTTTGGCTGTATTCTGCGGCGCCATCAATGTTGGCGGAGATAAAACCGATATGGAATCCATCATCATCGAACCGCTGGATGAAATCCATACCTACAGTTACCGGTGTAGTTCCAACTTTGAGCTCGAACCTCTGAAAGCGATGCTTGATGATAAATATGTCTACGGACTCTTAGTCATCGACCGTCGTGAGGCTTACTGGGGTTTCCTTCGTGGAACGCACATTGAACCAATCAACGGAACAAACTCAACGGTCCCCGGTAAACAACGAAAAGGTGGTCAGTCCAGTGTTCGTTTCGAGAGACTGAGGTTAATCGCCATTCACGATTTCTACAGCAAAGTCGGAGAACGCGCATCTGCCGCCTTCCTTGCCGAGCCAAACTACTTTGAGAAATTCAAGGGGCTCTTAATCGGCGGTCCGATGCCGACGAAAGAAGAATTTGCCGAAGGAGATTTCCTTCACCACGAAGTCAAAAAGCGGATTATCGGTCTCTTCGACACATCCTATACCAACGAGTTCGGTCTTCGGGAACTTGTGGATAACGCTCAGGAAGCACTTCGCGGCGTTGACATAATGGATGAGAAACATGAGATGGACCGATTCTTCAAAGAACTCATCAAGGAGAATGGTGCCGCGGCTTATGGAGAAGAAAGTGTCAGACTTAATCTGGAAGCCGGGGCAGTCGACACGCTCCTTCTCTCATCAAAACTGAGGAAAGCCCGGCTCACCGTCAGTTGTAGAAACTGTGACTATGAAGAAGTCAAGACCCTGCAGATAGAAGCCGGTAAAAAGTTCAAGGATCTGCCGTTTGGTCACTGTCCGAAATGTCAGTCCCCGCTTTTCCTTTCAAAAGAGGCTGATATTATAGATGAACTGACCGAACTTGCCGACTCATCAAGCACCAGAGTAGAAATCATTTCCGATGATTTCGAGCAAGGCGGCATGCTCTTTTCCGCATTCGGTGGAATTGCCGCGGTTCTTCGCTACCCTACGGGGATGTAACATGTATCGTGAATATACCCAGAAAACAGCCGACCTGCTTCGTGAAGTTACAGGTCTTGATGATGTAATGATTACCGACGGAGGAGAACACGCAGATCTTGCCTCAACCGTCTCTTTTGCGCTCGCAAAAATCCAGAAAAAGAACCCTGCGAAAATCGCCGGGGAAATAGTCGCCGCAATCTCGGCGAAACCTGAGGCAAAAGGAATTGAAGTATCAGCCAAAGGTCCATACATCAACTTCATTTTTGGCGGCGATTATGTTGCCGACTCGGTTCGCGCGGCACGCAGCCCGGATTACGGCACGCTCCCGTCCCGAAAAGAGAAAGTCGTCATTGAACACACGAGTGCAAATCCGAACGGACCTCTGCATGTTGGTCATATTAGAAACACCATCATTGGCGACACTCTTGTTCGTGCATTTCGCAAAGCAGGTTATCCCGTCGAATCATTGTATTACTTAAACGACATGGGTCGTCAGATTGCAATCGTAGCATGGGGTGTCAAAAACCTTCATTACGACCATATTCCGGGAGAAAAAGGTGATGAATACATCGTCCGTCATTACGTTGAGGCAAACAAAATCGCGAAGGAAAGACCCGAGATTGAACCCGAGTTTGATGTGCTGATGGAAAAAATCGAGGCAGGTGACCCGGAGACCGTGAAACTGTTCCACGATTCGGTAGAAATCTGTGCGGACGGTATCAAAGAAACCCTCGCATCGATGAATGTCATCCATGACCAGTTCGTGCGGGAGACCATATTCCTCCGGGACGGTTCGATGCAGGAAGTTCTCGACAGAATCGCAAAACTTCCGATGGCGCATCACGAAGGTCAGATGATGTATCTCGACCTTTCAGAAGAAGGATTTAGCAACAAATATGTTCTCCGGAGAAGCAATGGCACATCTGTTTATGCAGCCCGTGATCTTGCCTTCCATCTCTGGAAAAATAACCGGTGCGACAGAAGCATTGATGTTCTCGGTGCAGATCACAAACTTATCGGAGCCCAGCTTCAGACAACTCTGAAACTTATCAACGAACGTCCGCCGGAGATTGTCAACTTCGAGTTTGTCTCGTTACCTGAGGGTTCCATGACGACCCGTGGGGGAGTCTTCATTACAGCCGATGCTTTGGTTGCTGAGACTAAGAAGCGGGCAATGGAGGAAGTCACTCTCCGCCGGCCCGAACTAGGAGAAACCGAGCGGGAAAAAATTGCCTCCGCCGTCGCAATAGGCGCAGTTCGTTATGATATTGTCAAAGTTTCCGCAGAGAAATCCACGGTATTTGACTGGAAGGAAGCTCTTGATTTCGAACGTCAGAGCGCTCCGTATATCCAGTATGCCCATGCAAGAGCCTGCTCAATTCTCCTGAAGGCAAAAGCAGAAGGCGGATATTTCGAGTGTTATGAGTATTCAGATCCCTACGAACTTGCCCTTGCAAAACATATCGCACAGTTCCCCTACGTTGTGGAAAAAGTTGTTTCAGAACTCCGTCCGCATCTTCTTGCATCGTACGTTCGTGACCTTGCGGATCTTTTCAACACCTTCTACAGGTTTGCCCCGGTTCTGAAAGCAGAAGGGAAAGTCCGGGATGCGCGGCTGACGCTCGTAGATGCGTGCAGAAACACGCTGTTCCAGGCTCTTGGTGTCTTAGGCATCGAGGCTCTGGAAAGTATGTAAGCCGGATTTTGACTCTCTCACTATTTTTACCTTGATAGAACATATTATATTCTTATCAAAACCAGTTTCTTTCATGCCAACAACCAAAGCAGCCGATGCGGTTTTGCTCCTGGAGCAGCTTGCCTCAATAATAAAAGAGGGAGACAACGATGTTCGTGAGGTCAGAATTGCAAAACTTTCTGATGCAGTTTCTGCAGCCCACTGTCTCAATATCCCGCAGAAAAAAGAAGTTACCGGCTTAATCAAAGTTCGTGACTGGCCGAAACTCAAAAAATATCTGGAGGAAATTTAAATCTGGGATGCGAGTTCAAATACTCTTCTCACTTTTGAATCGGTGATTACCTTTCTTGCGACAAGTTTCAGACTGCCGAGTTTTCCTGTATTCTTATCAGACCCGCAGATGGAGATATCCTCCTCGTTAGAAACTGATGCAAGATGGCATGCCCCGTTCATAAGAAGTATCAGGGCAGAGATTCCGCTTGCCGGTCCGGCACGGATGCGGATTCCCTCTTTCATACACTTTTCGGTGAGCCTGTCAATTGATTCATCATAGACACCGGCAATGAGAATGGTGTGGTCAAGGTCCTCTTTTGGAACCTGTAGAATGGCGTCAACCACCTCTCCTGCTTCATAGCCTTCCACACCTATCGGAATATGTACAATAATATTACTTCTGACCCCTGTCATCTGAACACTTGCTCCCCGTGAAAGAGGAATTGCTGTGTAGTGGTCTCCCATACGGGCAGCGGCGTAGAGTCCGAACTCATCCACTCCGCCTTCGGATGAGACCGGGGATCCGAGAACAACAGGAACTGTGTTCTTTTCGGGTCCGGTCCATCCCCAGCTATCGAGCAGTTCGGAAACGAGGACTCTCAGCACAGTCTGGGCGGCAAGCGGGTATCCCGGGAGTCCGAATACCGGTTTTTTATTTATTATGCCGAACATTGCAGGTTTTCCCGGTTTCATAGAAATGCCATGGAATAGAACTTCTCCCATCTCGGACAGTACCGATGAGGTAAAATCCTTTGTTCCGGCTGATGAACCGGCAGAGATGAGGACAATGTCGCATTCATCAGCGGCCTTTTCCACAGCCCCGTGAATGAGAACCCGGTTGTCTATTACCGGCGGATATCTGATGACATCAATGCCGAACTGCCTGAGATATGCCTCCGCCATAATTGTATTGCTTTCAACAACCTGTCCCGGAGCTGGTCGGGTGCCGGGTGAAATCAGTTCGGTTCCTGTCGGGATTATTCCCGCGCAGATACGTTTCACCCTGACTGAGGTAATGCCGTATGCAGCAATTGCCCCGATATTGAACGGGCTTATTTTTACTCCGGCGGGAAGGATGAGCTGACCTTTTTTAATGTCTTCCCCGGGCGGGCGTATATTTGTACCGGGATTGATGCTTTTCCGGATGACGATTTCGGTTGTTTTTTCATCCAGAAACCATACATCCTCAACTTTTACCACTGCGTCAAATATATTTTCAACCGGATTTCCTGTATTGAGCCGCTCGAAGTTAGTAAGAGTAACGGGGGTCTGGTCGCCTGCAGCTGCTGTTTCGCTCGAAACAACAGAAAATCCGTCCATTGCAGATGTTGGGACTTCAGGTACAGAGTATTCAGCATACAGGGAGTCCGCCAGGATGTGCCCGACAGAATCAGTGAGGGAAAGATGTCTGGAACCAATAACCGGCGGTGTGCTGCGGATTATTTCTACTGCTTCTTTCAGGGTGATTTGATTCAGATACCGTTTTACCATAAATATACCTCCACAACATCTCCGCTTTCATATCCGTCGCAGCCAGCAGGAACTCTGATATATCCGTCGCTTTTAACAAGCGTGTTCAAAAGACCGGATTTCCCAAGAACAGGCTCTGCTTCTCCGCTCGAAAGGAGTTTTACTCTGACGAGATCCTCTCTTCCTTTTTCTGACGGGAAACTCATCGAAAGATGTGCTTTAATGCTCTGTATTCCCTTTTTTGCGCCGGTCATTTTTAAAAGCAGAGGACCTGCAAAGAGTGTTGTAATCATATATGTTGATGCCGGGTGGCCCGGGAGACCCAGTACAGGAACGTCATGTATACTGCCAATAATCGTGGGTTTACCCGGGGCAATGGACACGCCGTGAACATGGACTTTTCCAAGACGTTCAATTACTCCTGCAGTGACATCCCGCTCATCTTTGGAACTTCCGCCGGATAGAATGACTACATCACATTCAGCGGCCGCTTTTGAAAGTACTGGTGTTAACGCATCAGAATCGTCCCGGATGATTCCGTAAAACACGGAGTCTGCTCCGTGTTCGGTCATGAATGCTCTGATGAGTGTGGTATTTGTATCTCGTATCTGCCCGACCTTTGGTGTTTCTGATGGTAGGATGAGTTCATTTCCGGTTGAAATGATTCCGACCCGCGGACGTTTCCGGACGAGAACCGGATCGAATCCGAATGATGCGAGGACCCCTGCGGTTTGAGCCGAGATGATCTGACCGGCTGAAAAAACCCTTTCGCCTTTGGAAAAATCCTCATTATATTTCAGAACATCAAGTCCCGGATTTACTGCCCCTTTGATTAATAGAATTTCACCTGCAAGTTCGGCATTTTCCTGCATGACAACCGAGTCGGCTCCATTCGGCATCACACCGCCTGTCGGGATATATTTTGCCTCTTTCTCGCTGATGGTGCCCGAGTTGTTTTCACCCATGGATATTTTTCCCACAAGGCGCAGAAGATTTGGTTTTTGTTCGCCTGCTCCAAGTGTGTCCGAGGAGCGGACTGCATACCCGTCTTTTACCGAACGATTAAAACCCGGGATATCTGCCGGAGAAGATATTGGTTCTGCAAGAATGCGTCCGCAGGCATTTTCGAGCGGGACATATTCTGCAGGGAGGATTTTTGCAAGAGACAGTAGTGATTTTTCTGCCTCATCAACAGAAACGAGTTTCAGAAATCTCACGGGCATCCCTCTAAGGCTATTCTTATTTTTAGTATATATCCACTCTTCATTTCTAATGTGTGGTTTTTCCAGACTCTTAACGTTAGCGTATGGTAAGCAGAAACAAGAAAATTGCGTGATGGGGAAAATGAGATTTCCATATAAATACAAGGTAAAGACAAGGCTATGGAACGCCTCTATCAGGGGACAATTTAACTATCTGATAAACATTTTGGTTTTGTCTGTTAATCGGCGCTAAAGTGTTTCTGTATTTTCACGCGCATTCGATAAAGTTCTGGATGTTTATTTTTTTTAGTTTATTTATAATTATGTAAATTGAATTACATTTACAAAAAGTTTTTGGTCCGTTCGGGTTTTATCACGATTCTTCATATCAATTGGTATGATTTAAATAGAAACTGCTCCAATTTGAAAATAACGCAACTCGGAAGGGGTGTTTCCTGACCGTGTTGTGAGGTGTTTATTTATGGTCACATTCAGTCCGGCGCAGGTATGCGTCAAAATTGGAACGGCCGGCAAAGGTAAATGCAATCTTCCGGCATTCAATATGCTGGTGCGTGCGTTTCTTGCAGGTGCGTATATTGCAATGGGTGCTGCCCTTGCAACAGTTGGATCAACTGGTGTCGCAGCTGTCTGGGGTGCAGGTCTCGGACAGTTCGTAACTGGTGCTCTTTTCCCAGTGGGTTTAGTTCTCGTCGTTTTAACCGGAGCAGAACTCTTTACCGGCGATGCAATGTTCGCCCCGATGTCAGTTCTCCAGGGTCATATCGGCGTTGGCAAGCTTATTTATCTCTGGGTTGTTGTCTACATCGGTAACCTTATTGGATCTGTCTTCATGGCATTCCTTGTCACCTATGGCCCGTACACTGCATGGGACGCAGCTGGTGTTGCAACCGTAACCGCATTCGGTACCCGTGCAATCGCGATCGGAGCTGCCAAAGTATCCTACACTGGAGCAATGGGTATTCTCTCCGTCTTCTTCAAAGGTATCCTTTGTAACTGGCTTGTTTGTCTTGCTATCTTCCTTGCCCTTGCAGCTGATGACGTCATCTCCAAGATCTTTGCAATCTGGTTCCCGATTATGGCCTTCGTTGCCTCAGGCTTTGAACACTGTGTTGCAAACATGTATTTCATCCCGGCAGCAATCCTGACAAATGGATTCACTGGAAACACAGTACAAAATCTGAACTGGGTCGGTATGTGGACGAACAACATCATCTGGTCTACCCTTGGTAACATCGTTGGTGCTGTCATCTTTATGGCAATCATCTACTACTACTGCTACAAATCAGAAATCTGTGCACTCTGTGAAGCAAAATAAGATAAGCCCGGCGTAATTCTTACGCCCCTTATCTAAACCATCTCTTTTTTTCTCTATTGCAAGACATGCATATATTTAACCTAAGAAATATCACTATCACTAAAGACCGGTGTCTCACATGAAAATAAAAGGCGTAAAAATCAGCTTGGCCCCCATGCACTATGTTGTTGTTATATTTTTCCTTGCACTCTTTGTCTGGTCGTTTTTCGCAACTGGTGACAGTATGTTCCTCTACTGGGGTATTCCGCTATCTCTGTGTTTGTTTGTAATCCCTCTGATAAACAGTTACAGTGTTGGAAGACAGTATCTCAACCTTCTTCCAGAATACGAAGCTGAAGCAAAACTCTGCAGGATAAAACAGATCGGTCGTGTAATGGAGGGGAAGCCTGTTCGTATTGAAGGTGTTGTTCAGGGTGTGAAGGGTAAGTTCATCAACCGCCCGGGCTATAAAATCTTTGACGGATCGGGAGCTGTCGTTGCCCAGCGTTCAACTCCTCTTGATATTGATATTCGCGTAGGAGATAACATTGAGGTTGTTGGTATGATTGTCAAACGGTTTGCCTTCGCAGGAGACTACGTTGTCCATGCCATTGGTGTGAAAAAAATCGACAAGTTGACCCCGCTCGAGATGGATGAGGCTCTCGTCTCTTCTGATTCGGTCAAAATCAAAAAATACAATTAATTTTTTTACTTACAGATTTGCCTTTTTTTTATCACAAACAAACATTATTAATCCCAACGAATCAAAATGAGTTTTATGTCACATGACGTTGTAGTCTACTCTCTTCCCGGTTGTCCTCATTGTAAAACTATGAAAGCTTTCCTTGACAAAAACCATATAGAGTATTTCAATTTTGATGTGGGTGCTGATGAAGAAGCAGCCGCAGAGATGATTAAAATATCCGGGCAGAGGGGTGTTCCGGTTACTGTTATTGATGGTGATAAAATCGTTGTCGGAGACGATACGAAAAAAGTCATGGAATATCTGGATGGTCAGGTACCGGCAACAACAGTGATAGGGGATACTGGAATTGAAAATCATGATCTGGTAATTATCGGGGCAGGTGCCAGCGGTCTGTCTGCTGCCATGTATGGGGCCCGTAAAAATATGGATATGGTAGTAATCGGCGGCACGATTGGCGGGATGGTAACCCAGAGCCTGGTCGTTGAAAACTATCCGGGCATTCCGGATGTCTCGGGTGAAGATTTGATGAAAAAAATCCATGACCATTCGATAAAATTCGGAGGGAAGGTTGTTGAGGATGTTGTAACCGGCATTTCCAAAACCGGCGATATCTTTACCATAGAAACACTGGAGGGAAAGGTCTTTACCTCAAAGGCAGTCATTGCAGCCACTGGGAGGTCTCCACGGCTCTCTGGTGCGAAAGGAGAGGCAGACTATCTCGGGAAAGGTGTTGCCGTCTGTACTACCTGTGACGGTCCGCTCTACAAAAACAAAGTCGTAGGTATTCTCGGCGGAGGAAACACAGCCTTTGATATGGCTCTTGAGATGAGTGATATTGCATCAACGGTTCATCTGATTTCCCGGAGTAAACTCAAAGCCGATGAGGTATTAATTGACCGGCTCAAAGCCAAGAAGAACATTGTTTATCATATCGGATACACGGTTTCAGAATGCTCGGGCGGTGATTTCATTGAATGCGTTCTTATGCAGAAGGTCGGCGGTCTATCTAAGATTCTTGGAAAGAAAGAAGAAAAACTCACTCTTGACGGGCTCTTCTTAGGAATAGGTCTTAATCCCAACACCTCTATCTTCGAAGGACTCATCGCAATGAATCCATACAAAGAAATCATTGTCGATATTGACTGTAAAACAAATGTTCCCGGATTTTTTGCAGCAGGAGATGCAACATCCATCAAAGCAAAACAGCTGGCGTCATCTGTAGGCGAGGGTGTAAAAGCTCTCCTTTCGGCATATGACTACCTGAAAAACTAACTCCCCTTTTTTTATTTTAAATAGGACGTACGCGGTGTTCTTACCCCATAAAACTTAGAAGACTCGCAGTTACCTGTTCAACTCGTTCATTTTCATATAGACTGCCCATCTCCCTGTACTCATTTTTTGCTCAAAAAACGAAATATTCTTCATGACCCTAATACATTCCATGCGTATAAACGCCCGAATCGCCAATTGAATCTTTGCTCTCTGCGATTTTTCTGCCATTGCCTGACTCGGCTAGCTTTGCTATCTCCTCGATAAACTGGAAGTTCTCTATTTCATCACTTTTTCAAAACGAAACATTTCATCATCTGACGATTCTCCAAAAAACTCATTGGGATTGTTTAGGTCAGGGTGCTTTGAGTTGAAAAACTCAACAATGTGAAATCCACAGCAATTCACATAGAAGTGTATGTTTCTTTTCTCAAAATACGGCGTACAGGTTTCCCACACTTTCGTTTCCGGGTGTAGCTGCTCTATTGCTTTCCATGCTGCCTGACCGATACCTTTACTGTGAACAGTCGGAATAACAAAAAACAATGCTAGTTCATTATGATTTGTTTCTGTATTTATGTGCAAAATTGCTCCACCGACATTCTTGCCATGAAGAGTAATACGGTATATTTCTGCGCCTTTCATATCCATACATTCCCCAATTGTCTGTTTGGATATGATTTCTTCGCCGTCCTCAAAATGTTCAGATCTTACGCCAAATTCATCCCGCGCGCCATAGCGAAACGCTTCCTGATTATCGAGGATAAACTGCTTTCGGTCTGCTTCTTCCATTGGTATAAGTTCAACTTGAATTTGTTCTTTCATAACTTTTGTATCTCCTGCAAATTCAGATTTAACGGTTAATGTCTATGCTCATTTTACCACCTGGACAAAGAAGTTTCTATTGATTGTGTCTTTATTTTACGGAATAATAGGGACTGCCGTCTATCAAATTCTTGTGTTACTTTACCGCACATGAGCATTGTTTGAGATTTCGATGATATTCCTCGATTTTAATCGCATTTCCCGCCAGGAGTTTTTGGCAGGAGTCATGATAGTTTTACTTTGATTTCAGAAAGTACAACCCGAGAGTATGTGAGCTTTTCGGTTGAGAGCACACCGCGTAAGTCCTATTTAAAAAAGAGATTATGGAATTACTCGTAAAGCTCGGACTCGTCAATCTTTTTGTAAGATACGAGTTCGGCCGGAGTAAAGTGGATGCCGATTTCACGTGCTGCACTCTCGGGAGAGTCTGCTGCGTGAATGACATTCTTTCCGATTGACAGGGCAAAGTCTCCACGGATGGTTCCGGGATTTGCCTCTGTCGGGTTTGTTGCACCGTTCATTTTACGGACAGTTGCCACAACATTGTCACCTTCGAGGACAAAGCGGAAGACCGGTCCACTCATAATGTATGCTTTCATACCCGGGTAAAACGGTTTTGCGAGATGTTCCTCATAGTGCTTGTCAACAATAGATTCTGCAAGGACGCCGAATTTAGCGGCGACAACCTTGAATCCCTTCTTTTCAAAGCGGGACAGAATCTCACCGACGAGACCGCGCTGGATGCCGTCGGGTTTGATCATCACAAAGGTGCGTTCCATTTTTCGAATCACTCCTTACCGCGTGCCTTACGACCTGCTGCGGTCCAGGCGACACGTCTGGGGATTCTGCCGAGCTTATAGTTGCTCTGGCATTTGGATGAGCAGAAATAGAAAACTGCGCCATCTTTTCTAACAAAGAGCTTGCCTGTTCCAGGTTCAAGCTGCTTTCCACAGTAACTGCATGTATATGTATCCACCATTTTGCTCACCGTCTGGAAAGTTTCTTTGCTTCACGTTCCGTCTCAAGGAGCATCAGAATGTCACCCTCACGGATAGGTCCGAAAGTGTTACGGGTAATGATACGCCCCTTGTTTGAGCCATCGAGGATGCGGCACTTTATCTGGGCTGCCTCACCGTGCATACCCGTAAGACCGAGAACCTCAATAACTTCTGCTGGCGTTGCATCATCGGGCATGAACTTATCCTCTCAGTGCCTTAATCTGATTGCCAAGGTTCTCTACGAGTTCCTTACCTTTGCCGACTTTTACGATTGCAACTGCAGTGCATCCAACATCAAGACCGCATGCGGCTCCTATGTCTGCCTGTTTGTTGATGAAAACATACGGAATTTCTTTTTCGTCTGCAAGTCCTGGAATGTGCATGACGATTTCTTCGGGTGCAACATCTGCGCCGATTAAAACGAGTGCTGCAATTCCACGCTCGACGGCTTTGGTTGCCTCGTTTGCGCCTTTCTTAATCTTTCCGGTGTCACGTGCAAGCTCAAGAGCTTCAAGTGCCTTATTTTGAAGTTCTTCTGGAACTTCAAACATCTGGTAAATCTTTGCCATAATATACTCACTTCACTCGAGAGGTTTTACCCTCTGTCATCGCTCATCAGCGGTCATACTGGTAGGTACAAAACAGTCTCAGAATGAATCCGAATTGTTCCCCCCGTACGGGGTAACCGTTGCTGGCGTAACTATACTTATAGGTGTGAATTTGAGATAAATATATGGTTGACAGCCTTGGGATAGCTCATCTGTCTTATTGGTATTTTTTTAGGATGCAGAGACATCAGGCATGTTTCAGAATGCCCCGCTCCATTGAAATAAAGTCTATTCACCCGACATAGCTCTATTCGTCCGGTTTTTGCATGACCGGTATTTCTGCCACTGCATAATGGCGGCGTTCTGCCAGTGTAAGAACCCCGGTATCCCGGGTCCATCCCCGCGCGTTGACAGTATAGCATTACCTGATTTGATAAATATCAGCATCGTCTGATGAAAATACATTCACCAGATCCTGCAGAGGCAGGTTCACCGTATATATTTCCTGTTCAAGTTCTCCGACGAATAGATACGTTGCCCCGTATTTGTTCATCAGAGATACCGTCTGTGCTGGGTCTTCATAGATGGACTTCACATCCGCCATCCGTGCGGATATATCTCCAACCCCTGTTCTCCACCCGACCTCGTGTCCTGTCCAGCCAATGATTGTAGTCAGCCCGGTCATAGTAGAAATCCGCGAACTGTAGGTATAGGATGTTCCTGCTGCTTCGACAATAATGTCCGAGGGCAAAGCCACGCTCTGAAGATATTGTATACCCTCATAATCCCCGGGGTGTGAGGTTTCCAGCCACGCTCCTCCGTCCAGTGTTCCGCCCGGATATCCGAGATTGATACCCCCCATAACAAATAAACCCGCAAGACAGACGAACACTACACATGCTGCAGCCAGCATATGCTTTTGTTTCAGACGTGTAAACCTGTTCCGGAACCATTTCCCAAGAATAACCAGCGAGGAGGTTCCGAGAATGAACCATGCACAAAACCCGAATTTGAAGACAGTGTTCATCCGGTAATATGTATCACCCATGTAATCCTTGAGATAGAATATCTCCATAAAAATCAGAATGGCAAGTCCGATAACCCCGAATATAATTTCAGGCTGCCACTCCCTCTTTGCGAGTAAAAGGATGATACAAAAGAGGGCTATACCCAACGATGCATATCCAAAGAGTCCGAGGATAATTGGAAGTGCAATCAGCCAGGGATATTTTTTCAGAATGGAATATCCGTGGATGACAAAAATTACGAAGAAGAACAGGTACACTCCGAGGAATTCAATTACCGGAGATGGTGTAGTTACGAGGAAAAATCCCTGAATGCTTGACCCGCCGGCAGTAAACATCTGATACAAAAACGGGGCATAGGAGAATATTGACAGTACCGGTACGAGAGCGAACGGCAGAAGTTTTCTGAACTGATGTCCGTCGAATCTCCACCAGACCATAAACGCGACGACGAGATACACGCCGGCGTAGATTAGTACGTCCCATGAGTTCATGGATGGCATTGTTCCAAGGGAAAGCGAAAGAATCCCGATTAACAGATATTTTCTCCAGCCTTTCAGATCTTGCCAGCGGGTCATCATCACTGCAAGCAGACAGATGAAAAGCAACTGATTAAAACAGCCGAGAAGATGTGCATGCGGGTCGCCCCACAAAAAAGAAAAGAGAGGGTATTCATTGATAGTTACCCCGTTCCCGATGACCCGTGTGGAATTCCACCATGCCTGAACAGCTCCTCCGCTGGTAAATGCATTCCAGAAGAGCGCCGCATTCGGGATTATGAGTACCAGCATCAAAATCCACTGGTGACGTTTGAGAAGCAGAACTCCTATTGCATAGGAAGATACCGATGCCAAGGCAAAAATCGTGGGAATCATCAGATTGAAGACGACGGTACTTGTTCCAAGAGCAAGAATTCCAAGAACACCCATCATCCAGTGCCCGAGATAATAATAGATGTTGAGGTTTTCTCCGGCGAACCAGGGGTCGGTCGGGGTGACAACCGGGTTCTGCATGATGCTTCCAAGGAATGCGGCATCCATGAACTTCTCACCCGAGGGGATGATTCCGGGACTGAACCACCTGACAGTCAGGAGAAGAGCAAATGCTAAAAGAAAGAGAATATCCCACGTAATCTGATTCTTGAGGTCATCTTTCTGGTATTGTTTTTTGTATAATGCAAATCCGCCGAGGGCTGCGAAGAGAATCAGGACAAGCTGAACCGGTAGACCGGAAAGACCGAGATACCAGGATACAATTGTCAAAAGAAGAATCCCGACGGGATATGCCAGCCCATAGGATATTTTTCCAAGGGCTGGTTTGAGGTACGGGTAGAGAGTAATCTGGCAGAATTTTATGACGACAAGCCAGAGAATGACGGTAAGTATCTGGGATTCGATTGAGATCATGGTAAATCAGGCTGATTATCGGATATGCTATAGATTAGGTTTTCCATCTCTGATAAATACTGCTGCCTCACGGGTGAGGTATTTTGCGCTGATTTATTCCTGATTATACAGCATATAGTACCGTCTCGCAGGGCCACCAGGGATAAGGCGAGTATTGCCGCAGATAAAGGGCATAATCTTCATCATACTCTCTGATGAGTTTCGGGATATCCCAGAGATCATCCGGCTTATGATACACACAGATGGCGAGTTTCGGATGCTCGGAGGTAATGTGATTTTTTGCCCCTTCAAGTGCATCCCGCTCGAACCCTTCGATATCCATTTTTATGAATGAGACTGGTTCTACGATATCCTTATCAAGGGAAACCATCTGGATGGTGGTAGATCCTGTTGCGCTAATGTGCGAATCCTCGGCCTCGGACGCATTAAAGCAGGCAGTTCCCTCCTCCTTACCTATACAACAGTTCCTGAAAACGATTTTGTCGAGGACATCTTTCTGCCAGCTGGAAAAATAATCAACGGCAATGGCGTAGTTTTTCGGATCAGGCTCATAGAAATATGTCCTGGAAAAATCACTGACACTGTTGATGAACATCTCCGTGATATCTCCGCGGTATCCCCCGCAGTTGATAAATACCTCATGATCGTTCAGCGATACGATTTTTTTATCAAAATATTGTTTGAAGGAGAAGTCACCCTCCTTATGATATGTTTTCATATCCTCTGTTAACCGGTACTGGAGCATAGAAATCAGCGTCCGGCGGGATTTGTCATCTGCGAGCAGATCGTAAAGTATCCGGTATTCTTTCTCGTGAGTAAAAATCCCGTCATGTGCTTCCTGCCAGAATCTCTTCAAAGAGGTGTCAACAAATCTCCGGTCCATGCGGTATTTCGTTACGAGCGGAGCACAGAGGGAGACCATCAGTTTTTGCGCATAGGGATTTTTAGGAAACTGGATATCACGTATCTGTTCTTCAAGAAGACAGCAGTTCTGTATTCTTTTAACGTCGGGATGTATCCCGCTGTAAAAATCATCTATCGTCATATCTTTAGATAACATGTATCATACCTTTCCTATTGTTTATCATTCGGAGCAGCCATAAATATCTTTATCTATTTCTCAGGCATAATCTCAGAGATTATTCTCGTCCTCTTTAAGTTTTTTCGTGTCTTCTTTGAAGAGTCTCTTCAAAAGGGACACCGCCCAGTCACCAAAGTAGTATAAAGAAATCACTCCTCCGACAAGTGTTACGAGGTTTTTAATCAGGTGATCGATTACCGCAATCAGGAATGCGGTTGACGAGGCAACTCCGCCGAGTTCAAAAACAAGTGCAAGAGCCGCCTCATAGGTTCCAATCCCTCCGGGAGTAATTGGAACCGCCTTTATGAGATTTCCGATAACGATGGCGAGAAGAATCAGCATGAACGGAATATACACGGAAAACATCAGAGAGACAATATAACAGATGAGGACATCCATCATCCAGATGACAATCGTGGTTCCTGACAGAAGACCAAATGAGGATACAGATGAGGAGACCTGTCTGAATTGTGCAAATATCTCCAGAATCTTTTTCAGGAACGTATTCTCCGTATGCATCCATCTGGCAAGAAAGAGAACGAGAATTCCTATAACTCCGGCAATCACGACCAATATAATCAGCTGAATCAGCCATTCATATTCCGCCGGAATGAGAGTTATCAAAAACGGCAGAGAACAAAGTCCGAGAACAGCAATAATGAGGATGTCATACACTCTTTCTGCGATAAGCGAGGTGAATCCGTTTGTGTAGGGGGTTCCCTTTTCGTGTTTGAGAATAAACATCCTGACAAAGTCGCCGAGACGTGCCGGAAGAATCAGATTTGCCGTCTGCGAAACATAGATGCATGCCGTGGAAAAGATGAGTCCGATCTTCGTCCCGAGACGTTTTACGATGTATTGATATCTGAATCCCCGTATAAACCACGCTAGAATGCAGATACCTACAGCTGCAAAGAGCCATGACGGGACAAGTGCTTCCAGAATGCTCTCAATGTTTTCCTGTAGTTCATCCCAGACACGGAGTAACATAAACCCCAATAAGGCAACGGCAATCAGCGTTGGAATGACAATGGCACTAACTTTTTTCCACATGCAGTCTCCACCACATCTTCAGTATATCTTTACCCATGCCGGTTACATCTTTGAACCTGACGGTGGTTCCCGGACCCTGTGTCCAGATAACCGGGAATTCTTCTACCTTAAGTCCGGCTTTTTGTGCCAGCACAAGGGATTCCGTGTCCCAGAACCAGTGGGGAGCATGGATTTTTTTTACCAGTTCCTTCAATACCGTAGAACGGTATGCTTTGAATCCGCACTGATGATCCCTGAGTTTGCTTCCAAGGAATAATCTGACCAGGAAATTATATCCTCTGCTAGCGAGTTCCCGGTCGCCGCTTCTGACAATAGTACTGTCTTTCATCAGACGCGAGCCGGTTGAAACATCTGCTCCGTCTTCGATTCGCCCGAGAAGTTCCGGGAGATGTTTGATATCGGTTGCCAGATCGACATCATAGTAACAAAAAATATCCCCCCTGGATTCGGCTAGTGCACGGTTGAGAGCTCTGCCTCTCCCCTGTCTTTCATCAGAGTGAAGCAGACGGACCCGTGCATCTTTTCTCTCCCACTCCACCACATATTCGCGGCTTCCGTCGGTACTTCCGTCCTCTGCAATGATAAGTTCAAAACTTTTACCATACGCTTCGAGTGCTTCAATGGATTTCGGGATTGCTGTCTTCAAAGCTTCCACGTCATTGAAAACGGGGATTACTGCAGTGACGGTTACGCGTGTCAACGATTTTTCTCCTCTAAGATTTTTGCAGCCTTCATACCTGCTGAAACAGATCCTTCCATACTTCTCTCAGGATAATTTTCGGACGAGAACATCCCTGCGATGAATAGATTGCCGCCGGCATCTACCTGCGGGATGGTATCTTTGTATCCTGTTACATACACGGGACCCGCATACCTGTCGATGTACAAATCTGCGTGATGAATCTCACTTGTATCTATAGAGAAACGTTTGCAGAAATCATTAATCATCCGGTCTTTCAGTCCTGCATCAGGTTCGTCCTTAAAGTAGGAAGCAAGATAAACCACGTGTTCACCATACCATTCGAACGGAACAAAATTCGTGTGGGTTACCACCGCTCCGTAGGGTGCTGGGTCGCCAATGTTCGTCCAGTAGATGCCGTTTGCCGGATCGCGGGCAAGACCGAGAGTCATGCATGCGGCTCCCTGATAGATGAGGCTTTGGAGTCTGATGGACGTATTAACCATTAATGAGTTTGTTACCTGCGGCGGAAGAGTTGAAATTACAGCATCAAACTCTTCATTATTAATAAGCCATTTCCCGTTATTCTGCGTAAGGGTGACTGCCGGGGTGTTCAGCCGGATCTCTGCCCCCATACTCCGGATTTTATCGCACATCGCATCAATCAGTCTGTGCCATCCGCCTTTCAGATACCCGAGCCGCTCGCCTTCTGCTCCCCTGTCTGAGCGAATCGCGATTCTGCTCATCAGCCACGCGGCGGAGACCTCGTCTTTCATCAAACCGAATTTGCTTATGAGAAGCGGTGCGAAAAATGCATTATAGATATCCCCGCCGACTTTTTCAAAGAGATATTCTTTTGCTGTTATTTTGTCAAGCGGATCAAGATCGATTTTCCGGGAGCTGAGAACGAAGAGTCCGAGCCTGCATTTCTGGAAGAAGGTAAGGCAGGGGTAGCGGAGAATTTCAAAAGGTGTTGTCAGCGGATGGAGTTTTCCATTCATATAGTAACCGGTTGAGCCTTTCAGCCAGATTAAATCGGATTTAAGACCAAGAGTTTCCATCAGGTCAAAGAGGTTCCTGTCGCCGGAAAAACAGTGATGATACAGGGTTTCGAGAGTATAATTATTGTATTTCCAGGAGGACATGCACCCGCCCGGGGTGTCATTTTTTTCAAAAACGACAACCGTATTCTTTTCTGCAAGCTGGATTGCAGAGGACAAACCCGCCAGTCCCGAGCCAATAATTCCTATCTTCATTGTAATATATGGTAGCTTTGTATGATAAGAAAGTTTTTGACACACGTCACCGTATAGTATGGCAGTCATATATATTTGATGACTGACATATATAACTCAATTAAAGGTGTCAACATAAAATGCGAGTGTTCTTTATAGGATTTGGACAGGCAGGAGGGAAGATTGTGGATATGTTTCTTGCACAGGACAAGAAATTAGGTTCCTCAAGTTTCCGAGGCATTGTCATCAACACAGCCAGGACAGATCTGATGGGTGTGAAGTACATCCCCATGGAAGATCGTCTCCTCATTGGCCAGACAATGGTCAAAGGTCACGGTGTAGGAACTGATAACGTGACCGGTGCAAAAGTAGCGGCGGATGAAATAGACACAATTATCAACGCAATTGACAAGCGCGGGACCCATGACGTAGATGCGTTCATTGTCTGTGCCGGTCTTGGCGGAGGAACCGGTTCCGGTGGTGCTCCGGTTCTCTGTCGTCACTTAAAGCGTATTTACCGTGAACCGGTTTACGCACTTGGTATTATCCCAGCCCCTGAAGAGGGACGTCTTTATTCGTTAAATGCAGCCCGCAGTTTGTCAACCCTGGTAAATGAGGCGGACAATGTTATTGTCTTTGATAATAGTGCCTGGAAGAATGACGGGGAGAGTGTGAAGAGTGCCTTTGACCGGCTCAATGAGGAAATTGTCCGGAGATTCGGTGTTCTTTTCCGTGCCGGAGAGGTGAGCAAGTATGGTGTTGGTGAAATGGTTGTCGATTCCAGTGAAATCATCAACACTCTGCGTGGCGGAGGAATTTCTTCTGTCGGTTACGCTATCAGTGAAGCTATACCAAAAGGAGGAAAATCCTCCTCCAAAGGAAGCAGCGGATTTATCGGGGGAATTTTCGGTAAGAAAGACAAGAAGCAGGACCCTCATATCGATATTGCATCGGGCGAGGACAAATCCGCAAAAATCATCGGTCTTGTCCGTCGTGCCATGCTTGGGCGCCTGACGCTTCCCTGTGATTATTCAACCGCCGAACGTGCTCTTGTTCTTGTCGCAGGTCCGCCAACAGAACTGGATCGTAAAGGCGTGGAAAAATCCAAGAGTTGGGTTGAGGAAAATATCGCAGGTGTCGAGGTTCGCGGAGGGGATTACCCGGTTGACAGCGGATATGTTGCGGCAGTTGTTCTGCTTGCAACGATTGGAAACGCCCCGCGTATCCGTGAACTGATGGAGCTTGCAAAAGAAGCAAAGGAAGAGGTCGTGAGATCCCGTGAACGGGCCACGTCCACGATGTTTGATGAGGATGGCATTGACCCGCTGTTCGAGTGAAATACATTTGAGTGAATTAATATGAAAAAAATCGCGTATGTCTTACTTGCACTTCTTGTTTGTGCAACATTTATTGGTACCGCATCTGCATTTACCTATACGAACGGGGCTGTAGTTGATCCGTCCGGCTCTCTGAGTCCTGAACAGGCAGTAACCGCTTCTATGAGCATTGTCCTTCCAAAGGACAGCATCAGTACTTCCGGCTCGCTCAAGCTGACAACTGCTCTTCGGGACTCAACTTTATGGACAGTTTATGTATACAAAGGCACGGTTCTAAACAATAAAACAAGTGAAGATGCGCTTATAACTACATTAACCTCCAGTAGTTTCTCATATACTATTTCCGGGTTCGTTCTGGATTATGATCAGCCGGTTACCCTTTACATCGCCCTTAGCGGAGTTGTTCCGGCAAGTTCAAAAGGTCAGTCTGTTACGGTATTGAAAATAGATCAGGATTCCGGGTCTGCAACTGCAAGTGGTTACTCTACTTACTCCTCTCCTGCCCAGAAAGTATATAATCCGGATGATTTCTCCGATCTGGTGACTGCGGCAGAAAAGGAAATAACTACATTGGAATCACGGATTGCCACATACACAACTTACGGGATTGATGTGTCTTCCGCAGTTTCTAATCTGGAATCTGCAAAAACCTCTCTTGCAGCCGCAAAGTCTGCCGGAACCGCAGATATCATTACTGCAAATAAACAACTCGCCGCAGCATCAACCTCTATTGCTGCCGCAGAAAAAGCTCTGTCTTTTGCCGGTCTGAAAACCATCAAAGAAAACACGGATGCAGTTGAACTGATTGTTACCGAGCTTTACGGCAAAGGCTGGGATACCGAAGCAAAACTTCTCGCAACAACCAATCAGGGTATCATAAATACGTATAACACAGATGCAGCCAGCTATAATTCCGGAGGAACGCCGAATGTTGATGAGAACCTCAAGGCATCGGAAAAGGCGGTCGCTGATGGAACTGCCTACCAGGAAAGTGCTTCTGCCTCACCGCTTGCTGCAGTGGGCAGTGTCCTGCCGATTATAATCGTGATCGTTGTTGCGGTAGTCGTTGTTTTCGGTGCAATAATCTTCATCAGAAAGAGAAAAGGCGGCTTTGACGAACTCGGATAATCTTATCTGATTAGCGGCGGGTCATTATCACTTCTCCGCCTGACACCTTTTTTTTAAATATTATTGGTATATATTGGTATATTTTAGTGGAAGAGTTCGTCCATATATTCTACAGACCTGCTCTCCGACTCTTTCCTCGTAAACACCGTGATTATATCCCCCGGCACAAAGGTAACATTTCCTGTCGGTATAATCAGTTTGCCCCCTCTTCTGATTGCTATGTAGAGCATATCCTTCACAACCGAAGCCTCTCTGACAGTCTGGTTCACGCCTTTTGCCCCCTCCCCGACGGTAACCTCAAAAATACTGCCGCCCTCGATTGACGCAAGAAGCTGGGTATCCGGATTCTCCGACCAGAGATACAGACTGCGTGCCACAATCTCATCCGGATTTTCACTAATCCTGACTCCGACCTCCTTGAAAAGATCGGCATGCTCCTTCTGGTTTACGATGGAGACAAGAGTCTTCACCTCATATTTCTTTGCAAGCCAGCATGCCATGAGATTCAGGGCATCATCACTGGTCGTCGCCACAAGAGCATCCGCCCGGTCAATGCCCGCATCTTCCAGAACGGCTTTGTCGGTTGCGTTTCCTGAAACTGCGAGGAGGTCATACTGCGAAAGAATATCAGCACATTTTCCCTCATCCTTATCAATAACCACGACACTGTGTCCGTTTTTTGCCGCAATCCCGGCAAGATTTCTTCCAATGCCGCCCAGACCAACGATGATGAGATACATAGAAAACCGTATGATGTCAGGTGGTATTATACCTATTCCCTCAAATATAGTATTCTGTAATGATTTGCGGGGTTGATGAGGCCGGCAAAGGTCCGGTGCTAGGTCCGATGGTGACGGCAGGTGTTCTAGTTTCTGATCAGTCGGAGCTATCCACTCTCGGTATCAAAGACTCCAAACAGCTTACCCCCAAAAAACGGGAAAGCCTCTTTGAAGAAATCACCTCTTCATGGCGGACATATGCTGTCATAAAAACTCCCGCGGAAATTGATTCCCGCGAAGGGACGATGAATCAGTTCACCGCCTCGTGCCATGCAGAAGTTGTCCGTAATCTCGCGGGCGACTTCGTCTATCTTGATGCATGCGATGTGAACGCAAAACGGTTTGGCGATACTGTTCTCCACCTGAGCGGCTTCTCCGGGAATATAATCTCAGAGCACAAAGCCGATGCCGCATATCCTGTTGTCGGGGCGGCGAGCATCGTCGCGAAAGTAACCCGTGACCGCTGTATTGCGGAACAAAAAGCCGAGTTTGGTGAAATCGGAAGCGGGTATCCCTCAGATTCTCTCACCATCGCCTTTCTGAAGAAGTATATCGGAGAGCACGGCGAACCTCCGTCATGTGCCCGCCGGTCCTGGCAAACGGTGGATGACATTATCGGGGAACTCTCCCAGAAGAATCTCACGGACTTCATCTAAGCAACCTCTTAATATTTAACAGCCAATAACTATAGAATGGATTTCGGCTGGCTTATTCCGGTAATCATTGCGATAATGATTTATGCATTAATTTGCTTCACCATCAAAGCCAACAACTTTCTCCCTAACACGTTCTCCTTTATGGGTCCGTGTCTGATGATCAAGACATCGCACACGGGAATATTTGATAAACTCTCCAGATGGAAACGTGTTCTCTTAGCTTATGGAAATTTGGGCGTTATTCTTACCGTAATCTGCAGTGCTGCCGTCACTCTCCTCTTTGTACTGACTGCTTATCTGAGCCTTCAGGTTGATACCGAGCCAATCGCTCCCCAGAATCTTCTTCTGATTCCGGGGATTAACGACTATGTTCCATCGACATTCGCGGTATGGTTTGCCATCATTTTTGCGATGGTCATTCATGAGTACGGGCACGGAATTCTCTCCCGTGCGGAGAACATCAGAGTAAAATCCACCGGAATTCTTGCGCTGGTAATCCCCATCGGCGCATTTGTTGAACCTGACGAAGAGGATATCGAGAAGTCATCCCTTGGAACAAAACTCAGAATGTATGCCGCCGGTATCACTAACAATCTGGCTGCCGGAGCCGTATGTCTCATTATATTAGTGCTTCTTCTGGGACTTGTTGTACCTGGAACATCTCCATACGTGTACGGGGTCTATGAAGGGTACCCCGCTGATGAGGCAGGCGTTCTCCCGGGCACCGTAATCCTTGCGTTAGATAACACAACCGTATCCAGCCTTGCAGATGTATCTTCCTTCCTTGCCGCGACAAAAGCAAACCAGACAATAACTATTCATGGTGAGTATAAGGGAACGCCGCAGATGTATGATGTGACGCTCACTTCCATCCCGGTGAATCTTTCAGGACGTGTTCTTGTGAGCGGGTCTGACGCAGGTTTTATCGGGGTATCTTTCAGCGAGCCGTCAGCATTAACGAACACGCTCGACACTCTGATATATCCGTCATCCCCTGTCGGAGCCGTGAGTTCATTCCTGACATTTGTCGTCCTTCCGTTCTCTTCGATTACAGGAACGGATGTACTGGGTTTCCTGATTGTAGACACACCCGATCCGGCAATCTTAGCTGCCCCCTTCACCGGATTCTGGGAAATCATCCACATCCTCTACTGGTGTGCCTGGCTGAACATTCTGCTTGGTATCTTTAATGCCCTGCCTCTGGGACCATTCGACGGCGGTCAGATGCTTCGTGAAACTCTCAGGGCCTGGTGCATCCGGCGCGGAAAGGATGAGAAAACAGCATTCATCATCTGCCGGTCGATTACGTATATCCTTGCGATGCTCATCATCATCCCGTTAGTTATGCCGTATATCTTCTAAGAGAAGGTTAATTATTCCGCCGCCGCCCACATACTATCATGAAGCAGATCGCAGTACTTGCGTCCGGGCGGGGGTCGAACTTTCAGGCGATTCTGGACGCTCTTTCAGAAGGCAGGATTGACGGAAGAGTGGTTGCTCTATTTACCGACAATAAAGAGGCATATGCTATTGATAGGGCAAATGCAGCCGGGATTCCGGTTATTATTCTGAACTACAAAGATTACTCTTCCAAAAAGGAGTATGAGACGGAACTTCTCGCAGCCATGAAAGCGGTCAGGGTAGATTTATTTGTCTGTGCCGGTTACATGCGAATCATTGGGACCGAAATTGCCCGGGAGTTCGCCGGTAAAATGATAAATATCCACCCTGCGCTGCTTCCGGCTTTTGCGGGTCTTCACGGGCAAAGACAGGCAGTGGAGTATGGCGTGAAAATCGCCGGATGCACTGTTCACTTTGTGGATGAAGGTCTGGATTCGGGTCCGATCATCTTACAGAAATCTGTGGAGGTTCTTGATGACGATGATGAGGATTCCCTTTCGGAACGGATTCTGGAACAGGAACACATAGCTTTTCCTGAGGCAGTTTCCTTGTTCTGTGCCGACCGTCTGGAAGTTTCAGGTCGTCATGTAAAAATACTTCCTGAGGCAAACAATCAATAGGTCTGAGACCTTATTGTATAAGGCACAATCTCTATGGCAAAAGCAGAAAAAGGCGTCTCAACAAAAAAAATCGCCCAGGAACGGATCGATATTTTGTTTGAACGTGCAAAAGAGGCACAGAACGAGCCGGAACTCTCTGCCCGTTACGTCTCCCTTGCCCGCGAGATGGCGATGAAACAGCGTGTTCGCCTGGTAAAATGTCACCGGCGCTCCTTCTGCCCGTCATGTCATGCGTATTTCATACCGGGGGAGAATCTTCGGGTTAGAATCCAGCATGGGAAAATTATCTATACATGTGGTATCTGCGGAGCAGTTACCCGTATCCCCCTCAATAAAAAATCAGAACCAAGGTGAAAATCATCTCAGATACTACAGAATCTTATATCCAGACCCTGAAACCAACCATCTGGGTCGGTAAAAACGGCTACACCGACGATCTCATTACCGAGGTCCGCCGCCAGCTTGACTCACGCAAAGTAATCAAAATCAAATGGCTGCAGAGTTCTGACATGAACAATGAGGAAATAACCGACCTCGCCAGGACTGTTTCAGCCGATGTAATAGCCGCGCGTGGAAGAATGGTCGTTCTCGGTGCAAAAAACCGTGGAAGATCTCCCTCAACAGTTCCCGCGAGGAATGCCCCTCCAAAAAAGCAATCTGCACGTGACAAAGTCAGATTTTCCTTCCTTGGGAAAAAATAATTTTTTCTCTCCTCTTTTTTCGTAGCGAACCTATATTACCTTAAGAGTCCAATTTGTAAAGACTGTTAATGTCATCAATTACGGACCATTTCCGTAATGAAGCATGTCTCCAACATGCGGCATACAGTGAGGATTGTCAATGACTACAGTGTTTGATATTCCGGCAGACGCACTCATCGCAAAGGTTGCAGACGAACTCAAGAACGAGTCCGCTATTAAAGCACCCGAATGGGCTGAGTTCGCGAAGACGGGAATACACAAGGAGATGCCACCGGAAAATCCAGACTGGTGGTATGTTCGATCCGCAGCAGTGCTGCGTAGAATTTACGTTGACGGCCCAATTGGAGTTGAGCGCATGCGCTCCGTTTACGGCGGTGTGCAGGACCGCGGTTCCAGGCCGTCCCACTTCAGAAAAGGCAGTGGAAGCATTGCCCGAAAAGTCATGCAGCAGCTCGAAGCAGCAGGCTACCTTGAAAAGGTTGTCAGCGGCAGAAGCGTTTCTGCAAAAGGCCGCAAATTCCTTGACAACATCGCCTACTCCTTAAAGGAACAGGCAGTCAAGGATGCGCCCGGACTTGCAAAGTATTAAAATAATTAACTAAATCAAGGTGATTCAAAAATGGGAGACGATGAACTCGCAGAAATCCGCCGTCAGCGCATGATGCAAATGCAACAACAGCAGATGGCGGAGCAGGAAAAAATCCAGCATCAGCAGCAGCAGCAGGCACAGATTCAGTCTGTGCTTATGCAAGTAATGGAACCTGCGGCTCGCGAGCGGTTAAACACAATCAGGCTCACAAAGCCCGAGTTTGCCTCATCCGTCGAGCAGCAGATTGCATCTCTCGCCCAGTCAGGACGCCTGCAAAAGAAAATTACCGATGAACAACTCAAACAACTGTTAACTCAGATTGTTCCGCAGAAGAAGGAATTCAATATCCGCAGGGTTTAATGAAAGCAGGGGTACTCTACAGCGGCGGTAAAGACAGCAGTCTTGCCGCGGTCCTACTATCACGGGATTATGATGTGGAGTTATTGACCTTTGTCTTTGACGAAAACCATGCCGTGCCTTCTATCGAGGCGGCGGCAAAGGAAACCGGTTTCCTCTGGAAGAAACTGGTCTTTGCGCCAGGTTTCCTTGATGAAGTCGTGGACCAGATCGTTCATGACGGGCATCCTGCAAATGCTATCAACGAAATCCACCGACGGTCCCTCTGTGCTGCAGCACAGGAATATGAGGTGGTTGCTGACGGAACCCGACGAGATGACCGGGTTCCGATGCGGACACAGTCTGAAGTGCAGAGTTTCGAGATGAAGTCCGGGGTGAGCTATATCCGCCCCTTACTTGGCATCGGGAAAAAAGAAATCATCCGTCTCTCGGAAAAGTTCTTTGAAATCGCCTATGGCGAAACCGGAACGATTCCGAACGGTGACTTCGAAAGCGAAATCAGAACTGAAATGACCCGCCGGGGAATAGACTTCACGTCTCTCTTCCCGAAAAATCATGAACAGTCTCTGGTAATCAAAAGAAAAATGGTGACTGAACCATGAGCAAACTTACCAAAAGCCGTAAGATTCGTCTTGCAAAGGCAACCCAGCAGAACCGTCGTGTTCCTGCCTGGGTCATGATCAAAACCAAGCGTCATGTTGTGTCTCATCCAAAGAGACGGAACTGGAGACGCAGCACTCTGAAGGTGTAAAAAAATGGTAGAAGTACAAAAAGAACAGGTCTACGTGATTCCACTCCGTGATGTAAAGCGAGCTCCATGCTACAAGCGTGCAAACGCAGCCATCAAAGATATCCGTGGATACCTGGAACATCACATGAAGAGTGATAACGTTAAACTCGACAAGAGTATTAACGAGTCAGTCTGGGCACGCGGATCCCAGAAACCGCCAAGACGTATTCGTGTTCGGGCAATGAAGTTCGAAGACGGTCAGGTCCAGGCAGAACTTGCTGAGGAATAAATGGACCAGACCCTGTCATTGAATGGTGACCCGAACATCGGCGTATTTGCCCGTGTCTTTGAAGATCTCGCATTTGTCCCGATTGATGCTCCAACCGAGTTCCGGAACAAAATAGCGGAAGCTTTGGAAGTTGAGGTTGTTCCAACCTTTATCCAGGGTTCTTCTGTCATTGGTCTTCTCTTAACAGGAAACTCCCGCGGATTTGTCGTTTCCGGTCTCATTCAGGATGCAGAACTCAATCTCCTGCAGGAGTATGGCGATGTCTTACTTCTCGGGGAAGAGATGAATGCGGCAGGGAACGTCATTCTGACCAATGATTCGTTTGCCGTCGTGCATCCTGACATGTCGTCGGTGATGTGCGATATGGTGGCGGATTTCCTGAAAGTCAAGATAACCCCGATGTCTTTTGCCGGAGTCGGAACGGTCGGCATGTCGTGCGCCTGTACAAATGCAGGTTTTCTTCTGCCGGCAAGAAGCAGTCCTGAAGAAATCGAGAAGCTTGAAAGCCATATCTCAAATCCTGATATTGCAATCGGAACCGGCTCGGTTAACATGGGTTCCAATCTGATTGGAACCGGTCTTCTGGTCAACAGCAAAGGATATCTGGCAGGTAACGCTACCACGGGCTATGAACTTGGTAGAATTGAAGATGTATTTGGATTCTTGTGAAAAAATATATTTTTCACGAGTTGAGCATACTTCGCAAGAAGCATGCGATTTCTGTGAGGTGAAAAAATGCCGAAATTCGAGGTAAAGGGCACGTTCAAAAATGATGGACAGATGAAGCCCTTCACAAAAACCGTCGTTGCACCTTCCGATAAGCTTGCAGGAGAATTCACTCTTGCATCTATCGGAAGCAGGCACAGACTTGAACGCAAGTATATTACCATTGACTCTGCAAAGGCTATCAATGGCGAGTAATACTGACCAACAAGCAGCCCTGGAGCAGGAGATACGCTCCCTCCAGGCATATGCAAATGAGTATTCCCAGCAGTACGAACTTCTGACTCAGCAGTTACGTTTCATTGAATCAGCACGCGGCGAAGCCCTCGCGTCCATTGAGACGCTTGAGGCTTTCAGCGGCCTTGAAGAAGGAGTATCAACACTTCTGACGCTCGGCGGCGGCGTGTCTGTTCGTGCAGCAATAACTGATACAAAGCGGATCCTCGTTGGGATCGGTGCCGGCATCACGGTGGAAAAGACAACTGAAGACGCGATTACGTTCCTTCACGACAGAGTCACCGAGATGAATGCATCAGCAAAACGTCTTTCCGAATCCAGTGGAAAGCTTCAGGAACAGATGCGGGCGGTTGAGCAGAGAATGCAGGAAATCTATTCTCAGACTCAGCACCGCTGATTATTCTTTTTTTCATTTCCGTTCATCACCACGCACGAAACGCCAAACCGTTTGAAAAAAAGGTGACTGTTATCTTCGTTTGCTCATCAGGCAGGCGATTCCCAGACTAAAAAGCATGCCGGCCAATGGAATAGGTGACTTTGCGGTCCCGTTCTCCGGGAAATCCGGTTCTTCGAGATAGAACGCATCATCATCAAGGAAATCATCCAGTTCAACTACCCAGTAGCAGTCCTCCTCGTTTAAAGATGTAATAACTAGTTCTCCTGCCGGGTCATCGCCAAATGCAAAGCTGGTCGCGGAATTTACCGTTGAGACTGACTCCTCCTTTTCATTATAGATTTCAAGAAGCGGGGTAAAAACATCCCCGGCTAAAACAGCCGTATCTCCCCAGAGATTCGTACGCGAATACCAGCCGTCATCAGATATGGATTCAACAAACATATCTGTCGTCTTCATCGCGGTCATATCGACAATGACAGTAATCACCGACGGGAGCATTATTTCCTTTCCGTTGATATGTCTCGTCATGTTCCCGTAAATCAGATAGACATTATTGACGGTCCCCTTCTCAACATAAGAATACGCATACTTCATCGTTACAAATACCCCTGCGCTTTTCCCGTCACCGGCAAGTACAAACCATGCCCCGTCCCAGTCCGGGTCATCATACTCGCCTGTTGGAACGGAAAGCCAGAGTCCTTCATTGGAAGAACCATATGTTTCTTCAAGCGGCGTCTGTCCGATGACAATATAGTTTCCATCCTTCAAATATAGATAATCGGCAAATACTAGAGTCATCTTCGCGGGATCGTTCACAACAATCGTGCGGCTATCTTCACTGCTGCTCCTGTACAGGGCGCCGGGTTTTGCCGGAGTGCCGGCTGTATTCATATATGTCGAGAAATACTCATACCATCCGTTTCTTCCAAAAGTTATGCTGCGTGGAACCTCGCTGACAAACTCCTCCCGCGGCGCCGCAATCGATACGCCGTTTGCCGCACTGAAATGTCCCGAGTCTTTTGTCATGACAACATAATTATTCAGCGCAGTCAGCAGATTTCCGGCTGATGCGTGCAAATCGGTCCCCTCTTCGGTGTTTGCATGAATAAGGTCCGCAAACTCATAGAGATCCACCGAGGTCACCGTTGAGCCGTCATCACTCCGTCCATACCCTTGGATAGTTGTGTAGATATCTCCAAGCGCCGCAAGTGAATCGGTATCATTGAGAATCTCCCAAAGAGAATATCCGAGCGTGTCCAGAGAAGATACAACCACCTGCGTTTTTTCGAGACGAACAAGAGAGAATGTTTTTGCTTCCCCGTCCTGAGTTGAGATAAACGAGGTGATGATATTCTTACCAAAATCTTCCGGGGTCATCGATGGATCATTGGAAAGCGCTTTGCCGATTCCTGTATAATTGAGTCCTGCTCCCGGGACATTTTCCTCTGATGCCGCAAGATAGTCCGCATACGGATGTAAAGCATCCGCCACCTCAAGTGATGCCATCAGACAGGCATCGAAGATAATCATGTCATAGTGGTTGGAGGCAGCAAGACCTTTTTGCAGATCCTCCACACTCATCCAGGTATCGAACAGTTCGTTCGCGCCAAATCCCTCATACCCTCCGCCATGATTCCAGAAAATGAGATATCTGTTGGCTTGGGATAGATTATTTGCTGCACCATAACTGTCTGCGTACGTAAGCCCCCGGGACAACGCCCCCGGTGATGAGATATCGGTATCCGCAATCCGTGTAAGAACATATTCAGTCGGGTTACCGGAATCTTCATCGGATCCGACCTCGCCGTCCTCAAGATCTTTTTTCAGAAGTTCCAGATTCGTTATCGCAAGACCATTGTCCCATCCGGTTTTATCAGCTCCCCCGTAGATGACTAAAACATCTCCCATATCCGGGTCCCAGGTATCTGCAAGATCTTTTAAATTATCTGACGCGTGATGATCTTCTGATTCCAGATCAGACCCGACCATATAGAAAACAAGAAAATTCTCATTCGATGCTGAAACAGGAAGGACCATCAGAGAGATCATTATCACTATAATCCCTGCAAGAAGCAGGTTTTTTTGAATAATATTGTGAGATACCATCTCTATCCTAGTCTACATTAGCGATATATTATATTATCTCTTCGCGGTTCTAACAGAGAGGAATTTATATTCACAGGACTGAATTAATAGATAATGTTTGAAGGACTGAAAAATATACTCGGTCTCGGGAAGAAAAAAACCCCGGTGCCTGAGACGGAAGTGCCCGCTCCCGCGCCCGATACCATACCAACTCTGGAACCGGAGGAGAAAAAGAACACCGGCTTCCTCAATAAAATCAAAACGCTTGTCGTAGAACATGAGTTTGTTCTTACCGAAAAAGACATCGAGGAACCCCTCTTCGAACTCCAGATGGTCCTTCTGGAATCCGATGTAGCGTATCCGGTGGCCGAGGCAATCACGGAGCACATGAAAAAAGAACTCGTCGGCACGCACAGAAAAATCCGCGAATCAGCTGACGATGTTGTAACCAATGCTCTCAGACATGCAATCGAAGAGGTCCTCGGTGAGGGTTTCGACCTGGTTGAATATATCCGGACTCATGAAAAACCTGTCAAGATTCTCTTCACCGGTGTGAACGGAACCGGCAAAACCACCTCGGTTGCAAAAATAGCCTATTATCTCAAGAGTCAGGGAATATCTGTCGTGGTTGGGGCGGGAGACACCTTCCGGGCAGGCGCTATCGAACAGATTCGTGTTCACTGCGAAAGAATCGGCGTGAAACTCATCTCTCATCAGGAGGGAGCAGATCCTTCAGCTGTTCTCTATGATACCGTCGAGTATGCCAAAGCCCATAACACCGATGTTGTTCTGGCAGATTCTGCAGGCAGATTCCATAACCGGGTCAACCTCATGAATCAGCTGGAAAAAATCAAACGTGTCATGAAACCAGACCTCGTCTTTTACGTGGACGAGGCGGTGGCAGGAAATGATGCTGTTATCCGGGCTGACGAGTTTGAAAAGACCGTATCTACCGACGGCGTAATTCTCACAAAAGTCGACATGGACCCCAAAGGCGGTGCTGCGATTTCAATCGCCTACACAATCGGCAAGCCTCTCGTCTTCCTTGGTGTCGGTCAGGGATATGAAGATATGAAACCATTCACCCCGGCACTGATAATAGACGAAATCTTCGGAGATGAATAACATGGGACTCGACACGCTTTCCAACTCATTAAAGGACGCAATGAAGAAACTCGCCGGAAAAACGGTCATTGACCGTGCTGCGGTGGATGAACTCGTTCGCGACCTGCAGAGAGCTCTTCTCTCGTCTGATGTCAATGTCAAACTCGTCATGGAGCTTTCCAAGGAAATCAAAGCCCGTGCATTGGCTGAGAATCTCCCGAAGGGAATCAACGCCCGGGAACATGTTCTCCGAATCGTGTATCAGGAGCTGGTAAAACTGGTCGGCAAAGAAGCCGACTTCTCGTTAAAGCCGCAGAAAATCCTGATGGCAGGTCTGCAGGGTTCGGGTAAAACCACCACGACCGGCAAACTCTGCCGCTACTTCCAGAGGAAAGGTCTCAAAGTCGGGGCAATCGGTGCCGACAACTTCCGGCCCGGAGCATATGCCCAGTTAGAAACCCTCTGTAAGAAAATCAATGTCCCGAGTTACGGTGATCCTGCCGAGAAGGATGCTGTCAAAATCGTCAAAGACGGTCTTGCCGCTCTGAAAGAAATGGATGTCATCATCGTTGATACCGCCGGTCGTCATGCCCTGGAAGATGATCTGATTGATGAAATCATGCAGGTCAATGACTACCTGAAACCGGATCACCGCTGGCTTGTTATCGATGCTGCTCTTGGTCAGGCGGCACGCGATCAGGCGAAACGGTTCCATGCAGCCATTGGAATTGACGGCGTAATTGTAACCAAGATGGATGGAACGGCAAAAGGAGGCGGGGCTATGTCTGCTGTTGCCGAAACGGAATCCGGCATTGTCTTCATAGGGAATGGTGAAACAATCAACGACCTTGAACGGTTCGATGCGAATGGATTCATCTCCCGCCTTCTTGGAATGGGCGACCTCAAGGCTCTTGTCGAGAAGGCCGAAGAGTCTATCGGTACCGAGGATGTTGATGTAAATGCCATGCTCCGGGGCAAGTTCACCCTGAATGACATGTACAAACAGCTCGAAGCCGTGCAGAGGATGGGTCCGTTAAAACAGGTTCTCTCCATGCTTCCGATGGGCGGTATGAAGGTTCCTTCCGAAGCTCTGGACGGAACTGCCGACAAGATGAAGAAGTTCCGGATTATCATGGATTCCATGACGCCGCAGGAACTTGACGAGCCGTCCATCATCAACTCATCCAGAATGATGCGGGTTGCCGAAGGGTCGGGCTCCACGGTCGATGAAGTCCGTGATCTCATCAAATACTATAAGATGATGCAAAAGACCCTGAAAGGGTTCAAAGGAAACAGAATGGCGATGGGCAAAATGATGAAACAGATGCAGAAAGGCGGCATGGGTCCGACGGGACCGATGTAAACCTCATCTCCCTTTTTGTATATCCCGTCCTGAATTCTCACTATTATGACCTGATAAAGGTCAGATTATACCCGTCCCGTCCTGTTCCGTTATCCAGTATCGTGAAATAGATGACGGCGTCCTTGTAGTAATTATTGCAGGTATTCTCATTCATAGAACACCAGACAATGTCCCATGGTCCGTCGACAGTTCCGTCATCTGCGGTCCAGGTACATGAACCTGAGTTGTCTGCGCGGATTTCTTTCACTATGGTATAGAAGATGCCGCCATCATAATATGCCTCACGAGTGGTCCAGGTTCCGACATACCCCTCACCGTCATCACCTTCTTCCCTGACATATACCAATCCATCACTATCGGTGTGCGTTTTTCCGTCTTCCGCGATGATCGAGGTCCATGAATCATAAACATATGCATACTTTGCATTCCCATCGTTTATCCAGGATATATTCCAGGTATACGTAGAACTGTTACCGTAAACCCAGGTCTCGGTACCTGTTCCGTCTGCATTGAATGTCGTTATGATATTTTTGTATTCGTCTCCAAAAGATTCGGGAAAATCATCGCTCGTCCATGTCCCGATAATCCTGTCTGCGGGGTTCACACATCCTGCAGAAAAAATCATCACAAACATGACTGCGATGAAAATAAATGGGATATATTTCATATTCCTGTAACATAGTCTTTTTTCGGGCTTATACCTGTCGACCAAAAAAAATATACAGTCGCATATCTGCCCTTACGGGTTAAAAAAAAGGTTATGATCTCTTATAAATCAGACCATAATTGTCTTTGGCGGTTCCGTCTGACTGCATAGTTACCAGAACCGAACTCGTTGTGTATGTGGTATAGTAGGTATTTTCACCGGTCTTATACCAGAGGAAATCCCAGGTTTCCGTGCCGTTTGCGGAGGTCCATGTCGTAATGCCGGTGTTGTCCGCACGGATCACATCTTTCATACTGTAGAACTCTCCATCATATTCGTACAACTGACTGCTGGTCCAGTTGCCAACGAGCCCTGTTCCTGTAGTCCCCTCATCTCTGACATACACCCATCCTCCACTGTAGGTACATGTTTTTCCGTCTGAGGAAAGAGTCGCGGTCCATGATTCGTAAGAATACACGTATGTCGAGTCGCCGGTCTTAATCCACGTCATGTTCCAGATAATCTGGGTGCCGTTATCTAAGAATGCGGTCTCGATTCCCGTTCCGTCTGCATTGAAAACCTCGACGAATTTGGTGTAATGTGTTCCGTCAGGGTTGGTGTAGTCACCTGTCGTCCAGGTACCTGCGAGATCATTTGATGTACTCACGCAGCCTGCGGTCAGGATTATTAGTGTCGTCAGCACTATTAATGGAATAAAAACAGCCTTATTCATAATACCCTTTACACGATGATAGTATTTATATCATTACCCGCCTTTTTTGCTGATATCTTCCCGCATTCCGAATAAATATTCCTGGGCATACCCTGCATACTGCCCGAAATGTTCTCTCGCAAACTCCGAGGCTTTCACATACGAAAGCTTCTGTTCTTCTTTGAAGTAGTTCGTCCTGAAAATTCTCTCCATCCACACGTCGATGGGTGCCGCTTCATATTTCTGAAATGCAAACAGCAGAACACAATCTGCGACCTTGGGTCCGACGCCGTTTAGTTCCATGAGTTTTTTCTTTGCCGAAGGATAGGGCAGTGCCCGGATCTCCTCGGCCCAGCAGGGATTATCTGCCGCCATTTTTGCCGCCCCGCAGATATATGTATCCCGGTATCCTACTTTGCATGCATGAACCGAGCATATCTCTTCCTTCGAAAGGCTGCCGGCATTCGGGAATGTGTGGAACACCATTCCGTCAAGTTCTAATGGACTCCCGAATTTCCGGGAAAGATTTTCGATTCTCATCGTAATCCCGGGAATATTCGCACAGGTCGCGCAGATATATGAAATCAGACATTCCCACGGGTCCTGACGGAGAATGCGAAGTCCCCGGCATTGTTCAATGGCTTTATGAATCAGGGGGTCACGGTCGATATCCTTGAGAATGTTGTCGAGAGGAACATCCAGCCCGAAGTATCTGACGAGTTCGTTCTCTTCCGGGCCTTCATACCAGAGGATGTCCCCTTCCTGACGGATTTTCCATACGCATGTTCTGAACGGGGCATACCAGAACCCATTGTGTTTTTTCCAGCGGAATGCCTGGCCGCATGAAACTGTTATATCAAGATGAAAAGGAATCCCTCGAAGGAAAAAAGAGTGCATAAAATATTATTCTTTGAGCATTAAAATGCCCAGGAGAACTGCACCAAGACCGCAGATTGCAAGGACGAGCCCGAATCCGCCAAGTACGAACTGGATGAATAAACCCAGGTTGAACCAGATGCCGATTAGTCCTAATGCGAGAAGAATGATACCTACAATGAGAGTAATAAGTCCAGTTTTATCCATATTTACATATACTCGGTTTTTGCATATATGCATTGCGTATATTCCAGGATTATTCCGATAGGCTCGCCCTTAGCTGAGGCGGGTTGGCGACGAAGTCGACGACCTCAGCCGAGCAAATTTTTGATTTGCGCGTGGGCAGACCGGTCCATATGACCGATCATATCCGACCAAGTCGATAGACTTGCGAGTAGGAGAGCGAAGCGGGGATACGGCCATCAGAAAGAATCCAGTATACGAAACCGAAGTACATCCGAAAATCCATTCTAAAAAGGAATAATCGGAATAATGGCGAGGGGTTAATATCACAGAATCCCTAATCACCCGGACTCTAATATACAAAAGTATTCTATAGTTTTCAGAGCAAAGTAAATCAACATCATAAGATAATATGAATTCCCGCAAAGCTGATGAAGGATCTGCCGAAATAATTGGTTTTGTTCTGATAATTGCCTTAATTGTCTCGGTAACATCTGTTTGGATTCTGATATATCTGCCAAACGAAGGTAATGCGGTTGAAATCGACCATACCCGGCTGGTGACCGGGCAGTTTGCCGATTTGAAATATGGGATTGATCTGCTCTGGATAACCGGGCAGGAGGGTGTTCGTTCCAGCCGGCTCATCTCTCCCTCGCCTGTGGAAGGAACCGAGATTTCCGGTCTGCTGTTTTTATCTCCGCCGCTTGGGACCGGTACGATAACTGTGGGCGAAGGTACGAATTTTAAGATTAACAGTACTACTGTCAAAGCTCTCAAAATAACCTACAACTCTGCAAACTATTATGCATCTGATGTTAGTATCGTCTATGACGGGGGAGTTGTTTTCCGTGCAGGAAATGATGAGGAGCCTTTAGTTCTTCTCGAGCCTGCCATTGGTGATGACCGGCTCGTCATTATCGCCGTATCTGATGTTGCCGAACAGCAGCTCCTTGGAAATATTCCGTTGAGTCTTACATACACCTATAAGGCCACGTCATACTATCCCAATGCGACCGTTACCGTGACCCCGGATGCCTCGAATCCCTGGACCAGTCTTATTTCATCCAGCAAAACATATGCGAATGTGACTGTTGTGCGGTATGATGCCTTGATCGGGGGTCCTCAGTCATGAGAAAATCAGATTCCGGTCTTTCCGAAGTCGTCAGTGTCGTTATGATTTTGACAGTTGTGATTCTGACAATTGTGATGGCAGCTCTCATTCTCATCCCGATTATGGGGGACAATGACGAGCGGGTGCATAATGGGGATGTTCTGCTCGAGTTTGCCCGTATGAAGGCTGATGTGGATACGGCCTGGATTTCCAATAACACTGGGGTTACGAGGCAGGCGGTGTTTACTCTTTCACCGGCTGGCGATAGAACCGAGGTTACCGTGATGCCGAATCTCTTTTCTGTGCTTTCTTTCGGAGGGGTGAGTCTGGAATACGGTGACCCTGTTTCCGATAACTACACGAAAGTGAACATCATCTACACTGCCGCGAATATGTATGCTGAGGATGTCGAAATCATCTATTCCGGCGGAGCTCTTTTACAGAACGGTGATGAAATCCTTCCCGGTTCAACCAAGGACACAACCAGGTATATTGTTGTGGTCGACAAATCTGTTGTTAAGGAGCAGTCGATTGGCGGTACAGGAATTGTTACGCTGGAATACCGGCTGGATAAAATCGTTCAATCCGGGAGTGATTATCTTTGCGTGTTTTATATGGTGATTAGGTGAATATGATGCAGAAAAGCGATTCCGGACTGTCGGTTGCTATCGGATTTATCATGCTTCTGATGATTATCGCTCTGATAATCGGGACCTGGGCACTAGTCGGCGTGCCTGAGCAGACCCGTAATGCCGAGTCGTATCATGCGATCGGGGTGACAAATGCTTTTCTTGATTACAAAATCGGGGTTGACGATCTGCGGCTGAATAATCAGAGCGGTGTGAATGTGAGTATGCTGATTCCGGCAGCATCTGCGTATTCGTCTGGTGCACTCAGACTCTCCGGGAATGTCGGGACCTTATCCATATTTTCCAATGAAAGTCTTCTTCTCTCTGAAGTGGGGATGAGCCGGCTTTCGGCGACGTTCGGGACGACTAATACCTATGTCGGCTATGAAGGAGGAGGTGTGTTCAGGAGTGATTACGGATATGCGACCTGGGTGACCCCGCCGATGTTCGAGCTGGATAATCTGAGTAATGATTTGTATGTGACGATGGTTGTCCCCAGGCTGAACGGGTCATTTTTCGTCGGGAGCACGGAGGGTATTCCGGTGGATACCGGATGGAAAAATGCCAGTCAGTGGGAGACTTTTTCCACCAATCAGACGGTGGAGATTCGCTATAATGCCAAAGAAGAATGGGATGCTCAGTTATGGTATACGGCATTCTATGAGGCGGTCGAGAAATATGAAAATGATGAGAATGCCGGGAAAATCGCGAATGTTACGTGTACTCCTGGTATTAACGGGAACACCGCGTCTCTTCTTATTCATCCCGTTTCAGGGAAGATAATTCATATACATATTCTTTACCCTGAGTATGATGTCGATGTCAGGAGTTCTTAGGTATGATAAGAGAATCCGGAGTATCGAATGTAGTGGGCGTCATTCTTCTGCTGTTTCTGGTAATGGTTACATCAGCGGTTCTGGGGCTCGTTCTTTCTTCTGCGACCTATGATGCTGTCGACACTACGCCGGATGTTATTTTTACCGTGTCGGAGGATCCGTATTTGCTGTATCACGGCGGCGGGGATATTCTGTATAAGAATGACCTGGTGTTTTATGCCGGGGGGTATGATATTTCCGATTGGATTTTCCTCGAAAATGAGGGTAATACCTGGAGTAATCTCTGGACCGAGTGGCATACAGGTCAGGCTATTAACATTTCCTATGACGAGTATTCGGCGTCTGATTTAGCAATAGTTGCCCTCGATTCACGCGGGAATTCATATCTGGTGTACAATGGTCCGACTGCCGATCCGATTCCGAGCGGCAAACCCGTGCCTGATGTGACGCCTAAGCCGACGGTTACGCCGACACCTTTACCTGATGCTTCGTTTACGGCTGATTTGGTTTACAGAGGTGAGATTGTACCTCTGGAGGATATCTCCAACCCCATAACGTATGATGCTGATGTGTACATTTGTACGGATCCCCTCTCTGACTACGTATTAGTCTATTTCACTGCATCTGAAACTGGGAGTGTTACGTATGCCTGGTCTTCGGCACAATCAACATATGTGTATAATTCCACTCAGCGGGGTACGTGGATATATCTCCCATCTCCCGGAGTCTACACAGTCACTCTTACTGTAGCAAACAGCTATGGATCGAACACATCCTCTATGAAGATTGATGTGGAACCTCCTCAGTTTGAGGCGACTGTCTCGGTCAATGGGTATTGGTCAAGCACATGGAATTGGTGGTATGGATATGGCAGACTCAATGTAAATGTGCTGAATTGCAGTAATGATTCTACGGAGATGGGAGTAAAATTATACTCCGACAGTAGCATGACCAATGAATTGGAATTGGTATTGGATACCACTCGCAGTAAGACTTCTAGCGGATCTACTCTCTGGAATTCAAATGCAATTCTGGAAGGTGATCGCTATTACTATTACATTAGTGATTACGATTATGACACATCTCATGGGCTTTCTGACGGCTATGTGGTTGTCACAGCTACTTATGCAGGGAGCTCAAAAGTAATCTTTAGTGGTCAGGTAGATATCAAATCCATCAATTCTTATGTCGATGCATACGTTGTAGGTGAGAAATGGAAAGTTTCCAACATAAGATATCATGGTGTTCAAGTATTTATTACAGCCCTCACGGGTGGAAATCAGAAAGATATGACAGTGATCATTACTCCAATGAATGGTGAATCTGCATATTATACTGAGAATGCTATAGCTTTGTGGGATGATTACCGGTATCAGGTTGGTAACCCTCGTGATGGAGTTACCTATGCAGAAGTAATTGTGTATGTGAAGGAGAATGGCATAATAGAAGAAATATATTATGATCGTGACTTGCTAATTCCAAATGCATAGGGATAATCCTCATTTTCGTGATATATTGTACATATCCCCAAATCTTTCAGTTTAGTGTTCTTTGTTATTGCGGGGAGGCATGTTTAATATATTTGTGGATGGTATTCCGGAGCAATACAAAGACATTGGAAGCGGCTCATTGATTGATGTAGGCGGGGGGACTACTTGGGGTGAAATTTATGATTTTACCTGTAATCACCATTACGAAATCCCCTTCGCCCTAACGGCTGCTGAAATCGCTGCCGTCTACGATGCTGAGAATCTTGATGGGCACACATAGCCGGAATCCCCTCCATCACTTTTCACTAATTTGCGCCGGCAGATTTCCTTTTCGGGATATGGTTCTCCCGCACGAAAAACGATACGGATATCTGGAATAATGGTCTGCTACGATGCCTCATCTCACCCATCAGCTGTCCGACCATTCCTGTTCAATGTATTCGCATTCCCTGCCGCGCTGATATTTTATCCCAGGATTTCAAGAAAAAATCTCAATCAATAAGCAGGCGTACGTGTAAGGTGTACTTTGATTTCGTGTACGTCAGTTTTTTTCGACTGCGAGCATACCGCGTAAGTCCTATCAGAAAAAGCATTGGACATCAGAACCTCGCATCATCATCACCTTGCGGTTCAGCGGGGGTAACTATCATCATCTGTCCGATTAACTATATTATCATACATCAGTATCATTAATTCTTTTGCAAACCCACATTAATGCAGAGTTGCTTATGACGGAGAAGAGAGTAGTTACAATCGGAGTCAATATCAATCTGGGCAATTACGAGAATCTGCGGCTGGAGGTCACGGACACTGCCGAAGATGAGGCAGATGTCAGAAATCTCGCAGAATTTCTCGGACATGCTCTGGACGGATTCGGCATGAACAACGCCACGACAAAAGCGGCTATCGATAAATACAAAGAACGGGTTCTGGACACCCACGCGCCGGAAGAGGAGGATTGGTCAGAATACAAAGCGGTAATCAACCCCATCCCCGAACCGCAGGAGAACAAAAATGCCCCGGAGATGAAAGAGACAGGGGGTGAAGAGACAGGGAAGGCAGAGGAAGAAGAGATAATAGAGGAAGAAACTGCAGGGGACGTGACGGAAGATGAGGCGGCAGGGGATGAAGAGACAGAAGAGATAAAAGAAGAGGAAGAACTGGCAGAGGTAGAGACAGAGGCGGATAAAGAGACCGAAAAGGAGGCTGAAAAGAAGAAAACGACCGAAAAAACCTGGATTCCCGCCCCAATCCCTGCAAAACCCCCGGCACCCCGCCCGCAGCCGGTCAAACCCGCACCATCTTCCGACGGCGAATATATCTGTGAAAAATGCGGGGCTCCCATTTCCAAAGTCCAAAGGGACGTCTCCAATCTCTTCATGGGGAAAACACTCTGTAAAAACTGCATGAAATGAGGGACATATGAAAAAGAATCTGCTTATGTGGGACCAGACATTATTCAAAGACATCGAAGTCTTTGATATTGATTTCATTCCCGGGCAGTTCGACTACCGTGACACCCAGATCGAACGGCTGGCATTTGCCGTCAAACCCGCACTCATGGGCGGCAAAGTTCTCAATACCATATGCAGAGGGATTCCCGGAACCGGCAAAACCACCTCTGTCAGAAAATTCTTTGAAGAAGTCGAAGAGACAACCAAAAAAATCATTCCGATCCATATCAACTGCCAGATAGACAGCTCGGAATATGCCATTTTTTCCAGAATCTACACCAGACTCACCAAAAACAGCGCACCGCCAGGCGGCACCGCATTCAAGGCACTTATCGACATGGTTGCAAAATACATCGCGAAAGAGGAAATCATCCCGCTCATCTGCCTTGATGATGCAAATTATCTGATATACAATAAAGAATTCAATAATATCCTGTATGCAATCCTCCGTATCCACGAAGTCTATGAAAACGTCAGCCTCGGCGTAATTCTGGTAATCAGTGACCCGGATATTCTCATGGAAGAGGTCATGGATGCCAGAGTCGCCTCGGTTTTCCGCTATGAGACGATAAACTTCGAGCCTTACTCCGCCGCCGAAGTTGCCGACATCCTCACCCAGAGAACGATACAGGGTCTTTATCCAAACGTGATATCCTCAGAACAAATGGATCAGATTGTGGACCGGACAATGCGGTGCGGTGACGTGCGTATCGGTCTCGACCTCATCAAACGTTCCGTAATGGAGGCCGAGATAAACGCAAGACTCGGCGTCACGGACGAGGATATACAGAAGGCATTTTCCGCCTCCCGCGATATGCATTTGTCAGGAACGATAAATACGCTTGCCGCAGACGAGATGCTGATTCTCAGGCAGATTGTGAAAATGACCGACCCCGATAAATTCATTACGACCGGGGATGTCAGAAGAGCTTTGCCGGAAGACGGTCCAAAACTCACCCGGTTTAATGAGATTATGGAAAAATTCGATAATATCCATCTGATTTCCATGGGATATGCCAACAAGGGCGAGGGGAGAAAACGGTATGTCAATCTCAGATATGATAAGGACCGGGTGGAGAAGCTTCTCCGGAAAAAACAGGAGTGACAAAAAACGGGTTTACTGTTTATGGTAAACCATTTCAGGGTCCTGTGGATGGTAATAGGTTATGGACCCGTCGTCATTCAGGATAAGTTCTCCAAGCCGGCTGCTTTCCGGACCGACAATGACATAATATCCGCCGAGTTTTGTCCAGATCTGGTCATACCCGAAGCTCACCGTTCCATTCTGATCATACCAGGTAAGTTTCGTCGTTCCGTCGGCATTTATGATACGCCGGGCGGTGTAGATGCTTCCATCAGGCATGAAATTGGGTTCGGTCCGGTTCCAGACGCCGATTAATCCGTTTCCGGTATAACGGATACCGCCTTCGAAGAAGGTCTGGACCGTGTCATTCTCCGAGAGCTCGAAGATGTAACCCTGAGTGTAGTTATAGAAGGAGAATGTTCCGTTATCGAGCTGCTTCCAGGAGAAGCCGTTTACCAATGAGAATGCAGGATTCTCATTACATTTCCAGTAGTAAATGCCTGTGTGGTTGTCGAAGATGTAGTAATTCTCGCTTCCGGTGAGTCCCGGGTAGATGAGATATGTTTCCAGTCCGGTCCAGGTGCCGGGAATTCCGTCTCCGCTGAAAACCGTGCCGTAATCCAGGGTAAGGGTTTTTCCGTCGGCTGTGAGAGAAGCCGTGTTTGGATAGTCCAGCAGGTAGGATTCTCCGTCATATTCCCAGGTGACTGGGCAGAATAACGTGGTGTTTCCGCGGACATATGAGTCGGTTCCGGTTCCGTCGGCATTGAGGATGAGGACGTACCGGTCGTCGTTTTCACTGGTCCATGTGCCGATTACGGGGTCGGGAGTTTC
Organism: Methanocorpusculaceae archaeon UBA425; assembly: GCA_002506085.1. Classification (GTDB taxonomy): domain Archaea; phylum Halobacteriota; class Methanomicrobia; order Methanomicrobiales; family Methanocorpusculaceae; genus Methanocorpusculum. The sequence goes on from DAWV01000008.1 coordinate 89,544, forward strand.
GGCAGTGTTTATACATCCGCTTGCAAAGACGAGGACGAGTATGACCAGGAAGGGAAGAATCAGGACAGGAAGTGCTGGCTTTTTCATTATGTCAGTGATTGGAGATGATTCTATTTTAAATAATAGGTGTTGTTTGCGAATTTTAGATGGATTCTCTCGAATTAACGGGTCGGACGCTGAAAGCGGACGGCATTAGCCGGGAAGGGTCTATCGGCTCACCCCGCTCTCCCGGATATTCCGCTCTGCGAGCAGCTTCGCCCGCTCCTCATCCATCTCCACCATCCTGACCTCATTCATATCCGCGAAATACAGACAGACCTCCGGCTCCGTCCCGAACATTTTCTTCGCCCACAGGAAATACACCGCAAGCTGCATCTCATATCTCTCCATCTCCTTATTCGACGGCTTACCTGTCTTATAATCGATAATCATCCGCCTGCCGTCCGCATACCTGACCAGCCGGTCGATAACACCATTCAGCGGCGTTCCCTCAAAAGAAAACGCCGCCTGCTGCTCGCAGACGCTTTGCACCGCATCCCGCATAACCGGCGACGCGAGAAACGCCGCATACTTACCTGCAAACTCGTCCGCAACCTCCATTGAAAAACCATACCGCTTTGCAACCAACGCCGCAGGCACCCCCGCGAACACCTCATGCAGAGCAGTCCCGCGAACCATACTCTCCCGCTGCTTCTCAGTAAGACCACCCTGCCGGGACGAAGCCGTCACTTTTCGAACCATCGGCTCCTCCTCCATCATCGTCACCGGCATATCCGTCCAATCTTCCGGAACCTCCGGACGGACACGGCATCTTTCATCCGGCTCCGCCGTGATTTCCGTAATCGGCACAGGCGGATGTTCATACCCCGCGATACCCGTATCATACATCTCCAGAAACGAGTTCGCCCCGGGACCCTTCGACCCGTTCGTTCCGCAAATCACCAGATGATCCCGTGCCCGCGTCATCCCCACATAAAAGAGCCGTTTCCGCTCCGCAAGCAGCTTCTCCTTCGCCTCAGGCGAAAGATACTCCTTCACAAACGTTTTCCCATCCTTCTCCCCCGGAAGCTTCAGCGAAATCCCGGCACCCAGCTTCTCATCGAAAATAAGATCGGGAACAGTCAGCATATTCTTATTCCCCGCAAAACAGAGAACAAGAACCGGAAACTCCAGACCCTTCGAAGAATGCACCGTCAGAATCTTCACACGATTATCCCGCTCATCAGTCACCACGCCCTCCCGCTCATCGAACTCCTCCTCCATACACGTATCCAGAACCGAAACGAACTCATACACCGAAAACGGCCGGTTCCTTGAACGTGACCGGGCAATACCTATCAGCTTCTCCAGATTCGCCGCCGCCTCCCGCCCGAAGGAAAGCCCGCCGTACACCGTCAGAATCCCCGACTCGGCGATAACCCGGCGGAGGAACGGAACAAGCGGTTCCTGGCGAATCTCCTCATGCCAGCGGGCAAGGGTTTCGACTGCCTGAAAAATCTTCGAATCGGCATGCGATGCCGCATAATCCTGCATGCGGTACATCAGATTTCGGCTCGAACCGGACGCCGCCCGGCAGATTTCGGCATCCGAAATCCCGAACCAGGGCGATCTCAGGACACCGTAAAGCGGAACATCCTCCTCCGGATACACAATTGCCTTCAGGAGATTCAGAAAATCGAAAACCTCCTGCTTTGCATAGAAATTGCGTCCCTTCTCCTCCGTATAAGGAACAGAATACAACCCCAGGGCATGCCTGAGCTTATCCAGATGGGTATGCGCCTCGATTAAAATCGCGACATCCCCGAACACCGCCGGGCGTGAGGAGCCGTCCTTCTCATAGACAGTCAGTTTTTCATGGATAATTGCATCATATATCCATGATGCGAGGACTTTCGCCTCATTAATCATCATCTTCACCATGTTCCCCTCCCCCGGAACTCTGATAAGAGTAACCGTCCCCGACTGCCCCTCCCGGTGGGCTGTGAGCCCGCCGTATCCTGCCTCCCAGATCTTCGTCGGGTTTGCGAAAACGGATTTAAACACATGATTTACCAGGTCCACGATTTCCGGGACCGTCCGGAAACTCGTATCGAGTTCCACCGGGTCTTTAAGGAAAACCTTCCGGAATGCGTTGAAGCCCGAGACATCTGCCCCTCTGAACAGGTAAATCGACTGCTTTGCATCGCCGACGATAAACAGACGGTTGCTCTCCTTCGGGTCGCCGCAGAGAATTCTGACAATCTCTGTCTGGACCGGGTCATTATCCTGGACTTCATCAATAAGGATATACCGGTATCTGGAGGTAAGCGCCTGTTGAATCTCCTCATTTCTGATGAGATTCCGGGTCTTTTTAATCAGGTCGTCAAAGTCGAGAACACCTCTCCGCTCCTTTTCCAACCGGACCTTTTCGTAAACCGCCCGGGTGATTTTCCCAAGAGCCTTCAGCACCAAAAGAACGACTTTTGTATTGCGGTCCCCGGCTGCCGGCATAATCGGAAGCGACACGAGAATCGTCCTGACGGCAGCGAAATAATCGAGAAGATATCCCGGAAGCGGCTTTTTTTCCGTCGGTGAGAGGTCTTTCGCAGCTTCATTCAGATATTTTTCAAGGTCTTTCTCCTCTGCCGTTCGTAACGCCGCCACATGACCCGCGAATTTGTACATTTTCGTGGTCTTCCCGTAGCCTGCCGCTTCAATCTCCTGAATAAGGGAGACTATTTTCGGATCACTGCAGATCCATTTCCGGATATAGCAGAGGATATCCTGCTTTGTTCCGGTCTTCAGAATAGCGGCAAATGTTTGGAATGCAGCATCCCCGGCAAATTTCGGGTTTTCTTCCATCTTCCGGATATATGCGTCCTGCCAGACAGAGAGAACTCTCTCTGGGCTCTCTTCGAGTCCGGCAAACCAGTCTTTACACTCGTCCCATTTGGAAAGCAGGATTCTGATGTTCTTGGTGATGGAGGACTCCGCGAGATAGTTGAACAGCAGCACTACATCGGGGAAAAGTTCACCGGGGGGATGTTCGAGCATTCCCGTGATTGTGCCGGTTACAAGTTCATGGGTATCGAGCTCATCCATCACGGAAAATCCGGCGTCGAGACCTGCCTCATAGGCGAACTCCTTCAGGAGAGACATGCAGAATCCGTGGAATGTGCTGATATTGCATCGCGAAAAGCTCTCCCAGACATCATGGAGGGATGGGTCAAGACGGAGTGCCTTTCCGATCTTCGTCCGCATCTCGGCGGCAGCCTTGTCCGTGTAGGTCAGAGCAAGAATGTCCCCGGCACCGGTCTTTTCCGTCTCGCGATGATATTGGAGCGAGGCAATATACCGTTTCGCCAGAAGGTAGGTCTTTCCGGTCCCGGCTCCGGCGGTGACGCAGACACTCAAATCCATTATGAGGGCTTCTTTCTGGGCATCGGTTAAGGAATCAGTCATCGTTCACCTCTCTGAATGGAACGAACCGGCATATCCGTTTGTAGGGGCAGTATGCATCCGGGCATTCATACGCGGAAACCGGGGCACACTGTCCTTTTTTCATCATCCCGCGAATGGTCAGGCAGGTTTCCCTGGCAAGGTCACGAATCTCCTCCAGATTTACCATCTGCTTTCCCCCGGAGAAATACCGGTTTTTATCAGATACCTCATCGTCCGAGATTTTGAGATAGGTCCCGGGTTTTGCCGTGAAACCTGTTTCCTGTGCGACCCCTTCGGTATAAAGCGGAATCTGCAGGGCTTTTCCCTCGATTAAATCCTTATGGGATTTCACGTTCCCGGTCTTGTAGTCGACGACCATGAACTCCCGGGTTCGTTCGTTTATCATGACCCGGTCCACGCGGCCCGATACCGTGAACTCTTCGTCACCTATCTTCGCTGTGACGTTTCGTTCAAGCCATTCTTCCGGCGTCCGGTATCCTTCATTATAGAATCCTATTTCCAGTCCGATGATTTTCTCAATACTGCTTTCCAGACCGCCTTCACCAAGGTAGCCGTTTTGCATCGCCTGCCATGAGGGGGTTTTGATGTTTCTCTCCGCGAATTCCGCGATTACGATTTCCCGGAGGCAGGAGACCGCGTCGGTATAGTTGTCCCGGGTCAGCGGTTTTTTGAACTCACGGAAAAACCGTTCCATTACTTTATGCATAACCGTGCCCGCGATGATTCTTTCCGAACTGAAATCCGCGGGATTTTCCAGACGAATGTGGTCGGTGAGATACCATTTGAACGGGCATTCTTTGTATCTTTCGAGCACGGTCGGTGCGAAATCCGTTTTTTCCCGGTATGCTTCGGCAAATTCCGCGGCGAGTTCATCGTTCTCGAAGTTCGCGTCATAGATGCCCGGAGGACCTGTCCGGTCCGCGGTCTCGATGCCGATGATTGAGGCAGCGGTACGGAGGGAGGAGATGCCGAAAAGATCCGCACATTCCCGGGCTTTGCCTTCTGCAAGATAATTCCCGGCACGTTTCTGGTTTGCGGTCAGCGAGTGGGGGAAGAATGACGGAGAGGCTGGTTCGGGTTCGGCGAACCGGGTAAGATATGGTGATACGGTGAGGGTCCTCTCTCCGTCGGATGCCGGGCAGGAGAGGGTGAGTTCCTTTTCTGCCGTGAGCATGGCGGCATGGAAGTAATAGAGGCTCGAATCGAGCATGTTCTGGACACGGTCCGGCTGGATGCGTGCGGTTTCCCGGGCGTTCAGGAGTGGGATGGTCGCCTCGATTTTCGGGAGATTGTCGGATGAGAGACCGGTGATGAAGACATAGGGAATACGGGTTCCGGCAGCGGACCGGAGGTCTCCTGTGCGGAAGGCGTTTTCCGATTCAGGGTAGGAGATTTTTGTGGTTTTTTCGCAGAACCGGCAGAGCATGGAGTAAAAATCCCGGATGGTGTATCTCCGGGAGGCAGGTGCGGTATGTTCGAGTTTGCCGAGCAGACGCAGAAATGCGTGACGGGCGGCTTCGTCCTGCGGTTTCATCTCCATGTCGGTCCAGCCGAGTTCGGACAGGTCGGTTCTGAGGGAGGCGCAGTGTTCCGCAAGGTTCGCGGTATGATGGAGATTCGCGTCAATACGGGAGATGAGCTGGTCGAGACTTGTCTGGAATGCGGCGGCGTGTGCCTTCTGCTTTTCAGAGTGACAGGCGGCGATGAGTGAGGGTCCGATGCCTGCCCAGGCTTTTCTGCCGCTTTCGGTTTTGGTGATGATGCCTGCTTTTTCCAGCATGCCGGCGGTGAGCTGGCTGGTGTCAAGATTGAAATAAGGGCTTTCGATGATGATTTTCAGGTCTTCGATGCCGAAATCGAAGGCGAATGCCGAAATCCAGGCGAGGGCGGAGCGGACAGGCGGGATATTTTCGATGGGGATGTCTTCTCCGGCGGTGAACCGGAGAGGCTGCCGGGTGTTTCCATAACGGACGCTGAAGTCGGGTGCGAGTTCGTCGAGGATTGGGAGGGTGGAGGTGAGGGAGGGGGTTAGAAGGGCGATGTCTTTTGGGCTGATGCCGGATTCGATGAGTGAGGAGATTTGTTCAAGGGTGGAACGCAGTTCGGTCAGGGTGTCGGGGTAAAGGGAGATACTTTTTGCCGAGGGAGGGAGAGTGGTCAGGTTTTCTGCGAGAGGGGGCAGGGTCCTGATTGCCCCCGGCAGGGAGAGGAGGAGGTTGGCGGCGAGAGGGGTCGGTTTGTAGAGCTGGTAACATATGACGGTGCCGATGTCGATTTCGGGAGCAAGGTCTGCGGCACGTTCTATGGCGAGGATAGAGTCACAGCTGTTTTCTTCTCTGCAGAAGGTTTCATACTGCAGGAATATTTCTTTCAGTGTGTCGTATTTCGGGGTGCCGGAGGGGAGGGTGAGCCGGTGGGTTTTGAGGGTGATGAAGAGGTTGATGAGGTTTTCCGTTTCGGTGTCGGGGATGGTTTTCAGGTCCCGGACTTTTTTTGCGATTCCCGCGAAGAGGAGGTGCTGTTCTTCGGGGTCGATGATGCGGGTCGCGGGAGAGGCGGCAAAGAGGATGCTTCTCGCGAGTCCTTTGATGGTGGTGATGTGGTCGGGGAGGAGGGGGCCGCGTTCACGGAGGGTGCGTATTGCGGTATTTGCAAGATCGGTGTTTTCAAAGATGAGCCAGGTTCTAAACGGGTCGGTTTTGGCAAGGGAGGCGTATTCGGAGAGGACGGAGGAGAAGGTATCCATATGTGATTTCATTGGGTGCGGAAATTATTTAATGTGTGGTTATTTTTGGGGGTAACTGAGATTTATATGACAGCATCCCGAATCACCCGGACTCTGATGAATGTGACGAATTTCCCGGAGTGTACTTACTATAGATAGGAGTTATGAGGGTTTCCTCAATTCTGCCCGGGAGAGACCTGACCTGACTCTGTCAAAACGACCCGCCAGCTTCTCCCGCCGAAAGTAAGGGTGTCCCAGACCGCGGTCTTCGAGACAGTCCCCGTTCCGGTATCTGCCGTATAAAGATATGTTGTCTCACCCGAAGGGGTGGACGCGACCAGAGTTGTCATATTGAGGACGGACGCATAGTCCGGGTTCGTCAGAAGATTTACTCCGGCTTCCGACACATCCGGATCATAAACCTGAACACCGTCCGTCTGCATAACCCAGAGATTATAACCGTCTTCGGAAATCTTCTGCTGTTCCGCACCGAACAGCCGGTACGGGTCAAAACTCAGACTGATATACCCTGCATACTCTCCCCCGATTTCGACCGGCACTGATAAAAGATATGCCTCCATCCCGTTTTCGAGCTGCATGAACGGAGATACATACACATCCTGATGCAGGAATGTCTCTTTATCCGGCGGGTAGCTGCTCAGATTACTCCCGAGAGCCCCGTGGATATTATCCGGATACACCGCCTGAACAATCCCTCTGTCATCAGCTATCAAAAGGTCATGTGTCAGTGACGTCCTCTGATAGAGCGTTGCGAGAACCTGCCGTCCGTTATCGGCGGTCGGGTTCTCTATGAATAGATCCGCGGCGAGCTGTGCCTCTTGTGTTGTTGTATTCAGCCGGTCCGTTAGCGAATCTATCGTGTCCCGGAGAACTTCCTCACGGGTTGGGGTATCATCCACGCATCCGGCGGACAAACAGAATGCGATAAGAAATGCCGCGACCGCGAACAGCAGAGGGATTTTCCGATTCATAGTATCTACTCATCCGGGGAAGATAATAATTTTATCGTGGAAAAAATTATTCTTCCTTATTCTGCAGCGAATACCTGCGGGTCAGACTCTCCATCGTTTCAATCTCGGAGACGTCTTTATCATCCCGCAGCCTGATAAAACGCGGGAACCGGAGGGCATAGCCTGCCGCATAGTTTGTACTCTTCTGCAGTTCGGCATACCCTACCTCGAACACCACATCCTGCTCGAAGAAGACCGTCTTTCCCTTTTCGGAAATAATCCTGTCTTTGAATAAATCATACAGAGCGGCAAGCATTGAATCATCGATACCTGTGGCCACGCGGGAGATTTCCAGAAGCCTGCCGGTCTCATCCTGACATGCGAGAAGGAAGGAGCCGAACATCTTCGCCCGCTTGCCTTCGCCCCACTCGGCTCCGATTACCACAAGGTCGATTGTGTCGACCTCCGGTTTGATTTTTATCCAGTATTTTCCGCGGTTTCCCGGAAGGTAAGGAGAATCAAGGACTTTCAGCATCATCCCTTCGTTTCCGCGGTCAAGAGATTCATGATAAAACGTCTCGAGTTCATCGACCGAGTCGCTCACAATCTGCGGGGCGACGTAATCGGTCAGCACTGATTCGAGAATCTCCCGGCGCCGGGTAAATGGCATGTCGATGAGAGTCTCCCCGTCGAGAACCAGGATATCGAACACCCGCGGACACAGAGTAATCGCATCCGCGGCGCCGCCAATGTCATGCTTTCTCCGGATTCTCCTGAGAACGGTCTGGAAAGGCATGGGTTTTCCATTCATCATTGCGATAACCTCCCCGTCAATGATGACATCGTGAGTTGTCGCCAGATTGAGCATCTCAACAACATCCGGGAGGGAAGCCGTCATATCCTCCAGCCGTCTGGAATAAATAGCAGCTTTCCCGTTGGCTTTATGGAACTGGAACCGGCTGCCGTCATATTTATTTTCGGCAGCGATTTTCCCGTGAGTCGCCACCATCGCGGAAATCGAGCCCTGTTGGGCGAGCATCATCTTCACCGGGCGGAAGATTGTGATGTGAACATCAAAGAGACGTGCCGGGTCGGTTTTTGCGAGAACTGCCACCTGCCCCAGATCGTTCAGGGCCTGGTGGGCATGTTCGACCGTCTCCGGCAGGACGCCGAACGCTTTTGCGACCGCGTCCTTGACAACGCCTTCGCCGACGCCTATTCGCATCTCCTCGAGCATAAGACGGGCGAGATATCTTCCTTCAAGCGGGGTCGCGTTCGACAGAAGATACTGGGCGGACCGGAGCCTCTCCTGCTGGGTCCGTCGTCCCGAGGTCTTCGCCATCAGAAGAAAACGGTCATACACGTTAAGGAGGTTCAGTTCTTCCGAGAAGAACATGGTCTGTTCGCGTTTTTCGAGCAGGGTCTCGACGACTTTTCCGACATCGCCCGCATTATTTATTGCCGAGACAACATAACTCCGCTTTTTCCCGATAACGTAGGCGAGGGCATCATACAAAAGAGACGGACCGAACCCGAGTTTCTCGGACGACCAGTCAGGGAAGAGCTTCCCCCGCATGAATCGTACGAATACCGGAAGCTCTTCTTCGGACAGATGAGGGAACTCTGCCGCCAGAATATCGGCGGTCTCAAGACGTCCGGGAATCTCCTCGATTTTTTTACAGATAGCTGCAAACTCGACAAACTGCATATGTTCACCTATACATGGAAACTGACAAGCCGGCGTTCACGGTAATCCTGCAGCTGGTCACTGACATAGATTTCCGCCCCGTTTTCCCCGGCGGCTGCCCATGCGGATTCACGGGCAATATTCGGACGATTGTAATTCTCTGAGAGATGGGCAAGAGCGAAGATGCCGACATCAGCCGAGAGTTCCGCTATACATGCGGATGAATCCTCGTTTGAAAGATGCCCGTCATCCCGTATCCGGTCTTTCAGATATTTCGGATAGACATGAAGCACGCATTTGTTTCCCTGACAGTTCGCCCCGCAGGAACGGCAGAGTCCGCATTCAGGGAACCGGTCCGATTTCATCGCCGCGGAACAGTAGTTACTTTCCAGAACCACGGCATCGCATGCGGAAAGGACCGTTTTCATGGTATCCGAGACTTTGTGGGTATCAAGACAGATGCCGATTCGGGAATCCCCGTCATCGATGACGAATCCCGTGGGTTCCGCAGCATCATGATATGCCCGGAACGCGGTTATTTCGAGACCGCCTGCAATAACCGGGATATGTTCCCGGCAGATGATTTTACCGGCAGAAGCGGGAATGATATTCCCCGAGACAAGGCTGTTCAGTGTCCCGCCGGATGCAAAAACCGGAACATGAGCCGCTTTCAGAAACGCCTTCGCGGACCTGACATGGTCGGTGTGTTCGTGGGTCACACAAAGCCCGCGGAGATTTTCAGTATTCAGGCGCATACTTTGCAGTGTCCGCATGAGGTAGCCTAGTCCGGCATCAATGATGATCGAATCCGAATCGTTCCCGACATAGATACAATTTCCTTTACTGCCGCTCGCAAGAAGGACACAATCCATTAAACGATATTGGATTTACTAAGAGAAATACTCAGAGGAAAAAAGACGAAAAAAATATTTGGGTAACCCTTTCGGATTACTTCTTTTCTTCTTCATTGTCTGACCAGCAGGTAACACCTTTCGTGTTACTCAGGCAGGATGCGTGGAACACAGGTTCCTCGACGCCGTCTGCTTTCTGGTCGAAGTAGTCTTTGAGTGCTTCGAAGGCGTGTTTACCAAGGAGGAGTAAGACACCCATGTTGAAGATACCCATAAATGCCTGGAATGTGTCTGCGAGATCCCATGCAAGACCCATGGACATCATGGATGCGATGAAGACCATCAAGACAATAGCACAACGGAGAACGACTACTGCACCTTTTTTGTTGGTGAGGAACTTGGTGTTCGTTTCACTCATGGAGTAATAGCTGATCAGACTGCTGAATGCAAAGACGAGCATAAAGGCTGCAATGATGTAAGGACCGGCGATACCAAGGAAGGTGGAACTCATTGCTTCCTGGACGAGAGCTGCTCCGGAGACCGGAATGCCGGCGTATCCGGGGTATGCCACGTTCGTGTAGATGATTACAACGAAGGCAGTTGCGGAACAAACAACGATTGTATCGATTAAGACACCGACGGACTGCATAAGTCCCTGCTTTACCGGGTGTTTGACTTCTGCGGAAGAGGAGACGTTCGGGATAGAACCGATACCGGCTTCGTTCGAGAAGACACCACGCTTCAGACCCCACATGATTGCAGCTCCGACTCCTCCGCCGACGAACGCCTGAACGCCGAACGCATAGGAGAAGATGGTTTCAATGACGAGAGAAACCTGGGTGAAGTTGACAAGGACGATTATGAGACACAGTACGAGCCAGAGAATTGCCATCGCCGGAACGAGCCAGGTCGAAACTTTGGCTACACGTTTGATTCCGCCAAAGACGACAAGGGCCGCAAGGACGGTAATGATTACCGCGAAGACAATCTGGTCAGTCTTGAATGCATTGGTAAAGGCAAGGGTCGCTGTGTTTGCCTGAACCCCTATGAACATCAGACCATAGGTGAAGATAATGAGAATTGCGATAAAAGCGGCGAACTTGGGTTTGCCGAGACCGTTTTTGATGTAAAATGCCGGACCGCCGTGATACTGGCCGTCTGCTTTCTTTTCTTTGTAAATCTGACCAACCGTTGTTTCAACGAAACTGGTTGCCGCACCGATAAATGCGAAGATCCACATCCAGAAAATAGCTCCGGGACCACCCATGACTATTGCCACGGCCACTCCGGCAATGTTACCCACACCGATGCGGGCACCCATACTTACACAGAATGCCTGGAAGGATGAGATGGTTTGTTTACCTTTTTGTGCACGGATGCCGGTAAACGCAACCCTGCATGATTCACCCAGACGATTGATCTGGACGCCTCTTGATTTGATGGTAAAGTATAGACCAATACCAATCAGGAATACGAATGCTATATACCAGGCATACGTATTGATGACGCCGTTGATTGATGCAACGGTATCATTAATCACCTCTAAAACACTCATGAGTTAAATCGTTTCTCTACAATCATAATTAACCCCTCAGATACGTTATGCTGAACTCTGTCTCCGGAAATAATGATTTAAAATAGAATATTTCCCAATTCCGGCATTCAGAAGGAGCCGGGAATCTCTATGAGCCGGACGGGATGCTGTCGGATGTTCTCCGGGATGGATAGCAAAACGCGGGGAACTGCCCGGAGACTAAAAAGAGATTAGAGATTAGAATGAGTCGAGCGAGACACTGCCGAAGTCATCTGACTTTGCCGGCGTGGTGATGCCGAATGCGGACTGACCTGCCCAGGATTCGAGAGAATTGGCAACCGAGACCATGTAATCCAGAATGTCTATCGAGAGTTCGTGTTTTGCTTTACTTGCCTGCATCTGTTCGGCAAGGAACCGGATTTTTTCCGGGGATTCCATTCTGAGTTTGGCAAGCGAAATCACACACATATATATGCGGGTCAGATTCCGGTCGGTTCCTGTGATTGTATCGAAGAACGCCCGGAGAACCTGTGCCTGATAGACTTCACTTCCCATAAGTATTCTACATTGGTGAGTTATCCATTATATACGTTTGCCAAAAATTGAGGGGGCGGATGCGAAGCGGCCGACCTTAGCTGAGGCGGACCGGTTCATAGGACCGGGCCGCTCACTCGCAAACTGTCAGTTTGGTCGCAAGGCAAAGCCTTGGTCGCAAATCAGAGATTTGCTCCGCTAAGACCGCTCTTACGGAGCGGTCCGCCTCCGCTGAGGCCGCCACTACGTGGCAGCCCGCTCACTCGCAAACTTTCAGTTTGCTCCGCTGAGGGCGAGCCTGTCGGCTCACCCCGCCACAGTAATACCGTCCCATGCAATCATCTATTTGTCCCATAACTCCCAAATGGTACATCAACAATGCCAATAGACGCAGACGTAATAAAATCCCTCCATAAATATGAAATACGCATCCTTCACGTCCTCGAACGAATGATGAAGCATTACCAGTGGGTCCCCGAAGACGACCTCCGGGCAGCCGTCAAACTCTCCCCTGCCGAAATGAAATACCGGCTCGGAAACCTCATCTACCGTGACCTCATCCGCTCCGACTCCGTCCCCTACAAAGGCTACACGCTCATATTCGCCGGCTACGACGCCCTCGCCCTCTCCGACTTAGCCGCAAAAAAGACCATATCCGCCCTTGGAAATAAAGTCGCCGTCGGCAAAGAATCTGAAATCTACGAAGCCCTCGGATTCGGCGTCGTCATCCTCAAACTCCACAAAGTAGGGCAGCGCTCCTTCCAGACACTCCGTAACAACCGGGAATACATGCCTGAGGCCACCCACTGTCCCTGGATCTTCGCCTCCGCATGCTCGGCATCCCGGGAATATGAAGCCCTCAAAGCCCTTAACGGCAAAGTCAAAGTCCCCGTCCCCATTGATATAAACCGTCACTGTATCGTCATGTCCCTCGTCCCGGGAGCCAACCTCTTCCGCTGCATCCTCGAAGACCCTGACAAAGTGTACCGGGAAATCCTCGAAGAAGTGAAAAAAGCCTATGACGCCGGCTACATCCACGGTGACCTGTCCGAATACAATATCATGTACGACGGTGAAACCATCTGCTTAATCGACTGGCCCCAGTGGATACCCCCCAACCATCAGAACGCGGACGCGACACTACGGCACGACCTCGACACCGTCATCACCTTCTTCGCGAAAAAATACCAGACCGCCTACGACCTTGAAGAGGCAATCCGCTTCGTAAGAACATGAACTCACTTGTATTCGGCATCGAAACAATCCCCGGATTTACCGAAAACGGCAGACCCCGCCCGCATTATGCCCTCGTGCGGGTTTCCGACCGCCGAATAGAATCAGAAGAAAAAAACATCCCCCTCTCCCGCCTTCTCCGGATAATCGACACCGAGCGTCCGGCAATACTTGCCGTCGGCAATATCCGCGACGCAACTGCCGACTTAGCCGGCTTATATGAAATACTGGACGAACTACCGTTCGGAACAAAACTCGTCCAGATCTCCGGAGACGGCATACGAATGGACCCGGTCGCAAAAATCGCCGAGCGGTATAATCTCCGGTTCGATAAGACCAACCCCATGGAAGAAGCGAAGACTGCCGCCCTCATCGCATCGTTCGGCGGAGGATACGAACTTCTCACATACGAAGACGTCACGACCCTGACCATCTTCCCGGCGGGCCCCCTTCTCCGCACGCACCGCCGGCACGTCCGCAAGATGCATGAAGCAGTACAATCCCGGTCCCGCGAAATCGAGGCAAAACTTTCCGCAAAAGGGCTGTCATATCTCATCACATCCCGCCGGGTTTTTCGCGGCGGCAGCATGACCGTATTCATGGTCAAAGCTCCGCGGACCGAGGTGCCCGTCTCCTCCCGCAAATCCGGAGGGATTATTGTCCGGGTTTCCGGGAAGAGAAAAGAGAAGCCGGCATTTGTATCGCTCTCGAAAAAACCCGCATATATAATAGTGGGAATCGACCCCGGGACAACCGCGGGTATCGCCGCCCTGAATCTGGACGGGGACCTGATTCATCTATCGAGTTCGCGGGTTCTCAATCCGGCGGAGATCATCTCCGTCATCTCCGGAATCGGCAAGCCGGTTTTAATCGCAACGGACAAAGCGGATATCCCGTCCGGAGTCGAGAAGATCCGGCGGGCGTTCTCGGCTGCCGCATGGACGCCGGCGAAGGACGTGCTGATTAAAGATAAGTATGAACTGGTTGAGGGCTACCTGTTTTCCAACGACCATGAGCGGGATGCTCTTTCTGCGGCGGTTTGCGCATACCGGAGTTATGCAAACAAATTCGATTCCGTCCGGAAGAGAATGCCGCCGGGAACGGACTTCGATGTGGTCCGTGCAGGAATAATCCGCGGGCTTTCCCTTGAACAGATTATTGCCGGCATTGAAAACCCCGAAGAGGCGCCGGCGGAACCGGAGATAATCCCGACCGAGCTGGTCTTCGATGAAAAGGATGAACATATCGCACGGCTCGAGGAAACGATAACAAAGCTTCGTAAACTCGCCGGGAGTTTATCGGAAGAAGTGGAAGTAAAAGACAAAGCGATTTCCGCTCTGCAGAAACAGCTTGTTTTAGAGAGAGACGCCCGGGAACAGGAGGTTCTGTCATCCGAGGAGATTTCTTCCCGCGATACGGAGCTTAGCCAGGTGAAGAAGGCACTCCATAAAGAGGAACGCAGAACGAAGAATCTGCGGGTCAGTTTAGAGCGGATGAAGCATTTTATCTCCCTGCAGGCAGGTGACGGATGCACTGCCCTGAAGGTTCTGCCACTTCTGGCAAAGGACCCCGTGAAAAGTCTGGACGATGAGATGGGAATCGGCGAAGAGGATATTTTGTATGTGCTGAAGATTGATGGATGGGGGAAATCCGTTGTCCGTGACCTTGCCGAGGCGAAAATCGGAGCGGTCATTCTTCCGCGTCTGACTTTCCAGCGGGCACAGAGCCAGAATCTGATTGAGGAGTTCCGGGATGCCGGCATTCCGATTCTGGACGGCACGACCCTTTCCCCCCGGGTGAAGGGGAAGATCGGCGTTGTTGACACCGCAGGATATGAAGCAGCTCTTGCCGGATGGAAAGAGACGCAGGTTGTCTACAATAATGAGAAGAAGCTTGGGCAGATTCATGGAATGGTGGATGAATACCGGGTTCTGCGGGAGAAGGATGTCCGGGAGAAGGGCATTGATCCGGATCTGGTGTTTGAGGTAGAGAAACCGGAACCCGAACCGGTTCCCGCCCCAAAGAGGGAAAAACAGACATTCATGTCGAAACCGGAGAGACCGGAGATTGAACCGGCCGCCCCAAAAAAAGAGGAGAAACCGGTTCCAAAACCAAAACCGGTATCGAAACCGGCGCCGGCGCCTCTTCCGAAAAAGCAGAAGCCTGTGCCGAAACCGGCTCCCGCAAAGAAACCTGACGAAAAAGACAGTGAGAAGCCTGCCTCGCATGTTTTATTCGGCGTGCTGTCCGAGTATCGTGCAGAACGAAAAAAGGAGCTGAAAAAATAATGGATGACCGTGCTCTTCTGGATACGATCCGGGATTTAATCGGAACCGAGGAAACAGCCGATGACTGCGCATCGTTTGAGCTGCCTGACAGTACGATACTTGTATCGAGTACCGATATGCTGCATGAAACGACCGATTTCCCGATAGGGATGACGGAGTTTGAAAAAGGCTGGATGAGTGTCGCGGTTACGTTATCGGATATCGCCAGCTGCGGGGCACAGCCGATCCAGGTTCTGGCGGCGGTCGGTCTGGATGATCCGAAACGACTGGTTCCGTTTATGGAAGGTGCGGTTTCCTGCGCAAAACGGTTCGGGGCGAAGATTGCCGGCGGGGATATCGATAGTCACCGGGAATTTACGGTGGTGACGACCGGGTTCGGGATTGTGGATAAGAAATTCTACTGCCGGCGGTCCGGCGCTTCGGCAGGCGATGCGGTCTGCGTTACCGGAACACCCGGATGTGCGATGGCGGGACTCAACGGGGATGAACGATACCGGGCTCATCTGCTGACCCCCGTCCCGCAGGTCGAGGCAGGACAGCTTATCGCCCGTGCGGGCGCCTCCTCAATGATGGATGTATCTGACGGTCTCGCCATCTCTCTTTATGATATGTCGGAGGCATCCAATGTCGGGTTCGAACTTGATTCGAGCCGGTTTAAGCTCCCTGATGTCAGTTCCGGGTCTGCTATGGAGTATTATCTCTACGGGGGCGGAGACTTCGGGCTTTTGTTCTGTATACCGCCGGCAGGTTTATCGGGGCTTGATGTGAAATACACCGTGCTTGGAAACGTCGTATCGGAAAAAGGCGTATGGTGCGATGGAAAGGTTCTGGAAAAAAGAGGGTATGCCCATCACTGGTGAACATACCGGTGGAGCATGACCCCGTCGACATCTATTTTTTCCCCGCCGTCTTCATAGAGTTCAAAACCCAGATGATACACAATCAGATCTGATCCAACTGTTTTCGCGAGCCGGATGAGTGCCGGAACGATTTCCAATCCTGGACGGACGGCATAGATTACGTCAGCATGGTAGTAGGACAAGACCGGTTCTACGCAGTCATCAACGACTGAGGGCACATCGACATCAGGATAGGCATGGACATCCGTGCAGAGAATCGGGGTTCCCGCATCCATAAGAATCCTGGCGGCAATGGTTTTTCCACCGAACCCCACTTCCACCGCGGAACGGTAATTATCTTTAATATAGTGCCCGACAGTGATCTCGATTTTGTTTATCATTTACGTAAGTTTATAGATTTAAACAGTGATATAACTACAACTATGGGGATACATCTTTTCTGGGACAGCCGCGTGCCGATTGGGCTTTCCCGCCCGGTTTCAGAAGAACTGTCGGCGGTTCTTGAGATGCCGGTATCACGGATAGACAATGGTATTTTTCCGCTCGAAGGTTTTGATCCGGTCCGGAATCAGTATGATGCGGTGAAAATCCTGACAAAACTCGATATGTTCCGCAGGAGAATGCCGGGGCTCTTCAAACCGGCAGATGTCGACCTTGAATATTATAACAAATTTAACCATATCTATGAAAAAGTTCTGCTGGTGACACCCGCGGATCTTTATGAACCTCTCGCGGATTTTGTGTACGGACTTGCCTATCCACGACTCGGGGTGTCGGTCGTTTCACCGTACCGTCTCAAAAACGAGTTTTACGGAAGGCATGAAGATGATTCGGATCTGATTGCGAGACTTGTCAAAGAAGGGGCGCACGAAATCGGTCACCTGTTCGGGCTGGGACACTGTGATAATCCTGGCTGCATTATGTATTGTCCAAGGAACCTTGACGATCTGGACCGGAAACGCAATTATTTCTGCGGGAAATGCCGGCTGCAGCTGAATGGCGATAAGGCGGAGGAGGATCTCTTTTGACGATTCCCTGGGTTACTGTCTGGGGATTCGGTGCCGATATCAAATCCACGAAGGATTCCCTTCTTGTCCGGCAGGATGGGAAGGTGACGAGGTATCCTTTTGATGAGGTGAGCCATCTTCTGATTGCCGGCGGGCATTCTCTGAATACGGTCGTGCTGGAGCGTCTGGCGGAACACAGGATTTCGGTTTCATTTTTCGATGTCCACGGAAAACCGGTCGGCGGATTATATGGGGAGGGGGGACCACGGCTGTCAGCAGCGCAAAGGGAGATTCCGGTCCATAAATTTGCTATGGCGACTATTCAGGCTTCTCTCGGGGAACGGATGCGTTTTCTGAATGAACTTGCCGAGTCGGATTCGTCCGGGCTGTTTTACAAGGGCGAACTGGATATTCTGAATGCCGCACGGGACGAGCTGAATTTCCTGGTTACTCTTCCGGAGATCGGACGGGTGTTTTCGTTTACGAAGGCGATGTATTATGAGATTCTGTCCCGTGCGGTTCCGCAGACGCTTGGCTATCACCGGAGAGTTCTCCCTCCTTACCCGGATCCGGTGAATGCGATGTTTTCGCACGGATATGCTGTGTTGTATGCGACCTTTGCTCTGGCATGTACCGGCGCGGGACTGGACCTGTCACGCGGGGCTCTCTATGGGGTGATTGAGCCGGTTCCGGGAGGACGCGGGGCATGTGTGCTTGATTTGATGGAGCCGGCGATGGTTCCGATGGTCGACCGGGTTATTGTAAAAATGGCAGCCGGGGGGGCTCTTGAAGGAAAATATGAGGCTACCGGACGGTGCATACTTTCGGAGGAACTGAAGACCGAGTTCACGTCCCGGCTTCACGAGGCGATTAATCCGGCGTTAATTGAAGAGAATGTGCAGAGATATGCCGGGGCCGTGAAAAACGGCGGCGATGTCGTGCTGCATTACTGATTCTGGGTTTTTCGTCTCGGTCCCGTGTCCGGGACGGAACACATAATAGTGCATCAGCCTAATTTATACATCAGATATCACCCCTCTATAAAAGGAAAGATAAAAGAAATGTTACAGATTGCACTCGCTGGAAAACCAAACTGCGGCAAATCGACAATTTATAAGTCGCTAACGCTTGCAAATGTAGAGATTGCCAACTATCCGTTCACCACTATCAACGCGAACAAGGGCGTTGCCTATGTCCGGTCAAAATGCCCGTGCAGGGAGCTCGGGATTGAAGGTTGTACCGAATGTGTGGATGGAAACCGGTTTGTTCCGGTTGAACTCATTGATGTTGCCGGTCTTGTTCCGGACGCACATCTCGGCCGGGGACTTGGAAATCAGTTCCTTGATAACCTTCGTGAGGCTGATGCAATAATTCAGGTTGTCGATGCTTCAGGAAGCACGGATGCTGAAGGGAACCCGGTCGATGTCGGAACCAGAAACCCGCTTGATGATGTCAAATTCCTGCGGTATGAGTTCGCGATGTGGATGGCGGGTATTGTCGAGAAGCACCGGGCAAAACTTGTCCGGCAGGCTCAGGGTAAGGAACAGGTCTTGATCGACCTTCTTGGTGAAGCACTCGGCGGTCTCCGTATCGATGCTCTTCAACTCAAGCAAGCCGTCGATGAATGCGGCATCAATCTTGCCAGAGCTACGCCCGAGGACATAGAAAAGGTCTGCGAAGTTCTGCTCCGCATCTCAAAGCCGACCCTTATCGCTGCAAACAAGGCCGACCTCGCATCCGATGAAAATATCGCAGCCCTGAAGGAGCTCGGTGCGATTCCGACGATCGGTGTGGGAGAGCTCGCTCTTAAGACTGCGGCAAGCGCAAAAATCCTGAAGTATCTTCCGGGCGATGCGACTTTTACTCCGGTCGAAGGGGCGAAGCTTTCCGCTCCCCAGATTAAAGCGCTGACTCTGATTGCGCAAAGTATGAAAAAGTTCGGCAGTACCGGTGTTCAGGAGATTCTGAACAAAGTCGTCTTCGAGGAGATCGGGATGATTGTCGTCTACCCGGTAGAGGATGAAAACAAATTCTGTAATGCAAAGGGACAGGTTTTACCGGATGCATTCCTGATGCCTGCAGGGTCTACCCCGAAGGATCTCGCTTTCCGTGTTCATACGGATATCGGGAAAGGTTTCCTTTATGCGGTCGATGCCCGCACGAAGATGCGGATTAAGGATACAACGATTCTCAAATCCGGCGATATTATTAAGATTGTCAGTACAGCAAAGTGAGTCCGTGCGGGGAGCCGGAAGCATCCCCTTTTTTTTGATTGAGAGCGCCCCCTCGTAACTCCTATTTTGAATACATAATACTCTAATCCTGGACAGCCGTTTTATTGCGGCGCAGAAACACACTTCTTATCGTTTGGAATCTGCTATGTCACCGGACAGGGTGGAAATCCTGTTTCCCAGAAAAAGGAGAACAGCACCCCCGATCAGAAACCCCGATACAGCAATAAGTTTCCAGATTGTTGAACCGTAGACTTCTTCAATCGGGAATCCGAGAAACAGGAACAGGAGAATCAGGAGCGATATCGTGATACTTCCAATCCCGCAGATTCTGAAAATTCCGGATTGGTATTTTTCAGAGACCGATAACGGATAATTCAGAACGAGAAGAATCAGTATAAGGGAAACGAGACCATACACCCATTCCGAGACCGAGAGAATCTCATGAAGGTACATGGTGCCGAAGTAGTCTGCCCACGGTCCGGCGAGAAATATATCCCAGATTATATATTTTACCAGCAGACTCATACCGATTCCTGCAAGAAAAATTCCTGTCAGTATTCCCGTTTTTCCGATACCCGACCGGGTTCTGATGACCTGCCGAAGATGGCGGTATGCTGTCATCGAGAAAAGTATGCCCGCAATCACGGCGATAATCCATGTAGAAATAGAGAGATACAGCAGGGCCCCGTCAGGAACCGGGGGAAATTCCTCGGTGTACGGCTCGAACGGTCCGAGAGTCGGCCAGAACCAGTTGCTTGCGGCATCCCACATGGTATCGCCAATCTGGTGGAGAAGCATGCCTATACTAATACAGAGAAGGATGATTCTCTGTTTATTGGAATACCAGAGAATAAGACCCAGAATTACGAGAATCCCTCCTATCGTGAGCGAATGAAAATAGATTCTCCCCCCGATCAGATTATCTGCAAGGAAAATCATCCCGAGGGGTTTATCGAGAATATCCGGAAGAATTCCGCCTATACCTCCATAAAGTATTGCCATTTTATTCGAGAGCAGCACCGCGAGGATAACTCCGGCAGTTAACCCGATAAAGAGGTGAAAGAAAATCAGCATGTGTTCGAATCCCGATATTTCATTATTGGCAGGAAAAGGGATAAGGCTGGCGGGGAAACATCAGTCTTCATCGAGTCTTATCACTCTTTCACCAAAGAGAAGGAGAACAATCCCTCCAAAGAATAACCCTGCGCACGCCAGTAATTTCCAGCTTGTTTTGCCGTAGATACTAACAATAGGAAACCCTGAGATTATGAGCAGCGGCAGCAGAATTGAAAGGATAATTATACCGATACCGCAGATTCTGAAAATTATGATTCTATATTTATCAGAGAAATGTACCGGATAATTCAGGATGAGGGCTGCAATAACAAAAGAAACTCCGGCAAATATCCACTCCGAGATTGAGAAGAGTTCCTGAAGATACATGGTTTCAAAGTAGTCAGCCGACTGACCGGTAAGAAATACATCCAAAACAATACATTTTCCAATGAGAAATGTTACGCCTCCGGCGAGAACGCTCCCGATAATCATTCCAGCCATGGTCAATCGTGAAGTGATATGCGGGCGAAGGAGGCGGTAAGCCGCGAGAGAGACAACTATTCCGGCAATCAGGATTATAATCTCAGGTAATATGAAGATAACCGGCTCTAATCTGTCCGGAACGATGATATCTATGTAGTGTGACGAACCGAACCAGGAATAGGGAAACGTCCATAAGGCATCGCCAATCCGGTAAGGGAGCGGCCAGAGCCAGTATCCCGGTTCCGTCCACAAAGCATCTCCAAGCTGGTGAAGAAAGAAACCGATTCCTACACATATAAGGAGAATCTGCCGGTTATTGTAACGCCATATGAGAAACCCCAGAATCAGAAGAAGTGCTGCGAGAGGAAGTGTATGACAGATGACTCTCCCGCTCTCCAGGCTGTCTGCGAAGAAGATATAGCCGAGTGGTTTATCGAGAATATCCGGCAGAATTCCGCCGAGTCCTCCGTAAAGTACTGCCGTTTTATTGGAGAACAGCACGGCGAGGATAATTCCTGCCATTAATCCGATAAAAAGATGATAAAAAATCAGCATAATCTCTCCGGGACCCCCTCTGTCAAAAAAGAGCTGAGGAGAAATTACTCATAGTCTACTGGTATCTCTCTTCAAAAACAATTTTTTCGAGCGGAACTTTTTCAGCGAGCGTAATCCCGCCGACATCAGGAACGCCTGCCGCGACAATCGAAACAAGTTTGAAGTCGCATGGGACGTTCACGAGTTTCCTGACATCCTCTGCATATTCTTTCTTATCTCCGGCAATCCAGCATCCTCCGTAACCATATGCATGGAGACCAAGGAGCAGGTTTTCGGTGGCGGCCGAGCAGTCTTCAATGACATATTTCCAGTCAGCTTTACCGAAGACAAGGAACCCTACAGCAGCTCCTTCGATGAATTTCCCGTTCGGGGCAAGTTCTGCGATTTTTGCAAGCATTGCCTTGTTTTTAATCACAACAAAGATCCAAGGCTGGTTGTTTACGGCTGTTGGCGCCTTTGATGCGCATTCGATGGCTTTTCTGATGAACTCCGGCGGGATTTCAGCATCTTTGAACTTTCTGACACTGTGTCTTGACTGAATTATCGTGACACCGAAGTTGGCGATTCCCGGATTTCTGGTATTCATAACTAACCTTATGCGTGTCAGGTAAAATAGTCTTTCTCATCAGGTTCGCACGGTTTATTACTTTGTGCTCTAATTATAGTATATGTATGCCGAAAGACCGGATTTTATCCGGCTGTGGGATGAACAGATGGCCCGTGCCTTTGAGCAGAAACACCAGGCGGGTGAAGATTCGTCGAGTTTCTGGGATAACCCGGTGAATGTGGGCCGGTATATCCGGCGCCTCCAAAATGATGACCGGGGGAGAATACAATACCAGCTTTCCTCGATGAATATCCGTCATGGGTCGTCAGTTCTGGATATCGGGGCGGGACCGGGCACACTTGCCGTGCCTCTTGCCCTGTCCGGCTGTTCGGTAACGGTCGTCGAACCCTCTTCTGCAATGGGTAAAGGGATGCAGACGTATCGTGATCTCACGAATGCTCCGCCGATTCCGGAAATCAGAAAGACCTGGGAGGAGGCGACGCCGGATGAAATCGGAACACATGATTATGTAATCGCTTCCCGCTCCCTGATGATGGGGAATATCCGGGATTGTATGCTGAAAATGGACGCGGCTGCAAATATTGCAGTGCATCTCTTCTGGTTCCTTATTCCTCCCTCGCTTTCAAGAGGGAACATTGATCTGTGGCCGCTTCTTCATGGTGAGCCGTACAGGTATGAGCCGACAGCCGATATTCTCTGGAATGTTTTGTATCAGTTGGGAATCTACGCGAACCTCACCGTTGATTCAAAGAGAATCGGGCAGAAATTCGCGGGTCTGGAAGAAATGCGGCAGGATTACTATACCAGACTGGTTGCAAAAACAGAAGAACAAAAGGAGATCGTGAATACCTATCTGGATGCGCATGTTGTCCGGACAGAAAGAGGATATGTTTTCCCGGGCACGTCAATGACGGCTCATATCTGGTGGGAAAAATAGATTTTATTTATTGGACGAGATAATCGAAGATTATATCCATCCGGTCAGGAAGTTCCAGAGATTGGCGAACCCTGTCATCAGGATATTTTTCATCATCTCCGCGTCAACGCCCAAGAGCGGTGTTAAGAAGATAAAGAAGCAGAACACAGCGAGTGTCGTCCCGATATTTGCCGCTGCCGCCACGATAAGGATTCTAAAAAGCGGGACCGAAAGCATCTCATGGATAGACTCCGCTTTTGAGATTGCCTTAAAATCCCCGGCACTCGGCGGCCGCATTTTCGCCTCAACGATTGCTGCAAACCACCCGGAGGCAAGGAACGGATTGAGCGAAGTCATCCATGCGAGACCCGCCGCGGTCGCCGCAGAAAGCGGGTGCCCTCTCACAAGGAGCGTTGCAACGCCGGAAAATACCGCGGTCAGAAGCACCCAGTAAATGATAGCCCAGGTAAGAAGCTCCGTCGCTCCGGAAAATGCAATCGCGAGAATAATCACCGCAAACAAAGCGATAACAACACCGCCTGCGATTTTTCCCCAGGGATATTTTTTCGGGAGTTCGTTCAGCGTCTTCAGTGACGGAAGCGTCGCCGGATTCTCCCGGAAACGCTTAATTCCCGGCAGATGTCCTGCACCGACCACGATAACCGCCCGCTCGAACGAACTGTTTTCGAGATTGATAATTCCGTGAGCGAGATATGCATCCCGCTCTGTAATCAAAGCATTGGCGCCTGTCGGAGAAAACTTCTGGAACTCCGCAAGAGCGAGTTCAATCATATCCGGATTCGTCAGAGCATCAACCGTCGTCGAATCAATATCATCAGCCTCATTATCGGCTCCGGTCATCGAACGAATGAGAATCCATAGAAGCTTCATCTTCTCGAGAATCTTCATATTGCCCCAGAAGCGGGCGAGCGTGATTCGTATATCACGGTCGATAAGCATGACCCGGATATTTCTCTCCTCCGCGATTTTCATCGCCTCCTTCATCTCGGCCCCCGGCTCAACGCCGACGTTCATCCCGATTTTCCGCTGAACATAGGCTAAAACCCACTGGACAAGCATTAACGTGAAGTTCCCTTTCAGGATGTTCTTTACTTCCGGAATCTGGGTTTTCGCCTCCGGTTCCGGCGCAATCCCGAGTTCCGCGTCCCGTGCCTCCTTCATCTGCTGTTTCAGTGCGGCAAAACGTCCCGGATCAAGTTCTATCGCAATCACATCAGGATTGACCGTGTCTACTGCTTCACGAACCTCCTCAATGCTTTTCTGGGAAACATGCGCCGTTCCAACGATATGTATTTCTGTCATTTAGTATTTGTGCGGGTGAGCTCCCCTGCTGTCGAAGATGATTGTTGACCCCAAAACCATACTATGCTTTTGGTACTGCTCTTTTGTTAAAAGAAACTCCTTATCCTCAGCCTCACGACGAGCAAGGAGATCTTTTTCGAGTTGTTCCGAGTCCGGTGTATCTGCTCCGCCGCATCCCGGACACTCGAAGATGAGAAGCTTATCACCATCCAGCATGAAGGGGTATGTCCGGCAGATATGGGGGCGGTGTTCGTAGACTGTGCAGCGTTTATTTCTGAGAAACATACAGTTTCCGTCCTCACCCCGCCGTAAAACCCAGCCAAACGTATAGGTCGCCCCGAAGTCATGAATCCACTCGGGGTAGGGTTCGACAATCTCCTCCGGCTTCAGACCGGCTGCTTCACAGAGCACATCGATTTCGTCGGGTGATACCATCACCTCGTTATCTTTTCCGCTGCAGCACTCTCCGCATCCCGTGCAGGTAAAGCCGGCTGCACGGAGTTCTTCTTCAAGAGTCATCAGGCATATCTGCTAACATGGTCGCGGATTGCGGTTCGAATCTCCTCAGGGGAGAACCCGAGAATGCTTGCAAGAAACATGGCTCCTCCTGCCCCGGATCCCTCCTTAATCTCGCCCTTTGCATAACGGGCAAGACCTGCATGACCTATCGACTCGAACTCCGGGTCGACATAATAGGAATCAGCGCCGATTGCCGCCGCGGTTTCTTTGAACGAGGCGGTTTTGTCATTATAGACATAATTCGTCGTTACAATATCCGGAACCGTGTTCCCCAGTGCACGGATAAGGGCGGCAGTCGCAAGCATCTGTGTTCCCCCGGCGAGGAAAAGTTTTCCGCGGTATCCTTCGGCAATTCCTGCGGCGACCGGAATCATCGGATCACCTACCATCGAAACGATTTCCAGCGGATCGGTGACGTTCGCTTCATGAACTTTTGCCAGAGCCTCGCGGGCGATCTCCTCTTTGATACAGACGGGATTATCCACAAGACAACTGCTTACATTTGCCTGATAGCCAAGTGCGCGGAGAACACAAAGCGCAGTTGTGGTTCCGCCCGGCAGACACTCTCCAAGGACGAGAAGGTCGTGCGACTGGGAAAGATATTCGCCGAGCCATCTGCCTTTTTCGAAAAGCTGCTTTGCATTCGGCACGGCATTTCCTTCCCGCGGGTCGCCTCCGGCTTTTTCTCCGAACTGCATATGGGGAACGAGGAGATCATGATTCAGACCCGCGGCAATCATCAGAGGTTTCATCCCGATTAACTCCATAATCGCGAGTGTAAGAACAGCGGGTGTGGGGCAGCCGGTTGGCGTATTCGGTGTCATGTCAACGGACGTAATCTCCCCGTTAATAATCAGTTCGGCATCTAACGGCGGGACCATCAGACTTTTCTCCGGGCTCTCGCCGGCTCCGGAGACTCCTTTAATGGTCGAGACCAGAGAGTTGGAAAGAATCAGGGCGAACATCGGCGACTCGCAGGGGAAATCTGCTCTCGTTGAAACAAATGGCATGATATTATATCATTTAGAACTTACAAGAGATAAGGTATATGACGTCACTTCGTGCGCTCTTACAGTTCACCACCATCCTCCCCCTTGGGAAGCCGGCTGACTTTGACGCTTTTGCGAAGCGAAGCTGGCTTTACCCCATAGCCGGCTACATCACCGGTCTTATCGCCGCACTGCCCGCTCTCGCCGCCTGGTATCTCGGCTTTGAAAACTCTTCCATACTCGCGGCACTCACCCTTGCATTAGTTGTATTCATCACCGGAGCCAACCATTTCGACGGACTTCTTGACTTTGGCGACGGACTCATGGCTCACGGCAGCCGGGAAAAACGGATTCGCGCCATGACCGACCGGACAACCGGCGCCGGAGCCCTCGCTCTCGGGATAATGGTCGTTCTCATCTCCTATGCGGCACTCTCCTCAATGACTGCACTGCAGATCGCCTTCGCCGTATTCATCGCGGAAGTATTCGGCAAAATGACCATGGGATTATTCTCCGCCCTTGGAAAACCCTTCCATGACGGCATTCAGAAATATATCTATGACTTCTCAAAAAGGCGGTTCTGCATCTATACGATACTCCTTACCCTGCCGCTCTTTCTCCTGCCGGCAAAAATGTATGTCGGGGCGGGTCTCATCACCGCCCTCATTACCTTCCTGTGTCTCCTTTTCCTCGCGCGGAAACTTTTCGGCGGCGTAAACGGCGATGTGACCGGGGCAGGAAATGAACTCACCCGGATGACAGTACTGCTTGTCTGTGCTATTCTCTTAGTGTCTGCGTGAAATCGGCACGTAGCCGAGTCCCGCGTCATCGGTACATTCTATATTAGTGGCGTTCTTGTCCTCTATGACCGTATTAAAAAGGGCCATACCCTCCATCAGCTGGTCATCGAGAGACATTCCACCTTTCGAACCGCGTATCGCCTGGGCATACGGGTTAGGGGTAACTCTCCGGTTCACCCGGATTCCGGCGCATTTTTCACAGAAGACACAGGTACTGTGAACAGATACTTCCTTGTCTCCGCATACTACGGTTGCTTTACCGCTGGGTTTTCTTTCAAGAGGCAATGATTTCATTACAGAGAATACGGAATTATTTTCCTATTAGTCTGTCGGTTGGGATTGTTAGCCGGATGGATTTATTTATATCCCTGTAACACTAATCTGTTTACACTCGTGTTGATTTGGATTGCGATTCTTTTGTAACCAATCAATGAGTCAAAGTGGAGATAAATTATCATGGCAGCAGTTAAGCCCCATATGAATCTTGCCGTTATCGGTCACATTGACCACGGTAAGTCAACAACCGTTGGCCGGATTCTCTTCGAGACCGGTGTCGTACAGCAGCACATTCTTGATGCATACAAGAAAGAAGCAGAAAGCAAAGGTAAGGGAACTTTCGAGTTCGCCTGGGTAATGGACTCTCTCAAGGAAGAGCGTGAACGTGGTATTACCATTGATATCGCCCACAAAAAATTCGAGACCCCGAAATTCAATTTTACCGTTGTAGACTGCCCAGGTCACCGTGACTTCGTTAAGAACATGATCACCGGTGCATCTCAGGCTGATGCAGCAATCATTGTTGTATCCGGAACCGAAGGCCCGATGGAACAGACCAAAGAGCACGTTTTCCTCGCAAAGACTCTTGGTATCAACCAGATCATCGTCGCCATCAACAAGATGGATGCCGTAAAATACTCCCAGGAGAAGTACAACGAAGCAAAAGACAAGATGACGAAACTCATCATGTCCGTCGGTTACAAGCCTTCAGTGACTCCGTTCATCCCAATCAGCGCATTCTGCGGTGACAACATTAAGGTCGCATCCGCAAACATGCCCTGGTACACCGGCAAGCCGCTTCTCGCAGCACTCGATGACTTCGTTATGCCGTCTATGCCGACTGACAAACCGCTCAGACTCCCGATTCAGGATGTCTACACGATTTCCGGTGTCGGAACCGTCCCAGTAGGACGTGTCGAGACTGGTATCATGAAGAAAGGAATGAAAGTCTCTTTCATGCCGGCAAACGTTTTCGGCGAAATTAAATCCATTGAAATGCACCACGAAGAGTTCCCAGAAGCACTTCCGGGAGACAACGTTGGATTCAACGTTCGTGGTATCGCAAAGAACGATGTCCGCCGTGGAGATGTCTGCGGTCCGGCCGAGTTCCCGCCAACCGTTGCGGAAGAATTCACCGCCCAGATCGTCGTGCTTCAGCACCCGTCCGTCTTGTCCGTTGGATACACTCCGGTGTTCCACTGCCACACTTCACAGACTGCATGTATGTTCACCTCCCTTGACAAAAAGCTGGACCCGCGTTCCGGACAGGTCAAAGAAGAGAACCCGGCATTCCTTAAAGCAGGCGATGCAGCAATTTGTACTATCACTCCGACCCGCCCGCTCGTTATCGAGGTTGCGAAAGAACTCCCACAGCTCGGCAGATTCGCTGTCCGTGATATGGGTATGACCGTCGCCGCAGGACTTGTTCTGAGCGTTAAGCCGAAGCAGATGAGATAATCTCATCTTCCACGTGAATTTTTAGTGGTGAAGATAACATGCAAAAAGCCAGAATACGCCTAACAGGGACTGATTATGAGAAAGTGGAAACGGTTTGTACCCGTATCCGTGAGATTGCAGAACGTACCGGTGTAAATATGGCTGGACCCATCCCGCTGCCGACTAAGAGACTTATTGTCCCTATTCGGAAATCCCCCGATGGAGAAGGAACGGCAACCTGGGATCGCTGGCAGATGCGTGTGCACAAACGCCTTATCGACCTTGATGCCGATGAGCGTGCACTCAGACAGCTGATGCGCATTCAGGTTCCAAAAGATATTAGCATCGAGATTGTTCTCGAGAACTAAACGGAAATCCCCTCCGTTTTTTTAGTATTTTTACGCGTTTTTTAGCAGGTTTTTTTTGTTTCGTCTCTCTCAGTGAGAACGGTATTTTTCAGCATTTCGGGCATTATCGACTCGCAAGTCCGTTTCGCTTCGCTCCCGACTTGGTCGCAAGTCTATCGACTTGGTCGCAAGGCATTTGCCTTGCTCCGCTAAGACCGGTCCTATAGACCGGTCCGCCTCAGCTAAGGGCGAGCCTATCGGCTCACCCCGCAGTCGCAAATCAAAGATTTGGTCGCAAATCAAAGATTTGCTCCGCTGAGGTCGTCCGCGTTCCGCGTCCAACCCGCCCGGTCGCAAATCAGAGATTTGCTCCGCTGAGGTCGTCCGCGTTCCGCGTCCAACCCGCAAATCCCCGCAACGTATTATACTATATTACAATATATTATAATATATCACCCAAAAACACAGTATTTTATCAAAAAACATCCAACAATAGTATGAGGAAAACACCTCGGGAAGTGATTCAAACAAACAACAAAAATGAAAACATGTCTGCCCGATTCTGACTTTAGAGGGAAAGAAAAGAACAGACACTATTCTCTTAGACCTTGAGGATAATCAAAATATTTGATACATCCCCGCCGGACCCTTCGTCCCTGAGTTGACGGCTGACGTCTGACGTCACCTGTATTTTCAGAAAAAAGAACTACCGGGAAAAAACTTGAGCCACACTCTCCTCCAGAGAGACGTGATGCCAAAATACTCTTGTGTTATTTCTTTATTTCTAAAAGTATAAATAGTTACCTAAGGGTCTGGAATAATAATCGAAGAAAACGATTCCCAAAATTCCAGGGGTATCTGTTTTCCGAAAAAACAACCTGCCGTCTGACGTCTGCCGTCTGACGTCAACCCACACAACAAAAATGAGACAACACGCATATCTCAAAATAAACAACGAGGAAGGAATCATCCTCGACCGTATCGCAGAAGAACTCGGCTTTCTCAGCCGCACCGACCTCTTCACCGCCTGTGCCCACATCCTCATCTATGGACAGACCACAGAAGGTGAACCTTCTCCCGACCCCGGAACCGTCCGGGAACTGCAAAAACTCCATGAACTCAACCAGAAAATCTGCATCCAGATGCAGACCTTCACACAGATCCTCGACGAAATCGCCCTCCCCGTCATCGCCATGCGGGGAATCGACGTCGCCTTTTCAAGCCTCGGGCATGACATAAAACTCCTCATGCTCGAACGCTGCGGCATGGTCCCCGAAGACGCCGACATCCGCGACTGGCTCAAGATCTACAAAAACACCCGGCGGTCAGAGATAATCGAATACCGGACAAAACAGTTCCAGGACATCATCGAACGGGAGGAAGAAGAATGAACCGCACCGGTCGCAAGTCTATCGACTTGGTCGCAAATCAGAGATTTGGTCGCAAGGCAAAGCCTTGCTCCGCTAAGGGCGAGCCTATCGGCTCACCCCGCCTCAGCTGAGGCCGCCCCTACGTGGCAGCCCGCAATCGCAAATCAGAGATTTGCTCAGCTAAGGTCGAGCCTGTCGGCTCACCCCGCCTCAGCTAAGGCCGCCCTTAGGGGCGTCCCGCCTCAGCTGAGGTCGTCGACTTCGTCGCCACCCCGCAGTCGCAAACTTTCAGTTTGCTTGGCTAAGGGCGAGCCTATCGGCTCACCCCGCACTAGAAATTCTTATCCTCTTTTGACAACAATACATAACCAATCCATGCATCCGGTCGTCCAAAACCTCAAAAATCACATCCGTATCGAACACGTGATGCTCGCGATTCTCATCCTCGCGATACTCCTCCGCTTCGCCTTCCTGGACCTCAAATTATTCCATCACGACGAAGCGATACACGCCTGGTTCTCCTACCAGCTCCTGACGACCGGCTCATACCTATACGATCCCGTATATCACGGTCCATTCCTCTATTATATAACAGCGTCCATGTTCGCCATCTTCGGCGACTCCGACCTCATCGGCAGAATTCTCCCCGCAATCGCCGGCTGCGCCCTCATCCCCCTCGTCTACTGGCTCTACAGACTGCGGTATCTCTCCGGCAAAGTCGCCGTAATCGCCGCACTATTCATAGCCATCGCCCCCGAACTCGTCTACTTCTCCCGTTTCCTCCGGAATGACATCTTCATCATCTTCTTCTCGCTCCTCCTCGTCGTCGCCTTCCTCGCCTGGCTGCAAAAAGGAAACTGGTATTATCTTGCCCTCGCCGGAGCCGCAGGGGCGTTTGGCATGTGTTCCAAAGAGAACATGCCCCTCATTCTGGTCACCTTCGCCGTATTCGTCCTCTACCTCCTCTGGTCCCGGAAAATCACCCTCCCGAAGAAATGGATTCGTGATGCCATAATCGCGCTCATCATCTTCTTCGGCATCATCTTCACCATGTACTCCTCCTTCTGGACACATCCCGAGATGATTCTCCAGGCAGGTCCGCTCGCAATCGAACACTGGATCTCGATGCACAACGAACAGCGGATAGCCGGCCCTCCGGTCTTCTACATCCTCATGTTCATCATGTATGAACCGGTCATCCTCCTTCTCGGCATCATCGGCGTCGTATTATTCCTGATAACAGGCAGGAAAAAAGCCGGCGAACCAAAAGAGAAATTCTCGCTCGCCAGACTCTTCCGCCGCCCCGCAGCTCCCGTATCCGTCGACAGAAAAACTGAGTTCATCCGGTTTGCAATCTACTGGACCATTATCGCCTGCCTGACCTATGCCTACATCGGCGAAAAAGTCCCCTGGCTCTCACTCCACCAGCTTGTCCCGATGATTTTCGTTGCAGCGTATGCTCTCACCTTCACGGGAAAATACTGGAAGATTATTCTTGCCGTATGTGCGGTGATACTTCTTGCAATCACGTTCCACGTGGTGTTCACTCCCGCAGATATCGCCGAACCGATTGTCCAGGTCCAGAACTCGGAAGACCTCACTTCATTAATGGAAGTCATCGACAAATCCGATAAAGTGGTTCTTGCCACCGACCAGGCATGGCCCTTCATGTGGTATTATCGCGGCGACGCCTGGGACCGGTTCACGTATTACGGAGCTCTCGTGAGTGAATCGACCATACAAAGCGGAGATTATGACGTCGTCATCACCCATGACGCGGAAAGCTTCGAGTCCCTGGACGGTTATGCAAAAGAAACCATCCGTCTGAATTACTGGATAAACTGGGAAGATACCGCCACAAATCCCGGCTGGATTCCCTATTACTTCACCCGTGCCGGTCAGATTGGCAGTTACAACATAGATGTGTTTACAAAAACGGTAAACACAACCATCTGATAACGGGCAGACAAATCCGCACGGATTCCGCCCCAAAAAGTGGCACGCTTGTTCGGACGGTCCGCTCGCAATGAATAAGCCATTTCCCCGCCAACCTATACAGTAAGTAAGGAACGTTTATGGAACAGCGAATCTCGGAACTGGAAGAACTGCGCAGCAGATTATTGGATCTGACACTCCGCAATAATCTGCTGAACTATACATTGTCTCCCGGCAGATCAATCGAGATTGTCTCCTGCAATCCGGCAGAGACCTATAAAACGCTCGTCCTCGATGAAAAAGGGCTGAAGTTTTATCCGGCACGCAAAGATACCAATACCGACTCCGAAGCAAAACGCATCTGGAAGTATCCGACCTTCTCGAAGAATGCCAAATATGCCGATCTTATCCTGGACACTCCGTACAGCGATATTGAACTGCGAAAGAAACTCTACACTCTCCAGAATAAAAGCCGCACGGTCTTTGAGGAGCAGGGATATCCTGTTCTCTATCTCGCGCTCGGCTTTGTTCAGTGGACGGAAGCCGGATGCCCGTCCAAGCCTCTCAAAGCCCCTCTTCTGTTAATCCCCGTCGAACTTGAACGCCAGAAAATCAAGGAGAACTACACGCTCAGATGGGCAGGGGATGACCCTGCGGTTTCCTTATCGCTGGTTGCGAAACTTGCCGAACAGGGTGTCATTCTCCCGGACATGGTTCATCCCGAGACAATCGAGGAGGTCGCCGCCTACTTTACGACGGTTCAGGAGACCGTAGCCGCCAAAGGCTGGACATTTGTTCCGGAGATTTCCCTGGATCTCTTCAGTTTCAAGAAGTTCGTGATGTTCAAGGATCTCGACCCGGCAAGCTGGGGCGGAGAATATTCTCCTGTGGATAATCCCCTGATTCAGCGAATCTTCCACCCGGAAGTCCAGGAGAATCCGATTGCGGCAATCCCGGAGAACGAACTGGATACCCGGCTTCCAAGTGAACGGAGCTATAATATTCTGGATGCCGACTCGTCCCAGATTGCGGTTATCGAAGAGGCAAAAGCCGGCAAAAATCTCGTGGTCGAAGGACCGCCGGGTACGGGAAAAAGTCAGACCATTGCAAATCTGATTGCCGAGATGCTGGAGAACGGCAAAACAGTTCTCTTTGTGAGCGAAAAGATGGCGGCTCTCGAAGTCGTAAAACGCAGACTCGAAGTCGCCGGACTTGCCCCGTTCTGTCTGGAGCTCCACAGCCAGAAAGCAAAGAAGACCGAACTCATCCGTGAACTCGAAAAAAGCAGCAGACGGTCATCGCCCGGCTCGGTGACCGGGGATGCCCTGCATCTTCAGATTGATTCGCTCAGGACCGACCTTTCGGGATACTGTCAGGAACTCAAGACCCCTGCCGGTGCGTGCGGATTTACCCCGTATGATTTATTCGGAATCCGCGAACAGTATCGCTACGAGTTTGAAAACAGCCCGGGCAGGAAAAATTACCGGCTTGTGAAGATTCCGGTCGAGAACGCGTCGGCGATAACCCCTGATGAGTATAAGGCGGCAATCTCGGCACTTCAGGAGATTGCAGCCTATCTCCCGTCGCTGCTCAGGAAAGGGGAGTCTCTGTCCGGTCATCCGTGGGCACTGACCAGACCCGGAATGATTCTTCCAAGCGATCAGGAGGATATCAGGCAGCTCGTTCTCGCGTATCAGAACCAGATTCAGGATATGCAGACGATTATGCGGGTCATCTCCGATCTGACCGATATACCGGTTCCGCGGAGTGAAACGGAGATTTCGCGGCTTATCGAGACCTGCCGTTATCTGACAAAGGAGTTTTCTGTAACGACCGAGATTCTGAATAATCCGCTGTGGAGTAACAAGACGGAGTTAACCCGGCTGATTACCGGTATGCAGAATCTCTATGACCACAGTTTACGGATTCTTGCGAACTTCACCCCGGAGATTTTCCTCAGGAATCCCGCACGTCTTTACTCTGAGTTCCTGGTGTATGCCGAAAAAGGAAAACTCGGGAAGATGTTTTCCGCGGGCTACAAGAAGCTCAAGAGCGAACTTGCCGGATATTATGTCGGCGGAATGCCGGATGATTCCCGGATTCTCGCGGATTTGAAGGATGCGAGGAATTATCTCACGGCACGCGATATCTGGGAGCAGGACAGGGCCGTGTATATTTCGCTTTTTGCGCCGGTCTGGAAGGATGAGAATACGAATCCCACCTATCTGCGCGGATATGCGGACTGGATTCACGCGATTCTGACGATGGCGCAGGAGGGGCTCATTACTCCCCGCACGATAGAGCTGCTCTGCTCGAACAAGATTGCGGGCGATGTTCTTACCCCGGTCTTTGATAAACTCGGGAAGACGGTTATCACGCTGAGCGAGGCACGCGAGGCGCTCTTTACCCGTCTGGGCATAAATGTTCTTGAATCGGACCAGTCGTTTGCCGCAATGCGGAAATGTTCGGATGTCTGGATTACGGAGATTGACCGATTAAGTGAGTGGAGCAAGTTTCTCACCTATACGGATACCTGTGCCCAGACGACTGCGGCGGGCGTGCTGCCGCTTCTCTTTACGGATAAGATTGCGGGAGAGGCACTTATTCCGGCATATCTTACCGGGTATGCCGACTCGCTTCTAAAGGAGGTCTACGAGAAACGTCCGCTTCTCGCGAGATTCGCCCAGATTCCCCATGAGCAGAAGATCCGGACATTTGCCGAGCTGGACCGTGCGGCGATTTCCGCGAATGCGTCCCGGATTATCCGGACGCTGGAGAAGAATATCCCGGAGATTGTTTCGGGAGCCTCCCGCGACTCGGAGATGGGGGTTCTTACGGGCGAGTTTAACCGGAAACGCGGGCACATGTCGATCCGGTCTCTGATGACGAAAGCAGGCGGACTTATTCAGAAGATTAAGCCGTGTTTCATGATGAGTCCGCTTTCGGTCGCCCAGTATCTGGATCCCCGGTCTGTTCAGTTCGATATCATCATCTTTGATGAGGCGAGTCAGGTCAGACCCGAGGACGCTCTTGGTGCCCTTATGCGGGGACGACAGCTTGTGGTGATGGGAGATTCCCGGCAGCTTCCGCCGACGACGTTCTTCGACCAGATTGCAGGCGGGCAGGATGAGGACGAGCCGGAGTCGGTCGCCGCCGTTACGGATATGGAGAGTCTTCTGCATGTCTGTAAACAGTCATATCCGACGAAGAGGCTCCGCTGGCATTACCGGTCGAGACATGAGTCTCTGATTGCTGTTTCGAATCAGGAGTTTTATGACGGAGATCTGCTGGTTTTCCCCTCGCCTTGCCATGAAACGCCGGATCTCGGGTTATCCTTTGTCCATATGCCGGATACGGTTTACGAGCGCGGTAAGGCGGGCGTGAATAAAGGCGAGGCGAAAGGCGTAGCTGCGGCGGTAATTCAGTATTATCAGAAGTATCCTAATAAGACGCTCGGTGTTGCGACTTTCTCGACACGCCAGCAGGAGGCTATCCGTCATGAGGTGGAGATTCTGCTCCGTGACCACCCGGATGTCGAGATGCTCATGCATCCGGCAAACGGGGAGAACTTCTTTGTGAAGAATCTGGAAACTGTTCAGGGAGATGAACGCGATACGATGCTTATCAGTATCGGGTATGGATTCGATGAGAATCACCGTCTTTCCCGGAACTTCGGTCCGCTGAATCAGGAAGGAGGCGAACGGAGACTGAATGTTCTGATTACCCGGGCGCGGGAACGATGCGTGGTGTTCTCGAACTTCCGCGGTGCTGATCTCCAGATTGATGCGGATTCGTCTTCGGGTCTTGCGGCTCTCGCGAAGTTCCTGACGTATGCGGAAAACCGTGCGGCTCCGATTGGTGCGCCATCCGAGGTGACGGAGGAGGGGGCATATTTCCCGGATACGATTACGATTATGCTTGAGGATAAAGGATATACGGTAACCCGGAATCTCGGGTGTGCCGGTTTCAGAATCGATCTGGCGGTTTTGGACCCGAATAATCCGGGCGTGTATATGGCAGGGATTCTCTGTGACGGACCGAATTACTGGTCG
The DNA here is from genome assembly GCA_002506085.1 of Methanocorpusculaceae archaeon UBA425. Taxonomy (GTDB): domain Archaea; phylum Halobacteriota; class Methanomicrobia; order Methanomicrobiales; family Methanocorpusculaceae; genus Methanocorpusculum. The sequence goes on from DAWV01000008.1 coordinate 125,535, forward strand.
TCAGAGGTTACACGTGACCGGGACCGGCTCAGGACGCAGGTTCTGGAAGGACTTGGCTGGAATCTGATCCGGGTATGGTCTGCGGAGTGGTTCCAGCATCCTGTTTCGGGCACGAAGATTCTTCTGGATTTCCTGGAAGAGGCGCAGAAACCGAAGGAGGAGCCGGTTGTAGTCGCGGAGAAGCCGGAGGAGACAAGAGAGACCGCGGCTTTCCCCGCACTGCCTGAAGAGGATGAAGAGGATGAAGAGGATCCGGCGCAGGCTGACGTTCCGGTGTATGCGAAGGTGAGCTTTGAACCATATATTCCCTGCACCGAGTCCGTTCTTCAGAATTATCATCAGTTCAGTTCGGTCCCGGATTCGGTTCTTGGAACCGGAATCGTCGGGATTGTGTCTGTTGAGGGACCGATTTCGACGAACATGCTGATTGCCCGGGTTAAGGAGCTTGGGCATGTGTCCAGAATGACGCCGTCAATTAAGAAAAAGATAGGTTCGATTGCGGCGGATGAAGTTCAGGCAGACCGGCTGACTGTGGATGAGGAGGGATTTTTCTCGGTCCCGCAAAAGGAGATGCCGGCACGCGAAAGACCGGCGAAGTGGTCCTGTGATGATGTGTCTCTCGCAGAAATATCCCGTGCAGCGGAGATTATTCTCGAGAAACAGTTCGCTACGCCGAAGTCCGATCTTATCAGACAGACGGCTCTGGTTCTCGGGTTCAAAGTTACCGCCCAGGTTAAGGACCGGGTGGAGAAAGGAATCGATGCCGCAGTTATGTCCGGGGCAATCGTTTATGAGGGTGAAAAACTCATTCGGGCTGCTGAGTAATATTTCCAAACTCTTTTTGTGATGGAAGGTTCAATTAAGTAGGCAGTAGTCTTTCGGGTTTTTATAAATATGTTTGAGTCGATTTCCGCAGTAACGAATTCAGCAGGGTATCTCTTGGAAGGAGTGGGTGTCACCCTTCTTTTAGTGGGTCTTTCGCTACTCATCGGGTTCGTCTGCGGTATTATTCTGACTCTCGGTCAGGTATATGGTCCTCGGTTTGCCCGGTGGTTCGTCGGCATATATGTCTGGTTCTTCCGGGGGCTCCCGAATATCGTTTTATTGTTTTTGTTTTACTTTGCCCTGTTTCCCTTCATGGGACTCGATTTGCCGGCTTTCGGGGTGGCAGTTGTGGTGCTGGGGCTCCGCAGTGCGGCGTATCAGTCACAGATTTTCCGCGGCGCTATTCAGTCCCTGTCTGAAGGACAAATGCTTGCGGCACGTTCCCTTGGTATGACAAAGTGGCAGGCAATTAGGTCGATTATTCTCCCGCAGTCGCTTCGTCTTTCCCTTCCGGGATGGGCGAACGAGTATCCGGTTCTGTTAACCGATTCGTCAGTTGCGTATGTGATTGGGGTGGCAGAACTTCTGACCAGGACGAGTCAGGTGATTTCCCGGACTGGGGAACCGATGATTCTCTATCTTACCTGTGCAATAGTCTTTATTCTGTTAAATTACGGGGGCATGATGATAATCCAGTATGTGGAAAAGAAAGTCCGGATTCCGGGATTCGGCAACAACGAGGCTGAGTGCTTATGAGTGATGTTCCAATTCTGAAAGTAGAGAATCTTTGTAAATCGTATGGGGATCTCGAGGTCCTGAAATCCGTTTCATTCGAGATATACAAAGGAGAGAAGAAAGTCTTTGTCGGACCTTCCGGGACGGGGAAGTCTACACTTCTCCGGTGTATCAATCAGCTCACTATTCCTGACAGCGGATTTGTGTATCTGAACGGCGAGGAGATTGTTCACTCCGGGAAGAAGATTAACGGGTATCGTCAGAAGATGGGTATGGTTTTCCAGAATTTCAATCTCTTTGATCATCTGACCGCTGTCAGAAATGTGGAACTTGCCCTTCTGAAAGTGAAAAAGCTGGATAAGGCAGCCGCACACGAGAAGGCGATGTATGAACTTGAGCAGGTTGGTATGGCAGATCGTGCCGATTTCTATCCGGCGCAGTTATCAGGAGGACAAGCCCAGCGTGTTTCGATTGCCCGGGCTCTTGCGATGGATCCGGAGGTCATGCTTTTTGATGAGCCGACGTCTGCTCTTGACCCTGAACTGAAGCGTGAGGTGATGGAGGTCATGCGAAAGCTGGCGGACAGGGGGATGACCTGTATTGTTGTAACGCATGAGATGAAGTTTGCAACGTCGTTTGCGACGGAGATTTACCTGATGGAGAAGGGGGAGATTGTCGAACATGGTCCGCCGTCAGATATCCCGACGAGTCCCGGTTTTGTGAAGACCAGGGCGTTCATGGGTAGTTATGTAGAAGAGTAATATGACGGATAGTATCAATGCGACCGGAGCAGATGGCGGGCTTGGCGGATTTTTCCAGAATCTGACAGATTCCATTATCAGCCAGATTCCATTCTGGCAGGATGTTCTCCTCCCGGCACTCTGGGACGGGTTATGGGTGACGATGCAGCTTGTTGTGATGACGGCACCGTTGGGGTTCCTGCTCGGTCTTCTGATCGCCGTGTCCAGAGTATATGGTTCGGCTCCAGTGAAATGGCTGGCGCAGCTGTATGTTATTTTCTTCAGAGGGTGCCCGCTTCTCGTTCTGTTGTTTATTCTTTACTTTGGTCTGCCGTCAGTGGGGATAGTGCTCGGGTCGTTTATGTCGGCTCTTGTCGGATTTATTCTGTGTAATTCGGCATATAATTCAGAGTATCTCCGCGGGGCTCTTCAGTCCATTAAGCGCGGGCAGCTGCTTGCGGCACGGTCTCTTGGTATGACGAAGATGCAGGGTGTTATGTATGTGGTGGTTCCGCAGGCACTCCGCCGGGCTCTTCCGGGTGTTTCAAACGAGTTCATTTATCTGATTAAATACTCGTCTCTCGCCTATGTGGTGGCGGTGATTGAGCTTACCGGAGCGGCTAAAATTATTGCAAGCAAGTATTTCATGTACTTTGAAGCCTTTGCGGCGGTGGGTATTTTTTATCTGGTTATTGTGACGATAGCAACGATAGGTATTCACCGGCTTGAGATGAAGTATGCAATTCCGGGGGTTTCGGGGGCTGTCGGGAAGGTGTCGAAAGGGCATTGAATTCATTAAATAGATTTACCGCTAATTATTCTGTATGGCATTATCAGTTGATGTTATAGATAAAATTGCGGCTCTGATTACCGCAGCTTTTGGTCTGGTTGCAGCTCTTGCATGGAATGCGGCTATCCAGACTATTTTTACGGAGATTTTTGGAGCACAGAGCAGTATTCCGGCGATGCTGGGGTATGCGGTTTTTGTTACGATTCTGGCAGTGGTGTTTACCATCTGGATTGGTGCTGTTGCGAACAAGACGAAGGATAAGGTTGCTCCGGCAAAGAAAGAGTAATTTCATCCAATTCTTTTTTTTATCCGGGGCTCCTTATACTTAGTATGCGAGTTTGTTGTGCCCAGGTTACTCAGGTATGGGATGATGTTGATGCGGCTTTTGCCAAAGCTGATGCTTTTCTTGCTGAGATGTCGGGGGATGCGGATCTGGTGATGTTTTCCGAGCAGTTTGCGACAGGGTGGCGGCCTGTCTGTTCAAAGGCTGCCGGGGAGGCGGTGCGGGATCGCTGGCTTGCTCTTGCGGCAAAGCATAAGGTCGCGGTTGTCGGTTCGTATCAGAAATCAATGGAGGGCGGTCTGCCGCAGAATACGATGCTTGTGTGCGGACCGTCGGGGGAGGTCATTGCCGAGTATTCGAAGATTCATATGTTTACGCCGGGTAAGGAGGAGCGGTGTTTTTCTGCGGGGAATGGGCCGGTGACGTTTGCATACGGTGGTGTGAAGTTCGGGTGTGCGATCTGTTTTGATTTGCGGTTTCCTGAGTTGTTCCGGGAATATCTGAGGATGGGGTGCGAGTGTGTTCTGGTTCAGGCTGCCTGGCCGGCGGCACGGGTTTCAGACTGGGAGCTTCTGCTTCGGGCCCGGGCGTTGGAGAATCGCGGGTTTGTTGCGGGCGCGGCATGTATGGGGTTTGATTCTCTGTCGGGTACGGATTACTGCGGGCGGAGTATGGTGTGTGATTATGAGGGGCGGATTGTATCGGACGGGGGCGTGTTTGAGGGGGGATGCGTAGGGGAGGTGGATGTGGAGGGGGTGCGGGAGATGAGGAGGGTGTGGGGGTTATATTCCCCTGATTGTTTATAATGTGGGAAAATAGTATTTCCATTCATTATTTTCTCTGAAAATCATCGTCACATCTGACAATATCCTCTTCCGTTAGAATATCTCCATTTTGGACTTCGATAACTTCAAGTGGAACATCTTCGGGATTTGCAAGCCGGTGGATAGTACCTGCAGGGACGAAAGTACTCTCTCCTGTTTTAACTTGAAAGATTTTTTCGCCATTCGTGACTTCCGCAAGTCCGCCTACTACGACCCAATGTTCACTCCGGTGATTATGGTATTGAAGAGAGATTCGTTTGTGCGGTGCGACAACTAATTTTTTAATAAGAAATGTTTCACTCCGCAGCAGAGTTGTGTATGTCCCCCATGGGCGGTGAACTGTTGTGTGGGTTATAACTCTCTCATCGTTTTTCTGGCGAAGCAGTTCAGTAATCTCCCCGATATTCTGCGTCTGATTTTTTGGACAAATCATTAGAACATCTGCTGTGTCAATAATTGCCATATCGGAAATGCCGATTGTGGAAATCAGTTTGTCTGATACAATGATATTGTTTTTTCCATCCGGTGTGACGTATTCGCCGTTAACCACATTTCCTTCGTTGTCTTTATCACTTACTGAATAAAGGGCTTCAAAACTCCCGAGGTCGTTCCACTCGGTCGATAATGGAACGACTGCGACGTTGGGAGTTTTCTCCAGCAGACCATAATCTATTGATATTTTTGGTGTCTGTTCATATGCCTTCAAGACATCGTGACTGAATGCAGAGAAGACCTCCGGAGCATATTTCCTGCACTCTTCGAGAAATAAATCTGCTGAAAAACAAAAAATACCTGCATTCCAGAGGTATCCCTCTTTCAGATATTTTTCTGCAGTATGTTTGTCGGGTTTTTCCACAAAGGCTGATACCTTGTAACCTCCTTTGAGGTCGTCTCCTGGCATGATATATCCGTACCCTGTGTGAGGGGTGGTAGGAACAATGCCAAATGTGACAATATATTTCTCCGTAAGTTTTTCTGCGGCATTGATTGCCTTTGTGTAGGCTTCTGTTTCGTCAAGGAGTTGATCAGATGAGAGAACAAGAATCACAGCTTCTTTATTCCTCTCGTAAATTTTCAGAGAAGCGTAGGTAATGGCTGGAAGCGTATTTTTTCCGCATGGTTCTTCAAGAACATTGCAGGGGATATTGATTTGATTGAGCTGATCTTCAACAAGGAATTTGTGGGTTTCGTTTGTAACTACGAATATTTCGTCCGGTTTTGAAAATCTTGCGGCACGCAAAACTGCCTTTTGAAAGAGTGAAATTTCTCCGAAGAGAGGTATGAACTGCTTTGGATAACTGCTCCGACTTAGTGGAAAAAGGCGTGTGCCAAATCCGCCGGCAAGAATTATTGTGTACATGAGATATTTCCTGTATGTATAATATGACTGATTACAATCTAAAGAGTTGTGTTTTTGGTAATCAATGAAAGAGAATAAGTTGTAAATAGATCTCCTAATCCCCCGCCAATTTTAACTCAGGTTCCCACCTCAAGTCCAAACTCCTCACAAATCCTCTTCTGATCCGCTGTCAATTCTGAATACAGAACCTTCCTCCTCCCCGATAGCATAATCCTCATCAGAATCTTCATCTCCTTAATAATCGACTGCATCGTATAATTCTAATACAAATCCGTCTCTCATCACCTTCTGAATATACGATGCCAAAATCAGATTTAAGAACGGTAAAAACATCCTCCCTCTTTCATTAACTCCTCAACAGAATCCTTCAGATTATTGAAAATAATCCCAGAATAACCCGAATTCTTATCCTGAAATTCCTGAATGGCTTCCTCAGCAAAAACCTCGCGGTGATTATATGTGTGAATACTGCTTCTCACCTCATCAATAACTTCCGTCGTAAAGGAAAGACTTTTTTTCAGTGCTGATACCAATCCATTTTTTCATCTCATGCATGATCAAAGAGTCTGGTACATCCGGTGGATTTTGCAATGGCGGTTTGTTGGGTGAGGGGGTTCTTGGTTAAGAAAAGCGGGGGATTATATCTCCGATGATACTAGGGTCCAACTTTCCTTTCTGCATGTGTACTATTTGCGGTGTATTTCCTTATATATATATAAGGAAATATCAAAATTTATTGGAATTCATGACATTTCTTTTTTACAATTTATAATTGTGATGAGTGGTTAGTTCTTAATCCAATAACCACCATTTATCTGGGAAGTGCTTTATTAATAACTCATCCCCATCTCCAATAGATTCCAATCCTGCTTTACGCATATCTGCATCAACCATTATTTTTATAAGATCATAAAAGGTAATTTTTGGTTTCCATCCCAATAAATGGGTTGCCTTTCTTGTGTCAGCAATCACATCATTCACTTCGGAAGGGCGAAATAGATTTTTATTACATGAGATATAATTTTCCCAATTTAAATCAACATATTCAAATGCAGTTTCCACAAACTCCTGGATAGAATGACTTTCTCCAGTACCAATGACAAAATCTTCTGGTTTGTCCAACTGAAGCATTGCCCACATTATCTGAATATATTCTGGAGAATATCCCCAGTCACGTTTTACATCTAGGTTTCCCAAAGTGATTTCTTGTTGTTTCCCCGCAGTAATTGATGCAACTCCTTGTGTTATTTTACGGGTAACAAAATCAGATCCTCTGCGCGGTGATTCATGGTTAAAGAGAATGCCATTGCAGGCAAACATATTGTAACTTTCTCTATAATTCTGTGTGAGATAGTGTGCATATACTTTTGCACATGCATATGGGCTTGTTGGGTGAAGTGGCGTTAATTCATTTTGAGGTGGAGGTGTAATTCCAAACATTTCACTGCTGGAAGCTTGGTAATATTTAATATTTTTCCCGCTCGTATGAATTGCTTCCAATAATCTTGCTGTACCTAGACCAGTTATATTTCCTGTGTATGTAGGGCAGGTAAAACTGGATCCAACATGACTTTGTGCTGCCAGATTGTAGACTTCATCCGGCATTATTTCTGTGATGAGGGTTTTAATTAGCTTATCATCAGATAAATCACCCTGATGGAGATATGCATCTGGTCTTTTTTTTATATTTGTATGCTTTATATCTGTCGAAGTCGATTTTCTGTTTAATCCATGAACAATGTATCCTTTGCTTAACAAGAATTCAGCAAGGTATGATCCATCCTGCCCTTTGATACCAGTAATCAATGCTGTTTTTCTAATGGTCATCACCCTTTTTTTAAACGTATAATCACATATCTATTATTAAGAACAATTGTTAGGATAATCTGTGCTACACTTATATATTGATTTAGATGATAATAAATTCATTTTATTGGCACACTCTTTATTTGGATACCCAAATGTATCCTTTAGTTCTGGGGTTTTCGGCTTACTTTCAAACTAAGCAAGGAGCAGACTTTATGCCGGAATATATTTTTTTGATGAATGAACTCTCTCTGATGTTATTCTTTAATGAAATATATGATTGGAACGATTATCAATATAGAGAATAACTTGTAAATAGATTTCTCTCCTATATATTAATCATAAGGTGATTCACATACCAAAAACGGCTTTCATTACTGGTATCACAGGTCAGGATGGTTCCTATCTCGCAGAACTGCTTCTCCATAAAGGATACGAGGTTCATGGTCTTATACGTAGGGCATCTACGTTCAACACATCACGTCTTGATCACATCTACCAGGATCCGCATGACGAACCCAAGTTGATTCTTCATTATGGTGATCTTTCAGATACGGAACAGATCTCTAATATAATTTACAATATCAAACCCTCAGAAGTTTATCATCTTGGTGCCCAGAGTCACGTGAGAGTAAGCTTTGACACTCCGGAATACACGGGGAATGTTACCGGGCTTGGAACAGCCCGTCTATTAGAAACCATCCGGAAAAGCGGTCAGGATATCAGATTCTATCAGGCATCCAGTTCCGAGATGTTTGGTGCGACCCCGCCACCGCAGAACGAAGATACCAAATTCTGGCCGAGAAGTCCGTATGCATGCGCAAAAGTCTATGCATATTATATGTCCAGAAACTACCGTGATGGGTATAACATGTTCGTTTGTAATGGAATCCTTTTCAATCACGAATCACCGCGTCGCGGCGAAACGTTTGTAACAAGGAAGATTACCCGCGGTCTTGCAAACATTGTCGCAGGAAAGCAGAAGTATCTCTATATGGGAAATCTCGATGCACGCCGTGACTGGGGTTTCTCACCCGAATATGTTGAAGCGATGTGGATGATGCTTCAGCAGGATAAGCCGGATGATTATGTGGTGAGTACCGGGCAGACCAACTCCGTAAAAGAATTCCTTGAAGAGGCATTCAGCTACGCGGGTCTGAACTGGGAAGACTATGTTAAAATTGATTCGCAGTATTTCCGTCCGACCGAGGTAGAGAATCTTATCGGTGATTCAAGTAAGGCAAAGAAGATTCTTGGCTGGGAGCCAAAGGTTACCTTCAAGGACTTAACAAGGATCATGGTCGATTCGGATTTCCGTGCAGCAGGTCTTAAACCAATCGGTGAAGGCGATGCGGCACTTGCAAAGTTGTATCCGGATAAATGGTGGGGAGGGGATTAAATGAGTGATATGCATTTTGAAGACAAAATTATTTTAGTGACTGGAGGGGCAGGTTTTCTTGGTTCAAATGTAGTCAAGCATCTTATAACAATGGGCGCAAAAAAAGAGAATATCATTGTTCCCCGAAGCCGTGATATCGATCTCCGGGTATGGGAAAACTGCCTTTCCATTACGAAAGGGGTCGATCTGATCATTCATCTTGCAGCAAGCGTGGGGGGTATCGGGTATAATATGAATAACCCTGGTTCGCTCTTTTATGATAATGCTATCATGGGGATTCAGCTGATGGAAGCTGCCCGACAGAATAATGTGAGCAAGTTTGTCGCTGTCGGAACGATCTGCGCATACCCGAAGTTTACGCCGATTCCATTCCGTGAAGAGGAATTATGGAATGGGTATCCTGAAGAGACGAATGCACCCTATGGTCTTGCGAAGAAGATGATGCTTGTTCAGGCCCAGTCCTATCGTCAACAGTATGGATTCGATGCAATCTATCTTCTGCCGGTGAATCTGTATGGACCGGGAGATAATTTCAATCCGGATAGTTCCCATGTAATCCCGGCACTGATTAAGAAGTTTATTGATGCGAAGGAGAGTGGGTCGAATAAGGTTGAGGTATGGGGCACAGGTGCGGCATCCCGCGAGTTTTTGTTTGTTGATGATGCAGCTCGGGCTATAGTTCTTGCAGCGCAAAAGTATGATAAGCCAGATCCGGTGAACATCGGTTCCTGCATGGAGATAACAATAAAGGAGCTTGTTGATTTAATTGCTGTACTGACAGGATTTGAGGGCGAGATCATATGGGATGCGTCAAAACCGGATGGTCAACCGAGGAGGATGCTAGATGTGAGTCTGGCAGAAAGGGAGTTTGGGTTTAGGGCTACGGTGGAGTTTAGGGAAGGGCTGAAGAAAACGATCGAGTGGTATACTCAAAACCGGTAAACACTGAATGATCACAGTCAGGTTGCTCGGGGGATTGGGGAATCAGTTATTCCAATATGCAGTTGGACGTTCTGTCTCTATTGAGAAAGATGATAAGCTCATCCTAGATTCATCATTTTATGATTATTCACATTGGTGGACTGCCAAAAGAGAGTGTAAATTGAATCATTTCAATATTACGGGTGATTTCATTCATTATTCCAGATTACCTGCTTCATTAATGTCAGTTGTATGTCAGGGTGCATGGAAGATGCCGAAGATGATTAATTTTGTATCTGAAAATCTATTTCAAAAGATTCCATGTCCGATTTACAACGCTCATTATATCCATGAAACCATTTTTGAATCACAACCAGATAAATTTGACCAGGCAGGAAATCTCTATCTTGATGGGAATTGGCAGGCTGAGAAATACTTTGATAAACACGCCGATGTTATAAAAAATGATTTGCAAATGGTAACAGCACCCTCTCCAGAAAATAAAAAGTGGGGAGATTTTATTTCTCATAATAATTGTATATGTCTTCATGTACGCAGAGGAGATTATGTAACAAATTCCGTTGCAAAGCAACACGTGGGAACCTGCAGCCTTGATTATTATAATAGGGCAATTGAATATATTGCTGACAGGGTCGATAATCCTGTGTTTATTGTTTTCTCAGATGATATTCCATGGGCACGGGAACATATTCCAATTTCTTTTCCGGTGTATTACATGACACACAATAATGGAGATACCGATTATGAAGATTTACGGTTGATGTCGCTATGCAATTATTTTATTACGGCGAATAGTTCATTTAGTTGGTGGGGGGCCTGGCTTGGAGGTTATAAGGATAAAATTGTAGTGTGCCCTAAGAGATGGTATAATGATGGAACGAATAATGATATTATCCCAGAGAGATGGGTGAAAATCTAGACTGAGATAACTCTGCAAGTATTGTTTATTAAATGAGGAGAATTTGATGAAAGTATTATATGATTTTCAGGCATTTTTACGAACAAAATATGGTGGCGTTCCCCGATATTTCTGTGAATTAATTCAACATTATAATTTGGAAAATATAGATCCAATCGTTCCTCGCGGGTATTGTCGAAACGAGGATTATCGGAATCTGTATTTTTCGAAACGAAAACCCGTAAACTGGCATTTGCGTGATTTTATTGTGGACACAACATATAATCACCTTCATGTTAGTCCGGCGAAATATATTTCAGGTATAAAAAGGTCCAGTATCTCACAAATAAAGAAAGGTGATTTCGACATATTTCACCCGACATCGTTTGACTCGTATTTTCTCGAGTATATTGGTAAAAAACCATATGTACTTACCATTTATGATTTAACGTATGATATTTACCCGGAGTTCTTTCCCTTGTCAACTGATGTACGTGCTAATATGCACGTACTCATAGAAAATGCAACTCACCTAATTGCTATATCTGAGTGTACCAAGAATGATTTGATTACCTATTACAACGTAGATCCCGATTGTATTGATGTTGTGTATCTTGGTTCTTTATTCGAGAGATATTCAATTTCCCCAACGTCATCGTTAGATGAGTCTAACAATAAATATCTCCTTTATGTTGGAGAACGTGGTGGATATAAGAATTTTTATCATTTTGTAAATGCTATCCGTTCTATTCTTCAGGAAAATATCTGTGAATTAGTATGTGCCGGAGGCGGGCAATTTAGTCGGGATGAAGTGAAATTTTTGAAATCTATTGGAATTCTGCACAAGGTTCATCAGGAGTTTGCAAGCAATGAAAAATTGATTTCATTATATCAGCATGCTGTCGCATTCGTCTATCCATCTTTGAATGAAGGCTTTGGTTTGCCAACATTGGAGGCATTTTCTTGTGGTTGTCCTGTAATTTGTAGTAATACTAGTTGTTTCCCGGAAGTTGGCGGCAATGCTGTAATTTATTTTGATCCGAAGGGAATAAAGTCAATCCAGGAGGCTGTATACAAGGTTCTTGATGATGACAGTTTGCGTGCGTCAATGAGAAAACATGGGTATTTACAACTGGAAAAGTTCTCGTGGCAGAAATGTGCCAGAGAAACGAAAAATGTGTATGAAAAAGTGTTGGTTTAAAGTTTGTCGAGTGTGATTTTACTATTATTGTTGATACACCTTCTTGTGTATTGAATCTGAGAGGACTCTCTCGATAATCTTTATTTGCTCTTCATCTGCTGAGAATTGGATATTCTCTCCGTTTATTTTTGATGGAATGAATATTGCACGAATCTTATTACTCATTTTCACCGGCAATCTATTCCAGAGATATTCCCATCTTGAATGTAGATATAAGTTGAAATGTGGCTGAAATTTATGATGAAGATAATCTAATCGTGAGATTATATGTCCGTTGAAATGTGGATAAAATCTATGATGTAAATATCGTGGCAGATAGGAGTCTAGGAATTTGGATATATCATCTGGATTATCTGTTGATTTTTGAAGTAGTATGTCATGAATACAAGATTTGAAGGCAGAATATTTCTGTTGATAATCCTGCTCAGAATATTCCCATATTTTAGGATATCTCAGTGTTGAACTCTCGCTTAAATCGACAATGTTTTTCTTAATGAGTTGTGTAATGTCTCGACAGGTAAGTATACTGTCCGAAAAACGGTTGTATTTTCCCATGACAATTGCTTGCAATTCAACCATTGCTTCCCCGAATCTTAAATCATCTATGTTATATTTGTTATAATTATTGTAAATCTCTTTATGAATTTTTGCATTATATATTCCCAACGAAGGACACACATTATTTATGATAGTACCTTCCATTCTGTCAAGAACCCCATTGTAGTCCAAAGATCCGTGTGATTGCCATCTTGTGTATCTATATTCACTCTCCTCATTCATAGTAATTAAATAATTTGCACCTTCAGCGAAAAAATAGTCCATGTGCGTTTCCAAATAATCGATACATCTGCATTGGGTTATTGGAATCTCAAACTCTTTATCAGCACAAAATTGTGAATACTTTGTCTCCACATGCTGCACGGCATCTCCGCATTTCCTATAGATATCCCCACCATACTTCTCAGTCTCCGGCTCATACTCCAGATATCTTACGTTCGCCCCAAAAGTTTCCCGAATCTTCGCTACTATCTCCCGATTCACCACTTTTATCTCCTCCGGTGAGGAATCCGCTACAATTATTTCACCAAATGGGAAGTGTGCGTGATACCACAGGAACCGGTTCAAATAGTAATTCCGATTATATGTGGGAATCACCAGAGTTAGTTTCTTCAGCAGACTCAAATCTTTATCTGCATAAAATTCATCAACAAAATCCATTTATATTATTCTCTTAAGATAACCATCTGGAGCAACAGTTATCAACAACTTATTTTCTATCTCTTTATTTATCACAAATTCGTTGTGTGATTTAAGATATTCCCATACAGCAGTTTTAGGGTTATTTCCTTTTCCCCAAGGGCGATTAGTGAACATCGTATCAGGCAAATCTTCAATGATTGTATCAAAAACTACACAATAACTTCCAACACTAACAAGAGGTGCATATAACGTTAATTCCTTGAGAACATGTTCGTGGGTATGATTGGAATCAAGGCATACTAGAATATTCTTATGTTTTTTTGCAATGGAATAAACTTTTTCTGCGATCGCTGATGACGTACTATCCCCTTCAAACATAGTAATTCGTTTAAACATCGGGTGCGATTCAATCTCTTTTCTGTTGTGTGCACGGATATCTATATCCAAACCAATAACTTCTCCCTCTCCACCAAGAAGTTCAAGCATGGATGCAGAAAATATAATGGATCCCCCATGAGCAATGCCTGTTTCAATAATCAAATCAGGTTTTACTTCCCATATAATCTCCTGTAATGCCATAATATCTTCTGGATATTGGATAATTGGTCTACCCATCCACGAATAGTTATATGAGTAATTCTTCTCTGCCGTTATTTCCATGTATGTGTGTGCGATAGCTTGCAAGTTTCTATCTTCTTTATATGAATGTATTCTCTCTTCTCTCTCGTCTTGAAACTGTTGTATGGGATCCATAATTAAATATTTTTTGGCGTCTGAAATATTAAAGTAATATCATTTATCATAACCCTTTCATCTTATATTATCTAGTATAGAATAGGAATAGATTTTTTCTTTACTGCCCTGACTTGACTTTACTACAGTGATTTCGCAGAATGGAAAGTGGGCATGATATCACAGACATCAACTCAGATAGTAATTTCAGTTATAGGTAGGAATAACGAGAGTTAGTTCTCTCAACAGGCCCACATCCTCATCAGCATAAAATTCATCAACAATAACCATGTTTTCCCATCTCAGTCTTTATTTTTGGCAGGAATACCAACAACAACAGAATTTGGCTCAACGTCTTTAGTAACGACTGCTCCTGCCCCAACTGTTGCCCCTTCACCAATAATCAAATTTGGGAGGACAGTTGCCCCTGTCCCAATCATAACATAGTCCTGAACTTCAATACAGCCTGCAAGTGTAGCGCCCGGTGCTATATGAACTCCCTTACCTAGTGTACATTCGTGATCAACATTTGTCATGTGATTTATTATTGTTTGATCCCCTATTTTTACTCTAGAACTAATACATGCACCAGCCATAATCTGTACACCATCACCTATAACTACGTCTGAACATACAGATGTCCAGGGATGAATAAACGATATTGGTTTAAGACCAAAAGAGGATAAATATTTTGCCATATTAATACGGTCTTTGCCGCGTTTCCCCCCCATTGCTACTACAAACCCGAGTGGAATATCGTGGCTCCATAATGTATGCCATTTTTTGAATCCCTCTGGAGAAAAAATTAATGGAACATCTTGATACGGTGATGAGAGTTCGGTATTGTTATCAAACACTGCCTGCAGGTGACACCCATATTTATCAAGAACATCACGAACAACAATCCCATGTCCTTTTGCACCCCACAATATATATTCCATGGGTTTTCTTTCGTTACCAAGTGTATACAGAATATTGGGCATACGTGTCTGTTCCTTACGTTATATGTATTAATAATGAAGATACAACCGTATCTACATCATCTTTAGTCATATCATGATAACTCGGGAGATTAATCCCTCTCTTATAGATTGACCAACTCACTATATTATCCTCAACTGACTCAAACATAGGGAACATGCTTACGGGGTAAAAGAACGGACGTAAACCAATACCTTCTGCATTCATATCTTTAATGAGCACATCTCGGTCAAAATGGTATGAATCCCCAAAGATAATTGATGGCATCCAGTAGAGATTTTTGGTTCCCGGTAACTCAACATTCATAGCAATATCAGGTAAATCCATTAGTGCATCATTGTACCACTCAAAAATCTCACGTTTCTTTGCAATCAACTCCCTCCCTCTTTCAAATTGGGCCAAACCTACTGCTGCATCAAGATTTGACATCTTATATTTCAATCCGATTTCATCAACCCAGAACATAATATGTTGTTCCGGTTTTCTTCCCTGATTAGAAATTGTAGATATTTTTTCAACCAAATCATCTCTGTTGGATATAATGGCCCCTCCCTCTCCAGTGGTGAATGTTTTTGTTCCGTGAAAGGAAAAAACACCAAAATCGCCTATGCTTCCCACACGTTTACCATGATACTCGGAGCCCACAGCTTCCGCTGCATCTTCGATAACAGGTATGCCATATTTTTTCCCAATTGTCATTATTTTGTCCATTTCACAGACAGATCCATAGAGATGAACAACTATGATAGCTTTTGTTTTCTCAGTTATTCTCTTTTCAAGCGATACTGGGTCAATACACCATGTATCCTTAAGCACATCAGCAAAGACTGGTTTTGCCCCTAACCAGATTGCAGGGGACACACTTCCAATCCACGTGATGTCAGGAACAACAACCTCGTCACCCTGACCGATACCAAGTGCCATTAATACTGTATGCAAAGCACCATGACAACTTGAAGTTGGCCATGCGTATTTCACGTTGAAAAATGCTTTTAATATTTCTGTGAATTGATTGATATAATCATAACAATGATCACCCCAACCATTAGTAATAGCATCAGTAACGTATTTAATTTCAAGTTCTGAAATTGTTGGTTTGTTTACAGGTATTTTCATGATTCTATCTTTTCCTTATGTTAATTAATACTTTTTGCACTCTATCTTAATATATGTACTTTGCCGATGTATCCCGGATTAACAAGCTACAGCAATACATGACGACCGACAAATCCTGTGAATTCATTAACTAAGATTTTCATAATGTGATTGAAAGCGACCACTCACTCTTCAGCGATGGACTGCTGAACCGAAGACCTGCTTCACTATCTGGCGAGTAAAACTCCGTCACCAGATATATAATCTCAGAATCTCTTCAAAAGACTGAAATTCATGGATATAACATTCCGATACTAGGTGTATGCTCCTTAGATTATCTTCAATTCGGGAATTGCTGTTACAAACTTTCCGCCCCATTTCCTGATAAATGCATTTTGCTGCATAATTTCCTCTTTTAGATTCCATGGGAAGATTATCAGATAATCCGGTTTCAATTCTTTGATTTTCTCTGGAGACACCACCGGAATATGCGATCCTGGCAAATATCGTCCCTGCTTGTGGGGGGATGCATCGGCAACCACTTTTATCATTCCCTCTCCCTTCACTCCGCAATAATTCAGGAGCGTGTTTCCTTTCGCAGCCGCTCCATATCCGGCAACTGTTTTTCCCTCTTTTTGTGCCTTTAATAAAAATGCAAGGAAGTTCAATCGAATCTTTTCCACACGTTCCTGGAAATTGGCGTATGCATTCAGAGTATTCAGTCCTGCGTTATGCTCTTTTGCCAGAACATCAGATACAGATTTTGAGATGGCAAATCCAGTATTATTGTGACATGCATAAATCCGAAGTGACCCCCCGTGCGTGGATAATTCCTCTACGTCATATATTGTTAGACCATGTGCAGCGAATATGCTTTGAACCGAACCTAATGATAGATAAGAATAGTGTTCATGATAAATTGTATCAAATTGATTTAACCGAAGAAGATTCAGAAGATGCGGAAATTCCATTGTTATTGTTCCGGAAGTACTAAGGACAATTTTCAGACCCTCAACAAAATCATTGATATCCGGAACATGTGCGAGAACATTATTTCCAATTACTAAATCCTGTTTCTCTCTTTCTGTAATAATCTGATCTGCCAGTTTTGCACCAAAAAATTCGGGAATAGATTCAACACCTTTCTCTTTTGCAGCGGAAATAGTACTCGTTGATGGTTCAATACCAATACAGGAAATACTCTTCATTACAAAAAACTGCAGGAGGTATCCATCGTTAGATGCAATTTCCATTACATGTGACTCTTTTGATAATGAAAGTCGATCAGTTATCATATCAACATATTTTCGTGCATGCTCTACCCACGATGTTGAATATGAACTGAAATACAGATAGTCATCATCAAAGATTTCAGCAGATGAAGCATATTCATCCACTTGGACAAGCCAGCAGTGCTTGCAAACCATAATTTTCAGTGGATAGAATGTCTCCGGTTCGTTTAGTTGCTCTTCACGCAGATAGGCATTTGACGGGGGAGCATTTACTAAATCCAGAACCACATCCTCGATTTCATTACCACAAAATCTACATTTCATATCTTCACTCCAATAATATTTGCATCTATAAGTGGGTGCTTTGCATCTTTTTCAGATATTTCGCTTATTTCTAGTGGCCATTGAATATTTAGTTTTGGGTCATTGTATCTAAGTGCATTTTCACTCTCATTGTTGTAGAATTCTGTGTGAAGATATAACATTTCCACGTTGTCATCCAATGACTGGAATCCATGGGCAAAGCCTTCGGGGATTACAAACATATTCATTTTCTCCGCAGATAATTCCACACCATGCCATTGAAGATATGTTTTGGAATCCAGCCGCAAATCAATGGCTACATCAAACACTTTTCCTTTAATACACCGCACAAGTTTCATCTCCGCATGAGGGGGCTTCTGGAAATGCATTCCACGGATAGAGCCTTTCTTCACCGTTCTCGAAAAGTTCACGTTTTTGATATGACGCTTCCCGAGGAGGGCCGCCAGTTCCTCTTCACAGAACCAGCGGGCAAATGCGCCCCGGTGATCGACGAACGCGTTCGTTTCTACGATGTATAAGCCTTTCAGCGGTGTTTCGCTGATCGTTAATTTTCCCATCTCAATACTCCAGGTGATTCATATAGGCAGCAATGTCAGCCAGACTCAGTTCTCTGGCATCTGCGCCGGCATAATAATTCTTATACCATTCGGTAGTTCTCTTCATCGTCTCTTTGACATCCCACTGTTGTTTCCAGCCAAGACCGCTCTCTGCTTTCTTTGAGGACAGCGTCAAAAAAGCGGCTTCATGCAGATGCTTTGTCTCTGTATCATATTCCACTTTTCCTTTCCCCCATATATTATAGAAGGTGTCGATGATTTCGGCGACCGTGACTGCAGGGTTGTTCTCTTTCGGACCAAAGTTCCAGCCGTCAGCATACACGGCTGATTTCGTCTGCATCATCTTTGCCGCGAGAAGCATATAGCCGGAGAGCGGCTCCAGCACATGCTGCCAGGGTCGGACAGCGTTTGGACTTCGAATCTCCAGAGATCTTCCCGAGGTGACCGCACGAACTGCGTCAGGAATGATCCTGTCCTCTGCCCAGTCTCCGCCTCCGACAACATTTCCAGCACGAACCGATGCGAGCATCACCCCGTGTTTTGCGATATCTGCAGGCGGGAAAAACGAGCGGCGGTATGAAGCGACGGAGAGCTCGGCGCAGCCTTTACTTGCACTGTATGGATCATGACCCCCCATCGAGTCGGTCTCGACATAGCCCTCGGCTTTGCCCACGTTCTCATAACATTTGTCGCTCGTGATCATCACAACCGAACACGGTTTGCCCAGCCTTCGCACCGCATCCATGACATGGATGCTTCCCATTATATTCGTATCAAATGTTTCTACAGGCTCGGCATATGATTTTCTGACAAGAGGTTGAGCTGCCAGATGAAATATGCAGTCAGGCTGAACGCTCCGGATGTACGTCGATAGCGTGCTTTGGTCTCTGATGTCGCCTGATTGTTCCGATTTCAGCAGTTCAGAGATGCGAGCCACGGTGTAGTGATTTGGTTCGGTGTTTGGAGGTAGCGAGTATCCGTGAACTTTTGCTCCTAACATTGAAAGCCATAGTGCGAGCCATGATCCTTTGAATCCTGTATGTCCCGTTATGAGGATAGATTTGTCTTTGAATGTATCAAAAATCATTCTTCCCAGGTTTTCCAAAGTGCATTATTCGTATCCCACATCTCCTGCAACTGCTGTTTGTCACGGAGTGTATCCATGCATTTCCAGAAACCGGTGTGTTTGTAGGAGTATAATTCTCTATCTTTGGCAAGCTGCTCTAAGGGTGCACGTTCAAATATCGTAGCATCTCCCTCATATATATAGTCAAAGATTTCCGGTTGAAGAACAAAGAATCCTGCATTGATCCATGCTCCGTCTCCTGCCGGTTTTTCCATAAAATTGCAAATCTCTCCATTTGATTTCGCATCAATTGCTCCAAACCGCCCCTCAGGCTGGACGGATGTCATGGTGGCGATCTTACCGTGAGCTTTATGGAACTCGACGAGCTCTTTGATATTGACATCCGAGACCCCGTCGCCGTAGGTGAGCATGAACGGTTCGTTTCCTACATATTTTTTTGCACGAAGAACACGCCCCCCGGTCATAGTGTTCAGGCCTGTGTCGATGAGGGTCACTTTCCAGGGTTCACAGTGTTGTTCATGGATAGTCATTTGGTTTTTCTCTAAATCAAAGGTAACATCACTTTGGTGAAGGAAATAGTTGGCAAAGTACTCCTTTATAATATAACCTTTGTATCCTAAAAGAACAATGAAGTCGTTGTATCCATAGTTGGAATATATTTTCATAATGTGCCAGAGAATCGGGTGACCGCCAATTTCGACCATTGGTTTTGGGATAACATTGGTTTCTTCGGCAAGGCGGGTGCCCATACCGCCTGCAAGAATAACGACTTTCATAGGATGTGATATTGGTTTTGGTTTATTATAACGATTGCTGGTTTATAGGGTAGATTGAAAATGCTTTTTAACGAATTTGGAGTGTCAATCAGACAGACTACAAGTTATCTAAGGTAAATAGTATACTTATTTCATCTTAAGAGGCAAATACATTAGAAATAATTATCCCATATCATATGCCCATCCCCTTCATTTCCAATATCATGCGCATACCCGCAATACAACGTCAGAGTACTCTCTCCCTCCTATCAACGATTGGCATCACCCTTTTTGGATTCATCTCCACCATGCTCTTTTCCCACCTCCTTGGAAAAGATTTGATGGGAGTATACTATCTTTTCCTCGCTTATTACGGCATATTCAATATGATTGGGGACGGAGGATTCGGGCAGGCGGCAGTTAAACGCATCTCCGAAGGAAAAGAACAGAATGAATATCTCTCGGCATATGCCACGCTTCGTGGTCTTCTTATTATAGTCTCGACGCTCCTTCTGTTAGCTATCAGTCCCTGCTTCGTCGATCTTCAGGGATACAACCTGATTCCCTGGATCATAGCCGCCCTTGCCGCTGCCTTTTTCGGACACAGTGTTACCTACGGGGTCTATGGTTTGGGACACGTGGGAGTATACAATGTTGCTACAGGTATTAGTGAATTATTCCGGATACTATTCCAGATTGTCGCGGTTCTTCTTGGATTTTCCGTATTCGGATTATATGGAGGATTCATCATCGGCATTATCATTTCCGGCATCATCTGTCTCAAATACTTTACCTTCAAACCTGCAAAATTTGGTTTTCGCCATATCAGCAGTCTTGCGTCATACGGATTCTGGATTTTTCTCATCGGGACCGGGTCCATAGTTTTCGCATATTCAGACACAATCTTCATCGGTTACTTCATGACAAACGGGGATGTCGGCATTTACCGAACTGCCTATCAGTTCACCTCAATTGCCGCCTTTATTACATTGGCAATAACCGGAACTCTCACCCCGAAAATCAGTCACTGGAGTGCAAATAACCAGATGGACAAAATCTCTCCTGTAATCACCAGGGGAATCACCTTATCTCTCCTGCTGGCGATTCCGGCAGCCATGGGCGGCTATCTTCTATCCGAACGCCTGCTTTATTTCTTCTATGGTGCCGATTTTGCCGAAGGATGGGTGGTTTGTTCGATTCTCCTCATCATGCAGATAGTTGCTGTGTTCATCTCCCTCATGGGTGTCGCTCTCACTGCATCCGATCATGCCCGCCAGTCATTCTATGCCACCGCATTTGCTGCCGTGCTGAACATCATCTTAAACATCATTCTCATTCCGATTCTCGGAATAAACGGAGCCGCAATCGCCACACTCATAAGTTACACACTGAACGCCATCCTCATCTCTCACTATCTCAGGAGATATATCACAGTCAGCCTTGAAATCCGTTCCATATGCCATATTGTCATATCTTCTCTCATTATGGCGCTATTTGTCTTCATTTACATACAGTTTGTCCCGCTGACAAATGTCGGTTTCGTCCTCATCCCAGTCGTCATCGGTGCGCTCATCTACATCTTTGTATTATTCAAACTAGACCGCGGTATCCGGAATGAAATTTCCGGCATGGTAACCACATTCGGTCTTCCCTGGCCGAAATGGCTCTGACGTGCCCACAATCATACTCCCTCCTCTTATATTACCTAAAAACCAATATGTCTGGATAATGAAAGGTATTTTTCATATTATTCTCACCATGTTAACCGTGCTCCTCATCCTTGCACCACAAACAAATTCCCTTCTCACCCTGGAGTCTCTCCCTGCAGTACTCCTTCTCCTCCTGGGTGCATTTATCGGCTCCCTCACCCCTGACATCGATAAAGGAAAGGATGCTGCTATCTATCATTCAGAAATTCCCGGAGCCGGCGGCAAAAAATTTCATCTCACGCCGATGTTCGGCTACTCTATCTACTATACCTGCTACAAACCGCTTCAATTAATTTTCCGCATAATCTTCGGTAAAAAAATATATGCCATTCACGGACACCGGGAACTGCCGCACTCACCAATAGGTATTTTGCTCATCTCAGTTCTCCTCACCCTCTATATATGGCTCATATGTTTCGCGCTTTCATTTGTTCCATACCTGGCTTTCCTCAATAACAACTACCTCATCTACCTATTCGGCGCCGCCTTCCTGCTTGGCTGTTTCCTTCACTTAATTGAAGACACCTGTGACAATTCAGGAATCCATTACTTCTATCCTTTCAGTTTCAGCCGGCTCAGAGGAACAATCAAAGGTGACGGCACAGACATAAATCCAACGGTCTACGCGGTAATTCTTCTCTTTGCGGCGGTCATTATCTTCTCTCTCACAATACTTGGGTTTATTCCGGCACAATTTGCGTATCCTCTTTCACTTCTGGTCCCGATTGTACTCTGGGTCATCTTCCTCCGGGTATCGGGTGTTCCCGCGAAAAAAGCGATTCGAGAATAACCTTCTAATCCCTGAGGAACAAATACATAGTCATGTATAAACTCGTCTGTGTACACTGCGGCGCCGAGTATCCTCCGGACGCAATTGTGTACAATTGTGAGAAATGCGGTCATTTGCTGGCCGTTAAATATGATCTTGACGAAATCACCATCTCCCACGAAGAGCTTTTGAAGCGTCCAATCAAACTCTGGAGATACAAGGAGTTTCTGCCGGTGAAAATCGAGCCGGTCACCCTTCAGGAGGGAGGAACTCCTCTCTATCATCTGGAGAGACTCGGTGAAGAACTCGGGCTTGACAACCTATATGCAAAGCATGAGGGAATGAATCCGTCCGGTTCTTTTAAGGACCGTGGTATGACGCTCGGAGTTTCCATGGCAAAGCAGCTCGGCAAGAATATCGTTGCCTGCGCCTCTACCGGCAATACCTCGGCTTCGATGGCGGTTTACGCTGCAAAAGCCAATATGCCGGCCATTGTCTTACTTCCCGCGGGTCATGTAGCCCTTGGAAAAGTTGCCCAGGCACTAATGCATGGTGCGAAAGTCATCTCGATTCGTGGTAACTTTGACCGCGCTCTTGAGATGGTTCACGAACTCTGCATCACTCATGGAATTTATCTGCTGAACTCTATCAACCCTTACCGTTTAGAGGGTCAGAAGACCATCGGGTTTGAAGTGGTCGATCAGCTTGGCTGTGTTCCGGACAGATTAGTTCTGCCGGTCGGTAATGCAGGCAACATCTCTGCCGTTTACAAAGGTCTTTGCGAGTGGCGTGATGTGGGCTACATTGACACCTTGCCGAGGATGACTGCCATTCAGGCAGCAGGTGCATGTCCGATTGTTTCTGCAATCAAAGGTCATCTCTCTGAAATTGTTGTTGAGCAGAATCCGGAAACGGTTGCCTCGGCAATTCGTATCGGTGCCCCGGTTAATGCGGAGAAAGCTCTCCGTGCAATTCGTGAGACCGGCGGAACCGCTGAGTCTGTAACCGATGCAGAAATTCTTGCTATGCAGCGTGACCTTGCCAGATACGAAGGTATCGGTGTGGAACCGGCATCAGCCGCTTCTGTTGCAGGCATCCGTAAGATGGCAGAAATGGGACTTCTCGACCGTGATGAGAAGATTGTCTGTGTTGTCACAGGTCACCTGTTGAAAGATCCGGAAACCGTAATTAAACAATGTGCACCGCCAATCGAGATAGACCCAACCATCGAAGCACTGCTTGCTGTATTGTAAGCATCCTTGTGATTCTGTTTGCCCTGTTTGCAGTCCCTGCGGCTGCAAATACTGCAACTTATTTTGTATCTGAAGACGGGAGCGTCTTGTATGCGAATGCCGCTCTGATTAACCAGAGTGAGTTTCTGCTCATGAAACCGGGCTTTTTGGGTGAGGATATTGCCCTGACGGTAGATAATCTGACGATTCAGAACGAAACCGGTGTCATTGAGTATAAACAGGATGGAATGACCGTTTCTTTTCCAAAAGGAAACTACACGCTGAACTATTCGGTGAAGATAGAGAATAATCAGGTTTACGCAAAGTATCCCGAATCATACAATGTAACCATCTATCTGCCGGAGAAGTTCCAGACCGGGCATCTGATTCTCGGGACCGTTGGAAGCGGCGGTGTTAATTCTCCGTCTGATAATTCATCCTATGGCTCGATGGTTACTTTCGGGGATACAAAAACGGCTTCGCTCACATTTTACGATGACGTCCGCGAGCCGCTCCTTTATATTTTCCTTGGAGTCTGGGCTGTCGTGTTCCTCATTGTCGGGGCACGTTATCTCCGGTTGAAGAGAAAGCCGATGAAGGATATCTAAATAGAAGAGAATCCCTCACCTTTTTTCGTGTACTTCGTATTTCGTGCTCGGGATTTTCCATGTGTTCTCCTGGCTGAATTATCAGGTATACCTGTTTTTTGCCGGAACGAAACTGAATACAAAAAAAGAATGTTGAGTAAAAATAATCCGATATTGATTTTACTCAATATCAATGCCGTATTTCTCGGCATTTTTGTCAGCGATTGCCTGAATCTTTGCGATTTCGGCATCATTTCTTACCGGTTTGAACAGGTGACGGAACCGTTTCTGGGCCATCAGGTAGTCATCAACCGGAACTCTCTTGACTTTCTTTACCGTGGTGAGTTTCCCGTCAATTATTTCATAATTGACCCAGAGTCCGCACTCAACAGCCATTCTTCCGATTTCCATTGTCTTTGCGCCGTCGTATCCCCATCCGGTACAGCATGGTGTGTGGACCTGAATGTAGCACGGACCCTTTGTTTTCATCGCCGTTTCGACTTTTTTCATAAGATCCATAGGATAAGCCATAGTTGCTGTTGCAACGTAGGGTGAACCGTGGGCAACAATAATCTGCGGGAAATCTTTCTTTGGCAGTTTGTTTCCCGTCGAGCAGACTCCTGCGGGTGAGGTGGTCGTGTCTGCATCATACGGGGTTGAGCCTGACCGCTGGATACCGGTGTTCATGTATGCCTCGTTATCGTAACAGACATATGTGAAATCATGCCCGCGTTCGAATGCTCCTGAGATACATTGTGTTCCGATATCAACAGTTGCGCCGTCTCCGCCGAATACGAGGACTTTTTCCTTTTCAAGACGACCCTGCTTCTTCAGGGACGCTTCGATACCGGATGCAACAGCCGATGAGTTTTCGAACAGCGAGTGAATCCAGGGAGTTTTCCATGCGGTTTCAGGATACGGGGTGGAAAATACTTCCAGACATCCGGTTGCGTTAACCACAATCACGTTCTTGCCGGCACCTTTCAGAATCATACGAACTGCAGATGATGCTCCGCAGCCTCCGCAGGCTCTGTGTCCGCAGTCAAAGTTTTCTATAGTTCTGTCTACCATTTCAAAGCACCTCCTCACGTAAGCCATAGAACATGTCGCCTTCGCCTTTCTCTGCGAGGTCAACGATTTTCTTGATGTCTTTCTTTCTTACGTCACGGCCGCCGAGACCAAGGATATAATCGTAGACCGGTATGTTCGAGCCGTAACATGCTTCCTTAATTTCTATTGCCACAGCTCCCTTTGCACCGAGACTGACGTTTTTGTCGAGAACCGCAATGGTGTTTACATGTGCAAGAGCTTTTGCCACATCGGTTGACGGGAACGGACGGAAGCAGCGGAGGTTCAAGAGTCCGACCTTCTTTCCTTCAGCACGCATCTCGTCGATTGCGTCTTTGACGGTTCCACAGATAGAACCCATGGCAACTATTGCAATATCGGCATCTTCGAGTTTGTAACCGACGACTAATTCAGAGTAGTCACGTCCGAATATCTCGCCGAACTCTTTTCCATATTTCTTTATGGCTTCTGCCGCACGTTTGACTGCCTGATCATGTTCATATCGGAACTCAAGGTAGTATTCAGGTGTGGCGTACATTCCAAAGGAGATCGGATCGTTTACGTCAAGTTTCTGATAGGGGGTGAATGGACCTACGAATTTGTCCACGAGTTCCTGTGAGGGGATGTCGATTGGTTCAAACACGTGAGAAAGGATAAATCCATCAAAGCAGACGAATGCGGGAAGCAGGATGTTGTGATCTTCGCATACTTTGTATGCGAGAATATGCATATCAATTGCTTCCTGGTTGTCTTCTGCATAGAGCTGGATCCAGCCGGAATCTCTCATCATAATGGAATCCTGCTGGTCGTTCCAGATTGAGAGAGGCGCGGAGATTGCACGGTTTGCAATTCCCATGACGATTGGGAGTCTCATACCTGCTGCGTTGAACACAACTTCTGTCATTAAGGCAAGACCCTGTGAGGTGGTTGCCGAGTAAACCCTGCTTCCTGCGGCAGAAGCGCCGATACAGGCTGAGAGGGCAGAAAACTCCGACTCCACACAAATATATTCTGCGTCAAGGCGTCCGTCAGCAACAATTGATGCGAGCCCTTCTACAATGTGAGTCTGCGGGGTGATCGGGTATGCGGAGATGACCTGCGGTCTGCAGAGGCGTACTGTTTCTGCGACTGCGATTGACCCCTCCATAATTTCCATGGTCATTTATTTTTCCTCCATTTTCATGGTGATTGCTTTTGCTTTATCAGGGCATTCCTCGGCACACATACCGCATCCCTTACAGAAGTCGAGATCAATCGAGTAGGTTTTGTCAGAGTTCTGGTTGATACATCCTTCCGGACAGATCAGCTGACATGTTCCGCATTTTGTACATTTTTCCGTGTCCATTGTCGGATAGAAAACTCTCCATGAACCGGTTTTGTTGTTTCTGCTGTTGCCGGGACGAGCCGTGCATCCAATTCCAAGAGCCATTATACGCGTCCCTCCTTTATCATATTATACGCACGTTTTGCTGCAGAGACGTTGGTATCTGCGAGTTTACCGTCGAATCTGCTTCTGATTGCTCCTTCAAGAGCGTCGAGAGTGATTTCTCCGCTTGCTGCGGCGAATGCTCCCATCAAAGTAGTATTGGTGATGGGGCGTCCGATTTCTTCCATGGCGATCTTCGTTGCGTCGATGGTGATTAACTTGACACCTTCGGGAAGATTGTATTTCAGGTCCTTTTCAGTGTTGATAATTGCAATCCCGCCTGCAGACATGCCGGCAAACACATTCACGTCGTGAATAAGGGTGCTGTCCTGAACGATGATGTAGTCTGGTTCGTAAATCTGACTCCGGAGCCGGATTTTTTCATCACTGAACCGGACAAATGCCTGCACCGGGGCGCCGCGGCGTTCTACACCAAACGCAGGAAATGCCTGGGAATAGACACCTGCGGTAAAAGCAGCCGTTGCTATTAATTCAGCAGCAGTTACCGATCCCTGTCCACCTCTACCGTGGATGCGTAGTTCTCTCATAACACTTATATTTATCACGATTAATCAATATGAATTTACTGTTTGAAAATTTCCGTAAAATAGAATAGAATTTTCTAAAGCAGATGAAATCCCAGGGTGGATTATATTTTGCGGGGCTGTACTACCCTGATACCCAGTATTTCCTTCGCTCCGGCAAACACGTCCCTGGCTACAAGAGCCAGTCCTTCCGACGCTGCCCACTCATCGTATACCATAACCGGTTTCTGAAGCAGAGCTGAAATCTCCTCTGCTAATTCCGGCGCGAGACTTCCCGCAAGAGCAACTGGGGCCTCGCGCGCAAGAAGGAGGAGGGAGGCGCATTCCATCGCGGCCCACATCGCAATGGCGGGTTTCTGATACTTCTCTTCCAGGTGGAATGAGGCACCCGCTGTCGTGAATGCCTCGTTTGCGGTACATTCCCCATTGTCGATTTTCCGGATTGCATCTACATCAAGTGCCCCGTGCTGGGTACCTGGCGCGAAGATACATGCATCGAATGCTCCGATGATTTTTCCATTGACGACCAGCATGGACACCGTGTTCGAACTGATATCGGATATGATGAACGTGTCATGCAGGGTCTGTTTTGCCAGGTAGGCGATACCGAGTTTTTCCGGGCTCGTCTGATGCGAATATATTTTGAATCTCGGATCCGTATCGGACCCGCGGTGAATTCCCGGAATTACCATGGCAGGTATTCCGGACTCTTTTATTACATCAAAGACATGCGTGCCCCCGCCGATATGTTTCCCCGCGCCATCCCGGGTAATGACTCCGCGGTTTTTCAGCTCGCTTATAGGTGTTATTTTGGAGAAATTATCCCCCATTGAATAGCAGACGGCAAATCCTTCTATCTCTGAAACCGGGCAGAGTTTTTCGAGGTCAGAAATCTTGAAATCCGTTGCAGCTTCCCGGGAGATTTTGATATGTTTTCCGGTTTCAGTTGCGAACCGGAGAGACGTTGTCCCGTGGTCGACTCCAATATACATGCATGTAATGTATGGTTAGAGGATGAGATAAGTTCTATCCTCAGGAGCGCTAATAATTTATTCAAATGGGAGATACCCACTATGATACATTAGGCGTAGCGAGAAACGCAGCGCCGGAAATGATAAAAAAAGCCTATGTTGCTCTCGTAAAGGAGTTCCACCCGGACCATGCGGGTTCGAGCGAGGAGAAACAGCAGGAATATAACGAGCGTCTGCTCGAAATAATGGCGGCATACGACGTTCTCGGAAATGCTGACAGAAAAGCGGCTTATGATGCCGACCTCGCGGGAGCTCCATCTGCCCCCTCACCCCGCGGCAAAAAAATGTCCGGGATGCCGACAAAAAGCGGAGATATAGAAACTGATTATCCGGTGTCCATGAGTATTGCTGCATATGGAAAAGGCAGAATTCCCATGAATGTTGCAGGAGAAAAAGTCGTCATCAAAGTTTATCCCGGAGTCAGACGTTATAGAATTGAAAACAAAGGTGTACCCGTTGAAGGAAAACCCCGGGGCGATTTGTATGTCAATCTCAAAGTAATCCCGGAGGAAAACTGGGAGATTGACGACACGACAAATAACCTGATCTGTCACCTGCAGATTTCGCCGAAAGTTGCTGAGAACGGCGGCACGCTGCCCCTCACGCTTCTATTCAAGAAAACCATAAAAATCACCGTGCCTGCCGGTGTAAAAACCGGAGACCGTTTCGCCCCGCCCGAAGGAAAAGGGCTCGGCATTCTGTCTCCGAAGAAAAAAGGCAATATCATCATTGACGTTGAAGTGGCAAAGAAGAAAGGCCTCTTCGGTCTATTCGGATAACCTATGACAGAAAAAAACGGAAACCTGACTGCGGCTGATTTTCATCACGAACTTTATCGCAGATTTGATACGGCTATCTCCAACGGAGAACCGCGTCTGGAAGTCTCGGCAGGAGAATTGCACAAAACACTCAAAGCATCAAACAGGCTTTCGATGTGCTGTAACGCCCTCTATGATATGCAGAATATTGGAGATGTACTCGTCTCAGTCCCGTCGGGCGGGGTCGGGGCATCTCTTCTCATCAGTTATGCTCTTCCAAGGGAAAAGGGACTTGCGCTTGAGAAAAGTATCTATGACAAGGCGGCAGTGCTCTCCGGCTATGAATTGAGGATGAAACGGTTTCTGGATTTTGCACAGATTCATCCGGTATTCCGTGATCTCGAACCCATTACTCACCAGAAAAAATCCGAGACCGCCACGCGAAATCTTTGCGATATCACAACGAAAATTGCCGAACTCATCTGCAAACAGGAGAATATACGGGCCGACAACACAAAGTTCGGGACCCTTTGCGGTGCAATAGGTCGTTCGGGCATCCTGAGGGACGATGCGTTATATGCTCTGGATTTTATCAGGATTATCGGAAACACCAATGCACGGAAAATCCCTGATAACCATCTGCTGACGCCTATCGTCTTTTCGTATGCATCACATGCCTTCCAGATTTTCGCCGACGAGGTTGTGATGAAGAGACTTATCTGGAAAAAAGAAAAAGCCGGATAAAAAAATTATGTGCCGTGGTTCCACGAGCTCATATACTCTTTTTGGGCGGGTGTTAACTCGTCTATTGTTGCGCCGAGGGCTGCCAGTTTCAGCCGGGCAATATATTCATCAATTTCTGTCGGGATATCGTGAACGCCTGCAGACATATTTTTGCCGTTCTTTGCCATGTATTCAACGCCAAGCGCCTGGACGGCAAAGCTCAGATCCATAACTTCGACCGGGTGCCCCATGCCTTTCGGGGTTGCGAGATTGACGAGTCTGCCTTCTGCAAGCAGGTGAATCTTTTTGTCTCCGACAACGTAGGTGTCGATTCCGTCACGGTGTTCCACCGTCTTTGCATGGGACTCGAGCCACGGAATGGAAATCTCGGTGTTGAAGTGCCCTGCATTTGCAAGAATCGCACCGGATTTCAGGAGCGGGAAGTGACGGTCGGTGATAATGTCACAGTTTCCTGTTGTAGTGATGAACAGGTCTCCGATTTCTGCAGCCTCGTTCATACTCATCACATCAAACCCGTCAAAGTGTGCCTGGAGGGCACGGCGCGGATCGATTTCCGTTACGATTACCCGAGCTCCAAGAGCCCGTGCTTTGGTAGCGACGCCTCTCCCGCAGAATCCGTATCCGGCAACGACCACGTGTTTTCCTGCAATAAGGACATTGGTCGTAAGCATAATGGATGCGAGAGCACTTTCGCCGGTTCCGTGAACATTGTCAAAGTAATGCTTCATCGGCGTGTCGTTTACCGACAGGACAGGAAACTCCAGTTTTCCGTCAGCCTCCATTGCTTTCAGCCGGTGGATGCCGGTGGTTGTTTCCTCGCACGCCCCGATAATCTGCGGGAGGACATCTCTTCTGTCAAGATGAACTCTGCTGATAAGATCCATGCCGTCATCAATCGTCAGAGTCGGTTTTGCATCCAGAACCTTATCGATTGCTTCGTAATACTCCAGAGTATTACATCCGCGTTTTGCATAACAGGCGACCCCTCCCTCGCATAATGCCGCTGCCACATCATCCTGGGTGGAAAGCGGGTTACAACCGGTGATATACACCTCAGCCCCACCTGCTTGGAGTGTTCTGACAAGACACGCTGTTTTTGCCTCGACATGCAGCGCCATTCCGATTCTCTGCCCTGCAAGAGGTTTTTCCGCTTCGAAGCGTTTTCTAATCGCCTGGAGGACCGGCATAAACTGGTATGCCCACTGTATTTTCAGCTCACCCGAACTGGTCATGCCTTATCTGTTGGTCTGCATATCTATTATTCGTTGCTTGTGGGACTCGTTCCTGCGGAAAATATACAATTAATCAGAGAGCAAATTACTAACCACATGTATTCTGCAGGACTGATTTTTGAAGGGGGTGGTATGCGCGGAGCATATACCTCAGGAGTTATTGATGCATTAATCGATAATAAGATGGAATTTTCCTCATGCTACGGGGTTTCTTCCGGGGCATGTCATGGTGCCAGTTATTTATCCAAACAGCACGGCAGGGCATATCGGACCATGACTGATTATATCGGAGATAAAAGGTATTTCAGTTACTGGAATTTATTAACCAAAGGAAATCTTATTGGTCCGGATATGGTCTTTCATATAATTCCCGAGCAGCTCGACCCCTTCGATTATGATGAATATAACAGATATCCCGGGAAGTTTTTCTGTGTCGTGACAAACTGTGAGACGGGCGAGGCTGAATATCTTCATCTGAAAATCATGCAGGAGGATGTGGAGATGATTCATGCCTCAAGTTCCCTTCCGATTCTTTCCAAAAAAGTAAAAATCGGTGATAACTATTATTTTGACGGTGGAATTGCTGATTCTATTCCTATCAAACGTTCAATTGCCGATGGAAATGCGAAAAACGTCCTTGTTCTGACGCAGGCAGTCGGTTACCAGAAGAAACCGGATAAGACGGTGCCTATTCTGAAAATTGCCTACCCGAAGTATCCGAAGATGGTTGAGATGGTGGCGACCCGCCATATCAGATATAATCAGGCCCTGGAACTTGTCGCCCAAGAAGAAGCAGCAGGCAGAGCTTTTGTGATCTGTCCGAAAAAGCCGGTCAAGGTCTCCAGAATGGATTTCAACATGGAAAGAATCGCTCCTCTCTATGAAGAAGGATACAAGGAAGCGATGGAAAAAATGCATGACCTGATTGCCTTCCTGGAAAAGTAATGTATTCAGCCGGACTGATTTTAGAAGGGGGCGGTATGCGTGGCGCATATACAGCCGGGGTTATCGATGCTTTTCTGGACAATCATCTGGAATTTTCCGGTTGTTATGCTGTATCTGCCGGATCCTGCAATGCTGTTAGTTACCTATCCAAACAGCGTGGAAGGGCATACCGGGTAATCACGGATTATATAGGGGACAAACGTTACTGTAGTTTCCGGAATCTCCTTGCAACCGGGAATCTGTTTGGGCCGGAGATGATCTATCATACCATTCCAGAGCAGCTTGACCCCTTTGATTATGAAGAATATACCCGGTATGAGGGAAAATGTATTGTCGTTGCCGCCAACTGTGAAACCGGCGAAGCTGAGTATTTCCATCTGAAAGATTTACGCGAGGATGTTGAGATGCTCAATGCCTCATGTTCTCTTCCGATTCTCGCAAAAATAGTGCCTATTGCCGGTAAAAAATATCTCGACGGAGGGCTCGCCGATTCGATTCCAATTCGAAAGTCCATTGCTGAAGGTAACCGGAAAAATGTTGTTATTCTTACGCAGGATAGTGATTACCGGAAGAAACCTGCAAAAATCATTCCTCTGCTGAAAATAGTCTATCGTGAGTATCCGAAAATAGCTGAACTGGTTGCCGCCCGGCATATCCGCTATAATGATACTCTGGATTTCGTCGCCAAAGAAGAAGCCGAAGACCGTGCTTTTGTGCTCCGCCCGAAAAAACCCGTGAAAATCGGGAAAGTCGAGACAAACAAAAAGAAACTTGCGGCTCTCTATGATGACGGATTCAGAGATACGATGGAAAGAATGGATGATCTGATTGCTTTTCTGGAAAAGTAACCCGTTCCTCTTTCACACAGGTTTTTTCTTCAAAAAACACCAACACTAATCTATGGGACTTACCCGGCGAATCATCCCCTGTCTTGACCTGAAAGCAGGACGGGTTGTAAAGGGAGTAAACTTTGAAGGACTCCGCGACGCAGGTGATCCTGTCGAACTTGCCGCACGATATAATGAACAGGGTGCCGACGAGGTCGTGTTTCTGGATATTGCCGCATCGAAGGACAATCGTGCCACGATGATCGATGTCATCGGCAGGGCGGCAGATCAGCTTTTCCTTCCTCTGACAGTGGGAGGAGGGATCCGGACCGTCAAAGACATTCAGGATATTCTCCGTGCCGGCGCCGACAAGGTAAGTCTGAATACATCCGCCGTAAAAACGCCTGATGTTATAACTGAAGGTGCCCGCCTTTTTGGGAACCAGTGCATTGTTCTCGCCGAGGATGTCAGAAGAAATTATGAGATGCAAGACGGCGTAACCCCGGTATATCTTGAAGACGGTCGTGTCTGCTGGTATGAAGTGGTCATATACGGCGGGAGTACAAGGACTGGTATCGATGCAGTCTCCTGGGCTCAGGACTCTGTGAAGCGGGGTGCCGGAGAAATCCTGCTCACATCGATGGAAACGGACGGCGTGAAAACCGGATATGATCTGGAAATCACCGCTGAGATTTCCGGAAATATTGATGTCCCGGTGATTGCTTCCGGCGGGGTCGGGACGCTGGAACATTTCTATGACGGTTTTGTCAAAGGAAAAGCCGACGCCTGTCTTGCGGCAAGTGTCTTCCATTATGGGGAAATGACAATCCGGTCTGTCAAAGAATATCTGGCATCACGCGGCGTTCCGGTTCGTTTGTAATGGGATGGCAGACTGATTACGAACTGCGGGGTCCGCGTTGGGGCGGAGCTTCCTATCTTCTCCCGGAAATCCCGGATACAGCTCTCGTTCTCGAAACAGGATGCGGGAATGGGAAAACCCTCCGTTCACTCGGACCGAATGCAATCGGAATCGACATCTCCCCGACTGCCGTAAATCTGGCGGGGGCGTCTGCTATTGTCGGGGACATCTGTTATCTTCCGTTCAGAGATGCTGTTTTTGATA
Organism: Methanocorpusculaceae archaeon UBA425; assembly: GCA_002506085.1. GTDB lineage: Archaea > Halobacteriota > Methanomicrobia > Methanomicrobiales > Methanocorpusculaceae > Methanocorpusculum. The sequence continues at coordinate 159,297 of DAWV01000008.1, forward strand.
TCATATTCTGCTGGCATGTTCTCGGACATCTCCAGGCTGCCGGCCGCAAAACCGCAGCTGACGAACTGCTCCGGGTTTTGAAACCGGGCGGCTTTTTGTATTTCAAGGATTTTTCCAGAAACGATTACCGGTATGGAAAAGGGACCGAGGTTGAACCTGATTCGTTTTTGCGGGGTGACGGAATCATGACCCACTATTTTGAGCGTGAGGAACTCGCCCCCCTCTTCGGTCCATCCGTTATCTCGACCGCTTCCTGGAACCTCCGAATCAAAGGTGTGGATAATCTCCGCGAAGAGATTCTCTTATCACATAAAAAAGCACATACTGAATAACAATGCCTGATCTCACTGCTTCACTTTGCTATACCGACGGGCTTATCCCGGTTATCGTTCAGGACGCACAAACAAAACAGGTCCTCATGTTTGCTTACGCAAATGAAGAGGCAGTCTCCCTGACACTCTCCACCGGCTATGCCCATTACTTCAGCCGCTCGAGAAACAAACTCTGGAAAAAGGGTGAGGAGTCAGGTCACCTGCAGAAAATCGTCAACGTATTTGTTGACTGTGATGAAGATTGCCTTATGTATCAGGTCGAGCAGACAGGCTGTGCCTGCCATGAAGGATACTACAGCTGCTTTTTCAGAACGGTTGACGGCAGGGTCGTTCTGCCTAAACTTAAGGAACCTGCGGCAATCTATCACAAGTGATGCTCGCTCCTTCCGACAAATGAACAGTATACTAATATCCTATTGAAACCCCATAAATACTGGTTGAATAATTTATGATACTCGTACCTGATACCAGCGTCGTCATTGACGGCCGCGTTACCGCCCTGCTCGAGAAAGGGGAATACCGTGACGCAACGATAATAATACCTGAAGCAGTCTTTGCCGAACTCGAGGCACAGGCGAACCAGGGAAGAGAAATTGGCTTTTCAGGTCTTGCCGAACTCCAGAAACTCTGTGTTCTTGCGAAACAGGGAAAAATTACCTTACAATATGTGGGAGAGAGGCCAAGACTTGAACAGGTCAAACTTGCCGGCGGCGGCGAGATTGATTCCATGATCCGGGCGGTCGCCATAGAACATGGAGCGACCTTCCTTACAAGCGACTATGTCCAGGCAGAAGTTGCCAGAGCCAAAGGACTTGAAGTAATCTACCTGAAATCCGAGATGGTAAACAGCTTTGCCCCGCTTATGGTTGATGAATTCTTTGACGAAAACACCTTTGCCGTATATCTGAAGGAGCGTGTGGCTCCCTGCGCCCGCAAAGGAACGATCAAAGAGTCCCGGCTTGTTCAGATTCGGGAAGCTCCCGCGACCGAATACGAGCTGCGTGCAGTCGCTCAGGAATGTCTTGAGCGTGCAAAACGCCACCCGGACGGATTTGTCGAAGTCGAGATGCCCGGTGTGACCGTGTCCCAGATAGGTTCTATGCGGATTACGACAACCCGCCCGCCATTCTCTGATGGAATAGAAATAACCATCGTTCGTCCTACCCGTGAAGTATCCTTCGAATCCTACAACTATGCAGCCGCATTAAAAGACCGGCTGAAAGAAGGAGCCGGCGGCATGCTCATCATCGGAACCCCGGGATCAGGCAAATCCACGCTTGAACAAAACATTGCCACCTATCTTGCAGCCCAGAATTTCATTGTCAAGACCATCGAATCACCCCGTGATCTGATGGTTTCGGACTCAATTACCCAATACACAGCTCTGGACGGAAGTATTGCCGCGACCGGAGAAGTGCTCACCCTTCTCCGCCCGGACTATGTCGTCTTTGATGAAATGCGGAGAAGTGATGAACTGGCAGTCTATGCCGATCTCCGCTTATCCGGCATCAAAGTCATTGGGGGTCTTCATGCGAAATCCGCTCTCGATGCAATGATAAGACTTTCAAGCCTTGTGGACCTCAACCTCATCCCGCAGATTGTTGCGACTATGGTTTTCGTCAAAGCAGGCGATATCTCCGAAATCTACAATGTATCAACCGGCTTTGGTGTGCCTAAAGCTCTTGAACAGATTGGCGACCCGCAGATTCGTCCGATTGTCAGACTCACTAATATAATCACCCAGGAAACTGCCGCCGAAGCATTCCGCTATGAAGGCGAAGTGATGGTTACCCCGGCAACCGGTCTTCCGAAAGTAACGCCGATAGTTGTGCCAAAAGCAAAAGCAGCTCCGGTTCAGGCAGCGCCCGCCCCGGTTCCGGCGCAAAAAGCTCCGGCACCCGTAGAAATACCGGAACCGGTTCAGCAGGAAGAACGCTCGGCTCCGCCGGTACACTCCATGCCGACCTATGAAGTCACCGATGACAACCCGGCATGGCTTGTTCTGGAAAAGGAGATTCAGAACGAAATCCGCAGGTTCACCGAAGGCGATATTGTTGTTCGGATGATTACCGATACCAAAGCGGCTGTCTATATTGAAGATGCCGACGTACCTGCCGCAATCGGCAAAGCCGGCAAAAATATTGCCGCTGTCGTCAGCAAAGTCGGCATCGGAATCGACGTGCGTCCACTAAGCGACCTTCCGGGACGGGAGGTCCTTACCAATGACGTACCGGCACCCTCAAATTTGTCTGCCGGGTTTAAGATTAAAAGCGAGAAAAAACAGTTATCCATCCTCTGTCCGGACCACGCAGGCAAAATCGTTGACCTCTTCTCCGGAAAGGAATACCTGTTCACCGCAACCGTTGATGATTACGGTGAAATTCATCTTGCACGCAACTCGAGTATTGCGATGGAAATGATCCGTCGTTACGGTGCGAATGAGGATCTCAAAATCCGACCCGTCGATTAATAATATAGGAGAGAAACAACTATGGCAAAAAACCTGGTAATGACTGAGGTTGAACAGGAAATCCGGAACAAATGGAATACGGTATTTCAGTCAAACCCTGATGAATCGAAAGACAAACTCTACGTAAACGTTGCCTTCCCTTACCCGAGCGGCGCAATGCATGTCGGGCACGGCAGAACCTACATCATCCCCGATGTAATCGCCCGTTTCTGGAGAATGCAGGGAAAGCAGGTGCTTTTCCCGATGGCATTCCATGTTACCGGAGCCCCTGTACTTGGAATTGCAAAACGTATTGCAAAGAAAGATGAAAAGACTCTCAAACTCTATGGCGATCTTTACCGTGTACCAAAGGAGACCCTTGCCAACTTCACCGATCCAATTGTCATTGTCAACTATTTCGCTGACGAGTATGAGAGGGTAATGAAACAGCTCGGTCTTTCCATAGACTGGAGACGCCGGTTCACCACCATCATCCCCCAATACAGCAAGTTCATCGAATGGCAGTATACCCACATCTATGGTCAGGGTAAAGTCATTAAAGGCGAATACCCGGTAAGATACTGTCCTGCATGTGATCAGCCTGTCGGAGACCACGATCTGCTTGAAGGCGATACAGCGGAAATCATGCACTTTGTGTTCGTGATGTATCAGTTCGGCGAATACCAGATTCCGTGTGCCACCCTCCGTCCTGAAACCATCTTTGGTGTCACCAACCTCTGGGCAAATCCGGAAACCACCTACATCAAAGCCGAAGTTGACGGTAAGAAATGGATTATCAGTTCTGATGCAGCGGACAAACTCCGGATGCAGAAGCATGTTGTCAATGAGCTTTCGACCATTCCGGGAACCGAACTCATCGACAAAGTCGCGAAAAACATCTATACCGGCTCTGATGTTCCGATTCTTCCGGCATCGTTCGTTGATCCTGACATGGGCTCCGGTCTTGTTATGAGTGTGCCGGCTCACGCTCCGTTCGATTACATCGCACTGCGTGATCTGCAGGAAAAAGGCAGATATACAGATATTATGCCGATTCCGTTAGTCACTGTTCCGAACTTCGGCAGGATTCCTGCAAAGGACATCGTCGAGAAGTATAAGATTCCAAATCAGGACGACCCGAGAATGGATGAACTCACGCAGGAACTCTACTCTGCCGAGTTCTCCAAAGGCAAACTCAACGAAGCATGCGGACCCCATGCAGGAAAAACCGTTCGTCAGGCACGTGAGGATGTCACCCGCGAGTTCACCGAGGAACGCGGATCCATCATCTTCCATGAGATGAGCCAGAAACGTGTTATCTGCCGCTGCGGAGGACGTGTCTATGTCAAGATTCTCGATGACCAGTGGTTCCTGAACTACGGCGATCCTGAGTGGAAAGCACAGGTTCACGAGCAGCTCCCAAAAGTGGAACTCGTTCCGCCGGAAGTCCGTATCGAGTTCGAAAGAACCATCGACTGGCTCAAAGAGTGGCCGTGCTCCCGCCGTGTCGGTCTCGGAACCCATGTTCCCTGGGACAAAAAGTGGCTGTTCGAGCCGCTCTCCGACTCGACCATCTACATGGCTTACTACACCATTTCCCACAGGATTACAAAGATTCCTGCAGAGAAACTCACGCCAGCCGTCTTTGATTACATCTTCCTTGGAAAAGGCGATCCGACCGCTATGCCGGTCGACGAAGCAACCTTACATGATCTCCGGTCCGAGTTCCTTTACTGGTATCCGTATGACTACCGGTTCAGTGCAAAGGACCTGATCTCGAACCACCTGACCTTCCAGCTGTTCCATCACAAGGCAATCTTCCCTGACAACCTCCAGCCAAAAGGCATGGTTGTTTTCGGGATGGGTCTCTTAAACGGAATGAAGATGTCCTCCTCAAAAGGCAACGTCTTCCTTCTGGAAGATGCGGCAAACGAGTTTGGTGCCGATACCGTTCGTATGTTCCTTGTGGGCTCTGCCGAACCCTGGCAGGACTTTGACTGGAGAAATGAACTTGTTCTCTCTGTCAAGAAACAGATTGAACGTATGTGGCAGCTTATTCTGGATTCAGCCGATGCAGCCGGCACGACCCCGATTGACGGATGGCTCGAATCCCGTATGCAGCACAGAATCATGTCGACCACAAAGTGTTTCCGTGCCTTCCAGACCAGACAGGCTCTGCAGGAAGCATACAACGGTGTTGCCTCCGATCTTGCCTGGTACCGCAGACGGCTTCCGGAAGGTTCAAACGGCGGGGCAGTCCTGAAGGATGTCATGTCCGAATGGATCCGCCTGATGGCCCCCGTCATCCCGTACACTGCCGAGGAACTCTGGGCAGAAACCGGACACGAAGGCTTTGTCTCATTTGCAGACTGGCCGGTTGCCGATGAGGCCAAGATCAACAAATCCGTTGAAATCTCCGAGGAACTCCTCCAGAGAACGCTTGACGATATTCAGTCCATCCTGAAACTCGTTCAGATCGAGGCAAAGAAGGTCACCCTGTTTATCGCCCCGCAGTGGAAGCGTGAGATATTCACCATCGTCGCCGGTGTCGAGGATAAAAGAAATGTCGTCAAGACCGTAATGACGCATGAATCGCTTCGTGCAAAAGGAAAAGAGGCAACCGATGCTTCACTCCAGACAGTCAAGCTGATTCACTCGCTTTCGCCGGAACTTGTTTCCGCAATCGCAGAAGGCGTTAATGAGGAAGTCATCTTCAAGGCGGCAGCAGCATTCATTGAAAAGGAATGCAAGCTCACGGTTGAGATTCTTCCGGCAGAGGAAAGCGCCCAGCCGAAAGCAAAAGCAGCACTGCCCTTCAAGCCGGCACTTATTGTTGAGTGAACTTCACTCAAACTTTTTTACAGAAATTTGCGCGTATCCGGTTTCGGTTCAGGGATTCTTTCGATGTATGTGGAATACGCGGAAAATCGCGAATACAAAATCAGGTATGCCAACTAAAAAAACTAAAAAAAATATTATTCGTTCTTCTCGACACCCTTCTTTGCCCGCTTAACCCGTTCCTTCGTCGTAAAACAGGTGACCAGATCCAGAAACAGCCGGAACTTCTTGTTGGTATCGAGAATAATTTTATCCGCCTCTGCATCCGGCATCGATAGAACCGTTGGATCCGTCTCAGTATCCATAAACACGGTCTTATTCTTCTCTCCCGGCCATACTTCAAGACGAATCATACTTCCATAGGATATAATATAATGACCTTCTTTTTTTCTCGGTTCAACCGCGAAAATAGATGCAAATCCTGTTTGAATCCTGTCCTCGAGATCACTGGTGTTTCCCCGTTTGACTTCATATTCCTGCATACCCTATAGTATGAACGGCTCCTCTAAAATTAGTTGTTGTCGGATTACTCTGCCTTATCCGAAGATTTATCTCTCAGAACGAAGAGTAAACTTTATGGAAATAAGTTCAAGCGGATTATCTGCCGGTACGGTGCAGAAGTCAAACACCATGCACGCAGATGTCGATGCAATCGTCCGTATCTCCTCAGAAATCCCTTCCTCGAAAGAGAGCATTCTCATCGCGGGATTTCCGGGATCCGGTCTTGTCGGGAGTATCGCTATTCAGTACCTGGTAGATACCCTTGCCTTCACGCATATTGGCGACGTCGTAAGCCCGCTTCTTCCGTCCGCTTCCCTCGCCGGCGAAGGACTGGCCCAGGCTCCTCTTCGTCTCTATGAAAAAGGGAACATACTTATCGTTCTCTCCGACGTTCCCATACCTGATGGAGGTTCATATATCATCCCCGCCAAACTTCTTGAATGGCTCTGTGCACGCACGACTATAACGGAAATCGTTGTAATAGGCGGTGTTATTACCGGAGGGACCGGAGAGCGGGTGTTCGGTGCCGCAACAACAAAGGAGGGTATTGAGAAAATAAAAGAGTCGTGTCTTATTCTGCCCGCACTCAACATCACCGGAATCACCGGCGGGTTCCTGACCGAAGCCTGCATGTGGAAGATTCCCGCTACCGGCTTTTTAGTGGAAACAAACTACGATGTTGATTCGCGTGCCGCCGCAGCCGGTCTGAATGTCATAAGTTCCCTGTACAACTTCGAAATCGATACTTTGCCGCTCATCACGCAGGCAAATAGCATTGAACCAATGCTCCAGAAACTCGCAGATGATGTGAAAAACAGCAATGTTCAGCCGGCAACACCCTTTGGTCAGGATATGATGTTCGGGTAATCCCCTTTTTTAGATTGGAGAGATGTTCTCTCCCTCTTTCGCGTATATCTGCCAAAAAGGACAGAATTCCTGCGATCAGAATCAGGGTTGCTTTCTTTATTCTCAAAGTTCCGCTCATTTGTTATCTCCCCTCCAATCATGCCTATTGCTCAAATATATGCATAACCATTTTCAAACTCCGCCGTAATAACAGGAGTATTTATCACTATGAAGCACGAATAGGATAAGGCGTTACAAACGTGGGCCTGTGGCTTAGCCAGGATATAGCGTCGGGCTTCTAACCCGAATGTCGGGGGTTCGAATCCCCCCAAGCCCGTAATCACCTTTTTTTAGAATAACCGGTATCAACACATTTATATGTTAATCTGACTCTTACTTGAGTAAGACAGTTTACGGAGGTGAACTGCCAGGAAACGTGACAAAGCTGCAAGAGTCAGACCTGACTTCATAGTAAATATGAAGAATTGCATAGCTGTTTGAATGCTTCTCTTTTGAATTCTTTATCAGGTATCTCCGCCTATTATATCATATTCATGTCGTCCGAAACTTCCGGGAACCATCTTTCATCTGCCGGCTCTCTTCTTGATGCCGCAGAGGTCTATTTTCACGAGGGAAACACCGATGCCGCTCTTTCAGCCATTGAAGAGGCTGTAAATAATCTGAGAGAGGCTGGCATGTCAATCCTCGCAGAAATCTCCGGTCCGGATATAAACGCGCTGGAAAGTCGTCCTGCAGCAATTTTGCGCAGATTCGCAGAAGAGTCCGGCATCCTGCCTGAAAATTTTGCACCGGTCCTTTCGCTCACTCCGGTGCCCGCGTCTCTCGGTGACGACTTTGCCAATAAAACCTGGTCTTCCCTAACCGCCTCAGAAATTGTCGATGTATTGAAGTCATTGTATGCCGCGCCGGAAGCAATCGCCGACGACCCGGAAAAAGACATTCATGTCCTGCGCACACTCGCGGATATTCTCTCCGGGCAAAACACCGTGTCCGAAGTCATCTTCTCAGAAAACGGGGCCTATGACGCATTGTCGCAGGCAGCAGCTCCTTACCTCATCATTGGTTTTGCCTACATAAACGGGGATGAAGAAGCGTATGATGAAAAAATACCCGGAATGCTTGACGGCCCGATCAAACGCCTAACGAGACTATTATACTCTCTGCTGACCTCGGCATTCATATCCGGTCTCTTCCTTCTCATTATCAAAAGAGTACTCGCCACCCGGATAGGAATTCCGGGTGTAATCGGGAACACTGTTTTTGTGACCTCACTTTTGTCTTTGACCGTGACCAGTATCCCGATGTTCATTGAAGGGGCACGTGCCGTGATTCGCGAATTGGAAGAGTTACGGAATATAATTGAGAATAGTAATTAACCTTTTTTGAGTACACCTGAAAAAAGGAAGAGAAGAGAAAAATCTGATTATAATGTCGTAACGATTGTTACGATATCTTTGTCGTCAACTTTGTGCTTGAGACCGACCTTTGCCGCATCGTGCTTAACGGAAGTACCCCAGATTTTTGCATATCTGAACTGGTCCACGAAATCCCGGTGAAGCCGGCAGCAGATATCCTCGATTGTGCTTCCTTTACGCATAATCATCGGTTCTTCCATATCCGGATCTTCGCCGTAAGGTTTCAGGTAAATCCTGACGAATCCAAGGTGATCGTAGATTGCATCCTGTAACTCGTCGATGTGATATCCCTTATGTGCAGAAATCATAATCGGGTCAACACCGTATTTTTCCCGCATGTGTTCCTCGACTTCTTTCCGCTGTGCGTCAGTGATTAAATCCACTTTGTTGATAGCGATGAATGCCGGAACATAGAGTCTGTTACCCTGCATTGCATCAACGAGATCATCCTGTGTTACGTCACCGCGAATCAGGACGTCTGCATTCATTATCTTGTTCTCGGAAAGAATGGCGCGCACTTCCTCAAGACCGAGCTTGACGGCTCCGACTCTGTTCAGTCTGATACCTCCGCCGCCGGTCTTTTTGATAGTGATATCAGGTTTCGGTTTGTTAATACGGATGCCTGAATCATAAAGTTCGTGCATCAGCACGTCTACATGGACTGCGTTGAAAACATCGCCTAAAATCACAATCAGGTCCGCTGTCCGGACAACGCCGATAACTTCCTTTCCCCTGCCTTTACCCATGGCGGCGCCGGCGATTAATCCGGGAATATCCAGAATCTGAATTTTTGCGCCTTTGTATTCCATCAGACCCGGAACGACCGTGAGGGTGGTGAAGGCGTAGGAAGCGGTTTCACTCTGTGCTCCGGTCAGCTTATTCAGCAGGGTCGATTTACCGACCGACGGGAATCCGACCAGGACAATCGTTCCATCCCCGGATTTTTTTACCGCAAACCCTTCTCCCCCGCCAACGGACTTCATTGCCCGCAAAACCATATCGTCTTTTATTCTGGCGAGTTTTGCTTTCAGACGCCCGATGTGCTGCGAGGTAGCCTTGTTATATTTGGTATCTCTGATTTCGTCCTCGAGTGCACGAATATCTTCTTCCAATCCCATAGTGTCTATATTAATTGGAAGTGGGATGTGATGAAGATATGCTGTCGTACTTCATTGGAATCCTATCGGACACAGCCTGGCGCTTCGTCACCTATAAATATTCATGATGTCAATCTTATTACGCACATTTTATCTGCTGATATAGTGTAGTGGCCAATCATGCCGGCCTCTCACGCCGGCGACTTGGGTTCGAATCCCGATATCAGCACTTTTTCTTTTACGTTTTTGTGTTTTTCTCTTTCAGCGTATGTCCACGAACTAAATCTATTTATACAAGAAGTTATATTATACTGAATTATTATCTGAGGTTAAAAACATGACAGAAGCAGGCGTAAAACGCACCATTGCCCGATTAATTACTGACGAAAAATTCAAAACAGAATTTCTCGCAAGTCCCAAAGCGACCGCAGAAAAATCCGGCTATGCCCTTGATGAAAATGAGCTGAAAGCTTTAGCGAATGTGAAAGCCGATGATATTAAAGTCGCGTATAATCGGGCCGGAGTCGGAAATGCGGAGACCGAACTGGAGATTTCCGGGATTAAGAGTTTCAGGAATCTGAAGGCAAAGCCGGAGATACAGAAGACAGTTGTTCAGAAGACGGTTGTTCAGAAGGCAACCGGTATCAGAAAAAAAGAAATCAAGTAACCTGACTTTTAACACTCATTTTTTTCTTTTGGTATAATCTGATTTGTGTGGGCATCTGAAAAATGAATTGTGATAGAACGTATTTTTCCAATATTTGTATCGATCTCACAGAAAGATGCAACATCCGGTGTCGTCATTGTATCCTTGATGTAAATGAACCCGGTAAACCTCCCGGATGGGCGGTTATTGAACGGCTGATAACCGAAGCTGCAGATCTGCAGGAAATACAGGAGATTGCCTTTGTCGGAGGCGAGCCCTTCCTGGAATATCAGACCCTTGTGAAATCCGTGGCATTATGCAGAAGGAAAGGGCTGCGTTCATCCGTTGTCACCAACGGGTCTTGGGCAAAGAATGCCGATGCCGCGAAAAAAATGCTGGGTGAACTTGACGGGCTGACCACTCTGAGCGTAAGCACGGACAGGTTTCACCAGGAGTTTGTGCCTGTTGAAAACATCAAAAATGTCATCGTTTCCTGTCATGAGTTGGGAATCGAGTGTCATGTCTATATCTCCCATCTGAATCATCCGGAGAGTGAGGTCGAAGCCGTGAAAAATCAGCTTGCAGGGTTAGAGGAATATTATAGTGTAAACCAGCAGCCTGTTCTTTATATGGGCCGCGCCGCGAAGGAACTTGACCGCGAATCCATCTTCACCTATGACCCCGGAGGAAAAATGTGTTATTGTATTGACAGCCCGCTGATTAGGTGTGACGGGGATGTCATAGCCTGCTGCGGGGCTGCCATTGTCTGGCCGGGCGATAATCCCCTCAGGATAGGAAATATCCATAATCAGACCCTTGGAGAAATACGGAGAGATGCCCGGCTCAATCCGGTCATCCACGCTCTCCGATTAGGCGGACCCGACCTGCTCGTCCGGCTCGTCCGTGAACAGGCAGATAAAGAGGATGTCCCGTTCACCCCGCCGCCGAATCAGATTCGTGATCTGTGTTCTTTATGCGGGTATATTTTTACCAACCCGGAATATTCCGGTCTTTTACAGCGTGCAGTCCGCAATCCTGCCGTATCTCACCGGATTGCCGTAGACTGTTTAATAGAATTTGCTGAAATAGACCTGCTTTTGGAGGAGGGCTGAGTCATGACAGACAAAAACAGCAGACCCATCGTCCTTTTGTATCCTCCGCCCTCGGACCCCACACAGCCCTATTCAAGCCTGCCTGCCCTTACCGGATTTTTGCGCAGTCACGGATTTAAGGTCATCCAAAAGGATCTGGGTATTGAAATGCTCAACGAACTGCTCACCCCCGCGTCCCTCCGGAAAGCCCGCGATCTGGCGGTTAACCGGGCCGATCTGACAGACCCTGAATCCGGCAGCGAGTATTTCGAGCGTTATTACGGCATAATCGGTCTCTCAGACTACATCATCGGGCATGTCGATGAGGCAAAATGCGTTATGCGGGATAAAACCCAGTTTTCCAACCTGAAACGCTATCAGTGGGCAGCGAATATTCTGGGGATGGCCTGTGAACTCGTCTCCCTTCCCCATCATCCGACACGACTCGAGCCTTACAGCTATGAAACCGACATCGAACTCTCCTTCAAAGGACTATTTGAGGGGACCTCCGGCAGATTCGATAACCTGTTCTTCGAAATATTTGCCGAGAAAGTCGTTCCGGAAATTCTGAAGCTGAATCCGCTTTTTGTCGGCATATCGACAACCTATCATTTTCAGATTATTCCTGCCTTTACCCTTTCGCGGCTTTTAAAGCAGGCCTCCCCTGAACTGTATATCAATATAGGGGGGGCTATCATTCAGGACATGGAAGCCGATCTGCTTCTGGATCCGAAATGGTTTGCATTTGCCGACAGTTTTGTTGTCGGAGAAGGGGAAACCGCCCTCGTCCGTCTGGCTGAAAATCTTCTGGCAGGAGACAACCCCGGGCACGACGTAAAAAATCTCATCTCCCTCGTCAACGGTGTGCCGGCAGCGTCCGGTTTGCGCTGGTATGAGGATATGAAGAGCCTGCCGTGCCCGGATTATGAGGGTCTCGGACTGGATCAGTATCTTTCTCCCGAACCGGTTTTGTTATTGTCCTCGACCCGCGGATGTTACTATGGGAAGTGCGCTTTTTGCGATGTGACCAAAAACACGAAGGCATTTCACCGGCAGATGGACAACGGGCAGTTTACTGACCATATTTGTGAGATGCATCGGAAATACGGGGCTGACCGTTTTTTTCTCTGTGATGATGCTATGCCTCCTGCGAAAATGCTTGCCCTGGCAAAACTTGTAACGGAAAAGTTACCCGGGGTCACCTGGCAGGCAGAGGCGCGATTTGAAAAGGTCATGACGCCTGAGTTTTTGTCGGCAGTGAAAAAGGGAGGGTGCAGACAGCTCTCCTTCGGATTTGAGTCAGCATCTCAGCGTGTCCTCGACATGATGAATAAAAATAATTCTGCCAAGCTTGACCGGGAGATTTTAGATTCCTGTGCAAAGAACGGAATTGCGGTAAACTTACAGACCTTTATCGGGTTTCCAACCGAGACCCGGGAGGAAGCCCGGGAAACGATCGACTTTCTGATAGAGAATGAGGAGAAGATTGCGTCAATCGGGTTTGGTATTTTTTCCCTGTTTAAGGATACGCCGGTTCATAAAAATCCCGAACATTTTAGTATTCGCGATGTCTCCATAAGTCCATCCCTGTTTGGCGGTTGTGAGTATACGCCGTTGTCCGGAATGACATTAGAGGAGATTGAGAAAGAGCATAAGACAGCTCTTGAAATAATCAGTTCAATGTATAATGTAAGGGGTTTCTATCTGAGCAAGGCTATGGGGGCTCACAGCCTGCTGCAGTTTTCGTATTATGATTACCCTGCGCTCTACCGGATATGGAAGGAGATGGGAGCACCTCGATGGGAAGATACCGTGGATATGGGGGATACTGTTTTGAACCGGAATCCGTCCCTCATGTATTCCTCATCTGGTGAGCCTGCCCCCTCCGGGCTCCGGGTGTTTTGCAGTGATACAGGCAACCAGTTCTTTGTCTCGTCAAGCGAGCAGAGGCTGCTGGACCTCTGTGACGGCTCTCCTATGGGTGATATAGCATCTCGCTGGGCTGATGAACAGACAAAGGATTTCAGCGGGAGGATTGTATTTATGACGCGGGCGTTTGCGAGTCTTCGGGAGTTTCTGCGAAAGGGTCTTGTGATATCGGGGAGTAACGCCTGATTTATCCGGGCGGTCGGGTTAGAATAAAGCGGGGATGTCATTAGGGTGTACGGGGTTCATGTATGGCATTCTTCATACCCCCGAAGAATCATGAACATAAGCCTGCTTTGGAGCCATCAATATGAGCATGTTGTTTTTATTCCTGCGTGACCAAAGAATCATATGTGTCAGATGTAATCATTGTCGGAGGGGGGCCTGCGGGGTCGACTGCCGCCCATTTATGCGCTAAAGCAGGTTTATCCACACGTGTTCTCGAGGAACACTCTTCTATAGGATACCCTGTTCAGTGTGCCGGTCTTCTTTCGAACAATGCCTTTGCCGAATGCGGTGTTTCTGACAAATCAATGTATAATACGGTAAGCGGGGCAAAAATCTGCGGGTCAAAGGGACATGCCCTCACGTTCGATGCAAAAATCACCAAAGCCTATGTTGTTGACAGAGGGCGGCTGGATTATGAAATGGCAGTTCGTGCGGCCGAGTCCGGCGCCGAGTTCTCTTTCAAGACCTGTGTCACGAAAATCAATCCGGCGAAAAAAATAATTCATACGGCGGGCGGTGAGGATATTCCCTATTCTCTTCTGATAGGAGCGGATGGTCCGAGGAGTGTGATTGCCCGGGGTCTTTTGATTCCTCCATCCAGATTTATTTACTCGGGAATTCAGGCGGAAGTCCCGTGGGAAGGAGACCCCTCACTCGTGGAACTTCATCCGAATGCCGCACCCGAATTTTTCGCATGGGTCATTCCCCTTTCCGAGAGCAGGGCACGGATGGGTCTGTGCGGGACGAAGAATGTGCCGGACCTTTTTGCAAAGTTTCTCTCACGATTTAAAGACAGCACTGTTCATTCGGTCACGGGCACGATTCCAATAGGAATCCGGACCAGGACGTTCGGATCGGGCTGTCTGCTTATTGGCGATGCAGCCGGTTTTCCAAAACCCACGTCCGGCGGGGGGGTGTTTACGGGCGTCAGGTCTGCCCGGTATGCAGCTCAGGTCGCAATACATTCGGTTGAAGCCGGCGATATGACGGACAGTTTCCTCTCCCGCTATGAAACCCTCTGGCGTGCGGATTTCGGGCGTGAGCTGGATATGGGGTTGAAGGCTCTGCAGTTCCGCCGGAATCTTGATTCGCGGGATATTGATTCGGCAGTAGATGCTCTCAATACGCCGGAGACACTCGACCTTATTACCCGGTACGGGGATATGGACCGGCCTTCTGATTTGCTGAAAAGACTGGCGATGAAGCCCGAGCTTTACGGGACGTTCGGAAAGATCGGGGTGAAGGGGATATTCCGGTCATTGTTCGGGTAAGGGTTGTTCAGATTTTTTCCCGGAACCGTGCGGGCTGCTTTTCAAAAGATGAACCGGTTTGTCAAACGGTTTGACAGGCAGAGGTTCCACGCGGTCTTCCGGCACAAAATTATCTATGTTTCACCGTAATACCAATCCAACTATCTTTATGTCATCAAAGCATACATAATTCATATTCATGCACCTCATTGAAACCCGGGACCTCTGTTACTCATACAGCACATCCAAAGCGCCGGTTCTGAACAATATCAACTTCATTGCCGGAAGGAAACAACGTATCGCCGTCCTCGGTCCAAATGGAGCTGGGAAAAGTACCCTCTTCCGGCATTTAAACGGCATTCTCCAGCCTAAATCCGGGTCTGTTTTAATCAAGGGAGAGCCCATCACGAAAGCAAACATCCACGAGGTGCGGAAGTTTGTCGGGCTTGTCTTCCAGAACCCGGACGACCAGGTATTTTCCACCACCGTCGAACAGGACATCGCCTTCGGCCCCTACAATCTCGGACTCGACGAAGAAACCGTGGCACATCGTGTGGACTCCGTCGTAAGTATGCTCGGACTCGAAGACCTCCGTGACCGGGCACCCCACCATCTCTCCGGCGGAGAGAAAAAACGCGTGGCGATAGCAGGGGTCCTTGCCATGGAACCCCAGGTCCTCATCCTCGACGAACCCACCGCAGGACTCGACCCGCAGGGCGTCAAAGAATTATCCGGATTCCTCAACGCACTCCCGGAAAAATTCGGCTTCACTGTAATCTACTCGACCCATCAGGTCGACCTCGTCCCGGAAATGGCGGACTTTGTTTACATTATGGAAAAAGGCGAAATCACCGGATACGGAACGCCAAAGGAAATCTTCCTCCAGGACGATCTCCTCGCCCGTGCCCATCTGGAACTTCCGGCACTCCCGAAACTCATCCGTGCCCTTCAGGCTCAGGGAGTGGACATTGAATCCGCCTACACGTATCAGGACGCGGAAGACTCATTCATGAAAGCGTTCGGAAAACAACCTATCCCCCGCAAAAAAGTGGAAGACCCCCTTCCCTACGGGCTTGACCTTCCGCATACCCATGACCATGACCATGAACACACCGCGGACCATTATCATCACCACCATCCTCACCAATGACGCTTATCGACGAACTCTTTGATATCGAACGCGAAGCCTACCGGAAAAGTCCGGTACATGCTATGGATGCGAGAGTAAAACTCATCCTGTGTCTCCTCGCGCTTCTGGTAACGGTCCTCCTCCCCTACGTCAGGATAGATGACCAGATTATCGCATGGCCGCAGATATTTGCCTTTGTCGTTATTTACATGCTTTTCTGGGGTCTGTATTTCCTGTCAGGTTCGTCCATCAGATATTACTTCGTCAGGCTCCTTCTCATCATGCCTTTTGGGTTATTCTTCATCATTCTCCAGCCGTTTTTCGGAAACCCCTACTATGATGTATACCATGTCCTGTTTTCCTTTCCCTTCGGGATAACCATGTACTGGGAGTCACTTGTATTCGGCATCTCACTCTTTGCGAAGTTCGTCATCTCACTCTCCTTCATTATCCTTCTCTCGGCGACTACCACCATGCAGGGCATGCTTGAAGGGGCGGCCCGGCTTCATGTCCCCAAACTCTTCATTACAGTCATGAGCCTGACAATCCGGTATATCTTCGTCTTCGCTCTGGTGTTCCAGAAGATTCAGTCCGCGTTTGCCTGCAAATGTTTCCGCTGGTCCGACCGCCGTCTTCCGCTCGGGTACCGGCTGAACGTAATCGGAAATGCGGCGGGTTCGCTCTTTGTCCGTGCGCTGGATCAGGGTGAACGGACCTACACGGCGATGTGCTGCCGGGGATATGAATCCGATTCATCAATGCACTTCAGAAAGAAACCTCTCGCCCCTGCCGAGTGGATATTTCTGCTGTTTGGCGCAGGATATGTCATCCTGTTTCCGGTGCTTGTCTATCTGATATTCTAATAATATTATAACGGACCGGTTTCAACAATGCGACTTTTGGCGGGCGATATTTTGCGCGCGGTAAATATTGTGCGATAATGCCCGCGACTCTCTGCAATCTGCCCGAATCTTTCGATTTGCGTCTATTTGCTTGGGATTTGACGGGAATATTCTTGGCTCATTACAAAACTATTTACAGTGCTAAACCAATGTAGAGAATAGAGAGTTCCACGGGATTAAGGCGACGTGGTATAACTTTCACCGGGGAGCCGGATAGGGGGTCAGTAACCTCCGAATGTTGCAGTATTTGAGATAAATGCGGTGCCGGGAAAAACGGGTGTAAGCCCGTTTCACTGTCGAAGTTTATTCAAATTCAGGTAACCAGTCAATTTGCGTAATCACTAAAAACCGAGGTGAAAACCAAATGCAGAAAACCCCAATGGCAGGCAAAAAAGACTCCAAAGAAGCAGCCCCAGCAAAAACTGAAGCAGCACCTGAAGCAAGCCAGTCAAAATCCTCAAAGAAAGGACAGCGCAAATAAATTTGCGCCCTTTCACCGAGTAAGAATAGTTGAACATTCCCTTATACCGGGAGAAGTACCCTTCTCGGTATAAGGCCGCCCCAACACTTGGATATTATTCTGTTTTCGTTATTTTCGCATTGGATAACATGAGTTTGATTCTGTTTTCCTGATTGATGCGGGTTGCTCCGGGATCATAGTCGACAGCGACAATGTTTGAGTCCGGATAATCCATTTTGAGCCGTCTCATCATGCCTTTGCCGACGATATGGTTCGGCAGACAGCCGAACGGCTGCGTGCAGACGATGTTCGGTGTTCCCGAGTGAATGAGTTCGAGCATCTCGGCGGTAAGCAGCCAGCCTTCGCCCATTTTATTGCCGTATCCCAGATAACCTTTGATGAATTTCTGCAAATCGGCGAAGGTCCCCATGGCACGGAAGGTCCCCTCCTCCTTTATGACATCGATCATGATATTCTGACAGCTCATGATGTAGTTCTGTGCGAGACCAATCGCGAACTTCTTGAGTCTGCTTCCTCCGTATAAATCCGCATCAACGTAACGGTTATTGAATTTGAAGAGCATGAAGTCAGTAATGCCCGGCACGATGACCTCTACGCCTTCATTGAAAAGGAAATCCTCGAGATTGTTGTTCCCGAGGGGAGCATACTTGATATATATCTCGCCAACGATGCCGACGCGGATTTTCTTTTCAGTGCTCTTGGGAATTGCCGCGAATTCGCGGGTTATCTTCTGCATGTATGTCTTCATCTGACCACGGCTCATTCCCTTTCCGTGAATGAAGAGGTCGACGAGATTGTCGGTCCATTTTTCAATCAGTGTGTTGGTTGTGCCTTTCTCCAGCTCGTAGGGTCTGCACTGGTTGCCGAGGTGAACGAGAAGGTCCCCGTACATCATGCCGAAGACGAGCCTGCGGGCAACTTTCAGGGGGATGGAGAATCCCGGATTCTTTTCAAGACCCGAGAGGTTGATGGAAATAACAGGAATGTAGTCGAGACCTGCTTTTTTCAGGGCTTTTCTGAGCAGGTGGATGTAATTCGAGGCACGGCAGCCTCCTCCGGTCTGGCTTATCAAAAGAGCGACTTTGTGCGGGTCGTATCTTCCGCTCTGGACTGCTTCTATGAGCTGGCCGATGACAAGGAGAGCCGGGTAGCATGTGTCATTATGAACGTATTTAAGTCCGGTTTCGACAATTTCACGACCGTTCGTCGTGAGAATCTCTATTTTGTAGCCCTCGAGTTCAATAATCTTCGTTAAGAGTTCGAACATCACCGGGAGCATCTGGGGGAGAAGGATGGTGTATTCCTTTTTCATCTCCTCAGTGAATAGGAGACGACCGGTTTCATCGTAGACAAGTTCTGCCATTATTGTGCCTCCCGTGCTTTGACTGCGGCTATAAGACTTCGGAGCCGGATTTTGACGGCACCAAGATTGGTGATTTCATCTATTTTTATCTGCGTATAGAGTTTGCCCCCGTTTTCGAGGATGTCACGGGTTTCGTCCGTCGTGATTGCGTCCGTCCCGCACCCGAACGAGACGAGATGGATGAACTCCATGTCTGCCTGAGTGCAGACATATCTCGCAGCCGAGTAGACTCGTGAGTGATACGTCCACTGATTGAGAACCTTTCTTGGCTCTTTGTTCATGAGATAGGCGACAGAGTCTTCGGTGATGAGCACGAATCCGTAGGAAACGGCGAGTTCGTCGATACCATGCCCGATCTCCGGGTCGATATGATAAGGACGACCTGCCATCACGAGTATTTTGTGTCCGTTCTCTCTTGCAAATCTGATATATTCCCCGCCCTTTGCCCGGATTTCGGATTTGTACTGCTCATAGGCATCGTAGGCGGCTTTTACCGCCTGTTTCGTCTCTCTCTTCGGGATGCCGAACTCTTTCTCAAAGTAGATTTCTGCACGTTTTGCGAAGTCTTTGGGTCGGTGGAGACCAAAGTAGGGAATCAGGAATCTGACTTTGTCAAGTTCAGAGATGTTTGCCGCGAGAAGTTCAGGATAGTAGGCGACGACCGGGCAGTTGAAGTTGTTATCTCCGGCTCCTTCGTCGAAGTTGTAGGGCATGCATGGATAGAAAATCACATCAATGCCGTCATTGATTAGGGAAATCACATGACCATGCATGAGTTTTGCCGGGTAGCAGACCGTATCCGAGGGTATGGTGTGTTGTCCGAGCCGGTAGACGGCACGGGACGATTCCGGAGATAATACTACCTCGAAGCCGAGTTTTGTAAAGAACGCGTGCCAGAAGGGGAGGTTCTCATACATGTTGAGCCCGAATGGGATGCCGATTTTCCCGCGTGGTCCCGGAACTCCCTTGAGCGAGAGGAGATGTTCGTATTTCCATCTGGCAAGATTCGGGAGATCGGATCTCTGTTTGCCGAGCGGTCTGGTGCACCGGTTTCCAGAAACAAATCTGCGTCCGTTGTCGAAGGTATTTATGGTAAGACTGCAGTGGTTTGTGCAGAGTTTGCAGGTGATGGGTTTTGCCTTGTGAGTGAATCCGGCGAGCTGGTCCGGGTTGAGGAGGGTTGTGTCCTCATGAATCGTGTCTTTTGCATAGAGTGCCGCACCGTATGCTCCGGAAATCCCGGCAATGACGGGGCGTGTGACCTCGCGTTTGAGTTCCTGCTCGAAGCTCCGGAGAACCGCGTCGTTTTTGAATGTGCCCCCCTGAACGACAATGTGCCTGCCCAGATCATCGGCACTGGCTGCCCGGATGACTTTGTAGACAGCGTTTTTTACAATCGAGATGGAAATTCCGGCAGAAATATCGGCGACCGTAGCCCCGTCTCTTTGTGCCTGCTTCACGGATGAGTTCATGAAGACGGTGCATCGTGAGCCGAGGTTTACCGGATGTTTGACGAATAACCCAAGTTTCGCGAACTCCTCGATTTCATAGCCGAGAGCCCGGGCGAATGTCTCGATGAACGAACCGCATCCTGACGAACATGCTTCGTTTAAGAAAATGCTGTCAACTGCCCCGTTCCGGATTTTGAAGCATTTCATGTCCTGGCCGCCGATGTCGATGATGAAATCCACGTCAGGGTTGAAGTGTTTGGCAGCCTGATAATGTGCTATCGTTTCAACGAGTCCGACATCGAGACAGAATGCGTTTTTGAGGAGGTCTTCCCCGTATCCGGTGACAGCACTTCCCCGGATTTTTATTCTGTCACCAATTAGCCTGTAGATTTTATTCAGTTCGGAGAGGACGATTCCAACCGGGTTTCCCTGGTTTGAGCCATAGTAGGAGTAGAGAATCCCGCAGTCTTTGTCAATCAGGACGAGTTTGGTGGTTGTGCTTCCTGCATCGATTCCGAGCCAGGCGTCTCCCGCATATGCGGATATATCGGTTTTGGGCGGGGCATTGGCATTATGCCGTTTGCAGAATTCATCGTATTCTTCAACTGAGTTGAAGAGCGGAGGCATGGTGTTCGAGCGGGTTGTGTCGTCGATACTTTCATTGATTTTCTTCAGAACATCATCGAATGCGAAGATTTCATATCCGTTTGTGGATAAAGCAGCTCCGAGTGCGGCGAAGCAGTCTCCGTTTTCCGGGAAAACCGCATGGTCTTTGTCGAGGGATAATGATTCAGCGAATCTCGTTCTGAGTCCTTTATAATAATAGAGCGGTCCGCCGAGGAAGACGACGGTATCTCCAAGACTTCTGCCCTGGGTAAGCCCTGAAATCGTCTGGTCGACGACTGCCTGAAAAATCGAGGCAGCCACATCCTCTTTCTGTCCGCCCTGATTGAGAATAGGCTGGATATCGGTTTTCGCGAACACACCGCAGCGGGAGGCTATCGGATATATTTTTTCATAGTGCTGCGAAAGTTCGTCAAGTTCTTCGACGGTGACATTCAGGAGGGTTGCCATCTGGTCGATGAAGGCGCCTGTTCCCCCGGCACAGCTCCCATTCATTCTCTCTTCGAGGCTGCCCCTGAAGAATATAATTTTGGCATCCTCTCCGCCGAGCTCGATAACAGAGTCTGCCTGTGGAATATAGGTTCTGACGGCCTTTGCCGTGGCAAAGACTTCCTGGATAAAGGGCAGACCCGCGGATTTGGCGACTCCTAATCCGGCTGAGCCGGTAATCAGTAATCTGATCTGTTTTCCATTGAGGATATGTGATGCCCGGGTGAGAAGTTCCCCGGTTTTTTCCCGTACCTTTGAGAAGTGACGTTCATATGCCCTGAAAAGAATCGTGCCGGAATCATCCAGTACAATTACTTTGACGGTTGTCGAGCCGATGTCGATGCCGATTTTTAATATTGGGTTATATTGGGGCTCCGTCATTTATGTAAACAATATTAGTCCGGCTTTTCAATATACCTTGTGGGATGGGACCGCTTGTAACATGGATTAATACAGTTAAGGACCCTATATTAATTACTTCAGGTGAAAATATGGCAGAAGAAACAGGGGCACTCCCCTCCCGTACCGATTTTAGTGCATGGTACAACGAAGTCATCCGCCGTGCGGATATTATGGATGTCAGATATCCTGTTAAGGGACTTTATGTCTGGTATCCGTTCGGATTTGCACTCCGTAATCATACCTACACGTTTCTCCGTTCCCTTTTGAACAGAGATCATGAGGAAACACTCTTCCCTCTCCTCATTCCGGAAACCGAGTTCATGAAAGAGGCAGAGCACATCAAAGGATTCGAAGATGAAGTCTACTGGGTAACTCACGGGGGTCTCAGCGAGCTTGACGTCAAGCTTGCCCTTCGCCCGACCAGTGAGACGGCAATCTATCCGATGTATGCTCTATGGGTGCGCTCACATGCGGACCTCCCCTTAAAACTCTACCAGGTGGTAAACACCTTCCGGTATGAGACAAAACATACGAGACCGCTCATCCGCCTCCGGGAGATTACCTCTTTCATGGAGTCCCACACGGTGCACACGGACTGGGACGATGCGAACAGGCAGGTTGAGTATGAACTTGGTCTCGCTGCAGAATTCTATCGTGAACTCGGTGTTCCGATTATTATCTCACGTCGCCCTGACTGGGATAAATTTCCGGGCGCCGATTTTACGATGGCCATCGACACGGTCATGCCGGATGGACGGACGCTCCAGATCGGAACAGTTCACCATCTCGGGGACCACTTCTCGAAGACCTATAACATCACCTATGAAGATATCAATGGTGAGCAGAAGCTTGCATCCCAGACATGTTTCGGCATTTCCGAGAGATGTATTGCCGCCGTCATCAGTGTTCACGGAGATGACAAAGGTCTGGTTCTTCCGGCGACGGTTGCCCCGACCCAGGTTGTCATCATCCCGATCATTGTTGGAAAACGCGGAGCAGAGATTACGGCAGCTGTCGAAACACTTGAAGCCGAACTCAAAGCTGCCGGTCTTCGTGTCAAGACGGATGCGCGAGATATGCGCCCCGGTGCAAAATACTACCACTGGGAACTTCATGGTGTTCCGCTCAGAGTCGAGCTTGGTCCGCGTGATCTTGACAACCGCCAGATCGTCTGTGTAAACAGGCTCGGTGTCAAGACCACCATTCCAAGAGAGAATGCTGCAGAATCCGTGAAGAAATTACTCGGCGAAGCTCACGACCAGATTCTGGATAAGGCAGAAGATCATCTGATGAATCACCTGAAGATGGTTACCACCGTCGACGAATGTAATAAGATGCTTGAGGACAACATCGTTGTTGTCCACTGGTGCGGCGACAAAGAATGCGCCGACAAACTTGAAGAGCTTACGAACTCCTCCCTTCTTGGGACGGGTGTCCGCAGCAAATATGTAGTGGATGATGAGGGACCGTGTATTGTCTGCGGTAAAGCAGGCAAAACCGCCCTTGTCGGCAGATCATACTAAACAGAAAATACGGGGCAGGATTGCCCGCCCCTCATAAAATTTCTCATATAAAAACAGATTATATTATGGAAAACAACAATCAATACCCAAGTCAGCGTGAAATTTTTACGCATGACAACTCCCAGGTCTTTAACCTGGAGGCAATGGAAAGATCTCTTGGATTCAAAGAGCGCCGATATATAGAAGAACTTCGTATTTTAACCAAAGCAACGGCGGTTGATTGCGTAATTGATGACCGTTTCGAGAGAATTATCTATGTCATCCGTCCGGGCGACATGGGGCTTGCAATCGGCAAAGGCGGAGACAATATCAAAAAAATGTCCCGGGTTCTTGGCAAACGTATCGAGATGGTCGAGTATAATGAAAATCGCGAGATGTTCATTGCCAATATGTTCAAGCCGGCAGAGATTTCCCAGGTTTCTTTCGGGGGACAGGGCGAACCGATTATTGTAACCGTGCCTGAAAAAGGGGACTTCGGTCTTGCAATCGGCAAAGGCGGCTCGACGATTGAAAAAGCCCGCATACTTGTGCGGAGATTTTATGGGAAAGAGGTTGGAGATATTCTTACATCACCCGGAGAATCAGTATGACGGATGCAAAAGTGTTTGATGAACTCTGGCAGGTAATCTGCGAGAGGGCGGAGTCAGCCGGCACAGAAAAATCCTATGTGCGGCACCTTCTTTTCCATGAGAAGGGTATCGATAAGTCGCTAGAGAAAGTCGGCGAGGAAGCGACAGAATTTATTCTCGCGGCGAAAAACGGTGTGCGGGAAAAAACCGTGGGTGAAGCCGCAGATTTGCTCTTCCACCTTATGGTTGCCCTTAAAGCCTCGGATGTAGATTTCTCTCTTGTGGAAGAGGAACTGGCAGTACGTCGTGCCGGTATGCACCTCCACGATTAATTTTTATGCCATTCGAGACGTAATCCCTATTAACAAGCAACACCACATAATATACATGAAACTCTTAGTCAGCCCTAGCTCAATAGACGAGGCAAAA
This sequence comes from Methanocorpusculaceae archaeon UBA425, assembly GCA_002506085.1. Lineage (GTDB taxonomy): Archaea > Halobacteriota > Methanomicrobia > Methanomicrobiales > Methanocorpusculaceae > Methanocorpusculum. The sequence goes on from DAWV01000008.1 coordinate 183,299, forward strand.
TTCTGTCTTGATGCTGACATTATTGACGTCAAACGACCTGCCGAAGGATCGCTTGGGGCTAATTTTCCGTGGGTAATCCGCGATATTAAACGTATGGCTAATTCCACTCCCGTTTCTGCCGCAATCGGAGATTATCTTCCGACGCCCGGAAATGCATCACTTGCAGCATATGGAGCCGCATGTGCCGGAGCGGATTATGTCAAAATCGGCCTGATGTTCAATGATAAAAAAGCCGCAAAGGAACTTATTGAAGCTGTAGTCCGCGCAGTCAAAGAGCCGTTCCCGGAAAAGATGGTCGTCATTGCCGGGTACTCTGACTTTGAACGCCTCGGTTCAATAAGTCCGTTTGACATCTCGCCATTTGCAGCTGAATGCGGAGCCGATTTTTCTATGATTGATACCGGCAGAAAAGACGGTAAAAGTACGTTTGAATTTATGAACAAAGATGTTCTTCAGAAGTTCACCGATTTGAATCGCTCTCTTGGTATTGGAACCGCTCTTGCAGGCTCCCTGAAATTTGCGGACATCCCTGTTCTCAAAGAGATCGATCCGGAAATCATCGGGGTCCGCGGCATGGTATGCGGTGGAGACCGAACAACCATGGTTCAGGAAAAACTTGTGAAGAAAGCAATTCAGATGGTAAGGTAATTACTATGTATGGAGAAAAACTCAACATCCCGACAGCGCTCACCTTTGATGATGTGCTGATTGAACCGGCAGAATCATGGATAGAGCCAAATGATGTAGATGTACAATCCAGATTCTCCAAGAATATCCCGCTCGCAATTCCACTGGTCAGTGCCGCGATGGACACCGTTACCGAGGCAGAAATGGCAATATCCATGGCTCGTGCAGGCGGAATCGGTGTTCTGCACAGAAACTGTTCTGCTGAAACCGAAGCAGCTTTTGTTGTGCGGGTAAAATCCATTGATAATGTTGTCGAGCATGATGTCAGATATGTTACGCCTGATACCACCGTTGCATTTGTTGCTGATCTTATGGATCGTCACTCGATTGGCGGAGTGCCGGTCGTCGACCACAAAGGAAAACTTGTAGGTATCGTTTCACGGAGAGATGTCAGAGGTGTTGTTCATAAAATCGGCACCGAAACGGTTGACACTATCATGACCCGTAAACCGATCGCCGTGAAAGACGATGTCACCGCAGATGATGCCATCAATCTTATGTACACGAGAAAGGTCGAGCGTTTACCGGTTGTCGATGACAAAGGAAAACTTGCGGGCATAATCACCATGCAGGATTTGCTGGAGAAACAGCAGTATCCGGCAGCAAACCGTGACAAGAACGGGAAACTCCGTGTCGCTGCCGCGGTCGGACCATTCGATATAAACCGTGCATTACTGCTTGCCGAGGCCGGGGTGGATGCAATTATTGTAGACTGCGCCCATGGTCATAACATGCATGTTGTCGAGGGAGTCCGGAATATCAAAGGAGCGGTGTCCTGTGATGTCATCGCCGGAAATATTGCGACCGGAAAAGCTGCAGGCGAACTTGTTGACTTCGTTGACGGTATCAAAGTAGGCATCGGTCCGGGCTCAATCTGCACAACCCGTATTGTGGCAGGTGTCGGCGTTCCGCAGATTACTGCCATCGCCAATGTCTGTGATATAGCAGATCCATGCGGAGTGCCGGTTATTGCAGACGGCGGAGTAAAATACAGCGGGGATGTGGCAAAGGCACTGGTTGCCGGAGCATCTTCTATTATGATGGGAAGCATGTTTGCCGGAACCGACGAGGCGCCGGGTAAGACGATTGTTGTCAAAGGCAGAAGATACAAGCAGTACCGCGGTATGGGTTCTCTCGGGGTTATGACCTCCGGAAATTCCAGCGACCGGTACTTCCAGAAGAAAGGCATCGGTGCAACAAAATATGTGCCCGAAGGCGTCGAAGGAGCAACACCCTATATTGGTTCCGTGACCGATGTCATTTACCAGACTATCGGCGGTCTCAAATCGGCAATGGGATACACAGGAAGCAAAAATATCGAAGCGATGCGGAAGAATACCAGATTCGTCAGAATCACTCCGGCAGGACTCAAAGAGTCCCATCCGCATGACATCCTCATCACCGACGAAGCTCCGAACTACCGTTCCAATCTCTAAGATTGGCACAATCTTTTTTTGCGATAAATAAATGCAAAATATAAAAAATATTTTATCCGTTCTTCTTCACGATATACAGTTCGTATATCATCATCAAAGCCAAAAGTGCGAGGGCTATTACGAGAAAGCCCTGTACAACATTATGGATAACCGGCATATATGACGAAGTATCGGCGACGGTGGGGGCAGCACCACTTGCTGACAACTGCATTGCCTCGAATGTTCTCGCACTGTTGAGTCCGACTGCTTCGGACAATGCCCGTGGAATGGCAAGAATTAGTGAACAGCCGATTGCGACCACTCCTGCGATGGTTCCGTATTTTTCCACAACGCCTCTGACATCCGCGGTCTTTCGTGGTGCAAATACAACGACCTGGTCTTTGATTGCATAGATTTTCATCTCACGACCCTTCTCGCTCCACCGTGTCCGGGATATTTCGACAAGCCCTGCATCCAGCATGTTTTCCAGATGATATTTCACGGTTGTCAGGGGGAGTCCGGTTGTCACAGAAAGAGCTGTGGCACTTTGCGGGTTTCCTGTGAGTGCATTAAATAAATCCGCAGACGTAGGCGAAGACATTGCTTTTGCGACTTTTTGTGCCTCCGGGGAACCGTGTTCCAGCACAACAACGTTTTCGTTCTGCATACTGTGTAAATGTATGGGCGCGGTTGGTAATAACCCTCTCCAAAACTGCGAAAAAAATGGTAGTTATAATTTATAATCCGGCACGGATAACTGACTCGGCCTTTGCCAGGGCTTTGCCGACTGCGGTGACATCGACTCCCGCTCCCTGCGCGAGATTTTCCTTGCCTCCGCCTTTACCGCCGAGTTCTGCACAAACATCGCTGACAAGTTTACCTGCGTGAATCTTTGCATTTCCTGAGGATGCAACAACTCCGAGACCGTCTGATGTTGTAATCAATACTGCCACGCCCCCGCGTGCGGAAATTGCTCCGGCCACGGTCACGAGTTCTTTTCTCGAAACATCCACCTGCCTGATGACGACCTCGACCCCGTTGATGTCGATACCCTCGATACGGGAAAGTTCCAACTCGGCAATCTTTGCCCGGAGTTTTTCAATTTCTTTCCTCTGGTCTTTCCATTCGGTGAAGAACCGCTCGACCGAGCCCGGCAGATTTTCCATCTGTACTGAAATGGTATCTGCCGAGGTATTCAGCAGAGACTGGATGTGCTGCATTGCATCGAGAGCCGCAAATCCTGCCGCAAACTCGATACGCTCGACACCATCCTGAATATGTTCCAGTTTCAGAATCTTGATCGGACCAATCTCGCCCGTGCTCCGGCAGTGGGTTCCGGCGCATGCCTGAACCTCGGCTCCCATCTGCACAACACGAATCTCCTTTCCCGGCGGGACACCGCCCTGGTAGAGAGCGAACCCGAACTTCTGCTCGGCCTTTACTCTGTTCTCCACCTTAATCATTGTCGGGAGATTTTCCATTACCAGACGGTTGGCGATAATCTCGATCTGCTTCAGTTCATCATTCGTGATGTGTGTATAGTGCCTGATATCCAGTCTTGCGACATCGGTGGACAGTTGTGATCCTGCCTGGTGAACGTGCGGGCCGAGGACTTCCTTTGCGGCACGAAGAACCAGGTGGGTACCTGAGTGGTGGCGCATAAGAGCCCATCTGCGGTCTTCATCGAGAACGCCCTTGACCCGGTCGCCTCGTTTCAGCGTGTTCTCACGAACCTTGTGGAGAATCACATTCTCCGACTTGACAACCTCGTCAACACGAACCATCGTCGATTTTGTGATGAGCATACCTGTATCGGACGGCTGACCTCCTCCCTCCGGATAGAAAAGAGTCGCGTCAAGAACAACGTAATTGTCGAAGACATCGAGAACGGTTGCGTCGAACTCCATATCCGCAGGTCGTTCGTAGAAACTCTTGCGGGTCTCCGGAAGTTTGAGTATTCTCTCCGCATATTTTGCGAGCGGCGAGATTGGTTTTTCCGTCTCGTTCTCGGAATGCATATCTGCAATCTGTGAATCGAAGTCATCCGGGATATCAAATTCGGCGCCTGCAGCTGTCAGAATCTTACCCATCAGGTCTACCGGAATGCCGTGCGAGTCGTAGAGTGTCATCAGTTCCGCGAGCGGGACCGGTTCATTCTTCTTAATATAGGTCTGCCCGAGACGCTGAACTGTTCTGGTTCCGCGTTCAATCGTGGTATCGTATTTCTCGACTTCACGGTCGAGAATCTGCCGGACAATGTCCTCATTCTGCTCGAAGTTGGCAAGACCGATGGTCTCCATCTGGGAAACTACAAGATCTCCAAGGTTCTCGTCGAGTTTCAAGTCCTGCATCATTCTGATGCTGCGGCGCAGCACAAGCCGTGCCAGGTACCCTTCACGTGCATTGGACGGGACAATCAGATCGCCGAGCATGTAGGCGAGACATCTGGTGTGGTCACACAGAGCATAGACGCTTTCCATCGGGACGATAATCTCTTCGAGTTTCGAGAGGGAAAGGTTGGCTGCGTCGGCGACCTGCTGTCTGAGATTCCTGATCTTATCCCCGCGGATATCCATGAGTCCGGCGAACTTTGCATTGAGTCCGAGGACCCTTTCGATTTCCGGATTATTGAGATAATCTTCCATGCCCGCAGAGTTAAGAACCCGCGAAATCATCTCCGGGAAAACGGCATCATATGCAGTTGGCGTACCGCAGGATGCCCAGGTGAACCGCTCAAGACCGTAACCGGTATCGACGATTCGAAGAGGCATTTCATAGTAATCTTTTCCCTCGATACTTACCGGAGGTTTGCCGGAGTTTTTCCGGGAGAGGTTCATGAAAACGAGTGTGGCTACTTCGAGACCACCCATTAAGACCTCGACGCTTGCCCCGGCGTTCCCTCCGCCGAACCACGGGTTTTCTTTGAAGGTGAGATTGGTTATATCGCCCCCGACCGATTGGACAAACCCGCTGCAGAGTTCAAGACAGTGGTCTTTCCAGTAAATCGGTTTCTCATCAGTGTTGAAGGCATGGTGTGCCATCATCTCAAAGCAGGTGAAGTGTCTGCCGGAACGTCCTACATTGTCGAGATCGTTGAGTCTGATACAGGGCTGGGATATGGTGAGCGGGTTTGCCGGCGGGGGACAGACCCCGCTCGTTACAAACGGCTGAAAGTCTGCGATGGAGGCTATGGTGAGGTAAATATCGTCACGCCATCTTGCGGCTACCGGGTATCTGTTGATTCTGGTGTGACCGTTTTTCTCAAAGAAGGAGAGATATGCCTCCCGCATTTCTGCAACACTGTGCTTTTTGAAAATAGGATTTCCAATGAACTGATAAGGTTCGCACGGTGCGTCGCCGCAGACCTCACGATTCGGGTCGAGGGTCCAGAACGCACTGCCGCATTTCTTACAGATTTTACGGACATAACCGTTTTCTCTGAAGTATTCAAGTTGATATTCGTTTTCTAGCATGGAAAATCTCCGGTAGAGATAGTTTATATTTATTGGATTACAGGGGTTATATGGGTTTGTGTTATGCCGGGGTCCGTCTATAATCCAAATGATTCGAGATAGGTCAGCCCCGGCATCACATCTTCAAGCCGGAGTACCTCGAGAATCAGCGTTGCATTTCCTGCGGATGAAAGAACCCGGGAGAAATCCACGGTTCCGGTTCCGCACGCAGCATGCTCGTCGGATATACCGTGATTATCGTGGAGGTGAATATGATCCGGGTTTTCTTTCAGAAAGGCATCAAGGGTCCGTGTGAGATTCGCGTGCCCTACATCCAAAGCCAGCCCGAGTCCCGCGTCACGGATTTCCCGGACAAGGTCAGGTGTCTGAAAAAAGCAGAATTCCATGGATCCGAGATTCTCCATAACGAACCGGACAGAGAACTCATCCTGAAGAAGTCCCAGTTCCAGAATCGATTTATGGAGGGCAAGGATTGAAGCCGCCCGGTTTTCAGCTTCCAGGCAGAATCCCGGATGAAGTACTAATTTTTCGGCACCGATTGAATCGGCGATCTCAGCAGTTTCTCTGATTACTTCAATGCTTGCCTGACGGATACGTTCGAATGGTTCCGCAATATTCCCGTCTGCGGTCGGGGCATGAATCGTATAACGCAAATCAAATCTGTCCGGAACCGATGCATGGCGAAAAAGAGAATGGTTTGCATCGCACTGTATTTCCACCAGATCCGTCAGAGGTTCCAGTGTGGCGAGAGCACGTTCAAGCGGCATATTCATTGCACAGTTGGTGGAAATTCCGATGTGTTTCATGGATTATGGTTCTCCGACGGACCTCACTCATAAAGAATTTTCATAAGTGCCGTGACATCAGAAATAACCACAGCTCCATTCTCAATGAGGGTTCTGCGGATTCTCGTAGCTTCGCCGTCAGTGTAATCTTCTCCCTCGCCAATCAGGTATACTGGTGTGGATACACCGGTGAGCGCCGTCAGATTCGCTAGATTCCCGTTTCCGACCGGCATCCCGGTGACCACGATTTTGTCGGCATTGGTAAGCATTGCCTTCAGTTTTTGGACTGAGTCATCACTCACGACAGCGAACGGAGGTTCGATAATCGTCTCAAGCCCAAGTTTCAATGCAGCAAGACAGTCTGAATCGTTTGCCGCGAGCACTCCTGCAGATACGGAAAAACCATGCAGACACAAGGTATAGAGAATTTCTGTTCCGGTCCCGCCGCCTGAAATCACATGGATGTGAGCTGAGTTGGAAGATGGCTGAACACCGTATTCCGGAATCAGATACGGTTTTCCGGTAAGGGGATGAGTCGTAACCATCATCCGGACGGAAAAACTCTCCCGGATTTTATCCGGAGTCAGCACCTCGGCGGGTGTGCCGACAGCGAGAATCTTTCCCTGTTTCATCAGTACAATTCTATCACAGAAGTATGATGCCAGATTCAGATCGTGAAATACACCGATGATCGTAATCTTCGGGGTAAGGTCACGGATTAACTCCATGATGTCTATCTGATGGTTAATGTCGAGATGGGATGTAGGTTCGTCCAGAAGGAGGATTTTCGGCTGCTGGGTGAGTGTTCGTGCAATCAGAACACGCTGACGTTCCCCTCCGGAGATTTCCGTAATCAGCCTGCCGGCGAGATGGAGGGTGTTTGTCGTTTTCATCGCTTCACTCGCGATATCCAGATCTTTCGCTGAAAGAGGTGCAAGTTTTCCGATATGGGGATATCTTCCCATAAGCACGATTTCCCGGACTGAAAACGGAAATGCCACATCCGTTTCCTGACCAACGCATCCGATTGTTTTTGCAAGGGTTCGCGAATCATATGACTGGACATCAAGTCCTTCGAGGAAAACCGCTCCGTCATCAGGTTTCAAAATCCGCGAGAGTGCCCGAAGGAAGGTTGTCTTTCCGCATCCGTTCGGTCCGAGAATTCCGATGAATCCTCCCTTTTCAACTGCGAGCGAGAACTGTTCGATAACATGGTGATCCCCGTAACTTATCGAGATATTTTCTGCGGAAATTATCGGCGTCATACCCGTGTCCTCCGGCGAAGCAGGTAAATAAAGAACGGAGCTCCGAGGAATGCGGTGATGATTCCAACCGGAATTTCGATTGGAAGTGATCTCGCAACGGTGTCCGCCCATATGAGCAGAATAGATCCTGCCAGCATGGATGCCGGGAGAAGAATCCGGTGGTCGGGTCCCGTAAAAATCCGCATGATGTGGGGAATGATGAGTCCTACGAACCCGATACAGCCGGAAACTGAAACGGCAATTGCCGTAATAAATGTGGAGACCAGGAGAAGAATCTTTTTTGTTCTCTCGGTGTTGACACCAAGATGAATTGCTTCTTCTTCACCAAGCGCCATTACGTTCAGGTCGCGGGAAAAAACATAGAGGATGATAACCGCTGCCGGGATTAAGAGTGCGAGACGTACATCATCCCAGTACATGTTCCAGAAACCGCCCATCATCCAGAACATAATCTGATGAAGACTGTTTCCTGACATGTACATGATGAAGGAAAGCATCGCCGATAGGAAAAGCGAAACAGCAATTCCTGACAGCAGCAGGGTTTCGACCGCCATTCTCCCATTTCTTTTTGAGATGATATAAACAGTAATTGTTGATGCTGCGGCTCCGATAAAGGCAAAAAGCGGCATTAATAATCCGCCGAGGAAAACTATGGCACAGGCGGCCCCGAGAGCGCCGCCGGTGGAGGTTCCGATGATATAGGGGTCTGCCATCGGGTTTCTGAAAAGACCCTGCATTACACAGCCGGCGGCAGCAAGTCCTCCTCCTACCAGAAGAGCCCCGAGTACCCGCGGGAGTCTGACTTCAAAGAGAAGTTTCTGAATCATTTCCGAGTCAAAGGTGAGAAGGGACAACCCCGAAACTCCTATGAGAGTAGTTATAACAATGCTTACGAGGAGAACGACGAAAAGCACAGGAAGAAGGAGCACGGGGCGGCGAATCATAAATGTAAATATATAGTTTGTTTTATGTAAAATAAAGATGTGTGATATGATGTCTCTTCATTCTTTTCCGCGGGTCGCGAAAAGAACTCCGACTGCGAGACATTCGGCTATCAAGATTTGTACACTATTATTTGTGCAGAAAAACTATCGACAAAAAAGAGACTGGTGGAAATACCACCTGGGTTTATTCACTTTCTTCTGTAGATGAAGAGACCACCGATAATTCCGGAAATTACCGGAATCACACTGAATCCGGGAGATGACGCAGACGATATAGGTTCCGCGTAATTACCAAAGATTTCCGGGTGCAGAATCTGTGCAAGTTGTTCCAGAGATTCAACAATTCTGGGTCCGCCTCTATCGAAAGTGTCAGAATTCATGACATAAACATCCGTATTCCTGACGGCAGTAAGACTGCTGAGTCTCTGGTCAGTGAAGAATGACTTCTGAAGAGTATTTTCACCGGTCGTTCCCATTTTGGAACCAGAATCCACAAGAATAATCTGCGGATCTGTCGTGAGCAGCTTTTCAAGCGTGACCACTCCCCACCCTTCCACATCAGCGAAGGCATTTGTTCCGCCCGCGAGAGTAATCAGTTCATTCTGGAATGTACTGGACCCGGAAACCCAGTATGGTTCGATACTCATTGCGTGCATTACGGTCGGCTTATCTGTAACTCCTTCGAGTTTTTCAGATATAGCATCGATGCGGGTCTTCATATCGGATACAATTGAATTTGCCTCGGCAGTTGTACCGGTACATGTCCCGACCATCTGAATTGCATCATATGTTCCGTTTACACTATCCGACTGGATGACGATGACACTGTATCCAAGCCGGCGGAGATAATCAATATTCTCCTGTCCGTTTTTTGGATTGGCGAAGATGATATCCGGATTTGCGGCAACAATTTTCTCCACATTGATAGTGGAATATCCTCCGACAGTCTGTTTAGTCAGGGTCTCCTCCGGATAGTTGCAGTATTCAGTGACACCGACGACCTTGTCACCAAGTCCGAGGGCAAAAATAATTTCCGTGTTTGTCGGGGCGAGCGAGACGATGGTCTCCGGCTGGCTTTCTATAATGGATTCAAAACCGGAATCATCGGTGACGGTCACCGGATTCCATCCAAGAGCCGTGCCGCAGAAAACAGCACAAACCAGCAGAACGGCAATGAATAAGTGTACAGGTTTCATAGTGTAATATAGTTTAGATTACATAAGTAAATAAATTATGAGTTAATGCGCCGGCAAGGTTCTTCCATACCTGAAGCCGGGATAAAAAAAAGGTACGTATTTTTGAGGTGCTCACTCGCTTTCGACAAACCCTCTCAGGTCCATCTCGAACGCGGCAACCGGGTGTTCCAGACCGAAAGCCGCCAGCACATCTGGATTAATCTCTCCAAAGACGCCGACCTTTTTTCCGGAAACATAAATATCTCCGCATCTTCCGGGAATAAATGCCGGATCTACAGACTCCTTCACTACATACGGGATGGCCATCATCCGGCAGAACGCATCCACAACCGCGTAAATCATTGAGAAATCCGCAGTTGTCTGAATCGAAGCCGCCGCCATCTTCGGGTAGGTAACAAGTTTTTCAACAACATCGCCGCACGCAAAAATATTCTGCGGAAGTTCGCGTGAACGGTTAATCGAGAGCGACTCCATCAGCATTGGCAGAATATCTGTTCTGATAATCGTCTGGTCTTCACTAATCGGGTGAAGGACATGCAGGGCATCCGGGTTCTCCGGTCTGTTCATCATACCGTAGGAGACCATCCCGCTCGTCAGGGTGAACGGCGTATTCTCGATATACGAAAGCCCGACCATTACTTTCCGGACCAGACTGTAGAGTTTCTGAACCGGGTGGGGTTTTCCGACCGTGAAAGTCGGAGGGAGGGAAGCCTCGATTTTATCGTAGCCGAAGGAGATTGCTGCGTCCTCGTAAACATCGTGGTCATGCATAATATCGGAACGATAACACGGAACCAGAACCTGAACGGTATTCTCATTCACTACTTTGGCACCAAACCGCATCTTCAGGAGAAGTTCTGCCATACGTTCAGCGGTGAGCGGGATTCCCGTCAGTTCGCTGCACGCGGAAACGGAAACATTCCGTTTCTCAGGGCGAAGGGTAGGTGTTTCCAGACCCTCGATATTTACCGACTCAATGGACGCCCCCATCTCGACAAAGGCGGCACAGAGAATATTTACCGCGACGCTGACTGCCCGCGGCTCGATTCCCGTGACATCCAGCAGGATGTTGTGTGTCTCCTCTGTAACTCTGGTCAGTTCGCCATTGATGATTGGCGGGAAGGAACATACCCTGCCCTTCGCATCGATGATTAAGGGGAACCGGTCGAAGTCCTCGACGATTTTAGCATAGGCTTTTCCTTTCGGGTGCTGGGCGAGGATTTCCTCCATCGTCATTTCCATGTCATAGTCGAGCGGCACGAACTTCGTTTTCCGGTCGGCTGCGATGTATGAGAACGGACCCTCGATTTTATCGAGGTCGTGAACGCCGATCGCCACCTTTTTCCTGCCGCGGCCGACTGCCCAGTGGAGGGACTCCTGAAGTCCCATTAGGGACTCAATCATCACCGTGTCCATGTGAACATTTCTGATAACGGCTGATCCGAGGAACGGGCGAATCTTCGCGAGGTTCGGGTCGACCGAAAAGGAAATTCCCGACGGCTTCACTTCATACTTCGGCAGACCGGTTTCGATGCCGAGATAGCCGCGGAGGGCACGGGCAGTACCTTCTGCACTGTACAGGTCAGGACGGTTCGGGAAGAACTGGACATCGGTCTGCTCCTCCTCCTCGCGTTCCACTTCAGAGCCCATCATCGGGAGATTGGACCGAATAGTATTGATATCGGTTCCAGTCAGGCGTGTCAGGTATTCATTGTTGAGTTTTACAATAGGCATTTCAGACCCTCCTTACCGGACTTGAACGTATCCAGTCTATATCACTTTTGTACAACTGGCGCAGGTCTTTTAATCCCAGTCTGAGCATGGAAACCCGGGATACCCCGAGCCCCCAGGCGAGGACCGGACAGTCAACACCCCAGGGAGCGGTAACTTCCTTTCGGAAAATACCTGCTCCTCCAAGCTCGACCCAGCCGAGTCCGTCGACCCATACTTCCGGTTCGACCGAAGGCTCGGTGTAGGGGAAGTAGCCCGGACGGAATCTTACCTCCTCGAATCCCATTCTGCCGAAGAATTCCTTAAAGAATCCGAGCAGATGACCGAAGTTGAGACCTTTGTCCATGACGATACCTTCCAGCTGCTCAAACTCAGGCAGGTGGGTCGGGTCGATTGTCTCCCGACGGTATACCCGGGAAATCGAGAATGCCTTCAGCGGCGGGTTCGGGTTCTTTGCTAAGTACTGGATGGAAAGCGAGGTTGAATGCGTTCTAAGAACACATTTCTTTGCAACATCGTAACTCCATTCTCCGCCCCAGCCGGTAGAACCCGTATTCCCTCCGAACATATGGATATCACGGATTTTCTCCCATCCATCGGGAACGGGGAGTTCTTCTCCGAGGTGGAAGGTATCCTGCATTTCCCGTGCCGGGTGGTCCTGCGGTTGATAAAGCGAGTCGAAGTTCCAGAATGAGTTCTGAACGATTGAGCCGTAGAACTCGGTAAATCCCATCTCGAAGAGAATGTCACGGATTTCATCCAGAATCTGCTGGTTCGGGTGAACACGTCCGCCGTAGATTTTCTTCGGGAGTGTGTCGACACTGTATTTCCGAAGAGGCAGGTTCTTCCATTCGCCTGAGAGAATCTGCTCGCGGGTGAGGTTGACAATCTCTTCTCTCAGGTCGAGGCCTTCCTTTGCGAGTTCTGCGCCTTCGGACGTGATAGAGATTTTCCAGGCAGTCTTGTCGGAAACCTGAACAAGTCCGCGTTTTACCAGATCATCACAGGCCCGGGTGCCCGAAACCGGATGTTTAAGCGCTGTCTCGTCTTCTCCGACGGGAATGTCCTCTTTTGTGAAGACGATACCATCTTTGATGGTAATCCAGTTCTTCTTACGAAGCCAGCCGATAGCAATCTTTGAAAGCGGGTTTTTCGTCAGTTCGCTCATCGGAATCGAACCATTGATGCTTGCAAGAATCTGACGCTCGGGAAGACCTTCTTTCGCGTATTTTTCGCCTTCCGGGGTGAGTTTCGCAATCCCGGTCACTTCTTTTTCAAGGGTCACGAGATTTTTGTCTGCACAGAGGTGTGCCCACTGGACGACCGATTCAACCGGGGCTTCCATATTCTCAGCGAGTGTTTCTGCGAGGACAGAGCCGGATTCGCCAAGGGCGGCAAGCACCCGTTTTTCGTTTATTGTAAGATCCATTCTACAACTCCACCATATGAGATACTTCGTCGCGTTTTTCTTTAAATTCTTTGAGGAAGATACGGACACGCTCAAGTGTTTCCTTCTTGCATGTTCCGCACATCAGCTCGCCTGCTTTGCAGGATTCGCACATCTTGGCAAGTTCCTTATCGTCTTCCTGCATATGGAATCTGTTGAGCTGATAGATTGAACATTTTTCCGGCTCTCCGCCGAGTTTTTTCTGTTCTTCGAGAGTCTGACGGCCGCCGGTGAGGGCGCCCATGATTTTCTTTTTGACGTCTTTTTCGGTGTCGTCGAACCAGACAAGGCTATCGGGGACCGAGGATGACATTTTGCCGCCCTGCAGTCCCTGAAGAAAACTGTGATAGGTCGAGGATGGCAGAATAAACCCGAATCCTCCGAACTCCTGCTCGATTGAACGGACGACTGCATCCACTTCGGGAACGGTATGTCCGGCAGGAAGATCAATATGTCCTTCGTATTTCTTCGAGCCTTTAAAGCATTGTGCGACCGCGTTTATTGCTTCAGGCGATGCCTTTTTCGCACGGATACTGATGTGGGTCCCGCGGTCTTCGACAAGGAACATACGAAGGGAGTTGGTGACATCACGGGTTAGCCTGATATGCGGGTCCTGGTCGATTCCGACCGGAACAATTGTCGGTGCTGCCCCGCCAACGAGCTGCGGATACAGGATGTCTCCGACCTGCATTGCCACGCTGATTGCGTGGGCAAGTTCGGTATCCGGTCCGAAACCGTAAATTGCCGAGAGATTGGAGAAGTTAATCTTCGTTGACGCTTCGAATGCGAGATCTTTCAGGGCGTTATTTTTCCGCTGGGAGTATATCTCGCCTTTAAATCCGAGGGCGTAGAGGCACTCCATATATTCACGGGCATATGCGTCGCAGGTATCCCAGGAGAGCCCGCGAACCGCGTGTGCTTCCCTGTCAGCGATTGAGATAAATCCCCGTCCGCCCTGGCTGATGTGCCAGACAACCTCTTTCATCACCATCAGGTGACCGAAGTGAGGGTGACCCGAAGGCATGAATCCGGTTAGGACATGGAACGGTTTTTTAGTATTTATTGCATCGGATATTGCCTCATAACCACGGTGTCCTGCGACAATATCCCTTCTGATGAAGACTGGCTGGTCTTTCAGAATCTGTTTCTGGCCGGCAAACGATTCGATGCCGAACTCTTCAAAGAGGCGGGTTATGTCGACTTTCGGAGCGCTTGACCAGGGGTTTATTTGTTCTGCCATATTTTTCACATTACATTTTCATTCTGGCGAATTCGACTTCGGTAATTTCTGTTCCGGAAATGGAAGCAAAGAGCATCTTCTTTTTAACACTGTGGGCGAGACGCACGGACCGGGAGATGGCACTCATGGACATGAATGTTCCAAAAGGCACGGCATGTGCGAGCATTTCCGAGTGTTTTCCGCTTTCCGTGTACACACGGAAATGATGGCCGTATTTGTAACCTGACCTCGGGAAAAATCCCAGATTTTTCAGATACCGGTAGAGAGTGAGTTTGTCGGGGAATTCCGAGTCGGCCGAGGCTGCGAGGCTGATGTATTCGTCAGCCGTCATGACCGGGTCCGTTTCAAGGTGTCCGGTCTCGAGAAGCCAGGCGGTTTCGAGCGGGGATAGGAAGAGTCTTACTCCGTCTAAGGATGTTCCAAGCCAGAGATTTTTCAGTTTTTCCGCGGTTCCATTCTCATCTTCGACTACGTAGGATGGAATCCCTGCAATTTTTGCATGGATTCCGGTCGGAATTTCCTTCGGCTCGGCGGCAGTCGGTGCGCCGATTCGCACTTCGTAGTAAGTGAGTTCATGTTCATCATCCAAGACCGCCATGACAAACTGTTTCCGCATGTTTGCCGAGGTTACCGCATCCCTGATGATGGCAGAGAAATCGACTAAATCTCTCTCGGAAAGCACACGCATCAGATAGCGGGACTGCCCTTTTCCGGGACGGAGTCCACGCGGGAAGACGCGGAAGTCCTGCGGTCCGGTGGTTACAACATATCCGCGTTCCCTGATATCACGATAAACGACAAAGTTTCGTAAAAAACCCGGTGTTTTGGCGCACTCGGCAAGGAGTGCATCAAACGAAAGTCCGGGAATTTCAATTTTGCCCCGTGCCATAAGATAAAGTGCTTCTTTCGGGTCGAGACGGAGGGTTCCGGATTTATCCGGTCGTCCATAGCCGCTTTGCTCATAGAGGGGGAGGGCTTCAGAGGGAGCGATTACCTGGGTTCCGTCGAATTCTGCTTTCACGCAGGGTTATATTTTGTTTTCTACTATCATTAATCAGAAGGGTGTGAACATGGTAACAACAAAAGATACTAACAAGAAACGTAAAATATACTGCATATGTCCCGACGAATAAATGCGGTTTTCGTCCTTCTCCTTGCGGCAGTCCTTTTCTGCGGCGCAGGTCAGGCGGCACTTACCGAAAATCTGAATCTCACCTATGATTTAGGTGATTACTACACTGATATTATGTCAGTGAATGTGACAAATGACGGCGGATATTACCTCGGTGTTCTCCACGATGGGAATCTCTCTCTTCTGAAAACAGATGCGAACGGCAAAGAACTCTGGTCGACTAACGTAACCGGTACGGAGTTCCGTTCAATCGTAACCTTATCGGACGGAGGCTGTCTTTATGTTACTGCTCTTGGAACCGACACATATCTCTGCCGTTCGGATGCATCCGGGAAGATTAGTTACGAATTGCCCCTGATAGGTATTGGAGCCGGAATCAATCCGGTTGTTGTGTCCGGTGAAAAAATCAAGTTCGCCGGCTGGTTCTGGGAGACGGATACCGGATTTACCCAGAGTTTCCTCTTAAGCAATGGAACCCCGGCAGATGACCAGCTGTCTCTTCCGGACGGCAGGATCCCCGTATCAATGATCAGGGATTCGGATGGTTCGTATGTTCTGGTCGGCGGAACCACGTCCGATATTAATCAGACAAGCACAGAGGCATGGATTATGAAGATAAAAGACGGAAATGTTCCCGCGTGGACCTCCGTTCTCAAAACAAATGCCCTGCAGACCGAGTATTACGGAAACGGAAGTAATGCCTATGTTGTATGCGCCGCAGATGACGGCGGGTATTTTGTCGCCGGTACAACCTCGGCATATAATCTTACATATTCTTACGGTATTATCTGGGGAGCGATGGTTTCAGCTGACGGTAAGGTTTCCTGGGAAAAAGAGTTCCGCGGTGCGGTTCCTTACGGCGTTGCCCGGATCGGCACGGATTATCTGATTGCCGGAATTGGGTGGGGCGCTCCATTATGGCTTACAGTCACCTCAGGAGGTGCTCTGGTGGATGTTGTTTATCCCAATGCTTCCGGTCAGTTCAGCTCGGCAGTGCAGACTTCATCAGGCAGTGTGGTCCTCGCAGGCTGGAGTTCTCTTACAGGTTCGCCTGATGGGTATCTAATCGGTATCTCAGACGGTTCAACAACGACAAGCCCGGCTCCTGTGGCCGGTCTTATAATCGGGCTTGCCGGTGCGGCATTAGTTGCCTTCGGCGGAGCAAAACGCCGGCAGAAATAATGAAAAATACTATCCCGGTATTTTTCCGAACCTTTTTTAGAATTCCCTGAAAAAGAGGATTGTTCTTATTTTTTGTTTACAGTTCCGGTTGGTTCGCTGATTTCCATACAACAGTATTCATTATTTTCGGTCATACAATGAGTCTCTTCCACGGTAACACTTTCACGATAAAATGCTGAAAAAATAGCTTCCAGCATGCCCTTTGAAATTACACAGTTCTTTCCGCTCCCCTTCGGCATAATCATGCACTCATAGCATTGGTAGATTTCGATTTGAAGCGGGGCGGATGATTTGAGTTTTACCTCACCAAATCCATAGTGGTGCCAGAATTCAACAACATTTGCCAGGGTTTTTTCTAAGGTGTCGGCAACGAGATATACGGCTATTGTCTCTCCCAAAACCTCCCCACCGCGCAGAAGAATAGGGTTGATATTTATTCCCGCCTCACTTAGGGCTAATTTAATAATGTGAGGAATGATTTGCTTGTAATCAATTCTTTCGTAATGTGTGTATGCCTGTCTGATAAGTTCCCGGAACTCAGCGGTTCCGTTGTGGCTGGTCGGGTTGATGCTCCCGATTAGAGCTGCGGTCAGCACATAGTTCTTCTTACGACCGTCACCCGGATCCTGTATGGCCATAATCAGCCCCCCCTCTTCCAGAGAACTGACATAACCGGAAATAGTGGATTTGGAAAGACCGGTGAATTCTATAATACGCGCAAAAGAGACAGAACCTTCATCAGAGAGTAACTGGAGAATATTATTTCTGACCGGATTGCGTACAGTAGTTACCGATCCATTTTTAGAATATATTTTCAGGGGTTGTTTACTGTCCAGTTCCGGCATGCAGTTCTCTAATGTTTATACGTTTATCCCATGCTCTTAAGAAGATTGGGGATACGGCATCTTCTCAATCGATGTTATAAAAATTGTGGTGATTATTCATCCCGATAGGGGATTTCCACTGTGGTGAGATCGTTTGGTGCGATTATATCCCCGCTGAAAAACTCTTTTGCATCTTTCAGATGACCCGCGGGGTTTGTGTACCGTGAACTGAAATGAACCAGTGCAAGGGTTTTTGGTTTTACGAGAAATGCAATCTGCCCTGCCTCGCAGGCAGTAGAATGCCATGCCTCTTTTGCCCTCTCAATGCCCTCTTCCTCATTGAAGGTTGCTTCATGAATCAGAAGGTCTGCATTGGACATTAACTCTGTCTGGTTTTTCACCGGTCGGGTGTCTCCGGTATAAACGATTTTTCGTCCCCGCCTTCGTTCACCCATTACCATCTCCGGGGTAATCGTAACTTCTTCGCCGTCACGCATAATCCTGACCGGGCTTCCTCTTTGTAGTTTCCCAAAGAGCGGTCCGGGGTTTACCCCAAGGGAAATTGCCCCTTCACGGTCGAATCTGCCCGGGCGCATATCCTCTTCGAGGACGTAGCCTACACTTTCCATCCCATGGTAGGTTTTGAACGCGACAACCGAATATCCGTCGAAAATTGTCACATCCCCGTCGGATACTTCAACGGCGTTCAGCGGGAACGGAATTTTCGGCGTGAGCTGGTGAATGATGTCCAGAAACCAGTCAACGCCCTTTGGTCCATACAATGTCAGCGGTTCTGTCCTCCCGTTGAATGCCATTGTTTCAACCAGTCCGAATATCCCGAGATAGTGGTCGGCATGCCAGTGGGTGATGAAGATGGCGTTAACAGTAAATCCGGTCTTGAGCCGCATCATCTGCTGCTGAGCTCCTTCCCCGCAGTCGAAGAGGAGTGTGTCGGATCCGCGCCTAATCATTATGCAGGACGGATTTCTGAGCGGCGTCGGAAGAGCTCCCGCAGTTCCGAGAAAATGCACGAAGAGTGTTTCTCCCGGCATTTCAGAACCACTTCCGCAGAAATTCAAGGCTCTTCTTTCCTTCTTCCGGATTTCTACCTTCGACGACGATAATCTTCCCTTTGTATTCCTTCACGATTTTCGGCATGATTTTATTCCAGTTGATTGAGCCTTTTCCGAGAGGAAGATGTTCATCATATTTCCCGTGATTGTCGTGAATATGAAGGTGATATGCTTTCGGCAGGATGATTTTGCAGAAGTCCTCGAGGTTTCCTGTGGTGTTGGCGTGCCCGATATCGAGGGTGAGCCCCATGCCCGGAACCCCGTCAACAAATCCGTCCTGTTCATACGGGTCGCGGCAGAAGAAGTCCTCGAGGTTCGGCATGTTTTCGAGGCATGCCGTAACGCCGGATTTTTCTGCGGTTTCACCAAGGCGGATACATGCCTGTTTGTGGTTGTTCCAGGCAGGTGCCGGGTCAAAGCGGCTGACGGGGGATAAATAGCCCGGGTGCAGGACAACAGTATCCGTGAGAAGGGATGCCTGTTCAATACAGACGGTGAACTGTTTCACGGTTTCTTCCCATATCGGCATATTGATGGATGCGGGGTTCAAGTCGCTGAATGGTGCGTGGACGGAAACGTTCAGACTGTATTCATCTATTTCATGTCTGACCATGGAAAATGTATCGGCTTTGTCCAGCCGGTAGTTACCGTCGGCAGATATTTCCCACCCGTCAAAACCGGCTTCGGGTATTTCTGAGACCCATGACGGGTCATCCCACACTTTGGATGAGGAGGCAAAATATATTTTCATGCGATATTCTCCAGATATGTTTTGATTCCGGCAACGAATTCTTCCTTCGTTGATTCGTTCTCTATTTTTGTGTCTGCGAGGGACATTGCGCGTGCAAGCCCGAAGGATTCTTCCCGTTCATCACGGGCGCGGAGTGTTTCGGGCGTCGTTGTGTCGTCGCTTCTCCCTCTGTTTTTCATCCGGAAAAGGCGGGTTTCGAATGAGGCGGTGACTGCAAGAAGACGGAACTCGGAGAATACGGATCTGAAGTATTTTACTTCGGCATCACCTCTGATTCCGTCAATGATGACCGCCGGCGGCATACTTTTTTTAATCTCGTTTGCGGTTAAAATCGCAATGGCATCCATGCCGAGTTCGGCACGGAGTTCCCGTGCGGTGTTCCCGATATTTTCATCCGTTAACGGCAGTCCTTTTTCCGTGACCCGTCTCCGGATCATATCCCCCATGACGACAACGGGGATTCCCTGTTCTTTGGCGATATTCGAAAATTCACCTTTCCCGCTTGCGGGGTATCCGACTACGCCGATAACCTTCATTATCTTGATAATATCGTCTTTGATTCTGCCGCGGTCCTGATGCATTCTATAATGGTAAGACAGCGGTCAGGTTCGGTTTCACTTTTTGCCCGGGAACACAGTTCGAGTATGAGTGCATCGAGTTCGGTTGTGATGCTGCCGGCAGCGGGTGACGGAACATGCTCTGCCTCGGCATATTTCGGCACGATTACCCGGAGGTTTTCGGGACTTTTCTGCTGGACCAGCTCTTCGTCTGCAGTATTCTGACAGACCACGCACATTTTTTTACCTTTTACCTCAAAGAGGGGCGCTCCGCATTTCGGGCAGATTTCCGAGAGCATTTTACCTCCGTTCAGGAGATACCCTGTCATTATATCTTCCGGATTTTTAGTCATAACGATTCCTCTATTCCATACAGATTAGTTTTCTGAGTATAAATGTATGAAGAAAAAGGGGAGGCTTTATTTTCGCATAGGTATAACAACAGTTACACATTTTGGGGTTGGGAGCTTAATATGGCAAATCCGGAAGATATGATCAGGCAGTGTATTATGACGCTGCATGCAATGAGTGAAGATTCGACTATTCCACGGAATATCCGCCGCATGGCCGATGATACGATGAAAGTACTTCAGGATGAGAAGAAGACCCTTGGTCTTCGGGCAGCGACTGCCCTTTCTATGGTCGATGAAGTCGGCAATGATTCGAATCTGCCTATTCATGCAAGGACAAAGATCTGGGAGCTTGCGTCAACTCTTGAAGCAATTCCTTTTGATTAATCCTCTTTTTTCGTAAAATCGCTGAATTTATCTGCGGTAGTAAAGCCTGAGTTTTTTCGCGTCTGCATCTGTCTGAGGATTTCACCGGCAATATCCGCCGATTCAGATACGGCGAGCAGTTTTGTTTTTCCGAGATCGAGCCTGTATCCGCATATGCAGGTTTTTGTGGCGTAGGCAAGGTCCGCGACAATCAGTCTTCTGCATTTGGAACATCCGACTACAGCAAATCCGGTATTTTTCTGCATTATCTATTTCATCCCTTATCTATCATATTTCCTTGAATCCCCTGATATTTAAGCAGATGCTCTTCGTATCTTTGTTTTTGAAACCGGCACGTTTATATTTTTAGAGCACATTCTAATTAAAGCAGTCAATCCCGACTTAACTCAGCAGGTAGAGTGCGCGGCTGTAGTAAGATTAACGCCTGCGGGCGTACTGCGCGGCTACCGCGATGTCCCCGGTTCGATTCCGGGAGTCGGGACCATTTTCTTGACGACGCAATCAATGACCAAGTAGTGTAGTGGCCTATCATGCGACCCTGTCACGGTCGCGACTCGGATTCGAATTCCGGCTTGGTCGCTCCCATTTCGTTTTGATTGCGCGGGATTGATTTGCATGTTCATATGACCAAGTAGTGTAGTGGCCTATCATGCGACCCTGTCACGGTCGCGACTCGGATTCGAATTCCGGCTTGGTCGTCTTGTTTTTTTTGAGAATTTATCAATACTCAGAACACTTCCGCAAGTTCACACAGGGTATTCTCACTTTTCACGGATTGCTATGGAAAAGCATCCTGGATGAGGATTTGCGGGCAAAGCCATATTAAACACAGGGTTAAATATAATAAAATCGGGTTGTTTATGGAAGGGGATGAGGTTGACCCCTCATCACCAGGTTACACCCCTCCAGCTGAGTCTTCTTCGACTCTGAATTGATGAAATAATGTGAATTTGTCGTTACAAATTTCTGAGGGGGGATAGTCTTCAAATTATGAGCTTGGTAAAAAAGCCATAACACAGCTAAGGAAGTACTGTATGAGCCACATAATGTAATATAATACCATTGTTTTATCCTCTGTATCCCGTCACCTAGGATGGGCTGATTCTGTTTTTAGCAACCTAGGATAGAAATACCTTATTTTATTCCGTATTGATTCTATCTATTGCGACACACAGTTTAGTGTGCGCTCTCTTTTTGTATAATTTATTATACCCTCTATAAGCCTGAAGAGAAAAACAATCTGTGTCGAAAGAAATCTTTGTTACTAAAAAAAAGAAATTTACTGGGCAGCCGGAACGCCGCTGCTGATTGCGTCCTGAATCTGCTTCTGGAGCTGTGCGGCTTTGCTGGTCATTGCCTTCTCCTGTTTGTCGAGTGAGCTGACACGAAGTTCAAGAGACTCGACCTTGTCGGTAAGCTCTGTTTTCACGGCCGCCTTGTCTTTCTGAATCAGAATGGAACCGACCGCAGAGAAAATCACGGAATCGTCTTTTGCTGCTTCGAGTTCTTCGAGGGCACGCTTTGTTTCACGGATTGTCATCTCATACTGCATTTTCTGGGACGATACCTGCTGAAGCTGCTGCTGGATCTGCTGGAACATACCAAGCTGCTGCTGAATCTGCGGGGAAATACCCGCCTGGGGTGCTGCTGTCATTTTTACAACTCCAATACTTCATGGGATACATTAACCAACCGCAGCCACATATTCAGAGATGCCCGGAGAGCTGATGCCTCCTCTGCTTCCACAAAAAGAGTGATGGAAGACTCATCTTTTGTGAGCCGCACATTGGCTTTTTCGCCCGGATCACTCACGGTTTCCGGGGCTAAGATTTCGTATAGTTTTTCTGCGAACGGGGTTTCAAAAACAAAACGTGCCGTGTGGTTCATACCATGACCTGCAGAACATACTGTTTTTTCTGAGTGCCGGAAAAAACAATCGGACCTTCGGCTTTCTCGTCGTACGTGATTGGGACATGCGGAGACAGGAAATTAAAGAGATCCTGTTCACGGGTCACGAATCCTTTATTGAACACACCGGTCCGTTCAGTTTCTTTCACGTTTGTAATCAGCATGGAAAAAACAATATCGCCATTTATCATCAGATCAAAAACCGGACCTTTCAGTTTCGAACCTGACAGAAAAATAATTTTGGGATCGTTCGACCCCATATCACGAATTCCTGTTTTTCCCCGCTGCACGTACTGAAAGCCCAGGGCAAAGGCAATCTCCTTTGCGAGTTTCCTGATTTCCGGTACTGGTTTGCGCGATGAAGTTACAATAGTCATCTGGCTTTCAGTACTTTCGTGCCAGCCCCGCGGGCTTTGAAAAGAATGCGGTGACCGCAGTATGGGCAGCGGACATTCGTATCGATCTCGACCGTCTGTTTACAACGGGCGCACTTATAAGCGACCATCGGGATTATACCTCTTTGGTCTCAATTGCACGAAGAACTACCTTAAGGTTTGGCGTCTGCGGGACGTAGGCTCCGCCTGCGTATTTGTATCCGCATTTCTTGCATTCCCAGATTCCGGTGCCGACACGTTTTACTGCGACGGTATCGCACATCGG
This sequence comes from Methanocorpusculaceae archaeon UBA425, assembly GCA_002506085.1. Classification (GTDB taxonomy): domain Archaea; phylum Halobacteriota; class Methanomicrobia; order Methanomicrobiales; family Methanocorpusculaceae; genus Methanocorpusculum. Next base: position 206,306 of record DAWV01000008.1, read on the forward strand.
GCAGAGGTGCTTTGCGCGGGAAATCTTTTCGCTGTCATTAACCATCTTACGGCAGAAGCGGCCGTATCTCACGCCAAAACGTCCGGCACTACCGGTTACGCGTCCTTTTGCTGCATGATTTTTCTTTGTTGCCATTTTCTATTCCTCTGGAAATATCTAGTAATATTCGTTCTTAGTTGTTTTAATAGTATGCGTCACTCAAGTATCTTCAGTTCCGCGTCGCCTTTCGCCGCAGCGTTTGCCAGATTGAAGAATTCCTCTTGCATTCCGGCTGGAATGGTGACAATGCAAATCCAGGATCCGTCGTTCTGCCACTCGTTTTTGTCGAGGGTGACATATGCCGCGCCGGAGATTGCTGCATAGGCTTTTGCCGCAAAGTCCATGGGGAACTTGACGGCAATTTTTCTCTCCGCGAATCTGATCGGGAGAATCGGGCGGAGTGCTTTCACCGTCTCTTTTACCAGTTCATCGACCGACTTGAACGGGTCATAATTGACTCTGACCTGTTCCAGTGCCAGTTCAATTCTTGTCATCGGGTGGGGAAGACCAGTCTGCGGGTTTATCGAATTTCTTGCGATATATGAAATAACCCGTCTGCGCTTTTCTTCAACGAGATGGCGGCGCTGTTCTGTCGTAAGGTGGATTTCGCCTTTCAGAATAATCTGTTTTGCAATTACCTCGAACTCAGTTGTTTTGAATGCTTTTTCTAAATCCTCATCAGGAGACTTGTCTCCGTGCGAGGCATTTTCATACACGTTCTCTGCCGCGACAACGTCTCCGATGAGGACATCCTCACCGTGACGCATCTTATCTGCAAGTTCCGGGTCGACTAATAATTCAAACTTCAGTCCGTGTGTTTCCAGACGGGCTGTTACTGCATCATCAAGGGAAATCATAAGATAACCTCACTCTTTTTTCGCAGGTGTCGTCTTCGAAAATTTGGCAACAGCTGCCTTTACTTCATCTGCATTCAGTTTTCTGAACGAGAGAATCGATCCGTTTGCTCCTGTAGGCGACTCAACGACTTTTGCTGCACGTTTCTTCGAGTAATCTCCTGCGATACCGATTTCAACGGTATTCATGTCGAACTTACCCTCAGTCGCCGTGTAAAGTGCTTTCAGTCCGAGCTGGACTGCCTCTTCCGCAGAGAGCGTCTCTTTGTACTCTTTTTCAAAGAGTTTTATGACTGCGGGTCTGCCGATTCCGATTCCGGTCGCCGAATACTCGAGAAGAGTTCCTGACGGATCGGTTTCAAAGAGATGATAATGTGTACCATCCGGGGATATCTCGACACCGGCAATTAAAAGGGCTGTTCCGTAAGGACGTGCTCCGCCGAATAACGTGTATGTCTGCATATGGTCGCAGAGCTTCTTTGCAAGTGTCTGGATATCGATCGGTTCACCGTAACTGACCCGGTTGATCTGTGCCTCTATTCTGGCACGGTCAACCAGGATACGTGCATCCCCGACAAGACCCGAGGAGGCAACACCGATATGCTCATCAATTTTGAAAATCTTTTCAATTGACGATGATTCGAGAAGACGGGAGTTTACCCGTTTATCTACAAGAAGTACAACCCCCGATTTGCATTTGATACCAACCGCGGTTGTCCCCCGCTTCACTGCTTCGCGGGCGTATTCAACCTGATACAGACGTCCGTCGGGAGAAAACATCGTGATTGTACGATCATATCCGCCCATTTGATATTGTTGTGGCTGCATTTTTACTCCTTAATTATATCATCTCTTGTTAGATATCTGTGTGCATTATCTTTTGAAAGATTATCAATCTTCTTACCAGAGCACAAATATCCGGGGAATGTCTCAGCATCAGGCTTTTCCAGGACGACCTTTTCTCTCAGACTGAGAATTGTTCCGGAAGTTGCCATCGATCGGAATGCTGCCGGTTCGCCGGCAATTTTCGTCACAAGTGATAGAGCCGCAATGAGGGATTGTTCGAATCCCCGTGTGCAGCGGGCAATAACGTAATCCCCGTCAGACCAGACGACTGCCGGATGCATTTCTGCAGCTCCGGCGTCTCCGAAAAGGGCAGTTACGGAATCTGCCACCATGTGATACACCTCTTTCTGCGTGGGAACAGTCCCGCCGAGAATCCTGAACAGGACATATCGCCGGTTTTCACGAAGTGTCGGGGGCAGTGGTCTCATTTTTCCTCCTCCACGATTTCAACGGTCTTTTTCGGATAGAGTATTCCGTCAAGAGCGTTGAGTGCGGCGAAAACTTCTGCTCTGGTCATGCCGAATAGGCTCGTCAGAGCGAGAATCTCCTGTATGTTTTTCTGCCCGGGATACTCGGCGGCTCCGCTTGCAATTACAAGGGGAAAATGATATTTCCTGTGGAAAGCAAGCATGTCCGCGTATTGGGACAGAGCTGTCCGCCTGCATTTTGCATCGAGAATTTTTGCAAGATCAAGAACGACTCCGGTGTTGTGCTGTGCGGCCATTTTTGCAACTATATGGTCGAACCCGCCTTTCGGGATGTCCGGGATTCCTGTCAGAAGATGGACTCCTTTGGTCGTTATCGCCGTGCGGTTGAAACTATTTTCGCCGACCTGCACAAAAATGACTGTGTCAGCCGGTGTTTTTTTCACTGCATCGAAGAACGCCTTTCCGGTTTGTTTTGAGATGACCTTCCCTTTCAGAATGGTGACCCCTGCATATTCCGCGATGTTTTCAGCCGGGTTACAGGCTACAATTTTGGAAAATCCGCATGAGGCGGCGGTCAGGGCAAATCGACGGAGCGTTGTGCGTGATGTTTCATTCGCATACACGCATGCGTCGGTAATCATAATAGTAAAAAAATGAGATCAGGGTTACTTGCCCTGGTTCTTGTGGGATGTCTGGCTCGGGCGGCACTTTTCGGTACCGGTTCCACGGTTGTGGAGTCCACGTCCCTTTCTTCCTGCGGAAGTCTTTCCACGGAACACACGTCCGCGTGTATCTGCAATCCATGCGAGGTTCTTGTCGGCAAGAACAGACGGGCTGTTTCTGTCTACAAGGATTACTTCGAAGTATTTGCTTTTACCGTCTTCACCAACCCAGTAGGAGTTTAAAACTTCCATGTTCGGGTAGCGGGTTGCGGCACGCTCTTCTGCGATTGACTGCAGGTTCTTTCCGGGGGTTGCTTTGCGCATTCCCATACGGTTGGTTCTCCGCCCGCGGATGTATCTCGATTTCCTGCGGCCGCCACGGCGGATGGTCGCACGGACGATGATGATACCCTGCTTTGCTTTGTAACCAAGTGCCCGCGCTCTGTCGATACGGGTTGGGCGGTCAAGGCGCACTACAGCACCCTGACGGCGCCATGCCTGCATTCTCTCCCAGAGGAGCTTCTTTACTCCGGACTCTGCGGGTTTTTTCCACGCGTCACGGACATATCCATACATTGATTTTGACATGTGTGTGTTTCACCTCAGGTTCAGCCATGAAGGCTACATTCCTGATATACAACAGACCGTATGTGGATACGGTTGGCTGTAAACTGTATATTATTGGGGTTACGTTGTATAAATACTCCTTGCTGGGGGAATTACAGGACTTGTGGACCGGGTCCCACCTGAAGTATTTCTCTCTTAACCTCTCAGCCTCTATTTTGCTATCCCTTGATTATGGAGTCGGAGTGTCCATAATAAAGATAAATCCCGCTGATTTTACTCCGGGCTGCCCTTGATTTTTTCCACGACATGTATCCCTTCGATACGTGTCACCGGATACTGACCCTGTGCATCCTTTTCTGCGGACTTGACCATGTCCCAGATTGTGAGAAGAGTTACCGAGACTCCGGTCAGAGCTTCCATTTCGATACCTGTTTTCCCATAGGTCTTCACGCGGCAGGAGGCTTCGATGTATTCGCCTGTCTGCTCAAACCAGATTGTCACAGCCCCGACGGGGAGCGGGTGACACATCGGAATCAGGGCCCATGTCTGTTTAACGGCCATTGTCCCGGCCACCTGGGCGGTGGCAAGCACGTTTCCTTTGATGACTTTTCCGTCCCGGATTGCCGTAAGTGTTTCGGACCGCAGATAAATCCGGCCTGCTGCTGTCGCTTCGCGGCTCACATCAGGTTTAGCTGTTATATCTACCATATGGACCTCGTTCTTTTCATTCAAGTGTGTGAATACCGGCATGGTCTATCTCTTTATACAGTATATATGCAAGGTGCCTGAGTAAATCGCTTGCGATTAAACCGTCTCCTGTTTGTTCATCAGCTATGTTCCCTGCTTTTCCCGTCGCATAAATTGCGGCGCAGGCTGCCTCGAACGCGTCCATCCGTGCCAGGAGTCCACCGCAGACGCCGGAAAGGACATCCCCCGTCCCTCCGGTGGTCATACCCGGCGCCCCGGTTTTGTTGAACTTAACCCGTTTTCCGTCGGAAATAACATCAATCTCTCCTTTCAGGATAATCGTCTCACCGGCATGGTTTGCCGCGTCACGGACGGCGATTCCCCGCTCTGCAAGTTTTTCCGGCACCGGCCCGAATACCCTTGCGAACTCTCCTGCGTGCGGGGTGTAAATCGTCTGCTCCTGAGCTTTCGGCAGCGGATTTCTGAGAAGATCCGCATCCACCACAGCACGTTTTGCGGCAGACACCACTTTGGACGCAACTGAGAGACTTTCCGGATCAGAGCCGAGACCCGGCCCCGCGATTACCACATCCGCATTCGACGCGAGTTTCAGTAATTTCACCAGATGCTCCTTTCCGATTTTTGCACCGGGCAGTCTTTCCAGAATCACATCCGGCATAAATCCGTCCACCGGTGCCGCCACCCGCACGACATCACCGCCGGAACGAAGTGCCGAGAGTCCTGCAAGGAACGGAGCTCCCTGATAGGGACCCCCGCCGATGACGAGTATGTATCCCCCCGAACCCTTGTGAGAACCCGCGGGCTTCTTCGGGACAAGAAGCAGTTCGCCTTCCCCGCAGAACACTTCGGATGCGAACGGAATCCCGATACTATAGACCTCTGCGCCGGGGGTCTTTGCCAGATGGAACGCAATCACGCGATCCGCCCGTGCTCCCGGAGTCGGCATATCGCAGGCGATAATCCTGGCGGAACATGCATTCATCTGAGCAACCAGAGCTGCATACGGCTCGCGGAGCGGGAGGGACACCCCCGTCCCAAGCAGCGCATCCACGATTATATCCGCTTTGAAGTCATCCGGCGTCCATACAGCGGAAACCTCTGCCGGGCAGGCTTCCAGGGCGGAAAATGCCGCACGGGACTCGGGTGTCTTCGGGGCCCCGGTAATAATGACCTTCACCTGGACATCTTTTGCAAGATGGCGGGCACAGACAAAACCGTCTCCCCCGTTGTTCCCCGGGCCGCAGAGAATCAAAACGGATTTCGGGTTCTCACTCCGGACAACTCCCGCAAGAACAGAACCGGCACTTTCCATGCGCTGGCTCACAGATACCCCGTATCCGTCCGCGTTTTTATCAACGACCCGCATGGTGTCCGGTGATACAACGCCGGACAGCCCGAACTCCAGGAACTCACGCATACATGTATTGTGGGTGTGCTTTGATATTCATTTTTCCCCACACAAAACCAATCCATACTGAATGGGATTCGTCGAAGATGTCAGCCGTGCCGCAAAAATAATTCTGGAAGCGGACGCAATAACCCTCATCTCCCACATAGATGCGGACGGTATAACCAGTGAGGCAATCACCTCCCAGGCAGTATCCCGTGCGGGAATCTGTGTGCATCCCGTTTTCGTCCGTCAGCTTGAACCGATGACGATGAAACATATCCCGGATGATGACACGCTAAAAGTCTTCACCGATCTTGGGGGCGGTCAGCAGAATCTGCTCGAGGAGGCAGGATTCCCCACGGAAAACGTCCTCATCCTCGACCACCACATCAACCAGCCTGCGCCCGGGGGGACGGAATATTTCCAGGTAAATTCCCAGTTCTACGGGGAGGAATACGTGAAATGCAGTGCCGCAGGCATCGCATATCTGGTAGCCAGAAAAATGGACTCCTCAAATACGGATCTCGCAAAACTTTCCGTCGTCGGAAATGTCGGCGATATGATGGCCCAGGAAAACCGGGGGCTTGTCGGCGCGGCACGGTGGATTGCGGAAGACGGGGCCGACCATGGTCAGGTGAAGATTACCCGCGGAATAAACTGTTACGGACTCTCGACCCGTTCGCTGCATATCTGTCTCTCGAACAGTGACGATCCGCTGATTCCGGGAATCTCCGGCGATCCTGCCGCGGCTGCCGCCCTTCTCTGCAAAACCGGGATATACTCATCGACCGCGGATAACAGAATCTGGGAAGAACTCTCCCGCGAGGAAGGGAGAACCCTCGCAAGCGTTCTTGCAGAACAGATGATTGCAAACGGCGAATCCCCGGACCGGCTTTTTGCCGAGCTCTACTTCTTCCCCGATGAGATGGAGAAATCCCCGCTCCGGAACGCATCCGAGTATGCGACTCTCCTGAACGCCTGCGGCAGGTGGACGAAACCGCTGATTGGCGAGGCCGTGTGCCGGGGTGACCGTGGACAGAGATACCGGGAGGCCGAACATATGCTCCGGCATCACCGGTCTGTCATCCGGGAACTCTGCGAATATATTCATGAGATGGGGGTCGACGCGTCGGGAGCGGTTCAGTGGATTCACACCGGCGACAAATATCCGGACACTATCGTTGGAATCGGTGCCGGAATGGCCTTATCCAAACTCGATCATGACAAGCCGATTCTGGTGATGTGCAATGTCTCGGACGAACCGGATTTAATCAAAGTCTCCATGCGGACCTATGAAAAAGTCCTGCGCCGCGGAATCGATCTGCAGGAAGTTCTCGTGAAAGCCGCGGCAGAGTTCGGGGGTGCAGGCGGAGGGCATAATATTGCGGCGGGCGCATATATTCCCAAAGGATGCGAGCATGATTTCATCAGAAGAGTTAACGAACTTATCGAAGGGCAGTTTGCAGCGGGTCCGCAGAATCGCTGACTTCCAGTTCGGACGGGGGGCGGGAGATGCCCTGTTCCCTGATTCGGCCACGTTTTCGTATTCGAATACCAAACGTGTCAGGTATGTGAATCTGGCTAATGAACGCCTTGTCACGGTCCGTGCAAGCGACGGGCGGTTCACGCTCGGCTTCCTTGGAGCTCAGGCTTTGCATGCGTTCCTGCCGGCCCCGCGGAACCGTGTCATGGTCATAGAAGACGCAGTCCCGTTTGTCGCAGACGGAAAAAATGCGATGGCAAAACACGTAATCTCGAGCGACCCGAATATTCTCGCCGAGGACGAAGTTTTTGTCGTGGATGAATCGGACAATCTGATTGCCACCGGAATGGCAGTTCTTTCCGGAAGCGAGATGATTGGGTTTAATTATGGAACAGCAGTAAAAGTAAGACAGGGAAGGAATAAAAAATGATGCCAGGAGTAAATCCCAAACAGATGAAAGCAGCGATGAAGAAAATGGGCATGAAGATGGACGAAATCGAGAATGTCTCGAAAGTTGTGGTTTACACATCGTCCGGAAATTATGTCTTCGAGAACGCCGAGGTTGTCGGCATCACGATGCAGGGTCAGACCTCCTATCAGCTGACCGGCGACGTTCACTTCGAGGAAGCCGCTGTTGAAATCCCGGATTCCGACGTGGAACTCGTTGCCGGACAGACATCTGTCTCTCCGGAAACCGCCCGTGCCGCTCTTGTCGAGTGTAACGGGGATATTGCCGAAGCAATTTTAAAGCTCACCGCTGTATGATCGGACGAAACAGAGTAATCGTCCACGGACACGGACGGGAATATTATGTGAAGGCCGGCGAGGGAAAGCTCTCGACGGACCTCGGGATGATCGATCTCGCGGAAGTCGCAAATCTTGAGAACGGCGACACGATTCTGACGCATCTCGGAAAACCGTTCGTGGTTCTTCTGCCAAAGGCTACTGACTTTTTCTCGCACGGTAAACGGACCGGCGCTCCCATGATGCCAAAAGACATCGGTATGGTCATGGCCTATACCGGAATGTGCCGGCGTGACCGCGTCCTTGATGCGGGAACCGGTTCCGGTATCGCGGCAATCTTCTTCGGAGGATGTGCGGGATCGGTCGTAACCTGCGAAGTCCGGGACGAGTTCTCGAAAATAGCGGAGGAAAATATCCGCGATGCCGGACTGGACAATGTCGAGTGCCGGGCATGTGATTTTCTGGAGGTCGGGGACGGACCTTATGATATTGTCCATCTGGATATGCAGATCGAGCCGGAACATGTCCGTCACGCATTTCCGCTCCTGAGAGTCGGCGGATATTTTGCAACCTATACGCCGTTTCTGGAACAGACGTTCTGTGTCATGGACACGGCAAGGGAACTTTTCGGCGAGGAATCCGTGCTGACCTTCGAGTGCATGGAACGTGAACTCACCCGGAGTAAACGCGGAACAAGACCCTCGACGCGTGTTTCGCATACAGGATACCTGACGGTGTGCCGTAAGGTCTGAGAGTATCAGTTCATCTCTTTTTTCGGAAAGTAAAAGGATGAACCCGGGTCGTTCATTCTATTCTGACGTATGCTATTAAAAAAGGGAATGATTTCATTCCGGTTTATGTCGTAATGTGCAGTTTTTTCATATCGTCTGCCACATTGCTGTTTTTCTGAACCCCGAACTTCGTGACAAGGAGGTTCAGCACGTCCGGGGAAAGACATGCCGGGAGATTCGGCCCGATCATGATGTCCTTTATGCCGAGTGAGAGCAGGGCAAGGAATACCAGGATTGCCTTCTGTTCGTACCATGCAATATTGAACGACAGAGGCAGATCATTCACTCCTACATTCAGGGCTTTGGCAAGTTCGACGGCGATAACGACAAGAGAATAGCTGTCATTACACTGACCTGCATCGAGCACACGGGGGATTCCCTCTATTTCGCCGAGGTCAAGACGGTTGTACCGGTATTTTGCACATCCTGCGGTGAGAATAATCGTGTCTTTCGGCAGAGCTTTGGCAAAATCCGTGTAGTAGGACCGTTCCTTGTGGCGGCCGTCGCATCCTGCCATGACCACGAACCGCTTGATTTTTCCATCCTTCACGAGCTGCAGGATTTTCGGCGCCATAGCCACAACCACATCGTGACCGGCACCGGTGAGGAGGTCCGGGATATGCATATCCACTGGTGGTTTACATTTCTTTGCGCAGGCAATAATCTGCGAGAAGTCTTTTGATCCGTCTGCTTTCTCCGGAATGTGGACTGCGTGGGGGAATCCGACAGATCCGGTGGTGTAAATTCTGTTTTCATATTCCTTTGGCGGCGGGACCAGACAGTTGGTGGTAAACAGAATCGGACCGTTGAATAAGGGGAATTCGGTCTTCTGATTCGCCCATGACGTACCGTAGTTGGCAATAAGGTTGTCATATTTTTTGAATCCGGGGTATGCATGTGAAATTAGCATCTCACCGTGAGTATAAACGTCGATCCCGGTTCCTTTTGTCTGTTCCAGAAGCATCTCAAGGTCTTTCAGGTCGTGACCGGTGACAAGGATACCTGGTTTACTGCCGACACCGCACTTCACTTTGGTTATTGCGGTCGTCCCATAGTGTTTATTTGCCCCGTCCAGAAGGGCGAGAACTTTCATTCCGACCGACCCGCATTCAAGAACGAGTGCGGTCCGCTCTTCTATTGTGTGCTTCTCGAACCGGGAGGCAAGTGCTTTGTAGATAAAGCACATTACCTCGTGGTCGGTTTTTCCAAGAGCGGCAGCATGGGAATAATATGCTGACATTCCTTTCAGCCCGAAGAGGAGCAGGGAAAAGAGTGAGCGTTCATTGTCGTCTTCGATTGAAAGAAGCCCTATGCCTCCGTCGAGGTTGATGATTTCCTCCCGGGATTTTGGAATCCAGGTGCATGCTGCCGGCTCTCCCGGTATTTTCGGGTAGATATCACGAATAGAAATTGCCTCTTTCAGATAATTCCGGAAACGGTCTTCGTCGAAGTTTACATTGGTAAGTGAGGCAAAAAGGGATTCTACAATAAATTTATTTTCTTTGACATTGTCTGCAGCATTCTTCGCTCCTTTTGGCTGATGGATTTTCCGGTAGGCAATACCGGAGAGAGCAAAGTTAACTGCATCCTGATAACACGCAGTATCATTACTTTTACCGCAGACTCCTCCTGCGGTACAGCCGATATTGCGTGCGGTTTCTTCGCATTGTTGGCAAAACATTTTTTCTCCTATATCTGCCCACCAAAAAAAAAACGATGGGTACTCAATAGATGACCACAACTGTATTTATACATAGAGATTGTTGCAAAAATTCTGCGATGTCTGGATGTACACGGAAAAAAGGATGATTCTTATTTTACTGCGATGCCAGAAATCGTGATGCATTGAATGCCGGGTTATCGAACAAATCCACCGGTCCGGTCAGATGTCCGTTTGCAAGAGAGAACCCGAGACCGACAACCGGTATGAGCTTTGTACGGACAACAGACGAATCACAGAGACTTACCGGGCAGATGCCTTTGGCATTCAACTCAGGGTTTGCGAATCTTTCGCAGAATTCCGCGACCTGAGGGAACTCTCCTTCCGCTCTTGCAAAGAGAAGCGCCCCGTCGGATACACAACCCGGATTGAACGGAAGAATCTCATGCCAGGACATCTTTTCTGAACCTGCGAGAAACAGAAGAACAGGCTCCGAGTCCCGTTCCGCAAAGGTCAGACCACATCCGGACGGTCCCACTGGATTGCTGAACAGATGCTTCTTTGCCGACATATCCTTTGCCGCACGGAATACTTCATCTTTCAGGGCATTCACCGGGATATCCGGGTCATGCGCCATAACGAGAACCAGCCGGTCGGCGACATGGGTCACAAACGAATCATAAAGGATACTCCCCTCGGCTTTTTTCAGCATCTTTGCCGCGGTCTGCAGAATGTCCGGGAAAACGCGGGTCGCCCCGCAGACGCCGCCGACCGGTCGGGCATAGACGGAAATCGTCGTGTTCATTTTTACCGGGTATTCTCGATTTTGGCAATCATGCCTTTGCTTCCGACATAGATTGGCGTTCTTTGATGGACTTTTTGCGGCATGATGTCAAGTGTGCAGAAATCTCCGGTCGAGACAGCTCCCCCTGCCTGAACTGCGAGGAATCCAATTGGGTTCACCTCAAAGACGAGCCGGAGTTTTCCCTCCATGGATTTCTTTGTCGGCGGGTAGGCATACACACCCCCGTACTCCAGAATCTGGTGGAAGTCTGCGACGAACGAGCCGGTATACCGGTTCTTGCCGCCTTCCGCCTCAATTCCGGTAATATATTTCGTGTGTTTCGGGAGCCACTCCGTCCTGAGTCCGCCGCTTCCGTAGAGATTACCCTCCGGTATTTTTACGTTCTCTTTCAAAAGGACATAGGTGTTGTCCGCGTTTTGGGCGAAGACGCACACGCCGCTTCCAAGTGTAATCGTCAGTGTCGTCATCGGACCGTAAAGAAGATAGAATGCAGCTTTCAGGTTCTTTCCTGCCTGCATCACATCTCCCTCGTAGATTCCGACAATCGTCCCTACACAGAGATTCACTTTAATCAAAGAGGAACCGTCAAGGGGATCCATCACGACAGAATATTTTGCCGACGGGTTCATCAGGGTAATCTCATCCTGTTCCTCGGACGCGACGGCACGCACGAATCCGCTTTCCCTCAGAACACCGGTGATTCTGGTATCTGCCCAGGTATCCATCTCTGCCTGCTCTTCACCGGAAGAGTTCGTTGAGCCGGCATAACTCTGGTTACTGATAAAAGCAGAACGGATCGGTGCCGCCTGCTCTGAGATAAGAGTAATTATTTTTCCCAGATCCCCCGGGACATCGGAGGCTTTGAGATATTCCTGTAAGGTTGTCATACTTGAGTAGTATTTGTTCCTGATGCAAAAAAACATATGCCGGACAACACCTTCTGCGAAATCAACAAGGCGATTATTGAAAATGCCCTGAAGATTTTTTATTATCTCAATGTGCACTTCGATACGGCTGGTATGGAAAAACCGCCTGCGGAAAGTATGTGAAAATCCGCGCAGAAAAGAACATGCGAGAGAAGGGATTCGAACCCTTGAACTCCTAGAGACAGGGTCCTAAACCCTGCGCCGTTAACCTGGCTTGGCAACCCTCGCTTTTTTTAACCTTATGATATGTACATGGGATGAAAAATAACCTTTGCATTAATCTACTCGGATGAACAATTATATTCCATGGTAGTTCAGCACACATGCGGCTTCAAGCGCGAAATATACTGCAGGGAATGCGGCACCGAACTGACCCAGAATTGCCGTGGTCAGCTATACTGCCCGAGATGCGGCAGGCGTCTTGCGATACTCTGTCCTCACTGCGGAAAACTCTGGTAATTACCCTGCCCCGTTCATCCATTCCAGGTATTTTTCCCGGATCAGGCTGACCTCTTCTCTTGTCAGGTCAAGCCGTCCGGTGTGGGAAAGATAGCGTTCCACCTCTTTTATGAGCACTTCCGCCTCGGAAAAATTATTCACTTCAAGGTAGACCGGGACCTTCGCCATGGAAATGACCTCTCCGCAGAAAGGACACAGTCTCCACTTTCCATACATATCCGTATACGTGAACTGATGACAGCTCGGACAGCGGATGACCCGGTAGGTATTCATATGTCTATGAAAGATGATTGGTGCGGCAGGCGAAAAAGATTCCTCTCCCGGCGCTAAACCCCTGCATTTATTAGCCGGCACGCATATATGGAAAGTCTATGAAAGTTCAGGTTACCGGAATCACCGGAATCCCGCTCATCCAGAAAGGCGACGATCTTGCCGCAATAATCTGTAAAAATACGACCGTAAATGACGGCGATATCATCTGTATCGCATCCACGGTCGTTTCCAAAGCAAAAGGATACACCCGTGCCCTGGCGGACATCGTTCCGTCCGCGGACGCGGTCCGCATTTCCGGACTCACAAAAGAGGACCCCAGATTCATTCAGGGCATCCTTGATTCATCCAAAGAAATCATCCAGGAGTATCCGTTTATTCTCTCCGAGGTTCCGTGCGGTCACGTAGGTGTGCGCGCCGGGGTCGACAACAGTAATATCGAAGGGGAAAATATCATCATTCTTCCGAAGGATCCGGCGAAAGAAGCCGCTGAAATCCGTGCCGGCATCAAAAACATCACCGGCAAAGATGTCGGCGTCATTGTAACCGACACCTGCGGACGGGCATTCCGCCGCGGTCAGTGCGGAAACGCCATCGGCTGGGCAGGCATGGTCGCCATTCGTGATTTCCGCGGGGACCATGATCTCTTCGGGCTCGAACTGCATATTACCGAAGAGGCGGTTGTTGACGAAATCGCCGCATTCTCCAACTTTATCATGGGAGAAAGCAACAACGGCATTCCTGCCGTGAAGTTCTCCGGATGCGAAACCTGGAAGGGTCACGACTCGCTCTACTTCACCAAGGAAGAAGACCTCATCCGTAAGGCTATGACAAAATAAATGGACGTCATTCTTGCAATGGATCTGATGGACGGCTATGTCGTTCATGGAAAAAGCGGAAACCGGGAAGAGTACAAACCCCTGAACTGGGGTTTGTCCCCCTCGGCGGAACCTATTTCGTATATGTCGGTAATGAAGCCCAGGTATGCCTATGTCGCCGACCTCGACAGAATCGAAATGACCGGTGACCACACGGAGACGATTCTCCGGCTGGCGTCCATCCCGGAAAAGATATGGGTTGACCGCGGGTGCAGTATTCCGGAAGAGTATCTGCCGGGAGTAAACAACATCGTCGGAACGGAAACGGCTGACGCTCCCCTCGATGAATTCACCGGGGGTTACCTCAGCGTCGATGTAAAAGACGGGAAGGTCATCCCGTCCGGAGATGATCCTGTTGATTTCATCCGGAACACGGACCGTTTTTCCTTCGACGGCATTATTCTCCTGAATATCTCGTCGGTCGGGACCGGGGCCGGGATTGATGAAGGATTTGCGAAAGCAATCCGTTCCGCTACAAAAAAACCGCTCATCTACGGAGGAGGCGTGAGAACAGAAGAAGATCTGGTCATCCTCCGCGATGCCGGATTCGACGGCGTAATTATCTCGACCGCAGTGCATAAGGGGACCATCCCGATCAGAATAATTCAGGAGGGAACATATTGTTAGTTACACTCGAAGGAATCGACGGTGCCGGAAAAACGACTCTGTATAAGGGTCTGAAAGAAAAACTCACAGACCTTCGTCCGTTGTTTACCCGCGAACCGGGCAGCCCGTATATCGGGGACGCTGTGCGCCATGCGATTTCCAAAAATAGTGATCCGCTTGTGGAGGCGGCACTCTTTGTGGCGGATCATGCCGTCCATCTGGCGACGGTCGTCCGCCCGGCTCTGGAAGCAAAGAAACTTATCATCTCGGACAGATATACTGACAGCCGATATGCCTACCAGCAGATTTCGCTCAAAGGCGTCCATCCGGATCCAAAGGCATGGCTTGCCGCCGTCCACGAGGGCTGGTCGATTGTCCCGGATATGACATTTCTCCTGCTGATTTCTCCGGAGGCGGCGATGAGCCGCGTCTCCGACAGGGGAGGAAAGGAACATTTTGAGAAGGCGGAATTCCTCGCTGAAGTCCAGAAAAATTATCTGGAGCTCGTTGCGGAGAACCCGTCCCGGTTTGTTCTGATCGACGCGACCCAGAAGCCGGAAACGATTCTTGATTTCGTTGAGAAGAGTATCCGGGAACGGAATGCGAAATAATTCCCTCACCTATTTTCACATCAAAATACTCATGCTCTTGTAAAACACATGTAATATCATATGTCGGGCTCCTTTTCGGTATACGGGATTTCCACCGGGCTTCTTGAACCCGGCGATGATATCATAGGGCGGGTTATTTCATCTCTGAAAAATACCGATGCGCAAAATATCCGGGACGGAGATGTCCTGCTCTTTGCCGAGTCGCCTCTGTCGACAACAGAGGGACGAAACGTCAGATTAGCGGATGTCACTCCCTCAAAGAGGGCCGAAGAGCTGGGGAAGCAGTATCATATGGATCCGCGTATTGCCCAGGTTGTTATCGGGGAAAGTGATAAGATTGTTGGGGGTATTCCGGGTTATCTCCTTGCAGGAAAGTGGAATCTGATTCTCCCGAATGCGGGGGTGGATGAATCGAACGCTCCGGATGGGTGGGTTACCCGGCTTCCGGAAAACCCGGAGAAGGATGCCCGGCGGCTGCGTGATGAGATTCTGGCGCGAACCGGTAAGGATTGTGCCGTAATTATCATTGATTCCAGAACACACTGCATGCGGCTTGGCGTTACGGGCGTCGCTATCGGGTGTGCGGGTATTCTTCCGATTACCGATGAGCGGGGTAAGGCAGATTTGTATGGAAACCTGCTCCAGGTAACCCGGCGGGCAATTGCCGATTCTCTCGCTTCAACTGCCGAACTTCTGATGGGTGAGTCCAGCGAAGGTGTGCCGGTGGTTTTGGTGCGGGGATATCCCTATGTCCGGTCCGAGGATGGTCATATCGAGACGATTGCGCCGGAAGAGGATCTGTTCCTGAGTCTCGGGAAGTGAATACACCTTTTTTGCGTGACGTCCGTCTACTCCGGAAAGTAACCTGAAAAAAAGGAAATACAAAAAATTCTCAGTATCTTACGTCCGCAGGCACTTGGCGTTCGCCCATCGTATCCGGATTTTAAATTCATCCTCCGGTTCCGGGCCCGCAGACAGAGCATCCGAATACAGCGAAAACGCCTCATTGAACCGTTTCAGCTGCTCGAAGATGATTCCTTTGAAAAACAGGACAAGCGCCTTATTCTCCGGCTCTGCTGCAAGACAGGCATCATAATATCTTAGAGCATCATAGACCAGCCCCTCTGACCTCAGATTATTCCCCCGTTCAAACAGCTCCCCGGCTGTGCCGACGGGTTTCTTCCAGTTTCCGGTCCGGTAGACTTCTGCTGCATAAGAAGGAGCAAATGGTTTGCCTGCTTCTTTTGCGAGCCGGATTTTCAAAAGCCAGACCTGGGACAACAGCGAATCATCATGCAGGAAACACCACTCCTCGGCACGATACAGACAGTTTCCCGCCTCCTCATAGTTTTTCTGCAGAGCATACGCCTGCCCGCGAATGATGAGCGATGCCGCATCCACCCCGTGAATCCTGTCAGCTCTGTTCAGGGCTTCCATCGCCTCCTCCGGCTTGTCTGCATATATTAACGCCTCTGCTTTCAGGACAAGAAGCATCGCGGTAAACGCCGCGAGCCGCTCCTTATCATTTTCCGTTACATTCCACACGGGGAGAATGGATAGTGCCGCGTCCATGCAGACGGCACATTCTTCGAATTTACCTGCGGCTTTCAGAACCGAGGCTTTCCCGACAAAAGCCAGAGGGTCTCCCGGATCCGCGGCGATTGCCTCATCGTATTTTTCCAGCGCTTCGGTATATTTTCCTGCAAGGGCAAGATCTTCCGCTTCTTCAATAATATCAGACAATTTCCGCTCCGTTTCGAAGAACCTTAACCCGCCCGTCCTCAATCGAAAGGGTGAATCCGTTGTTATATAACCATTCGCGGGCATTTCCATGCCCGTGAATCATCAGCTCGACTAAATCCGCAGGCTCGTCAACATCGGTCGACATGCGCATAGAATCGATA
The DNA here is from genome assembly GCA_002506085.1 of Methanocorpusculaceae archaeon UBA425. Lineage (GTDB taxonomy): Archaea > Halobacteriota > Methanomicrobia > Methanomicrobiales > Methanocorpusculaceae > Methanocorpusculum. The sequence continues at coordinate 222,937 of DAWV01000008.1, forward strand.
ATCTCGACCGAGAATCCGAGTTCCTCGGCAATCTGGAGATGCCGTCTGAATGAAAAACCATAATACTCCACATGGAAATCCTCCGGCTTCTTGACAAACATCACATTCGTCCCGCCGCCCAGTCCCGGCACAATCGACATATCCGCCTTTGTTGAAACCACCCGCTGAAGACCGCCCGGCGTCACCATCGGGAGATCGGACATGATAATTAACGCCGGGCAGTGGAATTGGGGAAGTGCCCAGTTGATTGCCTCATTCAGTCCCTCTTTGCGGACGGCGACAAGAGCATCCCGACAATCATACGCGGACGTGCAGAGAAGCGTCGCACTGCACCCTGTTCTCCGGACCGCCGAGATAACATCGCCGAGCATGATTCGTGCAAACTCTTCGCGTTCTTCCTGCGAAAGAATGGACGAAAGCCTTGTCTTCGGGTTGACCGGTTTGAACGGAATAAGGGCGTGGAAGTACATGTTATTACTACGTAGTGTGCCGGAATGATAGATACTTTTTCTTATGGGTGCATCTTTTGAAACACGGTGATAATATCCTTCGATGCTGCCACATCATGCACGCGGGCAATGTCCGCGCCGCCCAAAAGCAGACCGTATAATACGCCAAGCGAACCATACAGCCGGTCCTGCGGCGGTTTATTCAGGCACTCGCCGATAAACGTCTTTCGCGAGACTGCCGCAAGAAGGGGGAAGCCGTAGACCTTCAGTTCCGAAAATCTGCGGCAGAGTTCCCAGTCGGCTTCGCTTGAACGTTCCGCCACCCATTTCCCGATACCCGGGTCGAGGATGAGCGACTCGATTCCGTAAGACTCTGCCCGGCTTATGATTTTTTTCAGGGCTTCGTGTGTTGACGAAATAGTGGTCGGGTCGCCGGGAATCTTATGTGTTGTCATGCCGATGACGGGCAGACCGCTGTCGGCAGCAATTCTCGCGTAGCGATCATTGGAAAGCCCGCTGATGTCGTTGATTGCGGAGATATCATAATGAAGTGCCGCTTCAAGGACCTCGGGATACATCGTATCGAGCGAAAAAACAGCCCCGGACCCTTCCAGTTCCCGAAGGGCGGTGACGACCCGGGTTTTTTCCTCTTCCACCGAAATCCGCGGGGCGGTAAGTGCGGTACTCCGGGCTCCGAGATCGATTATATCTGCCCCTTCATCCTGCATTTCCCCGACGCGGGTCACTAACCGGTCACATGGAACGAATGAATCCGAGAAGAATGATTCGGGGCTGATATTCAGCACACCCATAACCCTCGGCGGATTCGCGTTCCCGATCCCGATATTTTTTATCGTAATGTTCATTTATCTGATTTCCGGATATAACGGGTATCTCAGGCAGAAATTTGTTACTTCTGCTTTGACGCCGGCAATGATATTGTCGTTGTCGATGTGATTCAGGACTTTTGCAATCCAGTCCCCGATTTGTTTGCACTGCTCTTCTTTCATGCCCCTGGTTGTAATTGTCGGGGTTCCGATTCTGATACCTGAGGTCTCCAGGGGAGATAAAGCCTGTCTTGGAATCGTGTTCTTGTTGACGGTGATGCCGGCTTTTCCCAAAGCGACCTCTGCCTGGACTCCTGATATGTTGTGGTCGGATAAGTCGACCAGACAAAGGTGGTTGTCGGTTCCTCCGGAAACGAGCCGGAAGTTATTGTCCTGGAGGGAGCCTGCGAGCGCCTTACTGTTTTTGACGACCTGTTTTGCATATATTTTATAATCTTCTGTGAGTGCCTCACGGAAACAAACGGCTTTTGCGGCGATTACGTGCATCAGCGGTCCACCCTGCATACCGGGGAAGACTGCTTTGTCAATGGAGTTTGCATACTCTTTATTACACATAATGACGCCGCCGCGTGGTCCGCGGAGGGTCTTGTGGGTCGTCGACGTTGTATAGGTTGTAACGCCGACGGGGGAATTATGGATTCCCGTACAGCAGAGTCCGGAGATGTGGGCGATATCCGCCATCGATCTTGCTCCGACGTCCTCGGCGATTTCGGCGAATGCCTTGAAATCAATCTCCCTCGGGTAAGCGGACGCTCCGCAGACGATCAGGTCAGGTTTGTTTTTCCGGGCGATCTCACCGATTGCACCGTAATCAAGAACTTCTGTTTCCAGATCAACGCCGTAGAAGGAGCAGTCAAAGAATTTTCCTGACATGTTGGCAGGGTCTCCGTGAGAGAGGTGACCGCCGTTCGTCAGGCTCTGGCTTAATATTTTGTCACCGGGTTTCAGGCAGGAAAGATATACCGCTTCATTTGCCTGGCTGCCGGAATGCGGCTGGACATTGGCATGTTCTGCGCCGAAAAGTCTGCAGAGCCGGTCACGTGCCAGGTTTTCAATCTGGTCGTAGTATTCACAACCACCGTAGTAACGTTTTCCCGGGTAACCTTCCGCATATTTGTTGGTCAGAATAGTACCCATCGCCTCCATGACTTCACGTGCGACGACGTTCTCGGAAGCGATCAGTTCGAGCCCCTCAACCTGACGTTTGTTCTCCTTGTTGATAAGTTCGAATATTTCTGGGTCAAATAGTGCCAGAGACGACATAATAATAATGGTAAATATGAAGTGATAAAGGAAACTACTCTTTGTTCAGAGCATCTCCGGCGAACCGTATCATTGAGTACATTCCGTCAGAAACCGGGTGTACTTCAAGCAGTTCAGAGAAGTCGTGAACGGTAATGCCTTTTCTGATAAGATAGCCCAGATAGGTCCCGACAAGGCTCGTTCCGGGCGCCGATGAGGCAAATCCATTGATTGTCCCATCCTCTTTTGACACGGTCAGGTGCATCGAGCCAACAGAACCGTCAGCCACATGCCAGAATGTCTCTGGTCCTGCGATGTTCGGGGCTGAAAGGGTCACGCCGCCCACGCCTTTTTTCGTCGGGCATACTGTGTAATCCAGCCCGAGAACGACAGTGAACGGGACCTGAGAAAGGTCGACCGCACGGGGGTGTCCTAAAATTGCATCTGCCGCCGCAAATCCCTCAAGACGTGCCACCGGGGTGAAATACGGGGGCCCGGTCACGTCGCCGGCTGCATAGATTCCCGGGACGGATGTTTCCATTTTGTCATCCACCCTGATGGAGCCGTCAGGATTTTTGGCAAGTCCGGTGATGAATGACGTCTCTGCCTTCATTCCTGTCGCAAATAAAACCGCATCGAACGGCATATCCCCGCCGTTTATCCGGATTCCCTCCACATGTTCCTCCCCGAGAATCTTTTCGACTGAGCCGTATACCACATTGACATTCGCAAGGTCACGCTTTACCGCCTTCATCATCACCTCAGGCAGAACCGAAAGGAAAACGCTTCTCACGAAAATGGTAACCTCCGAGCCGAACGCCGCGAAAATATATGCGAACTCTGCGGCGGAGATTCCTCCTCCGATGATAGCGAGTCTTTTCGGGAGATCCGGCATTGTCCGGATGGTCTTCGCCGTATAGGTGCCCAGAAGGGCGTTTCCCGGAATATCCGGCACATTTATGCCGGTTCCGGCAGCGATAATAATATTTTCCGCATCACGCGGCTCGTTGTTTACCAGCAGTCTCCCGTCCCTGATTTCAGCATCTGCCCCGTATTCTAGTATGACGCCGGCTCCTGTCGTCTCCCGCTCAAGGATATGCTCAAGTTTTTTCTGGATTCCCTCAAGGTTTTTGATGACTTCCGGATATCTGACCGCGGCGCAGCCTTCGACAACACCGGATTTTTTCAAAAAAGATATGGTATTGATACTTCGGGCAACATCATTCAGCCCGCAGACGAGCATACAACCGTCATGGATGCATGTTCCGCCTATGACTTTCCTCTCGAGAATTGTTACTTTTTTACCCGCACCGGCAAGACGGAGAGCCGCCATCCTTCCGGCAGGTCCGCCGCCTATAATATAGATCATATCAGAAGATTTCACATCCTTCATCGGATGGAAGTGCAAGCTCCTGGCCCGTGTATGCGTTCACTTCAACGATATCCTTCCTGCCTCTCACCTGCCAGACCGGCACATACACTTTACTGAAGACAAGGTCGATGTTCTCCTCGTTCGGGCGGAACTCCTTCTCTTCTGCGAAGATTGCGTCTCCTGAAGTTGTTTTGATTCTGACCCTGCGGGTGAGTTTTTTCAAGAGGTCGGTCATGACTTTCGATCTCGCGTCATCCATACTGGTGACGGGCGTCATCACATCCGCGTCCTGCGGGAGTATTCCCTCCTGAGGAACTGCGCCCGAGAAGTCGCCCGGGAGATTATTTATTGCGTTAATCCAGCCGGACCCTTCATCATCGAAGGAGACGCTTTTCCCTTTATAGGCGGCTTCTCCGCTGCTCGTATAATGATAATACCAGTAGGGAATCATACGGAGCAGGGTCGTTCCCTGCTGGCGGGCAACACGTGCAGCATCATCGGCTGAGATTCTGGCCGGAAGAAGAAGATTATAGCCGAGTGCCGGCTGAGGTATGCCGCCTCCAGAAGACGGACCGGCAACGAAACCCGGGGCTTCGACGATGTCATAGGGAAGGTTCCAGATGCGTGCAATCGCTGCGTCCCCGATATTCTTGATGAGTTTCTCTTTTGACCAGAGGTCGGATTCCTTTGGCTGGAAGTAGGAATTTCCGGTAAAAATAATCTTATCGCATCTGACCTTCGTACCCCCGAGGCTGATGGAGTAGGGAGTCATATCAAAGCGCTGAAGAAGATTTGTGTCATCGGAGCACATGACAAGAATACATTTACCGCCTCTAACCGCTGAAAGATTGAACAGCCCCTCTTCAACCTCGCAGTCATATCCGGCAGTTTCCAGAATACGCCGTATCTCGGAAACTGCATGTGTGTGAATCAGTTCACCCATAACGCCTTACTATTGGTTTTCTATTATCATAAAATCCATTGTCACGGGGGCGGGGTGAAGCGGATTTATCATTTTCTCACGGGAAAAGGCAGTTTGGCGCGGGACTGCGCTTGTGTGCTGATTTTGTGACCAATCCAAGGACTCTCTCTTCGGTCTCATTTGCGGGAATCCCCTGATTCTTTTCGAGATTCATGAGTGCTGCGTCGAGGTCCGCATACTTCATGCCGAGCTCCCCCTCGTCGCTCTGTCCCTGCCAGAATCCGGCACTTGGGGCTTTTTGTATGATTGCCGGGGTAATCCCGAGTTCTTCTGCGAGAAGGTATACGTCCTTTTTCCAGAGATGAAGAATCGGCTGGAAATCTGCTGCCGAGTCGCCCCATTTTGTCGAATAGCCTGTCATATATTCGGTTTTATTGGATGTCCCGCAGACAAGATACCCTTTTCCGGCAGCTATATTATATAATGTGGTCATCCGGAGTCGTGCGGCTATATTTCCCCGGAGGACAGGCGTGTCGGTGATATACGGCAGTTCCAGAAATGCGGACCGGATGGATTCGAGCGGGACGGTGATGAGTTCCACGCCGAGTTTCCGGCAGAGTTCTTCCGCGTCTCTCTGGTCCGCCGGATCGTTTGAGGAGACGGGCATGCTCACGCCTAAAACCTTCTCAGGCGAGAGAGCCCTGCAGCAAAGGGCACAGGCAACGGCGGAGTCCAGCCCGCCGGAAATGCCGATTACGACTCCCTGAGCACCCGCGGACCAGATGGTCCTCCGGATGAGGTCTTTAATCTTCACAACTTCACATCCGATACATTCGATGGTTATGTCTGTCATTTGTTCTCCTTTTTGAGGGCGTCCCCGACATTTTTCAGAGCATACGATGCTGCGGGATGTCCGGTCCTGAATGTTTCGAGAAATTCGGCAGCATCTGTACGGCTTACGGTTTTCTCCCCGGAGAATCCGTGGCGTTCTGCATACCAGCAGACTTCATCCGCCGGAATAACCGAGAGGGGGGATATCCGCCCGTCTCCTGTTGTGACCAGCAGATCCTGCGTCCCGGCACAGACTGATTCGAGGACATAAAGAGCCGCATCATCCAAGGTGCAGGCGTCCAGAATGAGCCCCGCCTCCTCCGGGGATTTGACAAAAAGAACATCTGTCCGTTTCGCGAGCAGATTCCCGAGAAAAATACGCAGGGCAAAGGTCCGATAGGTGTTATCCTCTTCGACGAATACCCGGGAACCGGATGGAAGCCCGCCTTTCTGCCGGAGTTCTTTCCTGGCTTTTGCCTCGATGTCTGCCGCAGCATGAGTCCCGCAAAGGGAGAGTCCCGAGTATGACTGGGTAAGGACGGCTTCTTTGCTGCATCTGCTGCATTTCATATAAGTAGTATGGGTATTTCTGAAAGATATGAGTATCCGTCTCTCCGTCTCTGGAAAGCCGCTCACTCTTTGCAGGTGACCGGGCGGATGTGTTTCATCACCCCGTCCGAATTATAGACATATCTGTTTCCCCGCCATTCCCCATCGGGTTTTTTCACATCAACGAGTTTTTCCACTGCCTCCAGCCCGTCCGCATCATGCGGTTCTATCTCAAGGGTTTCCTCGACTTCTCCGGTCACGGGATTGTAGCGCTCCCAGATTACGCTGAACCTTTCTCCGGCATACTCATCTTCTTCCGTATAATTAGTAACAGCATTGTATTTTTTGCAGTCATCATACATAATCCAACATTACATCATAGGAAGATAATATTTGCTGTCAAATAGTATTAACAAGCACGGCATAATCAATTAACATATATAAACTAAGTTATACAAAAAGAGAATTTACTGGTCGAGCAGCGATCTCGACACGATATATTCGCCATGGGCTTCGCGTGTTGTCCCGACGATAAGCCATTTCTGATCCCCGTGCTCTTCGACCACGCCCTTTGCCTCGAGCGTCTCGCCAGTGAAGCACTGACCGCAGTACGTGTGGGTAAACGAGAGAACCATATCGATTTCATCATGGTCAACCTGGTAAATGCCCGGTGAGTCGAACGCCAGGCTTGCGTCCGTTACTTTTGCCTCGATAGTCAGCTTTCCTGTTTTTTCACCGAGCGTAATCGGCGGAACCGAGTGAAGATTGTCATAGCCTCTCGAGTAGAGCAGATCGAAATAGGTTCCCTCGAACTCGCCGCGGTTGAACTTTCGGCTCTCGTGCAGGACGAAATCGTCGAAACTGATATCAGGGACCCGCTTACGATAGACTTTCTGCCACATCTCCTCGCTCATCAAGGGGATTCTGCCTGCCTTTATTGCGGCCATCAGCTGCCCGCGTGCGGTAAACCAGGCAGATCCATACACGACCATATCGATGTCGGAAGCTTCATTTTCCAGACCGGCAAGGAGTGATCCTGTACATCCGTAACTCATCGGCGGCAGATTGAACTGGGAAAAGAGCCGGGAAACCCGCGGATTCCTCTGCGCGATTGCGGCTGCCTCTTCCTCGGGTTTAAGCACGCGGATTATATCTCCGAGGGGAACGCGGTGAACCAGATCAAGGTATTCGGGTTTGTGTTCCCTGACCCAGGCGAATGCATCGGCAAAATCGTATTTCTTATAATGTGTGCCGGAGGGAGATGTGCGGTCTCCGTCCGATGCCGGAACATAGCGGAGCACGCATTCCGCGCGGGAATCATTCTCATATCCGGAAACGGCGTAGAGACAGCCGTCCGCGGTCATAACAAAATCACGTAAACGAATAGGTTTCATAAACAAGCCTCTTTTGGCGCATAGTGGGGTCTGTGCGCCGATAATTGGGAAAAATGCGAGGGAAGGGATTCGAACCCTTGAACTACTGAAGACCAGATCTTAAGTCTGGCGCCGTTGGCCTGGCTTGGCTACCCTCGCCTGCCTTATTACATTAGATGCTCTTACATAAAAAACAGAGCGGATTACATCAGTAGTTTGATGTCTGTATCACATGAGGATAGAGAGAACATTAACTCCAGCAGAACATGCTGAGTAGATGAGATTACAAAATGATGATAATTTTTTATGATAACGAAATGCAGGAAATATTATCCTGTTTACAGAACCGTTCAGCCGTACAATATTTAGATGTAGATAATAAAATATTGTACAGATAATCAGGATTTCCGCACTTTCACATTCAATCGTATTGTAGAGTTTGAACTTTTGGACAAGGTATTTACTCCTGCCGATTTTCCAGAAAATATTCGTAGAGAAATCAAAAAAAAAGTCTATGAATAGATTAAATTATGACATATAGTCTCAGGATTAATTTGATATAGCGATTCAAACAATAAATAATTTGATTGTAAGGCAAAAAAATGAGTGACCGATTTATAAACTTAATGCAATTGATAGCTTAGAAAAGGCTAAAAATGCCCCTTGTGTTTTCAATAATTGGGCAGTTTGCTACAATGGAAAACTTGAAACATTACATTTATTAAATGAAAGCTACCTAAAAAAGCTGATTGGATTATAGAAAGTTAATCTGGGAAATAGAATGATATGCACTATGTAAAATCTAAGGGAATTTTATCAACTCATAACGGAATAAATCTCTATCGTGGCTGTACTCATGGGTGTATCTATTGCGATTCAAGAAGCAAGTGCTATCACATGGAACACGAGTTTGAAGATATTGAAGTCAAGGAAAATGCCATTGAATTATTAGACGCAACCCTTAGACGTAAGCGGAAAAAATGTATGATAGGTACTGGGTCTATGACAGACCCCTATATTCCACTTGAAATAGAAATTGAAAATGTCAGAAAAGCATTATCTTTAATCTATCAATATGGCTTTGGGTGTACACTTATAACAAAGTCAAATCGCATTTTAAGAGATTTAGATCTATTAAAACAGATAAACGAAAAAACAAAATGCGTATTACAAATGACTTTAACTACCTTCGACGAAGAGTTGTGCAAAAAAATTGAGCCGAATGTAAGCACTACACGGGAACGCTTTGAGGTATTAAAACAAATGCGGGACGCAGGAATACCCACGGTTGTATGGCTTTGCCCTATTCTGCCGTTTATCAATGATACTAGTGAGAATATCACTGGAATTTTAGATTATTGCGCAGAAGCAAAAGTATATGGTGTTATTTGCTTTGGAATGGGATTGACTCTCCGTGAGGGAAACCGAGAATACTTTTATACTCAGTTAGATCAGTTGTTTCCATGCTTGAAAGAAAAGTATATCCAAAAATATGGTAATCAATACACAATAGACAGCCCCAACAGCAAAGAACTAATGAGATTGTTTCATGAAAAATGTGAACAAAGTGGGATTGTCCATGATAACAAACAGATATTTGAATATCTGAACTTGTTTGAAGAAAAACAGCATAACAGGCAGTTAAGCCAATTTTATTAAAATAGGAGTTACGCGGTGCTGGTGTGAATCCAATTTTGGAGAGGCGGCCCGCTCCGTAAGAGCGGTCTTAGCCGAGCAAATCTTTGATTTGCGACCAAACCGAAGGTTTGCGCGTGGCCGGGGGCGAAGCCTTCGAGTACATCCGCCGTCGTTTTTCGCCCCCCTTCCCGGCGAACAGAATCAAATTTGTTCAAGCGGGATTCTTTGGATGTACTTCGATTTCTTGTA
>DAWV01000012.1 GCA_002506085.1 Methanocorpusculaceae archaeon UBA425
CCCGCCTCAGCTGAGATTGGCCGCGTCCCGCGTGGGAATATCCTTTATCCAAGGCTCATTCAGAACATGATATTTACTTAGTTCTCATCATCGTCTTCATCATCGTCTTCATTCAGATCCTCATCTGCGTACTGCCCGGGCGGCTCTCCCTTACTCCGTATCACAACCGGCTTTTCTGTATCCTCATCCAGAATCTGCAGCACCCGGCATTTAAACGTCCATTCCTCACCAAAATCAAACACATAGACAAACTGCTTCCCCTTAAATAAAGCAAGCTGACTCAGTCGGACATCCCTGTCGATCCTGTCCCCCGGCTGATTTCCGCCATTCTCATCATATCCATAAAAGCTGTCATCACTCCCCCACACTTTATTGTCCATAAAAAACGCATGCAGATGCTGAACATCCCGGAATTCTGTCTCTGATATAATTATCTCATGCAGATTTTCCAGGGTCATATTCGCCGATATGCGAATATGCCTGTAGCAGCCCGGCTGAATCGAGACACTGATAATATAAGACCGCTGGACCTCCGGAACCTTGGGTCTTCGCCTTTGAATCATACACAAAAGAGGAAATCCGGAGATATATATTTTGTCAATTCTATTGCCGCGTACAAAGACACGCTAAACCATCGTACACCCAAAAAGGAACCCTGGAATGAGAATCATGATTCATTTCATCTGCGAGGATTGTTTTTCCGTTTCAATCGATTCCGACAGGATATCTTAATGATATGCGCTCAATATATAGTGTTAGAAATCATGGTCACGATTGAAAGCAAAAAGGAGCAGATAGGGTTTCGAATCAGTCCGGAGTATTACCGCAAAATCAAGGAGTTATGCCAGGGAGATGATACCCCGTTCACATCGATCAGCGATTATATGACCTCGCTCGTGGTTCGTGATATGACCATGAGAGAGATGAGTGTTGATGCTATCACCTCACGGCTCCTGGAGGCTCTTGAGTCGCCGGAGATCCGGATGAAAATCCAGAAAATCATTGAGGGAACCCAGCCCTGATTTTTTCTGAATTTTTCACCCGAGTATTCGCCCATCAACCCGTTCCCTAAAAAACATGCTTCTTATTTCTTATAGTCGCGGACCAATCACTCACCCGATTCGCGGATAATACCCGCCATTCTTTGCAGCTCCCCGGAAATTGATTCTGCCGTTCGCTTTGAGAATACGGATATACCGTTCAACACTGGACCTGCTCTTACCTGTCAGTTCAGATAATTTTTTTGCATTGAGACCCGGCTGCCCGGTTATGAGTCTGCATACTGTATTTACACCTTCATTTTCCAGGCTGACCTTCGGATTTGCACCTTCATTTTTCTGCATTGCACCTTCATGCAGCGCTGTTGACTCCCCAAACAATCTCAGGATATCCTTTTCTGTTTCGATGATCCGTCCTGCAATGAATTCTACGAAGGGTTTTCTATCTTTATGTGCGAGTTCGAGGGATTCGACGTATTCATGCCGCAATATCGGCGGGATAATGCAGATCTGATATCCTGCACGTTTATTACCTCAGGTGTCAACAAAAATCCCTTACACGAAATCGCAGTAGATCTTATACGTACGTCAGTATTTCTCGGCCGGGGTCACAACACCGCATAAGTCCTATTTGTACTATTTTTCAGGTTAATCTTTTTCTGACTCTATATATCTCTTTTGCAGACTTGATTTTCTCTTAATTCTATCATTTAATAATATGAAATTCAACCAAGATGTATTTTATCTTACACAAACAACTAACTGTTATGACCGATACACAATCACCTTCCAATAAAGTTCTCTGTTCTATTTCTGCATTGATTTTACGATACGAAAATAAGAAAAAACTTCTGGAATCAAATATGGATGAAATATTCAGAGGGAATGGGGGAATTGCTTCACTTAAAGAAGTGGATAGACATCGCAACTCTTCCAAAGAATTGTATGATATTAAATCTGAAATTGAGGAACTACTGGATGATGCAGATTCACTGAAATGGCTTGAACAATTCAAAGGTGTTGAAGATGGTGACACAAAAGACTCACTTAAAATCAAGTCAGAAAAGTATGATTCACTGTTGAATGAAAAATACGTAAAAGCAGACGCCATTCAGTTAAAAATTGAGATATTGGAATGTGAGCTTGAAGATTTAAAACGTCAAAAGCAGAATCTTGATAATTATGGTCATGCGTTATTTTTGAGGTGGGAAGAAGTCAGCGATATATTAGACCTTGAAGATGACCCTGATTATAATCCGCTTTATAATGTGGAGGCTGAGACAATCTGGAAGCTTGATGATTTGAAATCCAGATTACATAAGGTGGATGTTACTATAGAATAGGAGTTAGTTTGATCTTAACTGAAAAAACTGACGTACTTATGGGACGTACTTCGATTCGCAGTTGGTTTTTCTCTTGCGTCTGCACTGATGCCACACTCTTCGCGAATTGGATCGAGATCATATCCACACGGCATCTTTAAAGCGTTCGCCGCGGGCCTTTGCAGCTGGAGAGAGATTCAGAGCAGGGTTGTTGAAAAACCCGAATCCATCTGAAAACTGTAGTTGCGCTTCTTCAATGGCCTCTTTGACGTTTGGAGATGAAACAAGGATCGAGTATTCCGTATTTGCCAGTTGGATATAGCCGTTTTCTGCAATATTCAATGTTAACGGCAAGGGTTTTTTCAGCTTTTTCATCTCTTCGCCAATGAATACTGAATGGAGAAATATAACGCCATACTCTTCTCCTCTGTCTCCATTTCTCGCCTGCATGATCGTATCTGATAATGCGGAGGGGAAGATAATAGGTTTTGCTGTCATGGAATCGTCGATACGATTGGTTTTTTGGTTCGAGGAGGAATGCGGCGGGTGCTATAGATATGCAGAGAGAATTGGAACGGATCACCCTTGTACCCTGAAAGTGACTGTTGGCAAATATACTTCTCCCACATCTCTTTCCTTTTTTCTGATTATGGGGTGCGGGAGGTGACTGCGGGCTGCCCCGGAGGGGCGACCAAAGCTTGAGCAAATCAACGATTTGCTCGCAAGTCTATCGACTTGCTCGGCTGAGGGACCTAAAGGTCCCCGCTTCCGCTGAGGCCGCCCGCCTCAGGCACACATAAAAATGTCAGCATCAAAAAATCAATCATTGGTTTAATTCAAGTGCTGTACGCAGGGCAGATATCTGCTTATAAAGAGGCGGAATATCGTTTACTGCAAGATCCCAGACGTATTTGAGATTGACATTCGCATATGCATGGATCAGACGGTCTCTCATTCCGGCCATTTTTCTCCAGGGGATATCAGGATATTCGGTGCGGATCTCTTCCGGGATATGTTTTGCCGCTTCACCGATGATTTCAATGAAACGGATGATGCCTCCGCTGTAGAGCGGGTCGGTTAAGAACTCCTGATAATCCATGCGGCCGACAGCAACCATGATGTTTTCAGATTGTTCGCAGATGTCATCTAAATATGTGAGGATATCAGGCGTTTTCATACAGCAGCTTGTCCTGGACTGCAGAAGATGACATCTTTTTGTATGCTGGATCGGATCCGCGGTTTGAGATATTCAAAGGAGACGAGGTCGACTTTGCGTTCCAGTATCGATTCAAGATACTCAGCGAGAGCAAGATAATTGTCGAATGTGTCAAATTCCGGTTTGCATGTATACAGGAGGTCGATGTCACTGTAAGGTGTGTCTTCTCCGCGTGCGACTGAGCCGAAGAGAGCGAGGAACTCAATGCCGTAGACTGTCTGGAGAGTTGAAAGAGAGGAGGCAAGTTGTGTAAGGACGCGGTTTTTGATACTTACATATTCGGACATTGACTGATGTCTGAGTATTTGTCTTTCGTATGTTATGAGGTTTTGCCTGCATGATCGTATCTGATAATGGGGAGGGGAAGATAATAGGTTTTGCTGTCAAGGGCGGGTTGGACGCGGAACGCGGCCGACCTTAGCCGAGGCGGGGACCTTTAGGTCCCTCAGCGGAGCAAGTCGATAGACTTGCGAGCAAACCGAAGGTTTGCGAGTGGGCGTGTTGATACGATCGGATCTTCGGTAAGGGGAGGCTCCTATATGTTGCGTGCAAGCCTTCGGCTTGCGTGCCGCCTCAAATGGGCTTTGCAGGCGTTTCATCTGCAGCGGAATCTTTAGATGATGTGAAATAAGCAAGGTCAGGATCTCTTTTTTTGGGTGTACGTCGAGTTCGTGTACGGCAATACTGTGGACACCAGAGATATCCCGCCGCGAATAAGCGGTGGGATTTCTCATAGTTCCACACTTTACCCTGCCCCTCATGAATTGGATTCGTCCAATATACTCACCTTAAAAAAAGAGCCCCATATTCGGAGGGTTTCCCCTCCAAGTATGGAGAATAACATGAAATACAAGAGGAGAACTCATCTCTGCCCGGTGAGAAAACTCGCAAATCTTTGATTTGCGGTTCGCGCCGATTCAAGCGAGCGAAGCGAGTCGGAGAGCAAATCTCTGATTTGCGAACGCGGTTTGTTCTTTCTCTTGTATCCACACTTGCCCCTCCCCCTCACGAATTGGATTCGCGCCGATTCAAGCGAGCGAAGCGAGTCGGAGAGCAAATCTCTGATTTGTGAGCGCGGTTGGTTTTTCTTCATGTGTCCAAACTGACCCATCTCCCTTCCGAATTGGAGTGAGCATTTCTGCAGGGAATCCGTAGAGAAAAAATAGAAAAATTCGCCGGGAGAGGTGTGTTCACCTCTGCCCAGCGGTAAAGCTCACAATCCCGTTTTTTTATTTCCCGGATTCGAGAAAACCCTCAACGAGCTTCCCAAAAAGCATGATGAGAAACCCGAGGAAGAGCATGATGAGCTTCCTAAGGCGGCTGGAGATTCTCATCTCCGGCCTCCCTCAGTTCAGGGCCGGCTTGGTGTCTGCCCAGGCATCGACCGCGGCGATCGTCGCATCATCGGCATAGCCGGAAACGGTCATCGAATCGCGGTTGAGACTGATCTGGAAGGTATCGGCGCCAAGCTTTGCGGAAATGCGGACGTTCCAGGTGGCTTCGGTACCGATCTCGGTCGTCTCGGCCGTGCCGCCGTTCCCAAATGCGGTCTTGAGATCCGCACTGCCGGTAAGGGCGGTGATCGCGGCCGCGTATTCAGCTCTGCTGAATGCCGTGACCTGAACCTTGCCGGTCATTTCGGAGGTGTTCGGGTCGAAGTAGCCCACATAGGTCTTGTAGGTCTGCTTCCCGAGCTCGACTTCGGCGAGGCCGAGGGGGTTATCCACGCCGGTAATTTCTGCGATGATCGCATCATACGCGGCGGCGTTCGTAAACTCTGCAGTGAAGACCCGCTTTGCGGACTTCGAGATTGCTGTCTGAATGAAATCTGCTGTCATGGTTTTTTTGTCCCGAGATCAGTTGGGGCCCCGTCCAACTTCTATACAATTATAGGATGTAGAAGAGTAAATCTGTAAAGTTATTGCAAATTTTTTGCAAAATAGTTAGATTTATATGGTGATATTTGGATGACGTGCGACGAACTCAGTTGAGTCAATCTCTGATTTGCGAGTGGGTTAGACGGCAAATCTGATTTGGGAAGGAAATGGCCGGGTGCGGACACATGAGAAAAGACCAACCGCGAATCGGCGCGAATCCGCCCTACGGGCGAGAAAAATCGGATTTGCTCATCCTCACTTTCGCAAGTCTCTCGCAAGGCAAAGCCTTGCTCGGCTGAGGCCTCCCCTGCGGGTCAGCCCGCCCTCGACTTGCTCATCCCTTCATCGGGACCGTTCGGGCAAATCCTGTCGGCGCCCCAGCGCCTCCTTAGGATATCTCTTTGATGTTCTCATTTTTCAGATATTTTTCATCGGTGTATACAAATCTCATCCACTCAAGTTTTCCCTTCTTGCCAAAATTGAACAATACCCCTGCTTTGATACCAGTTGCTTTCAGATAATGAAGGAGCTGAGCTGAATCTGAATTAGTTAGTTTGGCATTTGCTTTGAGTTCAAGGATGATCGAATCATAACAGATGATATCGGTTTTGTAGGTACTTGGAAGCTTTTCACCATTGTAATAAACATCAAGATGCTTTTCAGCAACCGCCGGGATATTATTATCCCTGAATTCTATCATCAAAGCATCACGATAGACAGCTTCCAGAAATCCGCTGCCAAGCGAGTTATACACACGAAAAGCACACCCAACGATCTTTCGAACCTCGGCAAAAAAGAGATGATCCGTTTCTTCGGGCTGAATTATATCACCAGACATCATGATTTTTCATTCTTTTTCGAGAGATGATATAATTTATGAAAGGGAGGCGCTGGGGCGCCGACAGGATTTGCCCGAACGGTCCCGATGAAGGGACGAGCAAGACAGCGAAGCTGGATTGCGAGAGTGAGGAAGAGCAAATCCGATTCTGAGAGCCCGAAGGGCTCAGATTCGCGCCGATTCGCGGTTGGTTTTTTTCTTTTGTGTTCACACCATACCAATTCCCTAACGAATTAAATGTCAGGCACTACCTACATTTTACGGTTTTTTTCACAAAGTCGGACACATTCCGAACTTCTACCATTAAAAAAAAGAAGCCCTAGAGCTCCAGCTTTCGCCGGAGCTCGTCTGAGATGATCACTACAGGCCTTCTGACATTATGCCGCCTCTCTGCAGTTCTGACTGCCGACTCGGGACACCCGATCAGATTTGCGATGTCCCTGACGGTCATGCCGTTTCTCATCAATGCAAGGAACTGCTCCCTGTCACAGAGGATAGGATATTCGTACCACATCATTCCGCGACCCGCACCACCTTCGCGAGGCTCTCATGCGGATCCTTCTTCACATATCTCGCCGCCTCGCCGGCCGGGAGCGCCTTTCTCAGATCCAGCAGATTCACCCGCTCGACCTTCGCCACCCGTTCGCGGCCCGCCGTATCGACCGCGAGATCATACAGCGCCTTTTGGCCGATGAACCGTTTCGCATCCGAAGCCTTGATGAACACGAGGCTGTCATACACATCCGGCAGCTCATCCAGCAGAAGATCCGTGTTCACGACATCGTCCGTCGGGATCTCGAGGAGGAACTCGTCCGATGCAAGATCTTCTGCTCTGATGATTTCGATCAGCTCCTTATGGCGGGCTTCGAAGACCTTCGTCAGCTCCTTCATACAGTACAGGAACTCCTGATACCGGAATGCCGCGGCGAACTCGTCCGCGGGAAGCGGCCGGTGCCCGAGAAGAAGGATCTCGAGAGAGGCGGGTGTGAGATCTTCCGTTGCGGATCCTGCAGGGCATACTGCATCGCACGCTGCCGTTGTGCCGCCCGTGTTCTCCGTCGTTTCTTCCGTCATGTGCTCCCTCCGATTTGGATATGACCCTCGCATCTGCCGATCCAGACCGCTATTTTTGCGATTCTCTCTTTTCTGACCGCGAACCTGTGTCCGTGAACACAGGTCCTTATCGAGCCCCCCTCCGGTCCTGATTCGAACACGAGCGGTTTCCCGGTGTTCATGCTGATGACCTCGCCCGTGACGATGTTGTAAATCCATGAGCCGGTGATGAGCTTGTGCCAGACGGCAAAGTCTCCCGAGCCGTCGCCGATAAGGTCGGTCATTCTTCATCTCCTGCAAGTGCGGCTGCAAACTGCCGGCTGCGGTATTCGAGGAGGTCGGCACGGTGGAGATTTTTGAAGACCCTGAACCATGTGTGGATGTCGGTGTCTTCGGGGACCATGCCGCAGCGTTCGTAGATGAGGTGTCTGATATCTTCGCCAAATGCGTGTTCAGCGGTGGCGATGCCTTTCATGGCGATGACGGGGAGCGCTGTTTCACGAACAATCTCCATGAAGGTCCGCTGCATACAGCTGACGTCTTCGCTGTAATTATGGAGTCTTGTGAGCTGATCGGCGGTGGTGCCGTCAGGCGAGGAAACGCCGGCTGATGCTTCTCCATAGAGCAGGAGATGGGCACAGGCGGTGAAGAGTTCAGTCCGGCTGATGAAGCCGAGGTTTTCTGCGATGCGGTCGAGGATTATGAACTCCTCGTTTGATATGTTGATGTAGATACTTTGTCTCATTGTTGTGAATTTTCAGGGGTGCCTTCATCCGTCATCAATCATCCATCATCCATCAGTGCGTTTGGATGATTGTGACGGGTGACCCCCTGATTTTTTGTTTTCGATTTTTAGAGACTTCACAGTAACTATATATACTTTTAGAAATAAAGAAGTACAACAAGAGTATTTAGGCAGCAAATCTCTCCCGAGTGAGAGTGCGGCTCGAAGTCCTTTGGGGTATCTCTTTTTTTTTCTGTTTGTGTGTGATTGATGATGGATGATTGATGATTGATGAAATCATCCGGTTAGTTACTGAGGATGGTCTTTTTTGGATGAACCCGGATATTTTGATTATCCGAAAGGTCCAATAGAAGAGTGTCTGTTCTTTTCTTTCCCTCTAAAGTCAGAATCGGGCAGACACGTTTTTTCTGTTTTGCCTGGGTTTTGTTGTTTGTATCACGTCCTGAGGTGTTTTCCTCAGAATATTGTTGGATGTTTTTGGCAATTATAGTGCGTTTTTTTGTTCGCGGATAGGGGCGGTGCGGCCCGAAGCGGCCCGAATCGTGCCTGGGGCGAAGCCTTCGAGTACGCCCATAGTCGTATTGCGTCCCCCCTTCTCCCCCCTTAGGCGAGCCCAGTGGGCGAAGCCTCCGCGTACACCCGTCATCGTTTATCGCCCCCCCTTCATTTTCGAGTGTGCTTCGGAAAAGGGGCGGGGCGATGCTTTCGTGTGTACAGGGACCACCCAGATGCTGTAATTCGGATGGACTGGGACCACACTCTTTTTCAGGTGATGAAACGAATCAGGATTGCCGTTATGGATTTTTGGTTGTACTTCAGTTTTGTTTCTGGGATTCTTTTTGATGACCGTATTCATCACACGAAATTCACGAAAAATTCCACGAAAACACGAAAACCAATAAGATTGGGTTATAGGCGGCTCTATGTCGTCCCTCCCCCGTCCCCCACGCGAAATTTTCGAAAATCAACGAAATTCACAAAAAGGGGGACAGGGGCGGAGGAATGGAAAGAAATCAAGTGCGAACATCAGGAAATGTATGGTTGGTTTTTCTCTTGCGTCCACATTTACAAGCCACCTACTTTTCAAATTATTTCTCACACCCCCAATCCTTTTTTTTTGATTTGGGGTGCGGGGCCGCGACTCCGGCGCGGAGCGGCCCGCGGTGGAGTATCCTATTTTTTGGGGCCCCTATACGTTTCAAAGTAGTTCATCAGGAGTGAAGAATTCAGATAGAACTTGCTTTCAGGATAGTTTGCGATCCGGCGTGGAGGCGGGGTGGCGAACAAGCGAGGGCCGTAGACCCGAGTCGGAGAGCAAACCGAAGGTTTGTGAACAAGTCGACGACCTCAACTGAGGCGGGCTGACCCGAAGGGGCGGCCTTAGCTGAGCAAACAGAATGTTTGCGACCAAGGCTTTGCCTTGCGAGTCGGTCCGCGGCGGGGATATCCTATTTGTCGAGGCCCCTATCTGTTTCTATTTAGTTCGTAGGCGGTCCGCGGCGGGGATATCCTATTTGTCGAGACCCCTATCTGTTTCTATTTAGTTCGTCGGCGGTCCGCGGTGGAGATGTCCTATAGATTAGGGCCTCTATATGTTTCCAGGCAGTCTATCAGTGCTTCAGCTATGCCTCCGGACAGCAAAGCAGCTGAAATCATCATGGTTTTTATATAATTTATGCACTTTACCGGTTGTCCCCCAAATCTATCCCCGGACTATGTTTTCTCTGTATGTATTCTAAATTCATGGGCAAATTGTTACGATACGACTAATTTCCGGTCGTTTTTATCCATTGATGTGAGTAATGCGGATATTTTTCATCAGTATCCAAACTGAATATTCATTTTATGTATGCTCCAATTCTTCAATGATTTTCTTAACATTGTCATAAAGACACGGAACCATTTCATTTGCAACCTGCCAGACATAGTACAGATTAATTTCAGAGTATCCATGAATCAGTTTGTCCCGCATGCCTGCTATCTTTTTCCAGGCAACGTCCGGATATGCCTGCCGTATTTCATCCGGGACGTGTTTCACCGCCTCTCCGATTACTTCAATAAATCTGATGACTGCTCCATTATACAGCGGATCATCCAGATATTCCTGATAGGTCATTCGCTTTAATGCCTGAGCGATGTTTTCAGATTGTATGCAGATGTCATCCAGATAGGGGAGGGGATCATGTTTTGTCATACTTTTGCCTTATCTGCTTTACAAATGATGGCATCACGCAGGACATCTGACCTGATTCTTGGTTTTAAATGATCCGGAGATACCAGATCGATGCGTCGTCCGAATAGTTCTTCCAGGTATTCTGAAAGGTCGAAGAATGTGTTGTATGAGTCAAATTCCGGTTTGAATGTGTAGAGTATATCTATGTCTGAGTCCGGACCGTCTTCTTCCCGACTCACAGAGCCGAATATCCCTATTGTTTCAATGCCGAAACGCTCGCGTATCTCCGGAAGGTTTGCCTCTAATTTCATGAGGACCTCCTCTTTGATGCTTGTGTATTCGGACATGATACAGGTATATGGTACTTTGTCGATAGGTGGTAATGAGGTTTTGCCTGTCGGCGGGCGGTATGATTGCGGGTATGAGGGCATAAAAATCTATACT
Source organism: Methanocorpusculaceae archaeon UBA425 (assembly GCA_002506085.1). Lineage (GTDB taxonomy): Archaea > Halobacteriota > Methanomicrobia > Methanomicrobiales > Methanocorpusculaceae > Methanocorpusculum. Next base: position 10,667 of record DAWV01000012.1, read on the forward strand.
ACATATTTTTGCTCTTAGCAGGTCATATTCGTTCACTTACCTCCAAGGAAATTAGATGAATGCTGTCGATAGAGAGGAGCTTACATGTCCTGCAGACGATCACCAAATCCTCTGAAGAGTTTGAGTTTTCCCTCTGGAGAAAAACTATTATATTACACCCCCTAGTATTTTGTATCATGCAGACGATGGATGCTGAACAAAAAAAATCCGTTATGGTATCTGCCGAGGTTCATCGGCGGATTGCTGCTCTTCGGAAGGGGGATCAGACCTATGGAGATGTTGTGGCGTCATCGATTCAGGCATTGGAGGAGTTGGTCTTTGCGTATGGGGGTATGGGTACATTGTCGGTTGAACTTACTTCTCTTGGTCGATATACGATACATAAGCCTATCCAATTTCAACTTTCCTATGATATTGAAAATGCGGTGTGGTGTCTTAAAAATGATGAACTCGCTTTGAACGGCTATGGTTCGACCTATCAGAGGACAATTGAGTGTTTGGAGGAGTGCGTTGAGGGGCATGTTCTCTTCTTTACCGAGTTTCCCGATAGTAAGCATACCGATGACGGACTCCTGATAAAGAGTAAGCTGCAGGAATACATCGATTTTGATCAGGTTCTCTCCTATTTCCATGAGCGGGACGGCGAGAGTTGAATGCCGGTAAAAAAAAGATGATTTTGCCCGTGCTGCAATCCGAAAAGGATTTTGCGAGAAGCGAAGCGGTCATCACATCTATTACCGATATGAAACACCCGGGGGTCGGTTGAGCCCATATATTCATACGCATATCAGTCACGGAGGCGGGAAAGATATTTCAGATGCTCTCCTGTCAGAAATGACGCATCAAATGAAATTTGATAAAAAAGCTGATTTGATGGCGTTTATCGATTGTACGTTCTCTAAAGAAAAATATCTTGTTCATCTCAAAACTAAGGGATTGATTGAGTAAAACCTCATCCCTATCCATTATTTTTAGTATCTGTCAGCAGTGTTCTGCGCCCCCCTTTTTTGGGCGGGGTGGACGCTGAAAGCGGACGCCCTTAGCTGAGGCGGGTTGGACGCTGAAAGCGGACGACCTTAGCTGAGGCGGGTTGGCGACGAAGTCGACGACCTCAGCTGAGGCGGGCTGACCCGAAGGGGCGGCCTTAGCTGAGCAAACAGAATGTTTGCGACCAAGGCTTTGCCTTGCGACCAAACTGAAAGTTTGCGAGCGGGTGTAATGGGGGAGGGGGCTGGGCGATGCTTTCGAGTGAACCCGGGATTACCGTTATGGATTTTTGGATGTACTTCGATTTCGTGTATGGCATAAGTGTGGATGTATGAGAATTCCACCGCGAATTATCGCGAATCTACGCGAATCGC
>DAWV01000011.1:0-8353 GCA_002506085.1 Methanocorpusculaceae archaeon UBA425
GACGGGGGAGGGACGACAGAAATCCGCCTATAACCTAACCTTATTGGTTTTCGTGTTTTCGTGGAAGTTTTCGTGAATTTCGTGTGATGACACGGCCATCAAAAAGAATCCCATACACGAAACCGAAGTACATCCAAAGAATCCATAACGGTAATCTCAGGTTCACTCGAACACATCGCCCCTCCCTTTCCGCAGCATACCCTAAGAAGAAGGGTGGCGATAAACGATAGCGGGAGTACTTGAAGGCTTCGCCCCCTGGCTCGCCTTAAGGGGAGGAGGAAAACAGCACCCCCACCCACGCGCAAACTTTCAGTTTAGTCGCAAGTCTATCGACTTGCTCGGCTGAGGTCGTCTGCTTCGCATCCAACCCGCCTTGGCTAAGGGCGTCCGCTTTCAGCGTCCACCCCACCCCACCCCTGTCCCCCTTTTTGTGAATTTCGTTGATTTTAGAAAATTTCGTGTGGGGGACGGGGGATGGACGACATATATCCGCCTATAACCTAACCTTATTGGTTTTCGTGTTTTCGTGGAATTTTTCGTGAATTTCGTGTGATGACACGGCCATCAAAAAGAATCCCTTACACGAAATCGAAATACACCCGCATAAAAAGGGGGGCGCAAAACGACCGCAGATGTACTCGAAGGCTTCGCCCCTGGGATTCGCTTAAGGAGAGGGAAAGGGGGGCGGCGCTAATCGACCGCGGGCGTACTCGAAGGCTTCGCCCCGGGGGGGTTCGCAAATCAAAGATTTGCTCTCCGACTCGGGTCTTCGACCCTCGCTTACGTGCGGATTTTTCTTATATTCTATCTCTCTTTTTTCTTCTCCGGGGTGCGGGAGGGCGACTCCGGCGCGGAGCCCGACGCGGCGGAGAATCCTATTTTTTGATGCAGGAGAGGGTATTCTTTTTTGTGGGATTAAGAAAAATGGAGATCAACCCTTTAACCACCGCTTGAATCACGTCATCATAACTTCCAACAATGATAACAGATATATAGTTGGTTATGTGAAGTATTATTATCTCAATACTCACACTTTTGGATGAAAAGATGAGTTATTACTATTCTTTAAGGTAAAATGCACGAGATATTGAGTATTAATGAAGTGGATTAATGATTAAAAAAATAGACAGTATAAATAATTTTGGATCATATCATAATTACTCATGGAATTGTAACAAAGATTTTTCTGATTTTAATCTGATATTTGGATGGAATTATTCTGGAAAAACAACATTGTCGAGAATATTTCGCTCTTTTGAAAAACAGAAACTTCCAGAACATTATGAGTCTGGATCATTCAAAATTACATGTAGTGATGGCACGGAATATACACAAAAAGCACTATCAACTCCATTGAGTATTCGTGTCTTTAATGAAGATTTTGTAGAAGAGAATTTCCACTGGAATGAGGATGCTTCTGCCGAACCTTTTTTCGTTTTGGGTGAAGAAAATTTTGAATTGCTAAAAAAGTTAAAAGAAAAAAAGGCTAACTGCGATGAACTTCTGACAGTAATTGATAAAAATCAAAAAGAATTAGATAAGCAACAGTCTACTTTAGAAAATATCTATACTAATAAAGCCAGAGACATTAAACAAAATTTAAACATTCTAGATTATGATAAAGCTAAATTGAAAAAAGTGGTGGATGAAATAAAACATGATGAACAAAGCCACATTTTAGACGAAAAATCGCTGTCATCAACATTAGACACATATCACGATACAAATATAAGAGATGAAATCCCAGGATTATCATTTGAGGTTCCTGACCTTCAATCACTATTTTCTGAAATTCGTGAAATAGCCTCAGAAATTATAGATACCCAAACTATTCAAAAATTAGTGGAAGATCCAAAATTAAATGAGTGGGTGAGAGAAGGAGTTGATCTCCATAAAAATGATGACAGTCTATGCAAGTTTTGTGGTCAGCCTTTACCTCCTGAAACTCTCCAGAGATATCTCAAGCATTTTTCAGATAATTATAATTCATTCTTATCAAAGGTTCGAGATTATAAAGATAGAGTAAGCCAGTTGAGGAAGAATCTGGACTCATTCAAGATACCTGAAAAAATATCCTTTTATCAAAATATCAGCGATACAGCTTTTGCTGAATTATCTTCTCTATCTCTACAGAAACAGGAATATGAGAATGATCTGAATTATTTAATCAAAATTGCTGATGAAAAAATAAATTATATATTCAATATAATTCCAGTCAAAGAAAGTGAATTCAATCAGTCTGAATTTGAGATGCTTATAATTAATGTGAATCAGTTAATTACGAAAAATAATGAGAGAACACAACGCTTTGAGACGGAAAAAGACAACGCAAAAGAAATCTTATTGAAACATTATGCAGGGGAATTTATTGAGGATTCGAATTTAAAACAAGTTGATATTGACATTTCAACTCTAGAATTATCTCTTGAAACGACGGAGAAACAACGAGAGACCCTTAAGAGGGAAATTACGGAGTTATCATCAATATTAGATGAAGGGATGATTGGAGCTGATAAAGTAAATCAGTATCTCAAAACGTATTTTGGCAGAGGTGATATCGTTATTCGTTATGAAGGTTATGTAAAGGGGTTTCGATTATACCGAGGTGAGGCTATGGCCTATAATTTAAGTTCAGGTGAAAAAACATCAATAGCCTTTGCATATTTTATGGCAAAATTACTGGATAAAAATACAAGATTCAATGAATCAATCGTTTATATTGATGACCCTGTGTCAAGCTTGGATTCCCGGCACCTGTTTAACACCTATTCATTGATCAAAACTATCTTCCATGGAGAGAAGGGACAACCATGCAACTGTAAACAATTATTTCTTTCAACCCACAATTATGAATTCCTTTGTCTATCTTTACAGTGGTTCAAGGATATACCAGATAGAAAAACGTCAACAGCATATTATCTTGTACAAAAATCAGAGAGAAAATCATGTGATGAATCGGTCATAAAAGATTTGCCTAAAACATTAACAAAGAAAAATGCAGAATATGGCTACCTCTTTGAGCAACTTTATAGGTATTATAATGATCCATCTGAAGATCCAGAGTACTCTTATTGCCTACCTAATATGACGAGACGATTTCTTGAGTCATACTGTTCATTCAAATATCGTTCAGAACTTGGAGAGGGGGTAAAAAAACTGATACCTGACATACAGAAACGCGAGAGAGTAATGAGATATGTAAATTATTACTCTCATCCGACTGATTATGTCCGTACGATTGGAATGGTTGACTTATCCGAAGGTAAAGATGTCATTGATATAATTTTTGAGGCAATGAAGCAGAATGATCCAGATCATTATGTTGCTTTAGAAAATGAAGTAAGGTCAAATCAACCACCATCTCGGTAAGTTTCAATCAAGGCATTCAAAAATATTGTGATGTACATCACATTATTTTCACGAATTATGTGATGAATCCCACATGATTTTTATAACGACCGAATATTTCCGTACAGGGAGACACCATAATCGCCCATAAATCTCGAAAAAAAGGATATCCCACCGCGTCGGGCTCCGCGCCGAAGTCGCCCTCCCGCACCCCATCATCAAATGAATAAACACCATAACTCTTCTAAGTAGGAGCCGTTGGGGCGGCAACCCGTAATCATCACTTATCATGCTCCTCAAAATACATGCAGAAGGAGAAACAGAGAAACGATTTGTCGACAGGGTCCGGAAACCCCATCAGAAAAAGCTCGAAGAATACGCACATTCTCATCGCTGAACTGCCCTCATTAAAAATAATGTGATGTACATCACATTATTATCACGAATTATGTGATGAAACCCACAATGTTTTTTTAACGAGACTGACCGATACCATATACCCAATTTATAAGACCCGAAACGCCAACCTCCTATACATGACATCCCAGGAAAACATCGAAAAACGCCTCGGAGAACTCGAGAGTGATTATGCCGGCCTCATGGAACGGGTTCGTGACCTCGAACTGCAGGTAGCCCAGCTCACCGAGCGAAACCTGCACGGAAGCTGCTCCACCTGCAGTCTGCAGTAAAAAACTGAAGACCTTATAATTTATTTTTAATCGCGAGGACTTCCGCCTCGTGTTCGAAGAGAGCACACCCCCCGTCATGCTCCCCGCCAACAAGTCCCGCATCGATCAACTTTGCAAAGAACGGCGAGTTCACTGCATCCAGCAGGGAAACGTTCCGGAGATTTCTGTCCGAATACGGCGAGAAAGGGCACGGCTCTGCGGAACCATACGGATTGATATGGAAAAATCCCCTGCCGCCCGCAAGACACCCGCCCATCTGCTTCTCATCACCCGGGAACGAGATGAACACAATCCCGGGATACGCGGACTTGATTTCAGTAAGCCGGCCCTCCAGCTTCTCCCGCAGGGATGCCGTGAGTTCAAGCTCCTTTGATCCGTTATCAATCGCCGTGTACTCGATATAGAACACGAGCCGGCAGGACTCAGTCTGCAGGAAATCAAGGAAATCATCCGACGTGACCTCAGCCAGATTCTCCGTCGTGATAGTAATAGATGCCCCGAAGAGAACTTTTTCTTTCTGAAGTGCCTTCATCGCAGAAATAAGTGCGGCATACGTGCCAGACCCGCGTCGGGAGTCCGTCTCCTCACATCCGCCCTCAATGCTGAGGACCGGAACAAGATTTCTGTTCCGGCTGAAAAGGTCCGCATACTCTGTATCAATCAGGGTGCCGTTCGTAAATATCGGATAAATGATGGATTTATGTTCAGCGGCGGCTTCGATCAGATCCCGGCGGAGAAGGGGTTCCCCTCCCGCCAGAAGAATAAAGGAGATCCCAAGCTCCTCTGCCTGCAAAAAGATATCCTGCCACTCGGGAACGCTGAGTGGCGAGGCTCCCGATGGGACATCGCCGCACATCCCGGTCGCCCGGGCATAACATCCGGCGCAGTGAAGATTGCAGGATGACGTGACACTGGCGATGAGAAATGCCGGCATATGCGGAAATGCACGGCGTCTTTTCGCATTTTCCGTCTGATACTTCATCTGCGATAAGAGAAATGCGGTCTCCTTTTTATTCGAGAGCGTACCTTTCAGAATATCTTTGATAAGATTCTCGATGGCGTCATTGAGATATGCGGTGAGATTTATGCTATTCATAAACGAGTGATATATGTCTTATCTGAAAACCAATAAGTCTTCTTCCGGGTGATAGCTTAGTTACGTTTTTTACCACTCACTGCCCACTATTCTACCAGATATATACTGGATACGGGCATGACAACTGAAACAGAAATGATAATGGCGATCGTTATTGTTCTCGTTTGTGCAATAGCCGTTTTATTTATCGGAAAAAGATTTCGTGTCCCTCTTATTGTAGGATATTTCCTGACAGGAATTATTGTCGGTCCGTTCGGGCTGGGGCTGGTTACGGAAGACCAGGTCTCGCTTCTTGCAGACCTCGGTGTTATCCTTCTGATGTTTACTATCGGATTGGAGATTCCCCTGAAAGAACTCCTTTCGATGAAAAAGATGGTTCTTATTGGCGGAGGGCTTCAACTCATCCTGACCACAGCTGCCGTCTGGGCAATAATGACAGCGCTCGGCTTCGAAACGAACGTTGCATTATTCATCGGTTTTATGGTTTCCCTTTCATCAACGGCGATCGTTATGAATATCTACCAGAAAACAGGGGAAGTAGATACACAACACGGAAAGATATCCCTTGGAATACTGATATTTCAGGACCTGAGTGTTGTTCCTATGATGATGCTTATCCCGCTTTTTTCCGGGAATGAGGGGACTGACATTGCCGGTTCGCTCATAACATTAGGTCTGGGTATGCTCGCTCTGGTGGTAATTCTTGCTGCAGCAATTTATCTTGTACCGAAATTCCTTCAGAGAGTCGCACTCACGAGAAGCAGCGAGCTTTTCATTATTGCCATAGTGGTTATATGTTTTGGCATTGCCTGGATTATGTCATTGACCGGGGTCTCGCTGGCTCTCGGAGCGTTCCTCGCAGGTGTTGCGATTTCCGGATCGGATTACAGCCATGAGGTTGTCGGGCAGATTATGCCGATTCGCGACCTGCTGACAAGTTTCTTTTTCGTTTCAATAGGAATGATGCTGAATCTGACCTATCTGAGTCAGCATCTGATATTTATTCTCATTCTTGCCATTGCATTGATGCTCGGAAAGACGATTGTCAATTTCATTTCGGTAAAACTCATAGGAGCTGCAACGGGCATCGCACTTCTGTCAGCAATGGGTCTCGCTCAGATAGGTGAGTTCTCATTTATTTTAGGAGGTATGGGATTGTCCAGCGGCATTCTGACGGAGAGCGTCTATCAGGTGTTTCTGGCAATTTCAATCGTTACTATGGCAATTACCCCATTTGCGATATCAACCGGACCAAAAATTGTCAAGAGGTTCATTATTCCCAATGTGCCGCAGTGCCATGATATGGATTCATTGTCTGTTCAGACCAGTGTCGAAAAAAACAGGGACATGTTATTATTGTCGGCTACGGGCTTGTCGGAAGTTTTGTCGTGAAAGCACTCCGAAAGGTGGATATTCCTTATATTATTCTTGAACTGAATGCAGACACCGTGGAAAAAGAGAAGAAACGCGGCGAAAATATTGTGTATTGCGACGCAAGTCACGAGTCCGTTCTGGAGTATGCGGGAATTCATAAAGCCCAGACGATTGTGATTTCTATTCCGCAGATAGAATCGATTAAAGCAATTATTTCAGTTGCACGGAGGCTGAATCCAAAGATTGGGATTATTACCCGGTCCAGATTTATTTCAGAGACGGGGGACCTCTATCATCTCGGAGCTGATGAGGTCGTTGTTGATGAGAAAGAGGTGGCAATTCAGATTTTCCGCAGGATTCTTTCAAACCAGCAGGTGCCGGTTCAGGATCTGGAACTTTATACAAAACAGGCTCGAAATGAGGTTTACGATAAGTATCTTGAGAAACCAATCATTTCAAACATAAAATATGAACCGAAATACGGAATTTTTGATTCTCTGAGACTTCGGGCGAAATGGGCTGATGATAAGCTTTCCAAGAATCAAACATCTGTTGAACAGATTCGTGTCGGGAAAGGCTCCGATATTGCAGGAAAGAGTCTTTCTGAAATACATCTTCGGATGAGTTACGGCGTGTCGGTGATCGCAGTGAAACGGGCAGGGGGAGAGGAGGCAATTGTTTCTCCGGACGGGAATACCATTCTCGAGGTGGGAGATACGGCGGTCGTAATCGGTGAACGGAGTTCCATTACAAAGATGACAACGCTGTTTCTGGAAAAAACGGCATAGGATATTGTATTCATTTTCACTTTTTTAAAAATAAAATAGTAATTATGGAGGGAGTGGCACAACCAGCCGGCTGTGCCTTTGAAAGTTATGGGGATACTTTCATGATTGGTTACATCCCTGATGATGAAGAATGTGTGTTGTGGTGGTGTGGTTGGTGTTTTATGGATTTTCTGTAACCAATACGGAGGTTAACTGTTGGTGTGGGCAGGACAATGCAGATGATGTGTCGATGAGTGTGGCGCATGCCTGATACCTGCGTTAAGAAACCTGCCCCTATCGCGGGTCGCTAAACTCGCTTACTGGTAGTAAGTTGTAATTCTATAAAGTATTTCTTATCATGTAAATAATTGACTACTCTCTATGGGTCCCGGGAATTTCCAGATAACTCAAAATACATGAACATGTGCTGCAAAACTTACATGGGGTGATGAAAGTAGTTCAACAAATGGTATTTTGTGTTTTTCCCATGAAGGCGGCAGGAGGGGGCAGGAATTTTAAACCGGGCCGACCTGCTTCCGGCAATTACGCCGGAGATTTTTCCCGGAGGCAATTTTCTGCTCATCGCGGCTATCGTGGTTGCATCAGATAATAGTGTAAATTTTATTTTTCGTGTGATGATCATGCAGACTGATGAATAAAATAGGAGTTAAGAGGGGGTGCTCTCAATCAAAAAGGAGGGTTAGGCCTCAGTTGAGGTCGTCCGCGTTCCGCGTCCAACCCGCCATCACACGGGATACATGATATGATACGAACCTGAATTACAGTCTGGATTTCCAGGTGTACTTCGATTTCGTGTACGGGATTCTTTTTGATGGTCGTATCTCCGCAAGGCATTTGCCTTGGTCGCAAGTCTATCGACTTGCTCAGCTAAGCCTGCCCCTTCGGGGCAGTCCGCCTCAGCTGAGGTCGTCCGCATTCCGCGTCCAACCCGCCATCACATGGAATACATGAAATAAATCGCCGTATTCATTTTATTTCTTTTTAGTATGGATTATTGGATGTGCTTCGGTTTTTTGTAGGGAATTCTTTTTGATGACCGCATCATCACACGGAAAACA
>DAWV01000011.1:8503-45892 GCA_002506085.1 Methanocorpusculaceae archaeon UBA425
GAAACACGGAAAATAAAAAGAATTGGTTGGACTGGATACATGTAGTACCCTCCCCCGCCCCTGTCCCCCTTTTCGTGCATTTCGTTGATTTTCGAAAATTTCGTGTGGGGGACGGGGGAGGGACGACATAGATCCGCCTATAACCCAATCTTATTGGTTTTCGTGTTTTCGTGGAATTTTTCGTGAATTTCGTGTGATGAGGAGTAATATCCATAGAATCCATAACGGTAATCCCAGGTTCACTCGAACGCATCGCCCCCCCCCTTTCCGCATCACACTCGAAGAAGAAGAAGAAGGGGGCGCAAAACGACAGCGGATGTACTCGAAAGCTTCGCGGTGGGATATCTCATGCGTCCACACTCGGTCACCTCCTCCAAAATTGGATTCACACCAACACCGCGTAAGTCCTATAACAAAAAAACTATCTCCTCAATAGAGGATGGTAAGAGTAAGCTGATTTCGCGGAAGAGTTAAAAAAAGGATTTCCCATTCATCAACTCTTAACCCGCTCAAGAATCTGGCATGCGGTCCGGTGAACTGCCGGGGCATCTCCCTCGTGAACCTTGTCCCGCAGATTTTCAAGAATCCGGAGAAGCGGTATCCTCACCTCTTCCGCATAAGAATTCATATGGGAAAACACCGAAAGCATACACGTCGTATTGTACTCATTAATCTTTGCAAGACGCAGGAGGGAACTTTCCAGGAACTGCCTGCCTGCCTCCGTTTCGAGCGAAACCTTCCTATTCTCCGCAAACCTGAGATACAAAGACCGGCTCTCCCCCGACTGCTCGGCATGGAAATACTCCGAGGACTCGATTGTCTTCAGATAGAGAACAGTATCCGGAGAATATGTTCCGGAAACCGCCGAGATGAAATTCTCAAAAGCAACCGGCTTATCCTTCGACCGGTTCAGTTCTCTGTTCAGCATCTCCATACGGTCAGGGGCACTACTCGAAAGATACAGCGAAAGAGCATTCATCCGGTCAGTTGCACAGACAGCGTTTTCATACCGTTCCTTCAGTAATGTGTGAATCTCCGGGGTATCCAGCGTTGCGAGGAGCCGGATAATCAGATTCTTCACACTCCGTGCCTTGAATGTACGTGCCAGCTCCGACGGTAAACCTGTTTTTGCAGCAGACTGGGTGTATGCTCCGAGAAGTGCCTTCAGGATGCCGGAATTATTCCCGGCGACTGCCGCCATAAACCGCTTCTTCGCATGGTAAAGCTTCGTGTAGGAATATGCAAACTCCAAATCATTCACCGACTCAAAAAGCGTCAGACCAAGAGCCCCAACACTATCCATCTCCGCATGATTGGCCAGCTCATTCATAAATTCATCAGCCAGACGCTTCGATACCTCGGCTGATTCATCACGGCAGAGTTTCACCATCTCCCGCTCGAAGAGAGTGCAGTGCATCAGGAATCTCGTAACCAGATCAGAGTTATACCTCAGATGTTGATACAGCTCATCCTCGGAAGATGTGAGATCCATCATTATATACGCCGCATGATTCGGATTCCAGACGGTAAAAGCAAACGGACCCGGACACGGCACTCTGAACGTCATCTTCTCTGCATCGACTTTTTCCATAAACTCGGCAACGACTTTCCCCTCATCATTGATGAGACGACCGGTAAACGGGAAGATCCACGGGAGCTTTCCTTTGGGTATTTTCTGCGAAACAGAAATCTCTGCACATTCCTTTTTCGCATCATATGCCGCCTCCGCAGATACAACCGGATAGCCCGTCTGTTTCAGCCAGCGGTCTGCCATGAACGAAAAGTCCGTATTACCCACATCTTCCATCGCATGCAGCCAGTCACGCGGCGAGGCATTTTTTCCGGCAAACCGTCTATGATAGAGATCAAGAGCCCAGGCAAACGCACGTTTGCCAAGCATTATCTCGATCATACGGGTGAACTCGGGAGCCTTCACATACGTGACCGAGGTGATGAGATCGTTCGGGTCGTTGAAACCGGAAGGCTCGATCGGCATTGCAGCTACACCCGTGTCCAGAGAGAACGTTCCGGTACCCGGCATGTACATCTGCATGACGTTTTCGAGTCTGACATACTCTTTTCCGAAAAGGAAGGCAAGGTAGTCATCCTCCATCATGACCGTGACCGCTTCGTTCAGCCAGATGGAAAACGGTGTATCCCCCGTGACGCCGGACCCATTCAGATTATGATAGAACTCGTGCTGCTTAACACCAATCAGATACTCGAACGAGGCATCCGTAATCTCTGCATCCGGCATAATCCGGCTCGCGATAATCGTGGTATTGCCGGTATTTTCCATTCCGCCGAAATCCGAATTCTGCATGGCGATTTCCCGGTAGACCTCGTAGGGATACTGATATCCGCATGCCAGATCTTTTTTAAGGGAGACGATATGCCGCTGGACAGGACCGATTGCCTCATCCACTTCCTCTGGCTTTACCTTGCCTGCCAGTGTGTCGCGTACTTTACAGAGCCGGTAGATTTCATTTCTCAAATCTATGGATTCATATCGTTCGGGACCGGTGTAAAGATACGTCCATAGGATACTGTCAGCCATGATTTCGAGAGCGGTCTTTGCATTTGATTCGTCTGATCCTTTCGGCGCAAGGAGTTCCAGGCGGACCTTTTTTCCATCCGGATAGATGAAAGTTCGGGTAAATGTATCCCAGGTCCCCACACCGAGGAAGAACAGATACGGGGGCATCGGTTCATCGTTTCGATAGGTAATCGTGTCGCGGGTCTCATCGAAACGCGTCCGTTCGCTCGCGATATTCCCGTTTGAAATGAGATTGGTGTAACGCCTGTCTGCGATTATTCGCGTAATCCAGGTACACTTTGCCCGCATATCATCGATGCATGGGCATATCCGCTGAAAACCCCACTGCTGACATTGGGTAATCATGGTTTTCGGGAGACCGTCCTGCGTAACATCAAAGTAGATTCCTTCAAGAATGTTAGCATTCGGACGGCAGATGGTATTGGTTATGATTTTGAAGACCGCTCCTTTTGAAAGCGGGCGCATGAGTCTGATGACAAGCAGATTATTCAGATAGGTATATTGTAATGAACGGGTATTCTGCCGGATAGTTTGTATTTCCAGATTTTTTGCATTGAGAACGACCTCGCTGAGTTTTTCACAAAGAACGGTGAAGGTAGTCTCGGCGGAGACGATGACCCGGTTCTCGGTAATGTCAAACGTGGCATTGATATGGTTTACCTGGACAGGAGGTTCGGGAAACTCTGCAGGATGGTATAGATAGGTATCTTCCATAGTACGGTGGTAGTTTTGTTCTCCAATATGATAAAAACACAAGACCGGAAAAGGAACTGAAACGATTTGGAAGATTCATATCCTATGACACGGATATTATAATTAAATGACTGACATTGTATTCATTACCGACATACATGGAAAGTATGATACCGTCTCTGATATATTCAATAGTGAGGACCCTGATTATGTGATAATCGGCGGAGATATTACGGATATTGGCGGGTCTCTGGACAAAGTGATTCCCTTCCTCGAAGATATTCCCGCTCCGACATTTGCGATTCCGGGAAACTGCGACAAAAAGGAAATTCTCCCGGTGCTCGAGGCATCAGATGCAATTTGTATTCATAGAAAAAGCATTGACCTTGGAAAAATCACGATTTCCGGCATTGGCGGCTCAAATGCCACGCCTTTTGGGACGCCGTTTGAACACAGCGAGGAGGAGCTTGAGATGATTGCACAGGAGATTCTGGCAAAAACCCGGAAAAACCGGTGGAATATTCTGGTGTCTCATGCCCCTCCCTATGGAGTTCTGGATGAAGTCGCAGAGAATGTGCATGTGGGTTCCGTTCCTGTTGCAAAAATCGTGAAGGAGTTTGATCTCGTCTGCTGCGGACATGTGCATGAGCAAAAAGGCATCGCAAAACTCAATGGGAGGATCTGTGTGAATCCCGGACCGGCATCCGGGGGAAATTACGCGGTTATTTCGCTTGAGAACGATGGGGATGAGCCAAAAATCGTTCTGAAAAATGTTCGCGATGCAAAGCACGAAGAATAATCCGGAACTTCAATTACTTTTTTTACGTATTTTATTGCCGGAAATCTAGAGGAAAAAGAGGGTTGAGATTCTGGTAATTCAGATTTTGGTGAATGTATCACCATACTTGTCTGTCATAATTTTCCCATCTGCAGAAATGGTGTGAGGATAGACGGTGGTCGTATCACTGGCATATGCAATGACGTAAGAACCATTATCATTACCCCAGTAGATGTCGATTTTCTCCGCTTCGGCTGAGCCGGCGGCTGCCAGCATGGCGTATCCGGTGTTGTCATCATGTATTTCATAGATAACGTAAAGGTCTTCACCGTTCACGGTAAAAGAATCCGTGCTCTGCCAGGTTCCGATAATCGGGTCTGCTGTTGTCGTGTTGTTTTGTGCAGGTGTAGCCGGACTGATACATCCCGAACATGCAACTATGAGAAGGAGGAGACATCCAAGTATTACTGCCAGCTTTTTCATGTAAAGTTGATTTGACATTAATTGTATAAAAAGTTCCCGCCGCGAACATAAGCAAATGCTTATGACTTTTCCTCGTGCAAATAATATTTAAATGGCTCTCGAAATAGAAATAAAAGTGAAAGTCCCCTCCCTTGATACGATTAGAGATAACCTTATCAGAAACGGGGCTGAACTGATTGCCGATCAGGACGAGCATGATCTGTATTATAATGCCCCTCACAGGGATTTTGCCGTGACGGATGAAGCTCTCAGAATCAGATATCTGGCAAACCAGACCTGCGGTAAAGCCATGCCGCCGAACGTCACCTATAAAGGTCCGAAAGTCGGACGCGAGGGATTCAAATCCAGAGAGGAGATCATCGTTGATCTTTCCTCAGCAGAAGAATACTGTCTGATTCTTGAGCGGCTCGGTTTTTATCTGACGGCCGAAGTCATTAAACACCGTGAAATTTACCAGTGCCGGGATGCAATCGTGACACTGGATAATCTGCCCGGAGTCGGGACCTTCTCGGAGATAGAGGCATCATTTTCCCTCACGGAAGATGAGGCGATTTCCGTAATCAACAGAACTGCGGAAATGGCGGGTATTTCCGGTGAACGGCTGACCAAATCCTATCTGGAAATCCTGCTGGACTCGCGTAATCCGAAAAATACCATCTGAGCCGGAAGAATGAAATATACAAAGAGGAATTGGCACAGCCGTCGGGCTGTACCGTTTGAAAGTATACGTTTACTTTCTGGGATTGGTTATTTCCTCAGTGATGAAAATGTGTGGTGTGTGTGGTGTGCTTATTATTCTTGTAACCAACCCGGAGGTGAACCGTTTGCGGCGATTGCTTTAGCAGTCGGAACGGGCAAGACACCAAAGGTGCCGTAAGGCAGCCGGTAATGAGCAAGGCACCGCGGGAGCCAGTAAGACAACCATGGTCTTGTACGCAAGGTTCTTCTGCTCCCCTGCGTTACAACTGCCCTGCGACTGCTGGAGCATGTTCGCTTATTTCTTTCTAGCGGGTCGTTTTGACTCGCTAATTACCTAATAAGTTGTCATAGATTATTATGGCTCTTATTGAGGAACAAATCAGGCAGGAATATTTATAACAATTTTTTACGATATATGCAGAATATTACAATAATTTCACACGAAAACCAACATAAAAATAGAGATATAAAGATAATCAGCAGCTTTTTGCGGAATAATACCAGGGTTCGCTGTAAGGGGAGAGCATTCCCTTCTCATCGAGAATCGAAACAGCCCCGTGACCGCAGCAGATTAAAAGCCGTCTGCCGGATTTTTTCAGATCGTCGTCCATCTCCTTTGCAATCCGCATAAGTTCACGGCGTTCGATTCGTGCAGTCTCACTGTTCACGTTCACGGAACCAATCATCGAATCGGCAATCGAACTGTAATTCGCACGTTCTTTTGTGAGCGTCGCAAAATTCAGCAGGGCATCGCTTGTGAAAAGCAGTCCCTCGTCCGGCTCATACAGGAAAATCTGACCGGCAATATGACCGCCGAGACTTGCCCAGACCTCAAAACGCATATCCGCAAATGTGAACTCATCGATTATCGAAAAGAGTCCGTGCTTTCTGATTGGTTCTGTTTTACAAAGCCTGACTTCATCCGGAACATACATCCGGGAATAGGTGTTGATGGTCGTCGTATAGAATTTCTCGAGAATTTCCCGGCCATTCGGCGACGCATACCCGCGGGTTCCGCTGTCCAGAAGAGCGCGTGTGACCGGGTGCATAACCGGAGCAACCGGAAAATAGCCCGACGCCCCGCAGTGATCAGCATCCCCGTGCGTGCATACCACAAATCCGACATCGGAAAAATCACCCGCGCCGATTGTCTTAAGCATCCGCTCACAGTCCTTATAATAACAGCCGTATCCGGTATCAAGAATCATTTTCCCGACAGGAGTCAGAAACACATTCAGATTTCCTCCGCCCGGCAGCTGGATTACAAGAAGCGTCTTGCTGCCCGGAAGAGATATCTTCTGATAATGTGATTCAAAGCCTTCTCCCGTGGTTTTCCCAAGATAGAGCCCGATATTTTCTACAAGCTGAAGATAATCCCCGGGAGGCATACCCTCTTCCGCCCGTATCTTTACTGACTCCTCGCCTTCGGCAATATAAATAGACCGCTCTTCATCCGTCAGCGGCTCTATATAAGGAGCAATACGTGCCAAAAAATCAGTATCCAATATCATTTCCTGCATTAATATTGGTAATCAAGCAATACTATTCTTACGGTTTCAGTAAACGGAGAATATCGCCCGGCGTATCGGCGATAAGAACTTTTGACGGGCAGGGCATCGACGGATGATCGAAAAAGTTCCGGTCCCCATACTTTGCATATACTGGAGTCATCCCAATAGACTTAACCGGTTCAATATCGCGGCGAATGGAATCCCCCACATACGCCGCCTCGTAAGGCGCTACCCCGAGCATGTCAAGCGCACATTCGAACGGCGCATAATGCGGTTTCTTGTAACCGGTCGTATCATATCCGACAAAGATGTCAAAATATTTTTTCAGCCCCAGATAGTCGAGCCTCGAGTCGGCTGCATAGGTAAAAGCATCGGTGACAATGCCTAAGTGATAGCCGGATGATTTGAGACCGGATAGGACGTCTTCGATGCCGGAATACGGCTTAAGTCCCTTCATCTTGGCCTCATCGAAAGCGCTGACCGCCTCAAAGTATCTCTCCACGGAGAAGCGGTTATGCGCCATCATGAAGTCCTGAAGGTTCGTATGATCCTCGAAATGGTATTTCCACCGGAGATAATAGCTCAGAAGTTCATCGCCGGTTCCGTCCCCGATAGATTCGACAGCCGCATTGCATCCTCTCTTCATAGCCTCAACGAAATCAAAGAGCGTATTATCCATGTCAAAGAGAACTGCTTTGAACGGAGTGGAGAGGAGCGTCTGCATTGAATAGAATTCATCCTCGGAGATACTTAGGCATATCGAAAGGATAGTCCAAAGCCCAAAACCTATATCCAAGAACCCGGCAACATACTTAGTATGGCAGAAGCATTCGTCTGGAACCGGGATGATCTTGAGAAGATCTATCTTGCATCCCGGCTGGTCTTCAGGAAAGAGATTTCCCCTGAAAAAGCCGCTGAAAAACTAGCGGGAATCATCGGACACCCGCAGGATGACAACATGATTTTCTTTGACATGTATATTCACATGAAGGCAGGGAGGATTTTCAGGCAGTCGGGCGGCGATGAGGTGATTGTGTATTTCATGAAACGGATTGCCGAGGATGACGGGGAAGAGGCGCTATCTCTTGCACTGAAATCAGTCTATGGATACACAGGGTTCAAGGAGTCGGTGGGATGCGATATGAATGATTTGAACCGGGTCTGTTCTGCAATCGAAAAGGCGACCGGCGTGAAACCGTTCGGCGTTTGAGGATGCCGGATATTTTTCCCTGAAGGCATCAATTGTGGAAGCGGGATGATTCGCCGGTTATTTTCAACGTATCTGTAGTATCAAATCGCTGATTATACAGAGAAGAAAAAAGAGAGATACAAATTATTAGTCAAAAATATTCAATTCTGTTTTTCGAGCGCCTTATAATCGGTCTTATTCATTTTGGTAAGAGGCATCGATTCCAGAATCGAAACTGAAATCGGCACACTCCATGGATTCAGATTCGCCTTTGCAAAGGCGAGAATCTCAGTTATGGCCATTTCATGATCGATTTTTTTTGCCAGGGTGACATAGAGTTTGACTCTCGTATCGGCCTTCCAGGGAACGCCCATTGCGCAGGACTGGGAGATAATCGGACATTTTTCCATCACGGATTCAATGATGAGCGGATAGACATTGTATCCGTTCACCTTGACCATTCTCTTGTATCTGCAGCGGAAATTAATGGTGTTCCCTTCACTGATAGAGACAATATCCCCCGTATGAAGCCAGATACGACCATCCTGATGCATCTTGAGAACAGTTGCCGTCTCCCCGGGGTTTTTATAATACCCGTTCATGATAGCCGGTCCGAGCATACAAAGTTCGCCCTCTTCCGGATTCGGGAGGACGTCAGTTGTGCCCGGAGTCACGACACATATCTCGATTCCTTTGAGCGGGGAACCGACACTGCCGTCTTTTAAGTCAGTATAATTGCTGCCGGTAATAACACAGGCTCCTCCGGCTTCTGTGATGCCGTATCCGGGTTTGAACTCGGCGCCACCCTTTTGGCCTTTTCCGAGAATGACATTATACCGGTCAACAAGGTCGAGTGAGACCCGGTCCCCGCCGCATACCAATGCTTTGATGCCGGTGAGCCGCTTTCCTTTGAGATAGGGATACATCCGTTCATACATCGCCGGAACGCCGCAGATGAAGGATATCTCCTCCTCGGCTATGAGGCGGGCACACTCTTTCGCGGTGAATCTGGGGGAGAGTACAATCCGCATACCTGATGAGAGCGGTGCATGGATACAGACCGTCAGACCAAACGCATGGAATACCGGGAGGACGCCGAGGTATCCGTCCCCAATGTGCGGAAGGCCGTCAACGAAGTCGTAGATGAGCTGACTTGCAAGGAAATTAACTGACCTGTTTGAGAGCATGACACCTTTCGCCGGTCCGGTCGTTCCACCGGTGTACATAATGACCGCGGTTTCTTCAGATTTGCCTTCATGAGGGGGGAGGGATTTCGCTTTCAGAATTTCCTTCCCTTCCTTCAGGAACCCGGTCCATTCAGTCACTTTACCGGAGGTTTTTTTCGAGTTCCGCACTGAATGGTTGTAAACCGTTTTCATAATCAGTCCTTTCGGACCTTTCGGGAAATATTCAGGCGTCCTGCAGCGGATTACCTCCACGCCGAGATCGGAACAGTGTCCCT
The DNA here is from genome assembly GCA_002506085.1 of Methanocorpusculaceae archaeon UBA425. GTDB lineage: Archaea > Halobacteriota > Methanomicrobia > Methanomicrobiales > Methanocorpusculaceae > Methanocorpusculum. The sequence goes on from DAWV01000011.1 coordinate 17,876, forward strand.
CGTTAAGTTCAAAGGTAAGTACGTGTTTCGATTCAGTGAGATTTACTGCATAACGGAACTCTTCAAGGGTTGATAAGGGATGGACAAGATTGCAGACGGCCCCGATTCTATTGATTGCGTAAACGGCAACTACGCACTGCGGAATGTTTGGGAGGAAAATTGTAACGAAGTCGCCTTTTTTCACACCGTGAGCAAGAAAAGCTGCGGCACAGGCATGCACCATATCCATGAATTCGGCATATGAAATGCGGGTATTAAAGTATTGTATTGCTGTTGCATCCGATCCTGCGTGATTTACACCGTAGGAAAGCATGGTATAGAGGGACTGTTTCGTCTCCTCAGTATACTCAAGTTTGGTGATGGAATTGTTTCGATATATCGGGGAGGTCATAAGCTATTATTATTTGAGGTGGGTGCATTATATTGCTAGTGGTCATAAAAATAATATTCTGTAACAGGATATATACCATAGCCGATTATTGGAGCCGGGCGCTGAATAATCCGGAATAATTCATGCTCAAAAAAAAGGAAAATTATTCTTTATTTTCCAGATTCATATAATCAAGTTTATTCATCTTCGTCATCGGCATCTCGTCAAGAATGACGACCGCCTTTGGGACACTCCAGTGATTCAGGTGATCGTTTGCATAGGCAAGAATCTGCTTTTCTGCCTCTGCTGGGTCCATCTTCTGCTTTAGTGTCACATACAACTTGATTCTCCGGTCATCCCGCCATTTGAATCCGACCGCACATGCTTTTGCGACAATCGGGCATCCCTCGATTGCGGCTTCAATCAGAGGAGGATAGACATTATATCCATTCACCTTGACCAGGCGTTTAATACGTGATCTGAAACAGAGATTGCCCTCTTCGCCGATGAGAAATATATCTCCGGTATGGAGCCAAAGTCGTCCGTCTGCATGGAGTTTGAGAACATCGCTTGTCGCTTCGGGATTTTTATAATATCCTTTCATCAGTGACGGACTCGAGATACAGAGTTCTCCTTCTTCACCTTCCGGCACCAAATCGCAGGTTCCGGGTTTCACGAGACAAATGTCCGTTCCTTCAACCGGAATACCCACACATCCCTCGGGGAAAGCATGATATTGATTTTTCGTAAGGGAACATGTTCCGCAGGCTTCGGTCAAACCATAGCCCGGACGGAACTCCGCTCCGCCTTTGTCCTTACCGAGAATATCATTATACCGGTATGCCAGGTCATGACTCACCCAGTCTCCTCCGCAGACCACATGCTTCATGAAGGAGAGGTCGTGCCCTTTCAGATAAGGATACATCCGTTCATACATGGCGGGCACGCCGATTACATAGGCCACCTTCTCTTTCAGAAGAAGCTTACTGCACTCCTTATCATTGAAACGGGGCGCAAGCATGACCCGCATACCTGATGAAAGCGGTGCCTGGATACAGACAGCAAGACCGAATGCATGGAACAGCGGAAGGATTGCGAGAAATCCGTCTCCGATATGAGCTGTGCGGGTCACATTCTCGAGAAGAAGGCGGGTCGTGACATAGTTCACCGACCAGTTGGAAATCATGACACCCTTGGCAGGCCCGGTAGTTCCGCCTGTGTACATGATTACCGCCGTGTCGTCTGCTTTTACATCGCAGGGAGGAAGAGGCTTTATCTGCAGATTCTTCTGACCTTCTGCCAGAAGGTCTGACCATTCCGAAACTCGTGCAGCGGCCTTCGCCGATTTCCTTACCGAATAGGAATACACGGTCTTCATCACAAATCCCTTGGGATTTTTCGGGAAGTAGCCAGGCGTTCTGCACCGGATAATATCAATATCCATACCGGATGCGAAACCTTCGTTGAGCTCGAACGTGAAAATGAGTTTACTCTCCGTTAAATCGACAGCATGTTTGATTTCTGCCAGAGTCGAGAGAGGGTGAACCATATTGCAGATCGCACCAATCCGGTTTACTGCATATACCGCGATAATGCACTGCGGAATGTTCGGGAGGAAAATGGTGATATAGTCGCCTTTTTTCACGCCGCGTGCAAGCAGACCGGCTGCACAGGCACTGACCTGGTCATACAGTTCCCCATAGGTGATTCTATTATCAAAGTATTGAACTGCGATAGCCTGACGACCTGCATGTTCAATACCATAGGTGAGCATGGAATACAGAGACTGTTTCGTCTCATCGGTGTATTCCAGCTCTGTTTTTGCATCGTTTCGATAAACCGGACGTGACATGGTATTACTCCTGTTTCTTATCTTTGACCCGGGCAAGCTCCTGCCTTTCGAGTAAACGGTAATCTACTTTATTGAATTTGGTCATGGGAAGACTCTGAACAAATTCTACTTTAACCGGCACGCTCCAGTGATTCAGCAGACCCTTGGCGTACGTGATTAATATTTTTTCTTCACCAGCCGCATCAAACGATCCGATTGGCTTTTCCGGAACAACATATAGTTTGATCTTCCGGTCCTGCTTCCACGGGGTCGAGACGGCACAAACCAGCCTGACATCCGGGTGGTTCTGCATTGTCTCTTCGATAAGGGTCGGATAAACATTGTAGCCGTTCACTTTCACAAGTCTCTTGTATCTTGAACGGAAACAGATGTTTCCATCTTTTCTGATAGCAACAAGGTCGCCCGTGTGAAGCCAGACCTGACCATCCGGATGAAGACGGAGCACGTCTTTTGTGGCATCGTCATTCTTATAATATCCCTTCATCACCGAAGGACCGATAAAACACAGTTCTCCTTCCTCGCCATCGGGCACGACCTCGGTGGTTCCCGGCTTTACCACACAGACCTTCGTTCCGGTTACGGGCTTTCCGACACACCCTGACGGAAGCCTGTCATATTCGTTTGCCACGAGAGAGCAGGCTCCGCAGGCTTCGGTCAGACCGTATCCGGTGCGGAAAAGTATATCGGCATGGGATTTCTTCAGAAGAGCATTGTATTTATTGGCAAGTTCCTCGGAAACACGGTCTCCTCCGCTGCACATCAGTTTCATCCGGGAGAGGTCTTTCCCTTCGAAGTAGGGATACATCCGCTCGAAAAGGGCAGGAACGCCGGGAATAAACAGAACATCCTCGGAAAAAATCTGCTGCGCACATCCCTTCGGATCGAATCTCGGGATAATGACCACTTTCATACCGGAGATGAGCGGGGCATGAACCGAAACCGCGAGACCAAATGCGTGGAAAATCGGCAGGATGGCAAGGAACCCGTCTTCGACATCTGTTTTACCTTCGCCGATATCAAGAAGAAGCTGTATTGACATCGAGTTCACAGCATAGTTCGAGAGCATGACACCTTTCGAATCTCCGGTCGTCCCTCCGGTGTACATAATCATCGCCGTATCATCCGGTTTGACGTCGTCGACAGGCAGGACAAATCCATTCTGAATGAGGTTCTTTCCTTCGGCAAGGAAATCATCCCAAGGCGTAAGCTTTGTCACGTTCCCGGCTTTCGGGAATTTACGCATCGCGAACCGGAATCCCTTATCAAGGACGAATCCTTTCAGGCTGGATGGAAAATACCCGGATGTTTTACAGCGGATTACTTCAATGTCTTTTCCGGAGAGATGACCTTCACTGACCTCACAGGCGAGAACAACTTTGCTCCCGGTCAGATTGATGGCATAGTCAATATCTTCCTTTGCGGAAAGAGGATGTACCATATTGCATATTGCCCCTATCCTGTTGACAGCGTAAATCGCTATTATCCCCTGGGGGATATTCGGCAGAAAAATAGTTACAAAGTCGCCTTTTTTCACCCCATGATGCACAAGAGCAGCCCCAATCGCATGGACTTCCTCCATGAACTGTTTGAAGGGAAGGTGTCTTCCGTAGTATGCAGCCGCAATTGAATTTTCACCTGCCCGGTTCAAACCATACAAGAGTGCCTGATAAAGCGAACGTTTGTCTTCTTCAGTGTAATTTAATAATGCCAATATACTCCCCTCAATTAAATGATAAGAATTCTTATATTATTTCTCTGGGAGATAATATAATAGAGACGGAAATTTTTCCCGTTAGTCAATGGAGAGAAGTTTGTAGCCTGCTTCGGAAATCACGCGGATAAACTCTGCATCCGGCACATTACCGTTGAGTTCCACAGTCGCGGTTTTTGCTTCAAGATTTACCAAGACGGAGACAACCGGGGGAAGACCCATGAGAACTTTTTCAACATTCATTTTACAGTGGCTGCACATCATCCCATCAATGGTAAGGATTTTTTTCATGGTTTGTTCCTGCAGGATAGGTTGATTCTTGGATGTGAAAAACCTGAGCCTGAGGGCATTTGTGACTACACAAACAGAGGACAGACTCATCGCCAGGGCCGCAAAGCCGGGTGAGAGTTTCCAGCCGAACGGGACGAAGAAGATTCCGGCGGCGAGCGGGATGCCGATTGTGTTATAGATGAATGCCCAGAAGAGGTTCTGTTTGATGTTCCTAAGAGTGGCACGGCTCAGACGAATGGCGGTGACAAGGTCACGCGGATCGTTTCTCATTAAGACAAAGTCTGCAGACTCGAGCGCGATGTCGGAACCGGCCCCTATTGCAATGCCGACATCCGCTCTTGCAAGGGAAGGGGCATCGTTGATTCCATCCCCGACCATGAGTACCCGGTGGCCGGCATTCTGGAGGGTTCTGACCTGTTCCTCTTTTTGTGCCGGCATCACTTCGGAGACGACATGTTCAATCGAGAGTTGTTTTGCGACAGATTCGGCAACATGACGTGTGTCTCCTGTGAGGAGAATGACGTTCAGCCCCAGATGTTTGAGTCCTTCCACTGCCTCTTTGGATGTGGAACGGATTTTGTCGGCGACCGAGATAATGCCGATGAGTTCAGTCCCGCGTGCGAAGTAGAGCGGGGTGCCGGTTATCTGGATTTCAGGAACAGATATCCCGGTTTCAGCCATGAAGGCGGCATTTCCGGCAAAACAGGGAATGCCGTTTACCGATGCGGAAACACCCCGGCCCGGAACGGAAACGAAATCCGCGGCTTTGACCAGCGGAATGCTGTGTTCTTCCGCATAGGTGACGACCGCTTTTGAGAGGGGGTGCTCGGATGCCGATTCAACCGAAGCGGCTATTGAAAGGAGTTCCTCTTTTGTACCGGAGATGGTGATTACGTCATTGACTTCGGGCTTTCCGATGGTGACCGTCCCGGTCTTATCCAGAAGAATAGTGTCGGCACGCCCGGCTGTCTCAAGAGCCTCTGCGGATTTTATCAGAATGCCGAGCGATGCCGCTTTTCCGGTCGAGACCATTATGGCGACCGGGGTCGCAAGTCCGAGGGCACACGGGCAGGAGATAACAAGAACGGATATGGCAATGGAAAGGGCGAAGCTGAATGTCTGTCCAAAAACGAGCCAGACGATTCCGGAAAGAACTGCGATACTGATGACGAGCGGGACGAACACGCCGCTCACTTTGTCGGCGAGTTTTCCGATAGGAGCCTTGGACGCGTTTGCATTCTGAACGAGTTCAACAATGGCTGCGAGTGTCGTGTCCTCACCGACCTTTTCCGCACGGAAGGTGAAACTGCCTAGAGAAATTGTCCCTGCGGAGACGGAATCTCCCTGCTTTTTCATGACAGGAATGCTTTCACCTGTGAGAGCCGACATATCAATCGGGGCAGACCCTTCGGTAATTGTGCCGTCGACCGGGATTCCGGCCCCCGGTCTGACTAAAATGAAATCTCCGACTGCGACTTCCTCTGCAGGAATGATGAACTCGGCTCCGTCACGGAGGACGGTCGCCGTTTTCGGTGCGAGGTCGATGAGTTTTCGGACAGCCTCGGTGGTTTTCCCTTTGGACCTCGCTTCCAGATACTTGCCGATTGTGACAAGCGACAGAATCATACCGGCTGATTCAAAGTAAAGGTCCATTGACCACATGCCTGCAGCGGCCATATCTCCGGCAAAAAGTGCAGAGAATATGGCGAAGATGGCATAGAGTCCATAGCCAAGCGCCGCGATAGACCCAATCGCAACAAGGGAATCCATGTTCGGCGCACGACGGAAGAGAGCGGGAATACCTGAGGTATAATATTTTTTATTCGCGATGATGATGGGAACGGTCAGTCCCAGCTGGGCGATGGCGAATATGCCGGCGTTCACCGGGTCATGGGTCCATTCAAGAAGAGGAAATCCCCACATGTGCCCCATGGAAAGATACATGAGCGGGATGAGAAATGCAAAAGAGACGATGAGCCGGACCTTCATCGGGTGAAGCGGGGAGTTCACGCGGGGAGTTTTTCCGGAAATTGCATCGTATCCGGCAGAGCGGACGGCCTGAATAATCTGGTCATCCAGATCTTCATCCGACTCGACGACCAGACGGTTTTCCAGAAGACTTACCGTAGCTGATTTGACGCCGGCTACGCTTTTAGCTGCCTTCTCGACGTGAAGAGAGCAGGCCGAACAGGACATGCCGGATACCGAGTAGATTTTTTTCATCTGGCGTTTTCTTTCAGGAAATCAGCAACTTCATTCAGCATTGCGCCGGCACGTTCTATTTTTCCCGTGTCGAGGTTGACAACCGTGCTCGGCGTTCCGGGAAGCATTCCTCCATCTATTATGAAATCATGAGGGACGTTTACCTGGTCGACAGTGACGGGCGAGATTTCTCCCGAGATATTGGCAGAAGTTGCCGTAATCGGGGAGTCAAATGCTGCAATCAATTCAAGTGCGACCGCGTGGTCAGGATACCGGATTCCAATTGTACCGGTCCCTCCCCAAAGGTCGCCGGGAAGGCAGTTTTTCACCGGCAGGAGAATCGTTACCGGTCCCGGCAGGAATTTGTCAATGAACCGCTCTGCAAGAGGGGTCACATCCGCAATTCCATAAATCATCTCAATATCTGATACGGCAACGGAAATCGGTTTTCCAAGGGGTCGCTGTTTTGCTTCGAATACTTTTATGACGGCCATATCTGAAAGAGCATCGGCTCCGAGTCCGTAGACGGTTTCCGTTGGATATACGACAAGTCCGTCGCGGGATAAAACTCTGACGGCTTTTTCAATTCTGGTTTCTTCGCCTGGTGTTACCATTAAAATTCTTTTCCTCTGACTCTGTCAATATTAAATACACCGATTGTGCTGATATGCATTACTGCCATGACGCCGGCCTGGATCGGGTCAGTGACAACCAGGTCAGCCGCAGAAGAGGCACTTCCCGCCATCTTGAGGCAGATTACCGGAATCCCGTCCGCCTGAATCGATTTAATGGCATTAGTTATCTCACCGCCCATCAGAGACCCGGCAAGAACAAGGATTGAGGCACGGGGCAGGCGACCGACAGCCTCCACTGCCCGGGCGAGATTTGCCTCACCGACCAGCGGAATCGTATCCACAGAGATGCGTTCTCCACGGATATTGTGCCGGTCGGCTTCGTTCACGGCTCCAAGAGCGACCTGTGCCACCTGGGCACCGCCTCCGATGATAATTACGCGCTTGCCGAATATCTTCTCGAACGTGTCGTGAAGAACTACTTCCCGAACTCCACGCACAGCCCTGAGTTCTGAAAGAATGGACCCGATATCATCGCAGCCTTCAATTTCGATATCCGCCCATGCACATCCTTTGTCGGGACCGCGGGAAAGAATTTCCTGCTGGATGGAAAGAATATTGGCATTATGTTCCGCACAAACCGAACCGATGTCTCTTAAGATTCCTTTCTGATTATCGGCGATGAGACTGAGTGCGTGATGAGCCGGCATAAAGCTAATGCGATAACCGGGGATCGAACCCGGATTAGAAGCTTGGGAAGCTCCTGTCATGCCATTAGACTACTACCGCGTGTAGGATACTATTCTTTTTTCTGATTAATAGAGATTTCTTTCAGGAGGTGAACTCTGAAGTTTCAAGCGGGTGATACGTTGTCCCGCAAAGGGAATATCTGCCGCATTCGGAGCAGACATATCCTTTTGATGCAAGAGAGCGCAGAGCCGCAGTTACTTCCGGTATACTCCGACCGCTGGTGTCGGAGAGTTCGATCGGCGTCAGGGGAGCATACACCAAAGAAAGAAGGAGCTCTGCTTCGATGTTGTTCTGGAAAACAGCACGTCCGTTTGTGATTACGTCCTCCATCATCTCATCGATGTCCTTTTCCACGGCTTCAAGGTTTTCGATGAGCTTCTCACGGGCATCCAGAAGCCGGCGGATAGTGAGTATTTTATCGGAGAGCGGGAGAATATTGCCTTCATCAGCAGAGACGCTCTGGGGAGGCTTTTCTGATTTACTTACCTGGACAGATAGCGTGAAATCATTCACAAGATAGTAGTATTTGCGCCGTTTGTCATCCTGATAGCATGAGATGACCGATTCCTTTTGCATTATCGCAAGATGCTCTATGACAGCTTTCGGATTGATGACCAGGCGGTCGGATATTTCTGTCACAAAACAGGGTTTTTGACGGAGGAGATCCAAGATTCTCCTGCGGTTCCTGTTCCCGAGGATGTCCAGTAAATGAGAGATATTATCTTGGTCTAACATATTTTCAGAGTTACATTATGTAAGGGGATATTGATTTAAATGTCTTCTGATATCTCATACAATGATCAGGAATGAATCCTGCTCATAATGTAAAAAAAAGGGTGATTTTCTCGTATCGGGTTGCTTTGTCAGCAATCAGTTTCAGAGGTCAGACTCAAAGTCTTCAACTGTCATAGATGAGACGATGCCTTTCTGTCTGAGGAACTCTTTGGTTAACAGGAAGTAAACCATAGAGAGGGCTTTGCGTCCTTTGTTGTTGGTCGGGATAACGAGATCGACATTGTGGGTACGGTTGTTGATATCACAAAGTGCAATTACCGGCATACCACTCTGGACTGCCTCGGTAATGACCTGGGCATCTCCAATCGGGTCAGTGACGATAACAACTGACGGCTCAACATATTTCGGGAGTTTCGGATTGGTTAAGGTTCCGGGGATGAATCTGCCAACGTGGGAGAGTGCGCCAATAGTTTCAGCGAACTTCTGTGCCGGGAACTGCCCATACTGACGGGAAGTAACGACGAAAATCTTTGCAGGCTCGTAGCGTGCAAGGAACTTTGCTACCTGTTTAATGCGCTCATCGGTCTTTCTGATATCAATAATATACAGACCGTCAGCTCTGACACGGTAGATGAAGTCTTTCATGTCGTTGTCTTTCTGCTGGGTTCCGATATGAACACCTGCGGCAAGATAGTCTTCTACTGGTACTAATGGTTCGTTTAATTCAATTCCAAGTTCATTGTCGGTCATTTTAGAAATGCTCCTCAATTCTTATAAGTTCATTTAATTTAGCAATGCGCTCTCCACCGACAACACCACTCTTCATAAAGCAGCAGTTGAAAGCTGTTGCAAGATGGGCGATGGTGTTATCAGTCGTCTCACCGGACCGGTGGCTCATGACCGTTTCATACCCGAAATCATGGGCAAGACTGATCGTTTCAAACGTGTCTGTCAAAGTTCCGATCTGATTTGGTTTAATCAGAACACAGTTACAGGCTTCTTTGCTGATGCCTTCTTCAAGACGCTCCACGTTCGTGACGAACAGGTCATCACCACAGATAAGAGTATCACGACCGGATACCTCCTTGGTGATACGTGCAAAACCGTCGAAATCTTCTTCCTGAATCGGGTCTTCGACATAGATCAGGTTGTATTTTTCTATCAGTTCTGCAATGTATGCAATCTGCTCCTCAGTTGTACGCTTTGCATTCTTATAGACATATCTCCCGCTTGCGGCATCCCACATCTCGGATGCAGCGACATCAAGACCCATACGGACTTCGATGCCGGTTTCGTCAAAGACTTTGGTGATTGCTTCGTTTACGATTTCGAAGGCATCAAGGTCCGCAATGTGCGGAGCCCATGCACCCTCGTCACCCTTACCGCAACCCTTACCGCGCGCAATGAGAATCTCTTTGATGCGTTTATGAACGAGCGCGTTGGTGAACACCGCTTCAGCTGCGGTTGAGGCGCCGGTCGGAACGATAAGGAACTCCTGAATATCGGTTGCACCAACTGCGTGAGCTCCGCCGCCGATAACGTTTCCAATTGGAAGAGGTGTCTGGGAGATAAATGCCCCGCCAAGATACTGGAAGAGTTCCATGTTGAGGGTACTTGCGGCAGCTTTTGCATTGGCAAGCGAAAGTGCAACCGCTATGTTTGCTCCGATTACAGAGAAATCATTGGAGCCATCAACTACATGAAGGGTGTCATCAAATCCGCGCTGGTCGGCAGAGTCAAGTTCGATAAGTTTCGGAATCAGATGTTCCCGTGCTTCGCTTACCGCTTCGTCACATGGACGGACCTTTGCCTCGTAGATACCGGTCGAGGCGCCGCTCGGAGCACATGCACGTCCGAAACCTCCGGAAATTGTGGAGATTTCTGCTTCAACTGTCGGATTTCCGCGAGAATCGAGGATTGTCCGAAGAAGAATGTCTGCAATTTCAGTCATATTACAATACCTCTGAGCGGGTACCGGACTTACGTTTTACGGTAATCGGTATCCGGTCTGCTGCAAACTCCTCTAACGCAATGTCAAGAGGATCAATCTTTGAGGTTCTTACGAGAACAGGAGCTCCCATAGAAATCTGCAAAGCACGCGCACCGACGATACGGGCACGTTCATAACGTGTATACTTCATAGAAAATCACATCCATAATAAGAGAGAATAGAAAAATGGGGCCGCTGAGATTCGAACTCAGGTCACTACGTCCCGAACGTAATAGGATGGTCCAGGCTACCCTACGGCCCCGCAATTCATTCATGTCTCACGTGTACGGATACAACTCATCAACAGTCTCTTTATGCGAGAGAATCATTCTTCTGCAGCAATAACGGTCTAACCCGAGTGAATCCAGAATCTCTTTCGGATCCTCGCCTGCAGTCTTTCTCTGTTGATATTCTTCCCATACGGTGGAAATTACTTTTCCACAGGTGAAACAACGAACTGGTATCATAAGTTATCCTTTTGTCTTTATTAATGTGTTGATACGTGGGGTTTCCCCCACATATATTCAATATGCTGTGCCTTAACGATAAGACTTCTGGTACCGTGCACGTGCACCCGGTCCATGAGGCTTCTTTGCTTCTTTCTGACGGGAGTCGTTGACAAGGAGTGTTCTGTCGTAAGAGAGATAAACTTCCTTAATCCTCGGGTCATTGGTCCAGGAAAGGATTCCACGGCCGATTGCGGTGCGGATTGCTTCTGCCTGTCCCATGACGCCTCCGCCGGATACAGAGATTTCGATATCGACGTTGTCGATGGCTCCAGGTGCAAGAGCAATAGCCTCGGAGATCTTCATACGGAGGATCTCGTTACCATAGACTTCAAGGGGGACAGAATTAATTCTTACTCTGCCTTTTCCCTCTCTGAAAGTGGCGCGGGCAATTGCAGTCTTTCTTTTTCCACTGGTGTTAATAATTTTCATCTTAGATCACCTGCTTAGAATTTTGCTCCAAGGTTCTTGCTGATCTCTCCAACGACGATATATCTGGCGCTGCTTAACCGGCTGCGGTGTGCAGCTTCCAGACTTTCTGCCTCGACGTTTTTGAGTTCATAAGGAACACCGACATAGGCTTTGACACGGCGGAAAGCTGCTGCTCCCACGCTGGTCTTGTAAGGGATCATTCCACGGATAGTACGTTTCACGATGTGGTCCGGGCGTCTGGGGAAGTATGGACCTCCTTCGACGGATCCGCGAACACGGGTAATCTTGTACTCGCCGAGAACCATTGCACGGGAACCGGATACGATGACCTTTTCGGCATTAATGATTGCAATTTCCTCACCGGCAAGGATGCGGGTTGCAACAATACTGGAAAGTCTTCCAAGAAGGAGATTTTCTCCATCAATAACTGTTACCATACTCATCTCACCTCAGAATCCTTACGTGGCTTCCTTTCGGATTTGCTGCAACAAGCTCTTCGATTGTCATGCAGGTGCCTTTTGCTTCAGTTATTTTCTCACGTGCCGCGTCGGAGAAGTTGAGTGCTGCAACTGATACAGAAGTACCAATTACACCTGCTGCGAGCACTTTGCCCGGAACCAGGATGATTTCATTCTCGTTTGCATAACGGTTGATTTTACCGACATTCACTTCTGCGTGATTTTTGCTGGACGTATCAAGACGGCCGGCAATATCACACCAGATGTTTGCCTCGTTTTCCCGGGATGCACGTTTAAGCATCATAATTAAGGAATCGAGGCGGGGGTTAGTTTTATTCATTTACAGTCCCTCCTGTAATGCATCAATCAGGTCCGAGGATCTTGATTTGATATGCAGCAGTGCTCTTTCGATGATCTCTTTTACCGGCAATGACCCGTCGCTTTCAACAACGAAGATGAACTTCGTGCTGTCTGCACTAATTACTATAGCGGGGTTTTCACCGATACCGCTGTTCTTACATGCAATCTCACAGAGACGGCACATTGAACAGTCTTTTTCCTTGCTTTCGCCGTTTACCACACGGATGCTGACTTTGTTATTTGTGATTTCCAGAACATCACGGGGACATTCGGATACACATTTTCCACATCCGTCACACGTATCGTTGATGGTGATGACCGGATACTCAGAATAACCGCAGGCAAGAGTCGGCTGCCATTTGGCATGCTCTTTTCCGTAGTTAACTTCTGCCACTGCTTCGAGTACGACTTTCTGATTTTCCCAGAGTTTTACAATGGGGATATTGTTGAAGACCGGGACGATGTGCTCATCCATGGAGACAAGGTCGCCGGAGGTGACCATCTTCGGACCTTCAACACTCAGAGTGAAGGATACAGTGCAGTGGGGACATCCTACTCCTCCGCAGGTACATTCGCTTTTCGGAACGTACTGTGAGAGGTCGGTTTTAATCGGGATGAGACCAAGTCTGTGTGCCAGATTCTCATCAAAGAGAACACTGGTATTGTCATATATGCGGATATCTTCGATGGCGAGGGTTGGCACCTCACCAATCATCGAACGACGAAGTGCATTTGCAAATGCAGGGGTCGCTCCGTGAATAGTAAAACGTGCGACAGAGTCATCGAGCCTGCTGAATACCAGATCCATTCAGACTCTCCTGCCTCTTCTGCCACCTTTAGCACGAATGCTGTCGTGTGGTACCGGAGTCACGTCTTCGATTCTGCCAATGCGCATACCTGCACGTGAAAGTGCACGGATTGCTGCCTGGGCACCGGGTCCTGGTGACCGCTGTCTTCCGTTTCCGGGAGCGCGTACACGAATGTGGAGACCGGTAATACCTTTGTCTTTAGCTGCCTGGGCAATGTTGATCGCCATCTGCATTGCTGCGTATGGGGATGATTCATTACGGGCCTGCTTAACGACCATTCCACCGCTGGATTTGCAGATAGTCTCTGCACCCGAAAGATCGGTAACGGTGACGATGGTGTTATTGAATGAGGCAAAGATATGGGCAATGCCCCATTTCTCATTTCCTTCTGCCATGATTATGCCCTCTGGTTCATGATACGCTGACGTTCGCCATTGGCATCATCTGCGAGAGAGGAGGTTGCGTAATACGTAACTTCGGCTTCCTCGGAAATGGTAACCATGTAGCTTGGAATACTGACACGGCGGCCGTTGATAGCAATGTGTCCGTGGGTAATAAGCTGGCGTGCCTGTTTCGGGCTGCGTGCAAGACCTTTGCGGTAGACAATAGTCTGAAGACGGCGCTCAAGGATGTCTTCGACTTTTAATGTCAGAACATTGTCCATTGCTGCATCCGGACCGATAATTCCGTAGCGCTGGAGTGTGTTAAGAAGCTCATCACGGCGGGCGATGGTTTTCGGTACTGCTCCAATAGAGGAGTTCATTGCGAGAACTTCACGTGCGCCTGCTCTGTGCTTTCTGAGAACTTCCGTTGCTCTCCAGATCTCACGTTTGTTACGCAGACCATAAGCGATTGCAAGAGTCCGTTCTGATTCAATACGCGACTTTTCGAAGTGACGCTTCGGGGTAGAGTATTGTTTGGTGTTTTTTCCTGGGTATCCCATTTAAATCACCTAGTTCGATTTCCTCTTGGATACACCAACGATTTTTCCAAATCTGCCGGTGGATTTCGTTCCCTGACCACGGACTTTGAGACCAGCCTCATGACGAACACCGCGGTAGCACCGCATCTTCTTCAGGAGGTTAATGTCATCTTCCTTTGACAGGGTGAGGTCGCTGCCGTAGAGGTGTTTCGGTTCTCCCGAATACACATCTACCGGGCGGTTGACCATCCATTTCGGGACTGAGGTAGTGTATGCTTTTACCTGTACCTCAATAGCGGCCACATCCTCATCGCTTAAGAGACCCATGGTAGCATGGATATCAACACCTGCACGGCGGGCGATGACGAGTGCGGCATGGAGGCCGATGCCCATAATTCCGGTCAGCGCGAGCTGAACCGGCTGGGTACCGTCCAGATCAGTATTAATGATCCGCACGAAATATTTTAATTCTGACTCTTCAACCATTGTTTCGCCTCTCTTTAAGGAGAGTTTAGTCTAAATTTGAAACACACAATACGTGTGTGTGTTGCGTACGTTAAGCGTAGACGGAGGGATTTGAACCCTCGAGTCCCAGGGGGACACAGGTTTAGCAAACCTGCGCCATACCAGGCTTGGCTACGTCTACAGAGAACTCCGCATCTATCCTCCTGACAAGTCAGAAGGCTGCACAAAATCCTTTCAGATAGTATGCATGTCGACACTCGCAATATGCTAGATACTGCTCCACTAAACTGAGTGCTCTATTACATAGGGTCTTAGCTAATATAATACTTCGCCCCGATTCCGGAGGAGATAAGAAAAAAAGTATTAGTTTTTCAGACAACCGAGAAGAGCGTCGCAGCGATCAATCATATGCTGAGCTGCTTCACGGATGACGGTAATCGGCTCCTTTACGGATCCGGGTTTCATTGTCACCAGCAATTCCGGATCGGAGAACTGGTATTTGATAACATACTTTGCCACGTCCACTTCAGGATCTGCAAGGATTTCATCTACCAGTGCATTGACAATAGTATGTCCTTCACCTTCGAGAACAATCCGTATTTTATCTTTCTCAAGCTCGATAATCTTCAGCTTCATTCTCTAGTACATTCGCCGGACGACACTATATAATTGTGGGATGAGTCAATGAAAAAAAGATTAGAGTATTTTCTGGGTGAAGGCAACCTGACCTGATATTCTGGTGATTCTGACCTTGACATCCTGCCCGGCTTTTGTTCCCGCCACATAAAGAATATATTTCCCGATGCGGGCGACCCCATCGCCTTTTTTACTAATGGACTCGATGTGCACCTCGAGTTCTTTCCCTTCCTCGATAACAGGACCCTGAACCTCGGTCTTTGCTTTCCGCTTACGAATCGGTCTCGCGGAACCGCATGCCTCACAGAGAAGCATAAGTACCCGGTCTTCTTTGACAAGTTTCGTATCGGGTCTGCCGCATTCCGAACATATGACATAATCCGAGACATATGAATGAACAATTGCTTCGAATTGTGCCGGTTCGAACTTCCCGTTGAACACCGCGCGATTTCCGTCTATTTTTCCGGCAGTACCCAGTTCACCCAGGATATACTTCATGAAGTGATCTTTATCACGATTGAGTGTACTGAGAATCTCGGAGAAATTCTCAAGAACGGTCGTTTTACCTTCAATATAGATCTTCGTCTTCGGCATGACGAACCGTTCGCCTGTCTCCGTCGGCTCACTCATTCCGGAGTAGGCTGTCTTTAACATATCTTCGTATGACTGCACCATAATACATAATCGTTAGTCGCGAGACCATATAGGTCTGATGCAGAAACGGGGGAAGACTACCCTGAAAGAGAGTAATATTCTTTCATCAGATTATCCTGAATGCGATGACAATACACCCCGCGAAATTCACATACACAAAATCATACTATCATACAAAAAAGGAGAGAGAATCCTCTCAGGTATTATTTTCGGATTGATTTCTTAACAACTGTCAGTCCCGCGACCGTCAGATAGGCAA
Source organism: Methanocorpusculaceae archaeon UBA425 (assembly GCA_002506085.1). Lineage (GTDB taxonomy): Archaea > Halobacteriota > Methanomicrobia > Methanomicrobiales > Methanocorpusculaceae > Methanocorpusculum. The sequence goes on from DAWV01000011.1 coordinate 33,850, forward strand.
CAAAAATCAGAAACGCCGCCACATACCCATATGCCGCCGGAAGCACCTGCGGAAGGGCAAGAAGCAGAATACCGAACAGAATAATTGCCGAGATTCCTATGATCACATCGAGCATCCAATCTTTCATACAAGTATGTTGAGCGTCGTGACTATTATCCCTTTTCATATCCAATATATAGAGCATGGAAAAAAGCGGGGCGCTAACACTCCTCAAACAACATGTTACTTCCACCTCTCTCATTGGTCATTGCCTTTCGACTGCAGCAGTCATGAAAGGTCTTGCCAAAGAGTTAGGGGAAGACGAGAACCTTTGGGAAACCATCGGCATTCTCCATGACATTGATTACGAGGAAATCCACGAAGACATGAACAAACATGGTCTTGCCGGATATGACATCCTTCGTGCGGCAGGGATTGAAGACAATATTGCACTCCCCATAAAACGCCATAATCACATGATTTTCGGCACAGACTATACAACACCGGTCGAAATCTGTCTTCAGGTCGCCGACAGTGTATCAGGTCTTATCGTGGCATGTGCATATATCAAAGGCGGAAAAATCACCGAGGTCACGGCAAAAACCATTGCCAAAAAATACAAATCCCCCTCCTTTGCCGCAGGCTGCGACAGAAACAGGATAGCACTCGGTGACAGTCTCATTCCCCGTGAACGAATGTATGAAATTGCAGTCTCCGAATTAATAGAAATAAAAGAAGAGCTCGGGTTGAACTGATGTCAGCTACTGCCCAGTCAACAATTCTCCGCGACCTCCAGAAAGCCCACGGTAAGCTTATGGACGTGTCGCGTTACATTATTCCCCGTGACGAAATTCCATTTGCCTACGCAACTCAGGACGCCATCGACAAAAAAGGCATCGCCATTGCCCGCGGAACAAGTGTGGGATTCGGCGTGGATGAACCTATCGTCCGGGTCCTTCTGACGATCCGGCGCTTCGACCCGGCTATGCGCTCTGCTGCGTGTATCAGATATGAGGATGATATTCTCCATACCACAATCGAAACCATTCGGGATGTCGAAGTCTATGAACCTGAAAAGTTCCCGGTCGGTATTTCAACAATGGACTGGGGCATCGCATCTGTCTGCAAAAAAGGCGTGCCTTTAGTCATCGCCTGCCCGGAAACTTCCCGCGGACCCGGGGGGATTTATATCCTCGGAACTAATCCGGATGAGGTTGCAAACAGAATACTTATCATATCCAAACGTCTTACCTATAATGACATCTGAGGAATACTCATGGGAATCAAACCAAGTTATATCAAATCAATCGGCACTGCCCTTCTTGAACAGCACGGTAAAAGCTTCAACGGAAGCTTCGAAGACAACAAACTCGTTGTCAGCGAAATCACCACTATCGAAAGCAAAGCAATCCGTAACCGGGTCGCAGGCTATGTAACCCGCAAGGTCAACACAGCACCCATACACCGGTAAATACCGGTACAATATATTTTTCAGAACGTCTTTTTCACTATTTTACCTGGCTCTGTACGTAATCGTTCACAAAAATCTAGTGCAGATAAATACGATGATAATTCCCCATATTACCAGAATTGGAATCGCATAATACCATTTTACCGGCTTTCCGTCTTTCCATACAAATTCTGCTTTTTCTTCGCATTCTGCCATTACTTCAGCAGGGATGAGTTTCAGACAGATGATAATTAAAAAAGGCAGGATGATTATATCATCAAGATACCCGATTACGGGGATAAAATCAGGTATCAGGTCGATTGGTGACAGAGCATAGCCGATCGTCACACATGCGAGGATTTTAGCATACCAGGGTGTTTCTTCATGCCGGATGGCAAGAGCCAGGGCAGAAATTTTTCGTGTGAGCCTGCGTGCTGTCTCTTTGAGGTTCATTGGGATTTGAAAACCGCCCCATGTCCGGGGCAAATAGTCCACTCCTGCCCCTTCATGAGTTCATACACCGCATGGCGTTCGGCCACAGCCTTATTTGAATCCTCATTCACCGAGCCGCCCGCAAGGAGACCCGGAAGCCTGTTGTATGCTTTTTGACCTGACGTATAGCCGTCCGGATTTACGAGGACGTCCCCGGTGAACATCAGCCCCCGTTCCTTTTCGAGAAAGACCATCGAACCTTCCACATGACCGCCGGACCCCTCATACACCGCGAAGGTGAGCCCTGCGGCTTTCAGTTCGCCAATGTATGAAAGCGGGAGTGATAAGTCCGGCTTTACGGAATCAAAGAGGACAATGTTTGATAACGGCGGGGCTTCATATTGTGTCAGAATTTCAACCACATGGTAGAACGGGGCACGGTCCGGATTCTTTGTACGATAGTTCACCCGCCCCGTCTTTTCCCGTACAAAATTTTCCCGGCTTGTCACATTCATATACACGCGATTGAAATAGGGCATAGCCCCTGCGTGATCCATGTCAATATGGGTGATAATGAGCTCTTTTTGCATCGAGACAAAAGCCGGATACAGGGAGTAGATAGTTTGCATCAGCTCTTTTGCATAACACGAGTAGCCGGCATCCACGACCAGAAGTCCCTCTTTTGTTTCGAGAACATAGGTGTTACTCCCGCACGGCGGATCGATTCGTGTAATATGAACATCGCCAACCGTCTGCTCGGTGATTCCGGGAGTATATCCCGCGCCTTTGCTTCCTGCGATGCACTCCGCATATTCTGCTATAGCCTCTATTATTCTTTCGGGATGATCGCCGCCAATATGGTAGATTATTCTGTTGGCATTTTTGAGGAACGCATCCTTTTCATCTTCCGTGAGAGAAAACGTACGGACGATTTTCTCCAGTTTGTCGGCAGGAAACGAAATACTCATTGCCTTTAATACTGGTCGGGAACTAATATCAAGATTTGGATATAAAAAGGATGGAAATTCCGCATCATTTACTAGATATTCGGGGATGCGGACTGTTCATATCCCCACATCGGAAACCCGGCATGATACTGATTTCCAAAATACTTTCGCCAACTAATCAAAAAAATCGGATGAAATAATAATGCGCGTCCTGTTAAAAAAAGGGATACGGATATATCCGGGATTATTCATATTCAATTGTTGCCGGAGGTTTGCTCGTGATATCGTATAATACACGATTCACGTGCCTGACCTCGTTGATGATTCTGCTCGATATTTTTTCAAGAACAGGATAGGGAATCTGCGCCCAGTCGGCAGTCATGAAATCAGTGGTAGTTACTGCACGGAGAGCGATGGCGTAATCATACGTCCGTTCATCACCCATCACGCCGACACTCTGCATGTTCGTCAGGGCGGCAAAGTACTGATTGATATCACGACTAAGACCCGCTTTGGCAATTTCCTCGCGGTAAATCGCATCCGCTTCACGAACGATATCGAGTTTTTCCTTTGTAATGGCACCTATGACACGAATCGCAAGACCCGGTCCCGGGAAGGGCTGACGCCAGACAAGATTATCCGGAATACCAAGTTCGATTCCGGCACGACGCACTTCATCTTTGAAGAGAATCCGGAGCGGTTCGATGATTTCCTTGAAATCAACGGTGTCCGGCAGACCTCCGACATTGTGGTGGCTTTTGATTACCGCAGCCGCACCCGGACCTGACTCGATAACATCCGGATAAATCGTTCCCTGCACAAGGTAATCGACTTTTCCGATTTTCCGTGCCTCTTCCTCGAAGACACGGATGAACTCCTCACCAATGATTTTCCGTTTCTTCTCAGGGTCTGATACACCTGAGAGCTTTCCGAGGAATCTGTCTTCGACGTTGACACGAATCAGGTTGATATCATACTGTTTTCTGAAGACTGCCTCGACCTCATCACCCTCGTTCTTCCGGAGAAGACCGTGGTCAACGAAGATGCAGGTCAGCTGTTTCCCGACTGCTTTGTGGATAAGGACTGCCGCGACAGAGGAATCAACCCCGCCCGACAATGCGCAGAGAACTTTCTTGTCCCCGATCTTCTCGCGGAGCTGCTGGATTGTGTTTTCAACAAACGATGCCATCTGCCATGTCGGTTTGCAGCCGCAAACATCATAGAGGAAGTTTTTGATCATCGTCATGCCCTCCGGAGTGTGCATAACCTCCGGGTGGAACTGGACCGTGTAAATCTTCTTCTCCGGGTTTTCCATTGCTGCAACAGGACAGACTGCAGTGCGGGCGGTTTTCGTAAAACCGACCGGGACTTTGCTGATGTAATCCGTGTGGCTCATCCAGCAGGTAGTGTCCTTCGGCACATTTTTGAACAACTTTGAGTCGTCGACAGATACTGACGTTCTTCCGTATTCACGGGTCGTCGCGGATGCCACATTTCCACCGAGAAGATAGGAAGTAAGCTGTGCTCCGTAACAGATTCCAAGAATAGGAATCCCGAGTTCGAAGATGCCGGCGTCCACACGCGGGGCGTTTTCCGCATAAACACTTGCCGGACCTCCGGTAAAGATGATGCCCGAGTAATTTCCTGCTTTGATTTCCGAAAGAGAAATCGTGCAGGGTTTTACTTCACAGAATACATGTGCTTCTCTGACTCTTCGTGCAATCAGCTGGTTGTACTGACCACCGAAATCAAGGACTAATATCGCTTCCATGATATTATTTTCTCTGATTGTCGCGGCAGGCTTTCACAAATCCGATAAAGGGAGCGGACGGGCGGGACGGGCGGGACCGGAATTCAGGGTGGAACTGGGTTGCAACGAAGTATGGGTGATTTCCCAGTTCGAGCGCTTCCATGCGCCTGCCGTTTCTGCCGACAAATTTGAGACCCTTTGATTCTATTTCGTCGATGTATGCCGGATTGACTTCATATCTGTGTCTGTGACGTTCAACGATTTCGGTTGAACCGTAGAGACCGGCAAGGCAGGACTTGGGATCAAGGGTTACCGCGTAGTTTCCAAGACGCATTGTTCCGCCAAGATCCTTGACGCCTTCCTGCTCGGGAAGGAGAGCGATTGCGTGGGTTCCTGCCCCCAATTCCTCACTCGTTGCGTCTTTGTAGCCTACAACATGCCTCATGAATTCAATGACGCAGAGCTGGAATCCAAGACATAGTCCGAGCAGCGGTTTTTTGTTTTCACGGGCATACTCAATTGCGGAAATCATTCCTTCAATACCGCGGTTGCCGAATCCACCCGGAATGAGAATGCCGTCAACATCTGCCAGGTCTTCTTTTGTATAGGTTTCTGCATCGAGCCATTTAATGACAACTTCAGTCTCAATCGAACGTCCTGCGTGCTTGAGGGCTTCTTTAATGGAAATGTAAACGTCTTCAACGCCGTATTTAGTGATTATTGCAACAATCACGCGGTGCTTGTATTCACGCGAAACGATGGAATACCAGCTGTTGTCGGGTTTTCTTGGTTCAAGGTGAAGAAGGTTTAAAAGAACTTCCGCCATTCCCTCTTTTTCGAGTTCGAGCGGGACGAGATAGATATCAGGGGCCGTTCTCGCACTGATGACGGCATGGGCGTCCACGTCACAGAATGCTGAGATTTTTCTTTTTGTGGCCTCGGAGATAGATAGACTGCTTCTTCCGACTATGATATCTGCTTCCAACCCAAGTTCCCGAAGAGCTTTTATGGAGTGCTGGGTCGGTTTGGTTTTCAAATCGCCCATATTGTCTGCCGGGAGAAGGGTTACATGGACAAGGGCGAAGTCGCCGTTTCCATATTCCCAGTGCATTTGGCGGACGGCTTCCAGAAACGGCATGCTTTCGATATCGCCGACGGTGCCGCCGACTTCGACGATACAAATTTCCGCATGGTTCCCGTGTTTATCAACCCATGATTCAGCTGCGTGCTTGATTCTGTCTTTAATTTCGTCGGTGATGTGCGGGATAATCTGAACGGTGGCTCCGAGATAGTCCCCGTGGCGTTCCTTGGATATGACTGATGAGTAGATTTTTCCCGTGGTAAGATTGTGGTCGCTGCTGAGTTCGATGTCGAGGAAACGTTCATAGTTTCCAAGGTCAAGGTCTGCTTCCCCACCGTCTTTAAGGACGAAGACTTCTCCGTGCTGGGCAGGGTTCATGAGTCCTGCGTCGATATTTAAGTAGGGATCTATCTTTACGCTGGTGACGTGGTATCCCCTGTTTATCAGTATGCGGCCGATGGAAGCGGCAGTGATGCCCTTTCCAAGTCCGCTCATTACTCCTCCGGTTACTACTACATATTTCATTTATGCCCATCCTTTACGAAATTAAATAATGCTCATATGTTCGTTGTAGACTGTATTAAAAATGCAGGAACGGGGAGGCGGGTCTCGGGTGGCAAGAGGATAATAGTTTTAGTTTAACCTATCAGAAACGCTGCGTTTTCTGCCGGCTGGAAAATATACGGATTAAAAAAAAGGATAATTATCTCGTTGTTACCAGCGGACCGTCTGCGGTCACGATTATCGTGTGCTCGAACTGGGCTACAAAACTGTCCGGAATATCCGAGAGGCAGTGATACAGGTAAAGATTGCCCTGGCGAAGCAGGGTGGGGATTGCCAGTTCTGCCTTTGGAACATTCAGCCAGCGGCGGGCAAACGGCAGACCCTGCATTATCTCAGCCTTTTGCATGATATTACGGCCGGCGGGTGACCGGACCGGGGAATTCCCGATAACCTGATAGATTTCTCCGCGGGGGGTCTCATGAACCGAGCCGGAACCGGTTGTTGCGAACGGCTCGATTGCGATGACCATATCTTCTTTCAGAATCCCGTTGCCAAATAATCCGGTATTCGGAATAGATAGCCCGTGATGCAAACTATAGCGGGCGAGGGCATGACCAGTGAGATTTACAATTGGTTTGTAACCATAAGACGTAATCTTCTCTTCGACCGCTTTTCCGATTTCACTGACAACAAGTTCCGGTTTTACAAGGTCGATTGCGGCTTCCAGAGCCATCCGGGAAGCCTCGCATAGGAGGGCGTGGTCACCCAGATCGACGGTTACTGCAGTATCCGCAATGTATCCGTCGATGTGTGTTCCGATATCCAGCTTTACCAGGTCGCCCTCGGAAAAAGTCCGGATCTCATCCGGGGAGGCAGTGTCGTGGGCCGCGCAGTTATTTAAGGAAATATTCGGGGGGAATGAGTGAGCCGCACCCGCGGACTCGATTTCGTCCAGAACCATATCAAAAATTGTTGCAAGACCTGCGCCGGGCTTTATTTCAGCGGCGCATTTATGCAGGACGGTGTGCGCAATCCGTCCAGCCTCCAAGTAGTTATCCTGCTCAGTATCGTTCATACTATTAATTGCTCCTCAAAGCACGTAAACCTGTCAAATCCGTCACGCGTAACTACCCCCATATCTTCGAGCCGGACACCGCCGATTCCCTGATAATACAGACCCGGCTCGAGGGTTATGACGTTTCCCTCTTTAAGTTCACCTCCCGATGGTGACAGGGATGGGGCTTCATGGATCTCAAGCCCTACGCCGTGACCGAGACTGTGGATAAAACCGGACGACCCTCCTGATTCATATCCCGCCTGCCTGAAAAATTCCACGATGGCGTTATGGACCTCCGCACCGGTAATGCCGGGATGAATCATCGACGCGGCAAGCTCCTTCGCCTTTTTCACGGTGTCATACATCCTAATAACTTCATCAGACGGAGCGCCCTTTGACACGGTTCTTGTCATATCCGCAAAATAACCGGTCGTCTCGCACCGGGGATAGACATCCATGACGATCGGCTGGTTCGCGTGAAGCGGTCCCGTGCCTTTTGCATGCGGCATCGAAGACACTTCGCCGCAGGAGACAATGGTCTCCTTGTCATCACAATTGAACGGATGGAGACGATAATGAATAATGTCCCGGACTTTCTCCGATGTCAGCGGCTCGTCCTCGAAAATCAGAACTCCATTTTCATCCGGCTCCGAGCTTCGGATTGCATCAACCGCGGCGCGGGCGGCATTTTCATTTACCTTCTGAACGAACCGGATTTTTTCTATCTCATCCGGAGTCTTCACGCTCCGCATTTTTTCTATCGTTCCCGAATCTATTACCACATCTGCCACACTCTCAAGTTTGCGGGCAAATCCGACCTGCATTGATGCCGGAACAAGCAGGCGCTGACCTGAAAAATTCCGAATCATGTGGGCTGTCGCAAGGTCTGCGTCCGGATATTGTTTCAGAAGTTCCGGGAGACCCGCCGCGCTACGAGTTACTATGTTACATGCTGACTCTTGACGCGCACGTGCGGCTTCCATTGCAGATATAATTAATGTTGCAACCCCTTCTTTAGAAAATACATAGACAAACGGGTCTGATGTGAGAAAACCCGACGCATAGCGCATATCCGCATTGTCCGACAAATCGTATGCAACATACGCATCACAGGATTGTTTTGTCAGTTCTTCCAAAAGTCCCTTCATTGTAGTATAGTATGGGCGTTCCAAAGAGATGTAGTTTTTATCTTTGAGACACCGATGTACATAATAATGGATGACACTGAGCGGTCTCAGTTTAAGGGTAAATTTACGGGTCTCGTATTTATCTTAAATATATTGATTTTTGCAATAGCTGCGGCGATAATAGTCTTTTTCATTGTACCGGATACCTACTGGTTTAAAATTCCGGTTGTAATTGCCTGTATCATTATCGCGATAATCGGGATTGCCGTATTCGTCCCGAGATACCGCGCGACCAAAGCCTGGCTTGACATTCACGGGACCACCAAAGAAGAACGTCTTGCACAGATGCAAAATGAACAGAATGAATACCGTGCCCGGATTCGCGCTGAACTCATGGAAGAGATGCGTGAAGAGGAAGAAACGAGCAAAAAAGAGAAGGGAGAGTAAATATGCTTACAAAAATCAGTGGGGAGGTTGAACTACTCCAGCGTCACCTTTCCGTCATGCGTGCCGTTGCACAACATGGTCCGATCGGAATTATGAAACTAACCGAGGAATTAAGTCAGCCCCAGCACAGAATCCGGTATTCTCTCCGCGTTCTGGAGCAGATGCAATACATAAAAGCAACACCGTCAGGAGCTGTGGCAACCCAAAAGGCATTTGAAATGCTGAATAATTTTGATCATGACCTGGATATTCTTATCCAGAACTTATCGTCTTTGCATCAGGAAAATAAGACGATAAAATCATAATCTTTAATACATTGACCCGCCCATCTTATTAGGCAACACAAGCACCGAAGTGTGCCGCCATAACTCAGTTGGTAGAGTGGCTGGCTGTTAACCAGCATGTCACAGGTTCGAGTCCTGTTGGCGGCGTTTCTTTTTATTTTTCTGTGTTTTCAAAAATAGTTGTAGTTTTTGATTCAAGACAGAACAAATACCTTTATACCTCAGTATGCAGAATATGTAATGTTCTTCTGCAAGGGAACAAATTTTGAGGGCACGTGGAGAAATCCACAACCCCGTTTTACGTAACTCTTTCCCTCGGGCCTGTAGCTTAGTGGTGGAGCGCCCGGCTCATAACCGGGTGGTCGTGGGTTCGAACCCCTCCGGGCCCATTTTTTTAGATGTTAAGAATATGACTTACGCGGTGTGCTCTTAACCGGACAGCTGACGTGCGTATAAGATTTTTTTTATTTTGTGTAAGGTATTAGTGTAGATAGCTGAGATAAAAACCAACCGTGAATCCCCAAAAATTGTATCCACACCAATACCATATTTCCTTTCCCGCGGTTATTTTCTGAGAAAGATGCCCGGCAGACCTGATAGTGATGCTTTTTCTTCGCGCGTTGACCGGCTTTTCAATGCGTGTACTTTATATTTTAATACGGCGATTTTGGAATACTGCGATTATGTCAAAAACTCATAAGATTCCGCTCCTGTTATGCCTTATAATGATCATTTTCCTGATTACTGCCGGGTGTCTTCAGCCAACAGATTCCCAAAAAAAGGCCGAAATACCTGAGATAAACATGACCATTCCGGTTCCCCCGATCCCTGTCGCGAGCAATGAGGGTATTAACCTAGCATATGAACTGGAGATCTCACTGCCCGAAAACCTAACCTTCACGCCGGTAAAAATCGAGGTGATTGATCCTTCTGCAGGAAAGGTCATCTGGTCTGCCGAGGGAGATCTTCTCGCACAACTCTATCAACCTGCCTCTGATCCCCTTCCTACCGCGGAAGAACAGATAAACGGCACGAGCACATTATCTCGTCCGCGAATCTCGATCTGGTTCACCGTCGGGCAGGAAAGTGTTCCCGATTCGCTGACGCACCGAATCACTTTCCGGACAGAGAGCGGGCAGGATACAGTGAATATAACCGGAGGAATGGTTAAGGTTCGTAAGGATCTCGAACCAGTGATCATTGGATCCCCCGTTCGGGGACCAGGATGGATTGCACTCGAAACGAGCAAGCCTCTGACGCATCACTTCCTTGCTCAGATTACACTGGATTCAGTGACCCGTGTTCCCCAGAAGTATGCGCAGGACTGGATCTATGTCGATCCGGACACCGGAGCGGCCGTAACGGGAAATGCATCACTCGCGAAGAATTATCTGGGATATGGAAAAGAGATATACGCGGTCTCCAATGGGACAGTAGTGGATCTCATGGACGGGCTGCCCGATTATGAAGACATCTCTGCCCAGCGGGAGATAACTTTTGAAACAGCAGCCGGTAATTATGTGATCATCGATATGGGAGATGAAAAATATGCCTGCTATGCTCACATGATTCCGGGCTCAATCACGGTCGCGAGAGGAGATACGGTTACAGAAGGGCAGGTCATCGGTCTGATGGGAAATAGCGGTAATTCTGCTTTGCCCCATCTGCATTTCCAGGTCGTAACCGGCAAGGCGTCGTTCCTTGGTGCAGAAGGCTACCCGCATGTTTACCATTCCTTTGATGTTATCGGGATTATCAACACCTCGCTTGAAGAGAAACAGAGGGAGGAGCCGGGATATACGATCACGCAGCTCTGTGAAGGGCTTGATGAATATTTCGTGAGCATCCAGCCGGCGGTTGCCCAAGAGAACGTTCTTCCGACCAACTGGGAGATTCTGAGAATGCCCTGACCCCACGTTTCAGTTCCGCGGACGGAACATCGAATATTTTTTTTGCCAGTTTACGTTTTTTTCTCACTCTTTCCCGAGCCCCTCAGTTCAAAATGGGAGAGATTCTTTGAAGTGTACAATTCATCACACTAAATTCACGAGAAGGGGGACAGGGGACGGTGAATGGGAGATTTTTTCTGATTTCTGGGTGCGGGGAGTGACTGCGGGTCGGAGACGCAGTCTACGACCTTAGCTGAGCAAACCGAAGGTTTGCGATTCGGCGCGGAGCGTCCCGCGGTGGAGATATCCTATTTGCCGAGGTCCCTATATGTTTCCAGATAGTCCGCCGCTGTTTTTCCCCCCCGGGGGCGAAGCCTTCGAGTACACCCGCGGTCGTTTTTCGCCCCATTATGTGCGGGTGTACTGCAGAAGGGGCGTGGGGAAGTCTTCGAGTGAACCCGGGATTACCGTTATGGATTTTTGGTTGTACTTCGATTTCGTGTACTGGATTCTTCATGTTTAAATATCATCACACGAAATTCACGAAAAATTCCACGAAAACACGAAAAATAAAGAATCGGCTGGATGGAACCCATGTAGTCCCTCCCCCGTCCCCCACACGGAATTTTCGAAAATCAACAAAATGCACGAAAAGGGGGACAGGGGTGGGGGTGCTGTTTCCCCCCCCTTAAGCGAGCCCCCCGGGGCGAAGCCTTCGAGTACACCCGCCGTCGTTTTACGCCCCCTATTTTCTTCGGGTGTGCTACGAGAGGGGGCGTTTTCCTCCTCCCCTTAAGCGAGCCCGGGGGCGAAGCCTTCGAGTACATCCGCGGTCGTTTTGCGCCCCCCTTCCCTCCCCTTTGCGCGAGCCCGGGGGCGAAGCCTTCGAGTACGTCCGCGGTCGTTTTGCGCCCCCCATTTTTTCTTTGGGTGTACTGCGGAAAGGGAGGGGCGAAGCCTTCGAGTACGTCCGCGGTCGTTTTGCGCCCCCGTTTTCCCGGCGAACAGAATCGGATTTGTTCTAGCGGAATTCTTTGGATGTACTTCGGTTTCTTGTACGGGATTCTTTTTTGATGACCGTATCATCACACGGAAA
>DAWV01000025.1 GCA_002506085.1 Methanocorpusculaceae archaeon UBA425
GATTTGCGTGTTTCCGTGGGTTCGGTGTGGGGGCTGGGGAGGTGCAACAAACACTCAACAGAATCTCTATATTTTCCGTGTTTCTGTGTGATTTGCGGGTTGGACGCGGAACGCGGCCGACCTTAGCAGAGCAAATCTTTGATTTGCGTTTCCGTGTATTCCGTGTGATGATGCGGCCATCAAAAAGAATTCAGTACATGAAATCGAAGTACATCCGGAAATCCAGACTATAATGGAATAGAATGAATCCGGTAAACTATCGGCTCACCCCGCCTCAGCTGAGGCCGCTCCTTCGTAGCAGCCCGCCTTGGCTAAGGGCGTCCGCTTTCAGCGTCCACCCCGCCTCAGCTAAGGTTGTCGACTTTGTTGCCAACACGCGACCACAGGAGGCATCCCCCTCCTTTTTGCTTGAGAGCACCCCCTTGTAACTCCTAATTGAATGTATTCACGATTCCAACCACATCGCGTATGTCGTGTATGATATATCCTGCCGCGTTCGTGAGCACACTCGGACGTTCGCCTTTCTGCTGAACAGTCAGAATGGAGACATCAGCCGCCCGCATGGCAGACAAATCATTAATCCCGTCACCGACCATCACCACAATATCATATTCCCCTTTCAGATTCGTTACAATCTGTGCTTTCGTTATTGGCGTTGCCACTCCGTGAACACGGTCCCGCGGAATCCCTATTTTATCTGCCACCAGTTCCAGTTTTGCCGTCCGGTCACCTGAGGCGATGTATACGGCAATTCCTTTCTGATGCAGAGTGGAAATCATCTCTTTTACCCCGGGAAACGGATAGCCCGCTGCTGCTAAGGTGAATTCGATATTTTTTTCACGGAGATTCACAATCATGCCTGTGTTCATGGCAAATGACTCTGCCTCTTTTGACACGACCTGCCAGCAGGCACGGATAACATCCTGCAAATCGGAAACACGGCACACCGGGTCGGAATAGATGATTTTTTCCACACTGGCAATGTCGATGATTTTCCTCCCGCAGCTAATCCCGAAATCCGTATGTGTCGCCGCAAGATGTTCTGCCAGATTTTTTTCCGGAGTTACATGCATGAGTTCGGTTGAACTCATATTCAGGAGAACAAGAATACGGTCAGGGTCTTCGAATGTCAGCATCGTCGTTTCCGGACTATCGTTAGACAAAAGACCATTCGTGATATTTTTGACTGCCCGGTTCGTTTTCAGCAGCGTTCCTGCACTATCAAATACAATCCCAACAGACATCTTTCTCTTTCTCTCTTTGGGCTAAGATATAGTTTAACCCTCAGTTATTTAATCTTGGACTCATATCACTAATATAAATGAGCATTAACGACACAGCCGAAAAAATCATATCCATGGAAATACGCGGCGCCGGAAAAATTGCCCGGGAAGCAGTTTCTGCGCTTCGTGATCATGCTGAATCTCTTCCGCGGACTGGGGATGCAACCATCTTCATCCGGGAAATGGAACAGGCAGCGGGGATTCTTCTTGCAACCCGCCCGACTGCCGTTTCACTTCCAAACGCAATTCAGATTGTCCTGCGGGACGTCCGATCTTCGAAGACCGAGGAGGCAGCCCGCTGTATTCTCCGCGAAAAAGCCAATGAGTTCATCTGGTCATCCAGAACAGCGCTCAACCGCATTTCCGCGATGGGCGCAAACCACATTCCGGACGGCAGCGTGATTATGACGCACTGTAACTCGGGGGCTGCCCTTGGAAGCATCATCGAGGCAAAACGTCAGGGCAAAGATATCGAGGTTTATGCAACCGAGGTCCGTCCCTGGAATCAGGGCCGGATTACTATTAAAACACTGAATGACAACAAAATTCCGACAACCTTTATCGTTGACTCGGCCGTTAGAACCATGATGAAAGAGGTTGACCTCGTTATTGTGGGGGCTGACGCAATTACGGTAAATGGGTCTGTTGTGAATAAAATCGGGACATCCCAGATTGCCCTCTGTGCCCACGAGGCACGGAAAAATGTCATCGTGACCGCCGAAACCTTCAAGTTCGCCCCGAGAACAATTCTCGGAGAACTCATCCAGATCGAGGAACGCCCCACAAACGAGGTTCTGCCTGATGATATTGCAGCCTCGCTTCCCTATGTGAAAGTGAGAAATCCGGTGTTTGATGTGACGCCGGCAGAATATATTGATATGATAATTACCGAAGCCGGAGCAATTCCTCCGCATCTTGCCTACACAATTATGCGGGAATATCTCGGGTGGGGAATCGAAGAATTACAGAATCAGTTTCTGAGTCTGGAGATGCACTAAATGAAAGACCTTATTGCAACCTATTATTTCAAACCGAAATCAGATGTGACGCCCGAGTTCGCGGCACAGGCAATCTGTGAAGAGCAGACGACGGGAACGTGGACCGATCTCAAAACAGTGAATGACCAGACCTCGTATGTCCATGCTCTTGACGGGGAGGTTCTGGAGATTGTCCCGTCGGCTAATGGTTTCCAGACGAAACTCAGTTTCCCCTATGAAATATTTGAACCAGGGAATATTCCCCAGTATCTTTCGGTCATTGCAGGAAACCTGTTCGGTCTCGGGAAACTGGAATCTGTCCGCCTCCTCGACATTGATATTCCGAAAGGTCTTGACGGGCACGGACCCAAGTTCGGAATCGAGGGTGTTCGAAAACTCGTCGGGACCGAAAAGAGCCGCCGTCCCCATGTCGGGACGATAATCAAACCGAAGGTCGGTCTAAACCCGAAAGACACAGCAGAGGTGGCATACCAGGCGGCAATCGGCGGGGTCGATTTAATCAAGGACGATGAGACTCTGACAGATCAGAAGTTCTGTCCGCTTTATTCCCGCCTTAATGCGGTCATGGACGCACTCGACAGAGCAAGGGATGAAACCGGCCGTCAGGTTCTCTACGCAGTGAATGTGACAACCGGAGGAGATAAAATCCAGGAGGTTGCCCGGAATGCTGTCCGGAATGGTGCGAATATGCTGATGGTCGATGTGCTGACCGCAGGATTTTCCGCAGTCCAGTGTCTTGCCGGCGACCCGGCAATCACGGTTCCCATTCATGTTCATCGGACAATGCACGGAGCCATGACGAGAAACCCGGAGCATGGAATTGCCATGCTTCCGATAGCAAAACTCGTCCGTGTCTGCGGAGGAGATCAGCTCCATACAGGCACGGTGTCCGGAAAAATGGGTGGAAAAGCCGCCGAGGTGCTTGACGTCAATTCCGCCCTCACGTGTCCTGCCGGAAAGATTCTCCCGGTGTTTCCGGTGGCATCCGGCGGTCTTCACCCGGGAAAAGTCAGCGCGGAAATCGCCACGCTCGGAAACGAAATAATTCTGCAGGCAGGGGGGGGAATTCACGGACATCCCGATGGAACGGCGGCAGGGGCACGTGCCATGCGGCAGGCAGTGGACGCCGCTATTGAGGGGGTTAGTGCCGGGGAGTATGCAAAGACGCATCCCGAGTTAAGAAAGGCACTCGAAAAATGGGGTTCTGTTTGAGCATTATCAAAATATTTGTTAACCCCCTTTTTTTATAATAGGAGTTCCGTGGTGTACTCTCAATCAAAAAGGAGGGGTATGCCTCCTGTGGTCGCGGGTTGGAGACAAAGTCGACAACCTTAGCTGAGGCGGACCGCTCCATAAGAGCGGTCTTAGCGGAGCAAACTGAACGTTTGCGACCAAATCTCTGATTTGCGAGCAAGCGAGCGAAGCGAGTCGGAGAGCATGTCGATAGACTTGCGAGCGGGTGGGGTGAGCCGATAGTTTACCGGATTCATTCTCTTCTTTTTTATTCTGGATTTTTGGATGTACTTCGGTTTCGTGTACTGGATTCTTTTTGATGACCGCATCATCACACGGAAAACACGGAAATCACACAGAAACACGGAAATAAAAAGAATCTGTTGGACTGGATACATGTAGTATCCTCCCCAGCCCCCACACGGAACCCACGGAAATCAACGGAATGCACGAAAAGGGGGCAGGGGCGGGGGGGTGGACGCTGAAAGCGGACGCCCTTAGCCAAGGCGGGTTGGATGCGAAGCAGACGACCTCAACTGAGGCGGGGTGAGCCGATAGGCTCGCCCTCAGCGGAGCAAATCTCTGATTTGCGACCAAGTCGATAGACTTGCGAGCAAGGCAAATGCCTTGCGACCAAACAGAATGTTTGCGAGTTGGCGGGTTGAATGAACGCCAGTTTTTTTTCTCAAAAATAATATGAAGGTTCCTCCTCCTCCACAGAATGACTTGTTGGTCCCTTTTTAACAATTCTTTGAATGAACACTTTAGGATATGCGCCGAAATTTACTAAGATTCCAAGTTC
>DAWV01000009.1:0-6659 GCA_002506085.1 Methanocorpusculaceae archaeon UBA425
ATTCACATCTATTCAAGCGAGCGAAGCGAGTCGGAGAGCAAATCTTTGATTTGTGAACAAGCGAGCGAAGCGAGTCGGAGAGCAAATCTTTGATTTGTGAACAATCATCCGGATTCTTTTTTACAATAGGAGTTACGCGGGGGTGCTTCGAATCCTGAAACCGAAGTACATCCAAAAATCCCGGTGGTAATCCAGGTTTCACTCGAAGGATTCGCCCCGCCCACGCGCAAACCTTCGGTTTGGTCGCAAGTCTATCGACTTGGTCGCAAACTTTCAGTTTGCTCCGCTGAGGGCGAGCCTATCGGCTCACCCCGCCTCGCTTAAGGAGTGAGGGGGAAAACTCCCCTCTCAATTCAAAGCTTTAATCTCGGCTCTCCTTCTCAAATATTCCAGAACAATCAGAATCGCAGCGCCAAGAATAAAAAATGGAATACTAAACGTCTCCCAGGTCATCACAGGCATCGGCACCTTAAGCGTCGTCGCCCCATACACAATAGAATAAAGCGACCCGATCAGCAAACCGACACACAGAAAAATCGTCTGCGAATAGAACCGGAGAAAACAAAACTTCACCACTTTCACAATAAAACACATACCCGCAATCATCCCGAGACCAAAAACGATTAACGCCGGAACATAAGCGAACTGCAAATGGGCAACCGCACTAACCGCCGAAATCAGCGGAATATACACCCCCATAATAAGCAGCATCGTCGACCCGGAAATACCCGGAAGAATCATCGCTGACACCGCAAACATCGCCGCAAAAAACAGAAAAACACCCAGCCCCAAAGAAAGCTGCGTCAAATCCACATTCGCCGCCTGCGACGTCGGATTAATAAGCATAAGCAGCGGAATTGCCGCCACGCCGATTACCGTAAAAATCACATGAGGCAGATGACCTCTCAGACTTGCAATTTCACTCCGAACCACAATCGGAATCGCCATAATAGTCAGCCCGATAAACACCGAACTAATCTCATAAATATATGTATGGAACAGATTTGAAAGAATAACTGCGCAGACGAGAAAAGTCAGTGCCCACCCCATACCGAGTTTCACGAGAAACGGCAAAGCCGCTTTTCTTTCCTCCCAGGTCCCCATCAGGAAATTATTCACGGACGTCACAAACCTCCCATAAAATCCAAGCAGAAATGCAATCGTCCCGCCCGAAACACCCGGCACACTATCTGCGGCTGCCATAAAAACGCCTTTAAAAAAATCAGCAAAAAAACCTTTTATCCTATTCATACTCTTCATACTAAATAGAACGTACAACCTTAATTAGCGTTCTCACCACAGGTATCATAACCGAGTTATTTATTCTGATAACGAGCAGATAAATAAGGAAGATACCAATGAAATATATTTTAATCCTGGCTGACGGGGCGGCAGACGAGCCACTGGCAGAACTTGGCGGCAAAACCCCTCTCGAAGTTGCGAAGAAACCCAATATGGACAGAATCGCCCGCGAAGGCAAATGCGGGATGATGAAAACCGTAGATGACTCACTCGTTCCGGGCTCAGATGTCGCCAATATGTCAATTCTCGGCTACGACCCGCTGAAATATTACACCGGCCGCGGAGCCCTCGAAGCTCTCAGTATGGGCATTCCCTTCGGCGAGGGAGAACTCGCCTACCGTTGTAATCTGGTAACAATCGAAAACGGCAGGATGAAGGACTTCGCCGCAGGTCATATCTCCAGCGAAGAGGGAGCACAATTATTCGCCTCGCTTCAGGAAAAAATCCCGGAAGCCAAATGGTATTCCGGCGTTTCCTACCGAAACGTCCTGATGCTGCCGAACGGAAAAGGCTCTGATACGACCCCTCCCCACGACATCTCCGGACAGGTCATCAACGACTATCTTCCGAAAGGAGAAGATGCCGAACGTCTGATGAACTTCATCGTCCGTGCAGCTGATGTTTTCGAAAAGCACCCGGTGAATAAAAAACGCATAGCTGCCGGCAAAAATCCTGCAACCACAATCTGGCCGTGGAGCGGAGGAGCAAAACCGGCAATGCCGTTATTCTCTGAAATGTATCACAAGAAAGGGGCTGTCATTTCCGCAGTCGATCTTCTCTTCGGTATTGCAAAATGCGCCGGGATGGAGGTCATAAAAGTTCCGGGTGCAACGGGATACCTCGATACCAACTTCCTTGGCAAAGCAAAGGCGGCAGTCGAGGCGGTTAAAGGCGACGTTGACTTTGTGTATATGCATGTCGAGGCAACGGATGAAGCCGGTCATCTCGGAAGCATTGAGGAAAAGATTCGGGCAATCGAGCATCTTGATGAGGCAATCGGCTATATTCTCGATAATTTTGACGGCTGTATCATGCTGATGCCCGATCACCCGACCCCAATCGCCAAGAAGACCCATACCCATGACCCGGTTCCGTTCGTAATCCGCGGTCTGGATAAACCGGACGAGGTATCCGTGTACACGGAAAAAGAGGTTCGCGAGAAGGGGGCATATGGTCTCATTAATGCGGGCGGTCTTCTGAAAATGGTGTTTTCCCAGTAAAATCATGAAGGGCGAAGTTACAGGATTCATCCGGGATTTTGTCCGGGATGCCCCCTATCTGCGTGAACCGCTCGTCGGGTTTGCCGGCTGCGATTCGCCGATGATTCGGCAGCTCAAAAACGCGGTAATGCCGGAACATGAGATGCCGGATGATATTCTCTCTGACCCGAAGATTATCATCTCCTATTTTTTACCGTTTAATAAAGAGGTCGCCCGTTCGAATGTTCCCGGGAGGTATGCATCAAAAACATGGGCTGCATGTTATAATGATACGAACCGGCTGATTGCCTCCCTGAATGACGCTCTTGTGGAACACATTCAGGAAATGGGATTTCGGGCAGCCTATTCCAGAAAAACGTCGCAGGTAAGTAATGATGTTCTGATGAGCTGCTGGTCACAGAGGCATATTGCCGAAATTGCGGGTCTTGGAACGTTTGGGCTGAACAATCTGCTGATTACCCGCGTCGGTTCGTGCGGGAGGTTCGGCTCGGTCGTTTGCGATCTCCCGATTGTGCCGGATTTGCCGGAGACTGAGAAACGGTGTCTCTATAAACTGACCGGAGGCTGTATGAAGTGCGTGAAGAACTGCCCGACGGGAGCATTAAGAGAGGACGGATTTTTGCGGGAGGTCTGCTTTGCGATGTGTCAGGAGAATAAGGCGGAGTGCGGGACTGAGGTGTGCGGGAAGTGCGCCGTGGATATTCCGTGCGGTTTTTTGATGAATGATTAATATGTCCCTTCTCAATCTATAGAAGGGTCATTATTATTCTTTAGATTCTTCTTCAAATACTGTAGGTCATATTTCTAGCTAAAGAGGCGATCATACTCCTCTGCAGGCAATCTATTTTCAATAACAACGACGTGTTTATTCGCATCGAAAACCTGTTTCAACTCCCCAAAGGTAATAGTGGGGTCTCTAATTACAACACCACACATGGAAATCCAGACAAAACCATTTTTCATTGCATCTGATTTCATTTGGATCGTCTGATTAACTAGATCTGTGCCCAGATAAATATTACAATCAACCCGAGTTGGTTTAGATTCCGGTTCTGACGATATTGTTTTATGGAAGTAGAACCCTATCACGGGAAATATTGTGTCAGTGCCGGGATACGTTCTTGATGAAATAAAAAAATCACTTTCATATCCATTCTTTATTATATAGCCGGTTGGATTCTGATTCTGATAATAAGCTTGAATAATCTCCGTTTTAAAACTTACCGGGATTGAACTAATATGAGCATTCGGATCATATGGTGTTGGAGTAGGCGTAATCTCGGAGATATTTTGAGCAATTGTTTCATTTTCAACCTCAGAAATACATCCTGAGGAAATGATAATCAATATTGTCAGAAATACAACTGCACTTATTAATAGTGGACGATGAAACGTCATATCATCACTTATACATCTATTTTATATATTACTTACTCGGTGTTTGGGTGGATTCAATTCGTGGAGGGTATGGCTGGGTATGGGTTGATGAGAAAAAGAACCGCGAACCCCAAACTATCAGTTTGTTCTCCGACTCAGGTCTTCGCTCCTCACTTGAATCAAATCCGCACGAACACCTAATAAGTCATATTTGAATATTCCACCGTCGAAGAACTACTTGGAAACATATATATGGGCCGCAGAATGAGGATATCTCCACCGCGTCGGGCTCCGCGCCCTGATTCTAGAAAATGAATCGGGAGGGGTATTCTGAACGGGAAGTTCTATCTGAATACTTAACTCCTGATGAACTTCCTGGAAACATATGGGAACCTCGGCAGATAAGATATCTCCACCGCGGGCCGACTCGCAAGGCAAAGCCTTGCTTGGCTGAGGTCGTCCGCTTCGCGTCCAACCCGCCTCCGCGCCGAAGTCGCGTCCCCGCACCCCAAAATCAGATAATATCTCCAATTCCTCCGCCCCTGTCCCCCTTTTCGTGAATTTCGTGTGATGATAGTTACATCGAAGAATCCCCAACACAAAACCGAAGTACATCTCAAAAGTACGTCAGTATTTCCGGTGAAGATCACATCGCATATGTCCCATCTAAAATATCAACGCTAAAAAAAGGAAAAAGATTAGTTTTTCGTATCCGGCATCTCGTCGTGGTGAAGTTCCTTATATCTCTGGATTTCGAGATTGCGCAGTTCGACTCTCCGGATTTTTCCGGAAATCGTCTTCGGCAGTTCATCCATGAACTCGATTGCCCGCGGATATTTGTAGGGTGCGGTTGTCTGTTTGACATGGCTCTGCAGTTCCTTGATTAACTCATCGGAACCTGCCCAGCCGTCTTTCAGGACGACGAATGCCTTGATGATTACGCCGCGGATCGGGTCGGGACTGCCGACAACTGCCGATTCCTTGACGCTCGGGTGGGTCAGAAGTGCGGACTCGACTTCTGCCGGAGACACGCGGTATCCTGATGATTTGATCATATCATCATCACGGCCCATAAACCAGAAGTAGCCGTCTTCATCCATCGTTGCCTTATCTCCGGTGTAATACCAGTCGCCGACAAAGACTTTTGCGGTCGCTTTCGGATCGTCCAGATATTCGGTGAATAATCCGACGGGCGACGGGTCACGGGTCCGGATGGCGATTTTTCCTTCAACGCCCGGACCGACTGCCTTTCCTTCATCGTCATGGAGTTCGATCTTCCAGCCCGGCGAGGGTTTGCCGATTGAACCGGGTCTGACTTCCATACAGGGGAAGGTCGCAATCACGGTGACTGTTTCGGTCTGGCCGTATGCCTCGTAAATCTTTTTGCCGGTACCTTCTTCCCAGACACGGTTTACTTCGGGGTTCAGCGTCTCGCCTGCCGATACGCAGTGACGGAGTTCGGAGAAGTCGAATGTCTCCAGGTCTGCGAGAATCAGCATTCGATAGATTGTCGGCGGTGCGCAGAAGGTGGTTATTTCATATTTTTCGATTAACGGGAGAAGTTCGGTGGCATTGAATTTTCCGCGGTAGTCATAGACAAAGACGCAGGCGCCCTGCATCCACGGACCGTAGAACTTTCCCCATGAGGATTTGCCCCAGCCCATGTCCGCGACGGTGAAATGCAGGTCGGTTTCCGTCAGATCATACCAGAATTTGCCGGTAACAATGTGACCGAGAGGATATGAATGCGTATGCAGAACCATTTTCGGGTCGGCTGTCGTTCCTGATGAGAAGAAGATCATCATCGGGTCGGTTGCTTTGGTTCTGACGCCTCTTATCAGCGAACTGAGTTTGGTGGATGCACGTGCAGGGTGAACCAGCTCTTTCTGATAGTTTATCCATCCGGGATTGTCTCCATCGGTCAGGAATTTAACTCTCAGGAGCGGGCAGTCTCCGGCGATTTCATTAATCTTCCAGACGTTCTCGGTGTTCGTGACGATCATCTTGAACTTTCCCTGGTTGACACGGTATTTTAAATCATGAGGCGTGAGAATAACCGGGGACGGACAAAAGACAGCGCCTATTTTTATGGAAGCGAGAGCAAAGATCCACCATTCCGGGACACGCGGCAGTAGAATCATTACTCTGTCGCCTTTGCCGATGTTCTGTTTGAACATCATGTTCGCTATCTGATTGGACAGGTTCATCATGTTGCGGAAGGTGTAGTATTTCTCTTTTCCTTCCTGGTTGGTCCAAATCATGGCGAGTTTGTTTCTGTCTTTTTTCGCCCATGCATCAACAACGTCGAAACCGAAGTTGTAATACTCAGGCACAGGAATCGAGAACGTAGAATAGGTTTCTTCGTAGTCGGTCATGTTATGAGCGACGAACCCCTCGGGTTTACGCTCCGCCGCAGACGCATTGCGTTTGGGTTTTTGTGCCGTTTCGGTCATGAAGTTATTTATATGATGTTCATTCAGATAAATACAAAGGAAGAGGAATACGCGGGTAAGGATATGAGAGTTTATTTTCAGTGTTTCTGTGTTTTCCGTGTGATGATTGATGGTGAAAAACATGAGATGAAACGAACCTGAATTACAATATGGATTTTTGGTTGTACTTCTGTTTTGTGGATGGGATTCTTCAGGTGTAAATATCATCACACGGAATACATGAGATAAATTGCCGGATTCATTCTATTCCTTTTTAGTATGGATTTGCGGATGTACTTCGGTTTTGTGTAAGGGATTCTTTTTGATG
>DAWV01000009.1:6802-7280 GCA_002506085.1 Methanocorpusculaceae archaeon UBA425
AAATCACACAGAAACACGGAAATTATAAAGAATTGGTTGAGTGGCTCCTGTAGATTATCCCTCCCCCGCCCCCACACCGAATCCACGGAAACACGCAAATCAAAGATTTGCTCCGCTGAGGTCGTCCGCGTTCCGCGTCCAACCCGCAAATCAACGGAATGCACGAAAAGGGGGCAGGGGCGGGTAGGACGTTGAAAACGATCGACCTTAGCTGAGGCAGGGTGAGCCGACAGGCTCGCCCTTAGCCAAGCAAACAGAATGTTTGCGAGCGGGCGGTTCGGTCCATAGGAGCGGTCTTAACCGATTAAATCTCTGATTTGCGTTACGGAGCGGGTTGAATGAACGCCAGTCTTTTTTTTTCTCAAAAATAATATGAAGGTTCCTCCTCCTCCACAGAATGACTTGTTGTCCCCTTTTTAACAATTCGTTGAATGAACACTTTAGGATATGCGCCAAAATTTACTAAGATTCCAAGTTC